>CANJIL010000103.1 GCA_947474455.1 Hyphomonadaceae bacterium | reverse complement strand
TGGTCGGGCACGCTGGGCCTTAACTACGAACTCCCTCTCGGCGATGGCGCACTCGTCCTCCACTCCGACACCAGCGCACGCTCGAGCTACAACAGCGACGCCTCGAGCTCCCGGTACACACGGATCAAGGGCTACAGCGTCACCAACGCCAGCATCGGCTACCGCTTCGACGCGGGCTGGGAGGTCGCCGTGTTCGCCCGCAACCTGTTCGACAAGGACTACATCACCGCGCTCACGATTCAGACCGGCAATTCCGGCCTGATCCTCGGCCAACCCAGCGACCTCCGCCTCTTCGGCGTCACAGTCCGGGCCCAATACTGATCCCGCGCGTCGCGGCCCCAGGAAAATTTGCAGACCCCTGTCGATTTGCGGCAAGCTCGTTCGTCGTCCCTTTGAGAGGCCAAAAGGGGCCGGCTCAGGCACGTGAGTTCGGGCAAGGAGACTGCAGATGCGGGTTATGGTTTTCGCGAAAGCGGTTGAGGGCGTCGACATGACCGCGCCGCCCACCCCTGATATGCTCGAAGCGTTCGCGGCGATGGACCGGTTCACCGAGGAGCTCGTCAAAGCCGGCGTCTTCGTGGCCGCTGCCGGCCTCAAGAACGGCGCCGACGCGCGGCGCATCATCTTTGATGGCCTCAACCGCACGGTCATCGACGGCCCGTTCGCCGAAACCCGCGAGCTGGTCGCCGGCTTCTCGATCTGGGAGGTCAAGGACATGGACGAGGCCATGGCCTGGGCGAAGCGCGCGCCCAATCACATGCCGGGCAAAAAAGCCGAGATGGAAATCCGCCCCTTCTTCGAAGCCGCGGACCTGGCCGAATTCATGACCCCCGAGGAACTCGCAGCTCCCCGTGAAGGCGATCGCGGCAAGCTTGGCGTCGCCTAGGCCGCTGCCGTTAACGAAAGGTACGGCCGCCGGCGCCGCACCTGCGGATCGTCAGAGCAGCCAAGCGGTCTCGCGCACCTGTGTATGCGCGCTCCCTTGTGGGCGCCACATCCAGGGCGCAAGCTTGCGACCCAAACAACGAGGAGGAACCGCTGTGAAGTGCTCATCGATTCTCGCGTCACTCATATGCGTCCTCGCGGGCGCCCCGATGGCGCTGGCGCAGGCTGCGCCGAATTACACGCCTCCCAGGACCAGCTGGGGCGCGCCGGATATCCAGGGCTTCTTCAGCAAGGCGTCACTCACAACGATGACGCGTCCTGAAACCGCCACCGGGCTGATCGTCAGCCAGGAGGAAAGAGACAAGCTCTTCAACCGCAACATCTACACCCGCGTCGCGAAGGAAGAGGCCTCCTTGTCCGAGGCGAAACTGCTGACGGATGCGAACCCCGACCGCGCCTACAACCGCTTCTGGATGGATCCGGGCGCCGACCTCGGCAAGATCGATGGCAAGTACCGCTCGTCCTGGATCGTCGAACCGGCGAACGGGCAGATCCCTTACATCAAGGCGCCTTCGAACAGGCGCGGCCTCACGGCGGATGACGAAGAGTATGCAGACCGGCCGAGCGACAATCCGGAGGAGCGTGGCGTGGGCGAGCGCTGCGTCTATCACGGCTCCGGTGGCCCGCCGCTGCAGAACCAGATGTACAACAACGTCATCCAGATCGTGCAGAGCCCGACCCATGTGATGATCCTGACGGAGCAGATCCACGAGGCGCGGATCGTCAATATCGGTTCCACGCACGGCCCTGCCGCCGTTCCCAAATGGGGCGGCGATTCCATCGGCCACTATGAGGGCAACACGCTGGTGGTCGAAACCACCAATGTCGAGCCAAAGCAGGGCGGCTTCATCTCCGAGAAGGGCAAGATCACCGAGCGCTTCAGCCGCGCGAACGATGGTCAGCTCCTCTATGAATACACGATCGAAGATCCCACGCGTTACTCGCAGCCGTGGAAAGCCCAGATGCCGCTGAACGTGTCGGAACAGCCGACCTACGAATATGCGTGCCACGAAGGCAATTACAGCATGTTCAACACGCTCTCCGGCGCGCGCGCCTACGAGCGCGAAGGCCGCAAGAACGGCATGCGGAAGGAAATCTTCGCCGGTGTCGCGGAAGCGAAAGAATAGCCTGGCGTTCTGCGCCAACCACCGACTCCCAGGGGCGTCCTGTTTCAGGGCGCCCTTTTACTTTTAGCTACAGCTGCACCCATCGTGCGTCTCCTTCTTCGAGGCGGCAGACCTGGCCAAGTTGATGACCGCGAAGAACTCGCCGCCGCGCTCACGCACAATGCACGCGAACGGGCCTTCCTCCTCGCATGCGCGATCACCTGCACTGGCAAGGAGTGAACCCTACTTCCGAGGCCCGGCAGGCCATTCTACCGTCCAGCGGCCGATATCCCGCTTGCGCCACACGACACTCCTCGCACAACGATGTCACACCGCGCTCGTCACGCCCGATACGAGCTGATCACCTGCAAAACCGGAAACCCACACCCCTCCGCCATCGGCGGGAATGCGCCCTCATGCCCACAACGGATCGCCGAGCCTCAATGCCCCTCAACCGCGCCAGCTATCGCCCTTCCGCCAGTTGCATGCCGCATGTGCAAGCTGGAGGTTCGCCAGATCATCACTCCCGCCCTTCACGCGCGGCCTTATGTGATCGACTGTCGGCCGCTTCTTCTTCCAGACGGTGGCGTGTGGAACATCAAACCGCCCCGCCGGCATCGCCTCGCCACAAATGGCGCAACGGCCGCCCTGCGCGACCCAGAGGGATTCGAATTTCTCCCGGTTCATACATCATCCGCACGCATGTCGCGGTGGCCATGAACGATGCGCACGTCTTCGCTGGCCGACACGAACTGCCCGGAGTCAACGGCCTTATCGATCAGTTTGACGTGCGCATCAGTGAGGGAAATGGACAATTTTGTCGTCAAAGCGGGCCCCCTGAGAAAGGCAATAACCAGCATTTATGCTACTTTCCGCAATCGACCTCAGGCCTCAAGCTCCGCCGGCACCGCCCAGCCGCGCCGCGCGCACGCCGCCAGAACCGTGTTGCGCAGGAGGCAGGCGACCGTCATCAGGCC
>CANJIL010000102.1 GCA_947474455.1 Hyphomonadaceae bacterium | reverse complement strand
GAAGCGAAGATCAGCCGCGCCGATGACGAGGCGCTCGCGCGCGAGATGGAGATCTTCAACCGCCTCGTCGCGGAGGTCGACGCGCTCGGCCCTGAGCTGGCGATGGTCGCCGATGGCCTTGCCCGCATCGATGTCGCCTCCGCCAATGCAGAGTGGGCCGCCGAAATTTCCGCCGTCCGCCCACAGCTGGCGAATACGCCCGTTTTCGAGACTGAAGGCGCCCGCCACCCGGTCGTCGAAGCAGCCCTGCGCGCAAGCGGGCAGGGCTTCACCGCCAATGATTGCCGTCTCGACGCAACCGGCCAGGACGGCCCGCGCCTGATTTTGATCACCGGCCCCAACATGGCCGGCAAATCCACCTTCCTGCGCCAGAACGTGCTGCTCGCCATTCTCGCCCAGGCCGGCTGCTATGTTCCCGCACGCAAGCTGCGTCTGGGTATCGCCGATCGCATCTTCTCGCGCGTCGGCGCCTCCGACGATCTTTCCCGTGGTCGATCAACCTTCATGGTCGAGATGATCGAGACGGCTGCGATCCTCAACCAGGCCACGCCCAACTCCATCGTCATCCTCGATGAGGTCGGCCGCGGCACGTCGACCTGGGATGGTCTCGCCATCGCCTGGGCGGCTGTCGAGCATCTGCACGAAATCAACAAGTGCCGCGCTCTGTTTGCGACGCACTATCACGAACTCACCGGCCTCGCCGACACGCTGAAAGCCTGCGCCAACGCCAGCCTGCGCACCCAGGAATGGGGCGGGGACCTTGTTTTCCTCCATGAAGTGAAGCCCGGCCCGGCCGACCGGTCCTATGGCGTGCAGGTGGCCAAGCTCGCGGGCCTCCCCGCCGCCGCCGTCCGCCGTGCGGAAGCGGTGCTGAAGCGGCTCGAAGCGAAAGACAGCGGGGCAAAACGCCTGGAAGAATTGCCGCTCTTCGCCGCCTTCGCCCCCGCCCCGGCCGCTTCTCACGGGCCGTCTGAGGCTGACCGCGTACTGGCCGAACTCGACCCCGATACGCTGACGCCCAAGGAAGCGCTCGAGCTGGTCTACCGGCTCAAGAAAGGGTCTGGCGTTTCCGCCAACTAGTCGCTCAGAGATCGCCGCATCGATGGTGAAAAGCGCCGTCTGAATGGCGAAACACGCCAATAGTGTGTGAAGACTCAGCCATCTTTTGGTATAAAAAGCCAACAAAAACAGCGATCAACGTAGTTAAAAAACTCTCGCACAGCGGTTGCTGACAAGTCCGCAATGGCGAGGCCCGACAGAAGGCGCAGCCGAAAAACAAGAAACGGAGACAAGAAAATGAACGGTCTGATCAAACAAACGAAGCTCGAAGGCGTGAACTCCCTTGGCTCGCGCAGGCTTCGCGATGGTCCTCTACATGATGGCCAACGGCTTCGGCGGCGGCATCGCCTAACTCCCCAACCTCACGCCATCGGCTGTGCTCTGCGTGCTTGCGACAGCGTTCACCGGCGGCGGAGTGGCCTGAAACTACTCCCAAGCTGAAACGATCCAGCCAACGACCGGCCAGCCGCTCCCCCGGCTGGCCGGTTTTGCTTCTTACACCACTAGCCCCTCAACGGCCTCGATCGCCCGGGCGAGCCGTTGCTCGCTGGTTCCTGAAATGCGGATGAAGTTCACTTTTCTTGTGACGAGCTCGCGCTCGCAGGCCAGGTGGAATCTCCGGCGCTTTTCCGGGTCGCCGAAATAGCGCACGCTGTCGCCTACCCACGGCAGGTCGATGTCGCAGAGCAGGTAGAGGGCCGGATAGTCCTCAAACGTGTCGAACCACGGGTCGCGCCAGCCAGCCAGGATGTCAGACCAGATGGCGGTCAGGACCGGATCGGTATCCTCGATCAGCAGACGGCCACCCTCGCGCTCGGCCGCGCGCCGTAGCTCCAGATGGCCGCGCGCGATTTTCATCATGTCCCTGGCTGTGGAGGCGTCCTGACCATGCTGTTCGGTATAAGTCCGGCCATATTCGGGAATGACGACAGAGCTGAAATGACGGCCGAGCTGGCCCGCCAGCGTGGTCTTGCCGGTCGATTCTGCGCCGAACAGCGTGACGCGCCTCGGCCTGTTGCGATGCGCTGTTTCGCTCATGTCGCGCTCTGATAGCTGCGCATCTCCCTGCGCCATTCCCACCAGCCCCAGAAAGCGTTGAAAAAGAAGAAAACGTAGAGCGCCGTGTAAAGCCACAGCGCTTGCGAGGCGTAGACATAGATCGAAATGGCGTTGATCAGGATCCAGACATGCCAGTTCTCGATCTGCTTCCGGCTGAGAAGGATCTGGGCGACGACGCTGAGGGCGAGGATCGAGGCGTCGCCAAGCGCCATATTGGCGTCGCCATAGGTCTCCAGCGCAAGCGCGGCGGCGGCTGCAAGCGCAAGCGCCCCGACGCATGCGCCGGAGACAATCCAGAGCTTGGTGGATTTGATCCTCGGCCGGCGGCTGTCCTCGCCCCGCAACCAGTACCCCCAGCCATAGACAAGCACGGCCACGAAGAACGGCTGCAGGACCGCGCTCGAATAAAGCCCCGCGCCCCAGAACACGAAAAAGCCCAGCGTCGTGCCTGCGATTCCGAACGGGAACTGCCAGAGGCTTCGTTTCACGGACAGGATGACGGATACGAGCGTGAGCACCGTGGCTGCGAGCTCAAGTGGATCTGTCATTGCGGTCCCGGCGTCTTCCCGGCCTGGAGCCTGCCTTGCGGGGCGGGACCGGGCAATCGGCGGCTGTTTACCTGTCTTTTCAGATAGTCTGCGCGTCTTGGCCGCTCATCTGCGATCTGTTGCGTGACGTCAAACAGGGCTAGATAACCGGCATGCTCGACGCCGAACCGGCTCCCGACCAACCCCAGCCCGTCCGCTCCGGCCAGCCAAAGCCGGGCCCATGGCGCATTGCCGACATTGTCGACGGCAGGAAACTGCGCATCCAGCTCACCGCGGCGGCGCTCGATAACGGTTCAGATCCCGTCGCACAGCGCAAGCGGGCGCTCGACCTGATCCATGCTGCACTGTTCCGCGGCCGCATGATCGCGCAGGAACGGCTGGAGGAGGGGGCTGACGGCCTCGACACCGCCGGACTGCTGTCTGCTGTGATGGATGAAGCGCTCTCGGCGCTTTACGACTTTACCGTCGTCCACATCTTCCGCGCCCACAACCCGACCGAGGCGGAACGCATGGCGGTCGTCGCCGTCGGCGGGTACGGCCGCGGCGTTCTCGCCCCTTCCTCCGACGTCGATATTCTCTTCGTCCGCAATTACAAGCAGACGGCCTGGGCCGAGAGCGTCATCGAATACATGCTCTATGCGCTGTGGGACATTGGCCTCAAGGTCGGCCACTCCTTCCGTACCATCGATGAATGCGTGAAGCTCTCGAAGGAAGACGTCACGATCCGCACGTCCATTCTCGACAAGCGCTTTCTGTTTGGAGATCGCGCCGTCTACGAGAATTTGGACGAACGCTTTCAGAAGGATGTGATTGCCGGGCGCGGGGCCGAATTTGTCGCCGCCAAGCTGCAAGAAAGGGATCAACGTCACGCCCACGAAGGCGACTAGCG
>CANJIL010000101.1 GCA_947474455.1 Hyphomonadaceae bacterium | reverse complement strand
TTAATCAACGAAATCGGACCTTGGCAAATCAGCCAGAGCCCTGGCCGGGGTCAGCCTTCTTTGCACAATTGCAGGCTTTATTTGCCTATTTGCGGCGCGCGGTGAGACCTTGTGGATGGCCGCCGTCGACGTGCAGGGCAAATCACCGTGCGTCAGCGAACGACACCAGCTTCATCCGTTTTTCATCCCACAGCGCCAGCCCCACGCATCGGATGCTGTCGACGAGCGTCACCCGGCTCATCTGGCTGAGTTCGGGATGGTCCTTGAGCACCTTAGGCAGGCGATAAAAGGGTATACGGGATGCAAGATGGTGCACATGGTGCACGCCGATGTTAGCGGTCAGCCAGCGCAGAACCGGCGGCAGGACGTAATGCGAGCTGCCCTTCAGAGCGGCTTCGACCGGGTCCCACGCCTCGCCTCGCGCCCAATGTGTCTGCTCGAACTGGTGTTGCACGAAAAACAGCCATACGCCGCCGGCCGCCGCCAATGCGAGGGTCGTCACGTGGACAAGGACGAGCCCAGGCCAGGCGCCCAGCCAGATCGCTGCGGCAACAAAGAGGGCCAGCGCCACATTAGTCGCCAGCGCACACGCCAGCTGTCGCCAGCTTTCGCGCATCGTCTTCAGTGGCAGTCTTTGCTGCACGAAGAAGACCCAGACAGGTCCGACGACAAATAGCACGAATGGATTGCGGTACGCGCGATAGGCAAGACGCCCCAAGGGCGTCTTGGCGCGGTACTCATCAACTGTCAGCGTCACCAGCGAGCCGACGCCCCGACGGTCGAGATCGCCGGACGTTGCATGATGAATCGCGTGCTCGCGCCGCCAGCAATCGTAAGGCGTCAGCGTGATCACACCGATGACGCGGCCTACCCAATGGTTGAGTGCTGCGTGGCTGAAAAAGGATTGGTGTCCGCAATCATGCTGGATCATGAACAATCGCACGACGAACGCCGCCGCCGGCACTGAGAGCAGCAAAGCCGCCCACCACAAGCCCGTCACAGCCGCCCACCAGGCGCCTGCCCATAACAAAAGAAGCGGGACCACGGTCACGGCGATTTCCAGGACGGAACGTCGATTATCTGACTGCTGATAAGCCACCAGAAGGCGCCGCCAGGGAAGACGCATGGTAGATGCCGATGTCACAGGAAATCCCATCCGGGCGAACGACAGCTCAAACTACACGACCGCGTTCGCTATAGCCGCAGAATAAACATCTGCGCCCCTAGGCGGGATTCAATGTGGCATAACGTGCAGCAATCGCTCCGCTATTCCGAAATTCAGGGGCGCGGAGACAACGCAGTCAAGCAAAACAAGGAAATAGATAGATCAGCTCATCAATACGTCCATTTTACTCGCGGCTTAAAATCGGGATACGTCTATGGCTCGATCGCGGAGGTCGGCCATCTCGATAATCATGCCTGAGCCTGACCGGAACGTCATTGCTCGCCGAGCGTCCATTGCCTCGGCTTTACGTGCGATCGTGCCCGGAGATGGGGTCATCACCGATGAAAACAGCCTCAAGGTTTTTGAGAGCGATGGTCTGACCGCCTACCGCCAGCCGCCGATGATTGCGGTGCTTCCAGAGACGGTGGCGCAGGTTTCAAAGATTCTGCGCTGGTGCCAGAACGAAGGCGTCAAGGTCGTGCCGCGAGGGGCCGGCACGTCTCTGTCGGGCGGAGCGCTGCCGCTGGCCGATGCCGTTCTGCTGGGCATGGCGAAGTTCAATCGCATTCTGTCGGTCGACTTTGACGACCGGATCGCGGTCGTACAGCCAGGCGTGACCAACCTCGCCGTAACCCAAGCAGTCGAACATGCCGGCCTTTACTACGCGCCCGATCCCTCCAGCCAGATCGCCTGCTCGATTGGCGGAAACGTCGCGGAAAATTCCGGCGGCGTGCATTGCCTCAAATACGGTCTCACCACCAACAATGTGATCGCGTTGCAGATTGTCGCGATGAGCGGGGAGATCCTCCGCCTGGGCGGAGCGCATCTTGACCAGTCCGGCCTTGATCTCGTCGGCGTGATGGTCGGCTCGGAGGGTCTCCTTGGCGTAGTCACGGAAGCAACCGTACGCCTTCTGCCAAGGCCGCAGACAGCGCGTGCGCTTTTGATAGGTTTCCCCACAGTTGAGCAAGGCGGCCAGTTCGTCGCCGATGTCATCGGCGCCGGCATCATCCCCGCGGGCATGGAGATGATGGACAAGCTGGCGATCGAAGCAGCGGAAGCATTCGTCGGCGCCGGTTACCCCCTCGACGTTGGCGCACTGCTGATCGTTGAACTCGATGGTCCCTATGCAGAGTGCGATCATCTCGTCGAAGAGGTTCAGCGGATATCCGCCAGGAACGGCGCCGTCTCGTGTCGCACCTCTACAACGGAGGCAGAAAGGCTGAAGTTCTGGGCTGGTCGCAAAGCGGCCTTTCCCGCCGTTGGACGCATATCGCCCGACTACTACTGCATGGACGGCACAATCCCGCGGCGGCGTCTGCCCGATGTGTTGCGCAGGATCGATGAACTGTCTAAGCAATACGGCCTTGGCGTCGCAAACGTCTTCCATGCAGGCGACGGCAATCTGCATCCTTTGATCCTGTACGACGCCAATAAGCCCGGCCAACTCGAACAGGCTGAAGCATTTGGCAACGATATCCTGCGTCTGTGCGTCACCGTTGGCGGGGTGCTGACGGGCGAACATGGCGTCGGCATCGAAAAACGCGATCTCATGCCTGAGATGTTCTCCGAGCAGGATCTCGCGCACCAGCAGCGGGTCAAGTGCGCATTCGATCCGCAACAGCTTCTGAACCCCGGCAAGGTGTTTCCGACGCTGCATCGCTGCGCAGAGCTTGGCCGTATGCACGTGCACGCTGGCAAAACTGCATTCCCCGATCTTCCACGCTTCTGACAATGTCGCTCCGCCCTACGCCCCTCCCACATAACGCAGCTGATGTGGCTGATATTGTCGCAGACGCACTCAGGTCAGGCGACCATCTGGAGATCCGTGGCGGCGGCAGCAAGGCGCAGATCGGAGCGCCGCGAATGTCTGCAATTCTGGAAACCGCCGGCATCAGCGGCGTGATCGACTATGACCCCGCCGAGCTGGTGCTGACGGTTCGCGCAGGCACATCCTTGGCGGAGATCGAAGCTCTCGTAGGCAGCCAGGGACAAATGCTCGCCTTCGATCCTTTTGATCACGGGCCGATCTTCGGCAACGCGAATGCGACAGCAACAATCGGAGGCGTGGTTGCAGCCGGCGTTGCAGGTTCGCGGCGCCTTTCCGCGGGAAGCGCTCGCGACCACCTGTTGGGATTCGAAGCGGTTTCGGGACGCGCCGAACGTTTCATCGCCGGTGCTAAGGTGGTTAAAAACGTCACTGGCTACGACCTTCCGAAACTGGCGGCTGCCAGCTGGGGGCGTCTTTTCGTCCTGACCGAGATAACCCTCAAGGTACTGCCGCGGCCGACAACGCAGGCTACGGTCGCCGTTGAGGGGCTTTCAGCAGACCAGGCCCGACGCGCCTTGGCCAGAGCCATGCGCTCGCAAGCCGATGTGCAGGCAGCCGCTCATATCCCCGCCCACGCGACGGGCGGCGGCGCCCTCACGGCCGTGCGTCTTGAAGGCTTCGGGCCATCCGTGGCCGCTCGCATAGCGATGATGAACACGCTCTGGCGCGATGATGGATCGCCACGCGTGCTGTCAGAAGACACAGCGGCAAACTATTGGAGCGGAATTCGCAACCTCTCTCGCCTGGAAGATGGGCGACCTTTATGGCGGATCAATACGCCGCCTTCCGGCGGGCCGATTGTCGTTGCGGCGCTCGAGCCTTTCGCTCCAAACTGGCTGTTCGACTGGGCGGGGGGCCTTATCTGGATGACGCTGGATTGCGAGGC
>CANJIL010000100.1 GCA_947474455.1 Hyphomonadaceae bacterium | reverse complement strand
TTGGGCGAGCTCTAGCCTGATCAGCAGGGCAGGCGCGACCGGCAACTTCCGAGCGCGGCAGCCATTGGCAACCCAGGCCGGGCCCTGCGAAGTTGGGGCCCAATTCTGCCGTTCGTCATTCAGGCTTGGGGATACCCGAAAGCTTGGGGCAGCTCACAGGCGTCCCGCACCAAACTGCCTGACCCAAGAAGGGCGCTCCGATTGTCGGGGCGTCCTTACCCTTTGGGCGTCTATTCACATCAGGCCTCGTTCGCGTTGAACGCAGCGTCCGAAGAGCGTTTGCGTCGGATCAGCCACCGCGCGAGGCCCGTGAGAAACAGTGCTACGGGTATCAGACCAACAACGAAATAGATAACGCGCAGTGCAATGCCGCCAAACGAGCCCTCATGCAGAGGGTGCAACCAGTTGAGCACCACGTTGGCGGACGGATGTATCCGGATATCGTCGACGGTCAGGACCGAGGCATCGGTTGCCGACACATAGACGTAGCTGTGCGGAAAACGCCGGCTGGGATCCTCTGGCGCCTGGAGTCGCAGCGTGTAGACGTTCTTGCTGGCGCCGGGCGTTTCGATCCAGGCCAGTCGCGCATCCGGAAGCCGCTCTGCAGCGGCCGCGATTGCCGACTTGATGGTGATGGCTGAGGCCTGTGGTTGTACGAGGGGCGGTGCGACATCGCTGACCGGGCCGAGTGTTGCCTCAAGCACCGTGCGTGTTTCCCCTGGAAGGCTCAACATGGCGCCTGTTGCGAACACAACAAGCAGCGGAATCGCGCCGATCAACCCAGCCAGCTTGTGCCAATCGTACAGTGATCTGACGGGATTGGCCCTAAGCTTCAGTCGCAGACCCGACCTGAGACGTCCCTTACGCGGCCACCAGGCCCACACGCCCGTGAAGAGCAAGAACAGTGAAGCGAGACCAGCATACCCCATGATGAGAGCGCCGCTTGTTCCAAGCAGCAGCCGGTAGTGCAGGTCGTAAAGCCAGGTCATCAGATAGTCGCCCCAATAGTCCCGGCGCAGAACCGAGGATCCATCGGGAGAAAGCCAGACCATCATGGGAGCAAAGGCGCGATCGGCGCGCTCAGGCGGGTTGTAGTAACGGGCTGGGATTGCCCCGCCATCCCCAACCACCTCGAAACGCCAGGGTCCCTGCTTGTCCGGGAATGCCTGCCGCACGGTCTGCAAGGCCAGGTCGAAATCTGGCCGTGCGGACGCTGCGGGAGCACTGATTTCCGGATGCAGCCAGCGGTCGATCTCGACATAGAAGACCAGCGCCGAGCCGGTGACACCCGCGAGCAGGAGCAGCGCGCCAAGGCTCAGGCCAATCCAGAGATGGATTTGCCTGACGAGTCTGCGCACTGCTCCCGATCGCATTGGGCGGCTCATCAGCTGCGGAGCCTCAGCGAAGCGATCACGGCACGTCCTTCTCCAGGGCTGTGCAGCGTCTGCGCGCCGTCCCACCAGACATACTCGTAGTACTCGTCTCCGATGTTCTGGATCTCCAGTCCGGCTTCCGCCCACGGAGTGAGAGCATAGCTCGCACTGGCGTTGAGAAGAACAAAGTCGCCAAAGCGACCGCGGTCGTTGGATGTGGTGAGTTCATACGATGTCTGGGCGCGCGCCGACGCAGAGAGTGTCAGCTCCGGCGTCACACGATAGTCGATGCCGGCGTTATAGAGCCAGCTCGGCACGTGATCGATCGCCTTTCCGGCAAGCGTTGGGGTCGCCGGATCAGGAGTCGTGATCTTCGCACGCTGCCAGGCGATCGCGCCCCAGAGCGACAGCCCGTCGATCGGACTGGTGCTCGCCTGAACGTCCACCCCATCGCGCTCGGTTGCGCCAAGGTTGTCGAAGTCGCCGAGCGGGTCGTTGAGCCTCCGCTTGATCTCGCCCGTCGCCGTCTGCTTCCAGATCGCGGCGCGCAGCTCGGTGTTTGCATCCGGTGCGTAGCGGATCCCTGCTTCCCAGCCCTCATTTGTTGAGGGTTCCAGATCGACCAGGCGCGGCGGAATGAGATACGCGCCCGAACCGACCCCGATCTGGAACGTCCTGCCCCAGTTCGCATACAGGGTGACATTCTCCATAGGCGTAGCTGCGATGGACAGCTTGGGCTGCTGGATGGCGCCATACTCATTGATGCCTGCAGGCGCATTGCTCAGCCGGTTGACGAAGTCGCCATCGACCCAGTCGACCCGCCAGGCCGGCACGATCTTTAGCCAGTCGGTGAGTTCGATATCGGCCTGGGCATAGAGGCCCTTCACACTGAGGGTGAACGCCTGATCCCGCGTCTGGGTCGTGGGAACCCGAAGCACGGTGTTGAAGCGCTTGGAGATATTGTCCTGCTCCTCAACTGAGGCGCCAAGCTCCACGGACAGGCTCTTTGCGAAGGATACCTCAGGCGCATAGGTGAGGGCAGCGAGCGCCCCCCAGTGGTCTTCTTCCGTGTAGCGGTTCTGCTGAGAGGCGGTCGCCGAGAACTTGACGAACCTGTCATCACGAAGCTGGTTGAGCCAGGCCAGGGACTTGAAGGAGAGCGCGTCCGACAGGCTGGAGTCCAGGTTGATGCTGAACTGATTCATCTCGCGCGTGTCGAGATCGGTCGCATTGTAGGCGTTGGTTGCTGTCGGCGTGGAATAGGCCACCGTGCTTGTGAGGTAGCCAGGCTCCTGTGCGTTGGCCTCGTAGTGGCGTGCGCTGGCGCCCAGCGTTGTGCCTTCGGCTATCTCATAGTTCCACTTTCCAGAAACGCCCCAGCGATCGCTCTCCGAGTGGTCCCGATATCCGTCACCCTGGCGATACGATGCGCTGTAGTTCTGGCTGAGAGCGCCGCTTTCGAAGCCAGCCGCCAGCTGGACATCATACTCGGCGAAACTTCCAACCGAGACACGAGAGTCGAGGTAGTTGCCGCCGGTTCGGGTCAGGAAGGTGACGTTGCCGCCGATACTGTGCAGTCCGTAGCGCGGGTCTGTGGTGCCGCGAACGACCTCGACGCTGTTGATCTCCAGCGGGAAGATCATGTCGATGTAGGGCATGTTGCCGTCGTTCGAGTTTGACGGAATGCCATCGATCAGGAATTTGACCGCGTTGACTTCGCCCTCACCATTGAACCCGCGGAACGAAAGCTTGCCGCTTGTGGCGCCCTGGTTGAACTCGGTGATCAGGATGCCCGGCAGCTTGCTGACCAGCTCCCAACCATAGTCGACATTGGCGTCCTGGGCGATGTCGCTGGCAATGACATCGATCGAGGTCAGGATGCGATTGGCCGTGACGACCACTGTGTCGGTGTCGCCAAGCGTGAAAGTCGTCTGGGCCGATTCCTGCGCGAGGGCAGGGGTTGCAAGCGCAAGGGCAGAACAGCCCAGTAGCGCAAATCGAAGCGTGTGAGACATGATTGAACTCATGGAAGGAAGGCGCGGGCGCGCGCCCACGTCGATGACTGAATTGTGCCTGAGATGAGGGTGGTCCCGCGCGGCTAGCTTCCTGTCCGCGCACGCGGACCTAGGCGCTTGCCGGAGGACCCGTTGCCGGCGGCAGGGACGCGACCTGCACGAGATGGCTCGGCGAGGCGCCGGCATCGCCCTGGACGACGCTTTCATCCAGGATCGGGGCGTTGATCTGTGGAGCTGACGGCGTTGCAAAATCGCTTGCGGCTGCAAAGACGCATGCGTTGTGATCTGCACCAGTCTTCTGCTGCCCTGGACGCTTCAGATCTGCGAGGGAAACAAGCTTTCCGGTGTCGAGGTCGATCGCAGTGGCGACCGCTTCATGCGCGTCACAGAGTTGAACAACCAGATAGCGGCCGTCTCCCGTCTCCGCCTGACCGAGCATGTAGCCAGCCGGTACGAGCGCACGAAGCAGGATGGCGGCGAATGCGATCGCCACCAGACCCAAACGCAAATGCCAGCCCGACCGCGACACGAATACCTCCACCGTGTCCAAGGGATAGTTCCAGTTGGGCGGGGGCGCAACGCCGCTGACCTGTGGTACTTCGTGTCAGCCATCCCAGGCACTTCTCCTG
>CANJIL010000099.1 GCA_947474455.1 Hyphomonadaceae bacterium | reverse complement strand
GCGGGCTGTTGCACCACAGGCGCCGTCATCGCGATGCTTTGGCGGCGCGTGTTGCCTCCGAAGATATACCCAGCAAGCAATCGAAAGCCCGCGTTCGATGCTTGATCACGAGAGCCGCTGACGGTGACTTCAGCCACTACCAGCGCCGGATAGTCCCGCACTTCGAAGTCGCCTTCATGAATCGCTACAGTGAAAGAGGGTTCTTCGGTCGCCATCGCCACGCCTCCAGACACGAACAAGGCGCAAAGCAGCGCCAAAATCGAATTTCTCATCATGACCAAACGACCTTCAGAGTGTCGCGGTTCCTCCCGGATGCGTACGCGAAAGGTCGCAGCCAAGCGGGCGATGCGTTTTGGCGGGACCTCAACCTGTCTCACGGTCGCTCACTCCGGACTCGGGCGGGCATGTTGGACCTACCTGAAGCGAGGTCAATTCAGTTGGACACCACCAGCACAGGTTCGCGTGGGTTTCCTCCGGCGCGACCAAATCAACGGGCTCGAATGAACGGGCGGTGGCGCTCTCCCGCTCGCGGGCAATGGCGCCGGTGACGACGCCGATGGCGTGGAGGTCGATGACGCCCTGGCCCTCTTCGAGCAGGTCGACCTCTGAGGGCTTCAAGGGGAATGGCCGGCGCGCTCCGGTCCGGCCATTTCCGCCGTCCCGGGTGCAATGCACGGACCCTACCCATAAGCCGCCTGCGCTGCGCCTTGCTCGGGTCGTACCGGCACGCGATGTCGCGCGAAAGCGGAGGGGATGATGAGAGCATTGTTTGTGATTGGCGCCACTGCGCTG
This sequence comes from Hyphomonadaceae bacterium, assembly GCA_947474455.1. Taxonomy (GTDB): domain Bacteria; phylum Pseudomonadota; class Alphaproteobacteria; order Caulobacterales; family Hyphomonadaceae; genus UBA7672. Next base: position 3,450 of record CANJIL010000099.1, on the reverse strand, counting down.
CTCGCTGGGCGCCAACCTGCACCAACTATCTCTGAGCCTGCAAAAGCGCCCGTGACCGCAACTTGTGCAGAGGGGGCGGTTCCTCTGCCGGGCACAGGCCTTTGCCCAGCCGAAGCGGAACTTGCCTTCGCAGGCGGCGCCCACCGTGCGGAAATCTCCTAACTAAACTCCGCGGTCTACGGCGCAGCGGGCGCCGGGCGCATGGTCCTTGCGCTTTACGGCGCCGATCCCGATCCACAGGACGCGCTGAAAGCCGCCATCGCCGAGGCGCCGGCCGCCGCGCGGGCCGAGCTGCCGAAGGACGTGAAAGTCAAAGCTTGCGGCGCACTGGGGATCGATGAAACGAAGGTCAGCTACTGGCGCGTGCGCCAGGGCTTCGCCTGGTACTTCGACCTTGGCGCTCAGGATCCCGATTTCGACGCGGGTAATGTGGTCATCATCGCGCGCGGCGCGGATGGCGCCTGGAAGTCAAAGCCCTAAGGTCGGGACTAAGGGCCCCGAGTTAGCCGAAGGGGAAATTGTGGCTATTCGGCCCGGTCGCTCCAGTGCGGCCACTGGCCCTGCCCTAACCGGGCCGGCGGGTCATCGCCTCATCTGCGCCGTTCGTAGCGGAGCACCCAACTCACATACGGCGGCTCTTTCCAGCGAGCGAGATTCTGTGCGATTGTCTCTCGGGGACGGAGGGTGCGAAGTGCTTGCTGGGCGTGAACGTCGGACAATTCTCGCTGGTATGCCGGGCGCTTCGGCCTATGCCTCCCTCGCGCTTGACCCTGTGTGGGCCGGTCATCGCTTGCACGCGAGACTAGGACCTACCTTTGGCATCGATCCACCGCTCAAGCGCCGGAAACGTAGTCGCCGCGGCGTCTTCGTCGCGACCGAGGCCGCCGCTGAGCAGATTCTGGAAAACCCCGCGCGTTTTCATTCCATGGGCCTCTCTCCCGTGCGCGGCCCCTCCGGCTCGGCGCAGCGACGACTGCGCGATGGCATGATCCGAATGAACGGCGAGGAGCAGACCAAACTTCGCCGCGCCTACGCGCCCGGTCTCGCAAAGGGGAGAATATGTGCGCAGGAGGATCGTCTAGCAGCCATTGTTCGCGAGGAGATCGACGCATGGCCACGCGGGTCCGTCTTTGACGCGCGCACTCCGATAAAGCGCATCGTAAGACGCGCTGCCGCCGCCATGCTGTTCGGCGCAGACCATGATCCGGAGATCCTTGCGATCGCCGACTTGCTCGAACAACATGCCAATCTCCAGTTTGACCTTGCCACGTTGATTGCGCCGGCCATGATTCCCGGCCTGCCCTACCATCGGCTCGTTCGCCATGCGGAGCTCACAGAAGCGACGCTGATAGACTGGATAAGCCGGCGCCCGCCCGGGGATAATCTCTTGACCCGCATCGCCAGCGTCGTCGATGACGAAGGCTCACCGCTCGATGCCAAGGCCAAAGCGGCGCAGTTCTGGACTCTTTACGGCGCAAGCTTTCACACCACGGCGACCGCCATCAACTGGTGCCTCTTGCACCTGGCCTGGAATCCTGAGGTTTCGCGCCGCCTTGACCAGGAGATCGCATCTGCAGGCCGGACGACGCCGTTTCTGGACGCCGTCGTAGCGGAAGCCTTGCGCATGTCTCCGCCGGTGCCCTTCCAGATCCGACGCTGTGTCGGCGATGATTGCATTGACGGCATCGACGTGTCGGCAGGCGATCGTGTGTTCATCAGCTCACATGTGATGAATCGCGATCCCTCGGCCTATGATGCGCCAGAGCGCTTTGCACCGGAGCGCTGGCTGGACAGGGAGCCGACCGCATATCATCCCCTGGCATTCAGCGCCGGCCCGCGGCGCTGTCTGGGCTACACGTTTGCCATCGCAGTAATGAAGGCGACGCTTGCAGAGATGTGGCAAACAGCACACATCGGTGTTCCGGACTGCGGAGGTATCGGCGTCCGTCTTGCCATAACCCAGGGCCCAACGCGGGTCCCGCTATTGCTCCAACCGCACGACACCAAGGGCGCCGCCGCCAGCTTCACGGGCGCAGCCGCCCGCCAGATGTCTCGCTGAAATCTGGCGTTCTCTGAGTGTCCGCGTCGGGGGCACTTGAATTCACCGTAGCCTGGAATGCGGCAGGCCGGCTGCGTCCATCTAATCACGCCATTCAAGGATGACGCTGCTCTGCGGCGGGAGCTCGCCCACAAGCGGTCATTGAGTTTTGAAATCAGAATCGCGCCTGAGGCAGCGAAGCACCAGATAGCCAAGACAGCCTGCGAGGATTGAGCCTACAAGCACGCCAATTTTTACACGATCCTGCAAAGTCACATCGTCATAGGCTAAGAGGCCGATGAACAAGCTCATCGTGAACCCGATGCCACACAGCAGGGAAATGCCGAGCATGTGGGGCCACCGTGCCCCTGCTGGCATCGCCGCGAAACCTGGAAGGATCACCGCCGCCGATCCCGCCATGACGCCCACGAGCTTGCCCAACAGGAGTGCAGTCGCTGTGCCAAGCACCAACGGCTCCAGCAAGGCCTGAGCCGACAAGCCGGTCAGCGACACGCCCGCATTCGCGAATGCGAAAATCGGCAGCACAACGAATGCAACCGGGTGGTGCAGCAGATGCTCCAGCCGGTGCAGCGGGCTCTCGCCGCCATCCTTCTGCACGGTGATCGGAATGCAGAATGCGACGATGACGCCAGCCAAAGTCGCGTGCACGCCCGAGCGGAACATGAAGACCCAGACTCCAACGCCAACTGCCAGATAAAGAATCAGCGACATCACGCGCAGGCGGCTCAACACCAGCATCAGCGCCACGCATCCCGCCGCCGCCGCGAGATCGACGAGTGATAGGTCCGCCGTGTAGAACAATGCAATAATCACGACCGCACCTAGATCGTCGATAATCGCCAGGGCAGCGAGGAAGATCTTCAGCGACGTGGGCGCCCGGCTTCCCACAAGCGACAGAACACCTAGCGCAAATGCAATGTCGGTCGCCGCTGGCACAGCCCAGCCATGCGCCAGCGACGGGTGGTTCCCGTTGAAAGCCAGAAACACCATCGCCGGCACAACCATGCCGCCGAATGCCGCTGCACCCGGCAAGACCCGGCTGCCCCACGTCGACAGTTCGCCGTCGATCAGCTCGCGCTTCACCTCCAGCCCGATCAGCAGGAAGAACAGCGCCATCAGCGCATCGTTGATCCAGTGGCGCACGCTGAGCGGCCCGACATAAACATGCAGCGCGTAGAAATAATCCTCTGCCAGCGGAGAATTCGCCACGATCAGCGCAACCGCCGCCGTCGCAATCAGGAGCAATCCGCCAGCCGATTCGCTCGCGAGAATTTTATGCAGCAATGACGACGGTTGCGATGAATGCGCCATATGGAAGCTCCAACAGCAATTGCTCAGCCTCCGTTGTCATGAAGCCCGGCGCACGCAGCACACCACCGGACCCTTTGTAT
>CANJIL010000098.1 GCA_947474455.1 Hyphomonadaceae bacterium | reverse complement strand
TTCAGGGCCGCCACTTTGCCGCCAGCGTTAGCGGCATAGCGCACCTTCACCACGACCCGCCGTGACGTTGTGGACACCGGTCGCGCGCGGGTCTTCGAGCCGGGTGCAAAGTGAGCGCGGATGCTGGGCTGGCGCGGCTTCGATCCCGACGCCTTGCCTGACGACTGGCGCCGTGGCGAGACCTGTCGTGCAACTGCGCGCACGCCCTTCACCTTCGGCGCCTGATCGGCGGGAGGCTTGCCGAGCCTCGGTTCGAATTCGTTCTCACGCTTCGTCATGGTGATGATCATCATCGCCACCAGCGCGATGAATTCCAGCGCTTGCACCCGTTCAACGAAGCTCAGTGCGTGCACCGCACGCCTCACGCTAATCCACCGTGTACGGAACTATGTGCAGACAGGGCCTTACGGCCCGACGCACCGTAGGTGCTTTATCTTGCATTCCACCGCACCCACCCCTCCACCGCCCTCTCGCGCCTCACAGCGCTTCAGACCTCACGCAACAGGGACGGCTCAGCGAAAGTCATCGCACCTGGGGATCACGGAGATCGAACGAAACGAGAGCGACATAGGCCGCTCTCGCCAAATTCGTCAGAGCATTGCCTCGCTTTCCCGGTCGAGATCGTCTGCTAGCTGCATCATGGCCGCCAACTCAGCCTGGATATCGCGCGCCTCTTTGGGGTCAGTCGTCGTCCGCAGTTCGGCGCGCAGCTCCTCGATGTGGCGCTCGATCGTGAAGGTCTTCGTGAACATCGTCGTCTCCTGTGTTTGAAGGACGATGTCGGCGGGCGGGCGTGATGGAGCGGGTCAAGGGATCGCGCCCAGGCGCGACCGCGGAGCGGCGATGGGGGTCACGATTTTTTTGGCTTCTCCGCCAAAAAAATGGTGGGGCCCCTTCGTCCCTTGAGGCGGTCCATCACGCCCGGCACACTGAAACGAACTGAGCAACCAGTTCTCCAACTGCGTGAAACAGGAGACGGTTTGCAGAGACAGTTACGCACGCGCCGACCGTCAGGGCGGCCAGCAGACATGAAGGCTGCAAGGAGCCTGCGCGCCGTACTTTCCGGCGCTGCATGGCGGAACGCGCCGTCGAGTGGCTGGCGGCGCAAAGCGCCCGCAGGGTCGCGCCCGTAGGAGCCGCGCTGGGCGCGGCGGGACCGAGCGTGACCGCCAGCCGCTCTCCGCCTGACGCTCAGGACCGGGCGAAGGTAAGTAGCGGGCCAATGTCGTGCCGGTCAGCGACTCGCAATGCGTCGATATAGGCGCGCCGCGTTGCGTCGTCATCGAGCAGGCTGCTGTTGCCCCAGCTGAAGGCGGGTTGACCAAGCCGGCGTGCCAGGGTGTCGGCCATCAACCGGGACCATCGGCCATTGCCATTTGCGAAGGGATGGATCGCGACCAGTCGGTGATGGAAGCGGACAGCGATCTCGTCCGACGGGTAGGATGAGAACGCGATCCAGGTACGGGTGTCGTCAAACGCTCCCCGCAGCTGCAGATCGATTTCCCACCAGTCACAGCCGATGTTCTTGTTGGTTGCCCGGTTGTTTCCAGCCCATCGCCAGACGTTGCTGAACATTCGCCGATGGAGGTTGCGAGCGAAGGATTCCGAAACAGGATCACGGCTTCGTCGGATAACCCAAAGACTTGCCTCCAGGATGTTCTGCTGTTCGAGTTCGTTGAGCTCCCGGCGAAGCGTGACCTGCGCTGGAATCAGTCCTTCCCTCTCCTCGGGCGTGAGCGGCGTTGCTCCTTCAGGTTCATCGTTCAGGAGGTCGGTCACGGGAGTTGCCAGAGACGCGCTGGCCGCTCCAGCAGGTCTGCGACAATCTTCTTCTTCATCGCCTCGCGGCGCAGCCGATCGGTAACGCCCTGCTTCTCGAGTCGCATCGTGTGATCGACAGCTGAGAGATGCAGTTCAGCGACCACGTCAGCGCGCGCATTGACCCGGTCCTCAAGGGAGCCGTTCGGGACAAGAATATAGACCAGGCGGCAATCGAGTGCTTCGGCGGCACGTTCCAGGCTCTGAAGGGTGACGATCCGGGCAGCTTCCCGCTTCTCGAGTTCCGCGATGCGTGGTTGGGCAACGCCCATGCGCGTCGCCAGCTGGGCCGTGGTCATGCCAAGTGCTTCGCGGATCGCCTTGATCCATCCACGTGGAGGGCGCTCGGCGCTGCGCAGAGTCTCGCGAATCTCCGAAAAGCGGCGGTCGAGCTGTTGAGCGGCTAGGGTCATCGATAAGAGTTATCGTATTGGAACGCCACAAGTCAATACGAATAATATTTTCCAAATTGCTCATTTGGATATGAATTATCTGATGGATACTGCCGCGTATGATAAGAACTTTCTTATCGACACTGGTTAGGAACGCTTCTGGGTGTGGGGGACGCCCCATTCAACCGGCTTACGGCTAGCGGTCTGCCTCGGCACTTCCTGAAGGCATAACGATCGATGCCGCCATCACCCAGATAGCATGCGCGCCCTCACAAATTCCGCTGCCTTTGACGCCATGGAGGCTGCCTGGAAGATCGCACGGTTGTCGCCTTTGAGAACATCGAGCCAGGCGCCGAGATAATCCGCATGGCGGACGGTCGGTGTCACCCCGAGTTCAGCGCACAGGAAGGCAGAGCAAAGCTCTGCAACCAGCTCCTCACGCGCATAAGCCTCACCGCCAAAACGACCCGAGAAATTGCGGTCGAGGCGTGACACATGCCCTGTCCAGTGACCGAGTTCGTGCAGCTTGGTCCGGTACCAGTTGATCGGCTCGAAATAGGCCTGCTGCGGCGGGATCTGGATGAAGTCGTGGCTCGGCGAGTAGAACGCCATCTCACCACCGATGCGAATGTCCGCCCCGGTCGCCGCAATGACCGCTTCCACCTGCGGCAGGACTTCTGTGCGCCCCGGCAACGGGGACGCATCCGGATCGGCGGTCAGCCCCTCGCACTGCTCCACATGGAACACCGTAAAGCGCTTCAGGAACCCAACGCGGCGGGCGTCTTCGCCGGACGCGCTCGCCTTCTCCTGCTCGGCCTTCGGGACAAACGTATCAGCATAGACAACCATCGTCCCCTTCTCGCCCTTGCGCACATTGCCGCCGAGAGCGAGCGCCTGCTTGAAGGTCAGCCAGCGCTGGGATGGCCTGCCCTGCTCGATCGCGGCGGACCAGAGCAGAAGTATGTTGATCCCGGAGTAGGTTCGTCCGGTCGATGCGTTCTGGGGCAGACCAAGCGGCGTCCCTCCTGATGAGGACGCCCAGGGTTGGACCCAGGGAAAGCGGCCCTGTTCGAGTTCTGCGATGATCCGGGCTGTGACGGCGTCGTGAAGCGATTGCGTGTTCGCGATGGCGGTCATGATGACCTCCCTGAGAATCTGGATTGTTGGGAGAGCGAGACATGGCCGGCGGCTGGACGCCGCCGGCCAGGCCATCAGGCCGCGCGCTTGCGCTTCGGCTTCGGAGCTTCTTCGCCGACCATCACAGGTTCGGATTGTGCGTCCGGTTTCGGCTTGCCGCGTGCGAGGATCTCGACATCACCCAGACCGGTCACCACGAACTCGATGGAGTAGCGGGTCTGGCCGCGCTCATCTTCCCAGGAGCCGGGACGGACTTGTCCGACGAGACGGAGGCGGGTGCCGACCTGAACGGCTTTCTCGATCAGTGCGACCTTGGCAGGCGCGAAGACAACCACGCGATGCCAGTAGGTCTTCTCATTCCAGTCGCCGGACTCGGCCTTCCAGCGCTCGGAGGTTGCGAGGGAGACGATGGCGAGGTGTCTGTCGCCCTTGAGCGGCTTGATCTCAAGCTTGCCGACATTGCCGATGAGTTCGAAGGACGCGCGGTCCATGATGGGCGGATGAAGCAAACGTGTCCCTGACGGGTGCATGCACGACGGGGGAGGTCAGATCGTCATGGCCTGGAAGCTGTCGACGGGCTTGCGGCAGGGATGGCGACCAAGACCGTAGATCGCGCCGGCAAATTTCCGCGTCGATTCTTGTCAAATCAGTCTCTCGGCGCTCCGATCGAACGAGGGACCACAAGCCTGTTCAATCACTGGCTTTCGGCAATCGGAAGGCCCTGCCCCGCGACCGCCCTTGTCTGTCGCTTTAAAAGCAAGACGGCGTCACAGCTAACCAACATGACGAACGGCTTGAATGGTGGAGCATTCCGGCCAGTCAGCCCAAAGATTACGAATGCACGTTCATCGCCCAATTTCGGTCAGGCGAGGAGAAGCGCGCAGGGGTCGCCGATCAGGAGAAGTGCCTGGGATGGCTGACACGAAGTACCACAGGTCAGCGGCGTTGCGCCCCCGCCCAACTGGAACTATCCCTTGGACACGGTGGAGGTATTCGTGTCGCGGTCGGGCTGGCATTTGCGTTTGGGTCTGGTGGCGATCGCAT
>CANJIL010000097.1 GCA_947474455.1 Hyphomonadaceae bacterium | reverse complement strand
GGCGCTTCTGGCGGCGCGGCGCGGCAAACGCTCGGTGAGCATGCGCGAATTCGAAGACGCCAAGGACAAGGTCCTGATGGGGCCTGAGCGCAAGTCCATGGTGATGTCACTGAAAGAGAAAGAGCTGACAGCGTGGCACGAGGCGGGTCATGCCATCGTGGCGCTAAACGTTCCCTCAGCTGATCCGGTGCACAAGGCGACGATCATCCCGCGCGGCCGTGCGCTGGGCATGGTTATGCAGCTGCCAACCGACGACAAACTCTCGATGAACAAGACCGAGATGATCTCGCGTCTCGCCATCCTGATGGGCGGCCGCGTGGCGGAAGAACTGAAATTCGGCGAGGATAATGTCACGGCCGGCGCAGCCTCCGACATCCAGCAGGCGACACGTCTTGCGCGTGCGATGATCACGCGCTGGGGCTTCTCGGAATCGGTGGGTCCCATCGATTACGCGGAAGACCAGGGCGAGGTGTTCCTGGGCAACCAGCTGGTGAAATCGAGCCATGTCTCCGAAGAAACCTCACGCAAGATCGAGGAAGAGGTTCGTAAGCTGGTGGTCGGCGGCATCAACGATGCCCGCCGGGTGCTGACCGAAAAGAACGCGGAGTGGGTGACGCTCGCCGAAGGCCTGCTCGAATACGAGACGCTGTCGGGCGACGAGATCATCGACCTGATCAAGGGCAAGCGCCCGGATCGTCCGGACGATACGCCGTCGGGCCCGACGTCTGCCGTGCCGGTGATCAAGAAGAAGCCAAAATCCGATGGCGGCTTCGGCGCAGAGCCGGAACCTCAGGGCGCCTAATCGCCACGCATAGGTGATTGCAACACGACTTGCGGCGGCGGCTCCATGCGGAGCCGCCGTTTTGCATTCGGCCGCGAGATGCAGGGGCGTCGATCGCATGTTATGAATGCCTCGCCGGGATAGGCCGGCGTGTGGGAGCTGCCGTTTGCGTCGTTGTTTCAAAGCGCCGATTTTCGGGCTCGCCATCCTTTTTGCAGCATGCGCAGCATCTGAGCCGCCCAGCGCCGGCAAGGGCGAGGCGATGGTGGCGGCCGCCGATCCGCTGGCTGTCGAGGCGGGGCTGGAAATGCTACGCGCGGGCGGAAGCGCGATCGATGCCGCGATTGCGGTCGAGGTGACGCTCGGGCTCGTGGAGCCGGAATCTTCTGGGGTCGGCGGCGGCGGCTTCCTGATCCACTACACAGCACGCGATGAATCCATTGACGCCTATGACGGGCGTGAATGGGCGCCGGCGGGCGCGACGCCGGACATGTTTCTGGTCGATGGCAAGCCGTTGCCGTTCGAGCTGGCGCAGGCAAGCGGAAAGTCGATCGGGACGCCTGCCCTTATTCCCATGTTGAAGATGGTGCATGAGCAGCATGGCCGCCTGCCCTGGGCGCAGCTGTTCCAGCCGGCCATCAAGTTGGCGGAGGAAGGATTTGTCGTCGGGCCGCGGCTGAGCCAAAGCTTTGTTGACAACAAGGCGACGTTGGGGAGCGATCCTGAAGCGCGCGCGCTTTATCTTGACGCCTCCGGCAATCCCTGGCCGCAGGGGCATATCCTCAAGAACCCGGCTTATGCGCGTTCGCTATGCGCGATTGCGGCGGATGGGCCTACGGCGTTGACGCAAGGGCCGATCGCGGAGGCCATTGTGGCGTCGGCGCAGCGTGAGCCCCGTGCGGGAACGCTGACGGTGGCGGACTTGCAAGCGTTCAAGCCCCGGCGGCTTGATCCGCTCTGCGCACCCTTCCGCATCTATCGCGTCTGCACCATGCCTTCGCCGAGCTCGGCGAATGCGATGCTTTCGATCCTCGGCCTTTATGAGCGTGCGCGGCCGCAACCAGACGGACCCACGAATCCGCAGGACTGGGCCGCCTATGTGTGGGCGAGCCGGCTCTCCTATGTGGATCGTGACCATTACATGGCCGACGACCGGTTCATCCAGGCGCCGACGAAGGAGCTGATCGCACCAGCCTATCTCGACGCCCGCGCAAAGCTGATCGACTTGTCGAAAGGACCGCCGGCAATTCCGGTAGGGACGCCGGCTGGCGAGGAATTGCGCAATCGCTGGGGGAGCGAGGCGATCCAGGAGCATGGCACAACGCATCTTTCGGTTGTGGATCACGACGGCAACGCCGTCTCGCTCACAGCCACGATCGAATCCGAATACGGCGCGCATCGCATGGCGGCGGGCTTCTGGCTGAACAACCAGCTTACCGATTTTTCGTTGGCGCCTGTGATCGACGACAAGCCCGTGGCCAACGCCGTGGCGCCGCGCAAGGCGCCGCGTTCCTCGATGTCCCCCTCCATCATCACGGACAAGGATGGCGAGCTGGCGATGGTGGCGGGGTCGATGGGCGGCAGTACGATCATCGCTTCGGTTTCGCGCACGATCATCGGCGTACTCGACTGGAGGCAGACGCCGCAGGAGGCGGCGGGCACGTCCGCCATATTCGCGCGGACGCCGGATATCATCGTTGAGAAGGGCCGGATGGCGCCAGCCATGTCGGATGCGCTGCGCAAGCTCGGCTGGAAGATCGTGGAAGACGAGCTGTGGAGCGGGACGCACGTGATACAGGTGACGCCGCACGGCCTTGTCGGCGGTGCAGACCCGCGTGAAGAAGGCAAAGCCATCGCCCTGCCCACGCCACGCTGAGACAGAAAATCGGCGGCCCCTTGCGGAGCCGCCGTTCTTTCAGTCCTGCTCGGAGGCAATGATCCAGTCGAGGATCTTTTCCGAGAAGCCGTCGATGCGGCGCCAAGGGCCATGGCCGACGCCGTGCTGGTAGGACGCAACGTTGACTATGTAGCCGATGCCTTTCGGCGCGGACACGGCCGTGTGCGACTGTTCGTCGGTGAAGACGATGAGGCGCACATCCTTCTTGTCGACCTCGGCGACGGCCTTGCCGAGTTCGGTGCCGCCGTGGGGCTGCGAGCCGACGATGGCGTCGCGCAGGGCGAAGCCGCGACGGGGGGCGACCTTCTTCACGTCGTTCGAGAACGTGAAGATCTCCACGTCCTCGCCAATCTCGCGGGCGAGAACGGCGAGACCGCAGGCGGCGTCGAGACGGCGCATCTCGGACTTCGCCGGCATCGCCGAGTCCATCGAACCCGACACGTCGACGAGCAGGCGCGTCTTGCCCGGCAGGCGCGCATGGCCTTCGATCGAGCGGAACATGGCGTGCTCCAGCTCAGGCTCGAGATCGGGCGCGTACTGCGCGGCCGCGATGAAGCGGTAGGGCAGCACACGGTCCGTGCGCATCGCATCGAGCGCCTTGCCGATAACCGACTTGGGAACGCCGGCGACCTGCATGCCGCGCAAGTTGCGCAGCAAAGCGAGGGCGCCGAGTTTCTTTTCGGTGATTAGGCGTTCGAACGTCTCGCGCTTGTCGGCGCCGCCGGAAAGGGAGACCTCCCACGTGTCGGCGGCGGCAAGCTTACCGTCGACCAGCTCTTTCCAGACCTTCTCCTGCGCCGCATCCTTCGGCTTGGCATGGGTGAGGAACAGCACATCGCGAATGCGCACGGCGCCGTCGCGGTCGTACTTGGCGAGCTGGTAGGCGTCGAACTTGGTCAGCGCGCGGGCAAGACCTTTCTTCACCTGTGCCGAGACAGCCGCGCGCTTGCGTTGCTGCATCGGACCAAGGGCGTCGGCCCAGTAGATCGCGAGGAACTCGGTGAGTTCGTCGGGACGCTGGACGATACGCTCGAGCGTGTCAGCCACGAGGGCCTTATGGCCTTCGTGGCGCGCCATCTCGCGCACGATCAGCAAGGGTAAGTGACGCAGCTTCATGTCCTCGCGCGCCTCAACCGCCATCGCCGCGATCTTTTCGGGCGCGACCTTAGGGACGAGCGCGGCCATGCGCTCCGCGATGGAGACGCCGTCCTCGTAGAACTGGTCTTCCCAGAGCATGCAGCTCATCAGCGCGCGGCGTAGCTCGTGCTCTGGCGTGAAAGCGCGGCCCTTGGCGCCTTCGCGGGTGCGGATGGTCTTTGCCTTGTTCAACTTGGCCATGGGCTTCCCCCTTTTTTCTCTCTCTACAGTTCTACATCGCTCGTTCAGCCACAAGGTGGATGCCTGCCGGGGAACATTTGATGTCCGTCGCCGACCATGGGTCAGCCTTCGTGGCAATAAGTAACGGACGTCATCACCACCGGCAGGCCATCCCTTCCGCGCATGACAAACCTATGCGCGGAAAGCTCAAGTCGTTCGCCACAAGATGGCGCTCAACGGGGAATAGGCGGAGACGCTCTGGGATTTGAACCCAAGCGACGTCGCTTGCCGAACGGCGCTCTAACCAGGAAGTAAGCGTCGTCTTCACCACCGCCGAACGTTGATCCAGAACCGCCCGGGGAACGGTCGATACCGTACATGCGTGCTCTACCAACTGAGCTACG
>CANJIL010000096.1 GCA_947474455.1 Hyphomonadaceae bacterium | reverse complement strand
AGGTGTTCTTGCCGACGCTAGCCGGGGCATGGCCGGCTCCGCGTCGCGCAAGCGCTCCGCCGGCCATGCCCCGGCTAGCGTCAGAGGTGATGATGAACTAACAATCGACTTGGACCACTCGGTGGGGGCCGATCACGGCTTTCAGCCGGGGTGACGCCCGGCGCGCTGCGGCAACAAAACGATGCACACGAGTATGGCAACGCCTAGCACTGCGGTGGCAAGTGGCCGACTGAATGCCAAACCGCCGTGGTCGAGAGGCTTGTCAAGGAAGTCGCCAACCGCCGCGCCCAATGGACGGGTCAAAATGAATGCGGCCCAGAACAGAAGAACGCGGCTTACCCGTTTCCAGAAATAGAGCGCGGCCAGCACCGATAACATCGCGCCAAAGACCACGGCTGCACCTGCATAGCCAAGATCGCCTGTGTCGGCAGTCCAATCACCAAGGGCCGTGCCTAGCGTTTGGGAAAAAGTGATTGTGACCCAATAGAAGATTTCGGCCTTCGGCTCGCGCACTGTCTCCACGGAAATGGAGCCCAGCGTCATGCGCCATGCTGCGAGCGATGCCAGCACGCAACCGAGCAACAGTATCGAACCGCCGGTGTAGCCGATGCCCATTGAACGGGTCGCGTAGTCGGCCATCGTCGTGCCAGCGGTTGTGGAGGCGATGATGGTTGCCCAGTAGAGAAACGGGTGAAAGCGCTTCGCCGCGATTTGAAAGCCGATAAGCACCAACAGCACGGCCAGAAAAATAGCCGTCCCGATCAGATAGCCTAGGTTCATCGACATGCTGACGGTATCGCCGCCAGTCTCGCCCAATGTCGTCGCAAGGATTTTGATGATCCAGAAGCCCAGCGTCACTGCAGGCACTTTGGACAGAAGCTCACGCTTGTCTTCGTCCATCGCGGGTACTCATCGGCCTAGGTGCTGCGCGACGGGCAAGGCAACGTTCAACGCTCGCGGGGTGCTATAGTCACTTTACGTCGCCCTGCCTACGGCTCTCGATGCGGTCCGCGCCATCAATCAAGCTTGTGAGGACGCTATAACCCCCTGTTACTGGCGTAGCTTCCGACACTTCGCAGACTATCTTGCAGGCCCAAACGCCAAAGGCCGCTTTGGGCCCCGAGTTGGCCACGCGCAAATTGCGGCGATCCGGCAAAGTCGATCCACTTTGGTCATTCGACGATGGTGCAGCGTTGCGGCGGGTCATGGCCCAAAGGCGTCGCCGTATACTTTGCGCATCAGTGGCTTCGATGTAGTGCTAAGCATGAGCCGACTGGGCGGGGTACGCGTATGTTGAGAAACCATTTTTTCGTGTTGCGAGCGAGTCGATCTCGCGTTCTCGCTTCGGCAGTCTTAGCTAGCTTCTTCTCGCAGCACGCCCTTGCCCAAGTCGCGCCGGATGAAGATCAGCGCGATAGTGTAGTGATCGTTGGCACCACGCCGCTGGACCCCGGCACCGAGGCAGAGTCGGTTCCGGCTGCGGTCAACCGTCTCGACGAGTCGGACCTGACGCGATCAGGCACGGCGAACGTCCTCGGCGCAATGAACGCACGGCTCGGTGGCGTGACGCTTAACCAGGCGCAGGCCAATCCGTTCCAGCCCAACCTGCTCTATCGCGGGTTCGAGGGGTCGCCTCTGCCCGGCAATGCGCAGGGGCTGGCGGTCTATCTCGATGGCACCCGCTTCAACCAACCCTTCGGAGACACGGTGGACTGGGACCTGATACCCGACATGGCGGTCAGCGCGGTCGACGTGGTGGCCTCGAACCCGGCATTCGGTCTCAACGCGCTGGGCGGCGCCGTCAGCGTGCATCTCAAGGACGGGTTCAGCCGTCGCGGCGGCGCTGCCGAAATCTCCGCCGGCTCGTTCGGACGCAAGCGCGCCAGCATCGAGTATGGCGGCGGCGACGGGCCATTCGCAGTCTACGCTGCGGCAACGATGCTTGATGAAGATGGCTGGCGCGACTTCTCGCCGTCGAAACTGCGGCAGGGCTATGCCGATTTCGGATGGAGGGGCGAAGGCGGCGAACTGCACGCCAACCTGATCCTCGCGGACAATAAACTCACGGGCAACGGCGCGGGGCCGGTTGAATTGCTGGCGTTCGACCGCTCAGCGGTGTTCACACACCCGGACACGACGCGTAACAAGTATGGACGCTTCGCGGCCAATGCCAACTGGCACTTGTCCGATGACTGGGAGCTACGCGCGCAGGTCTATGGTGCGCGACTGGACCGCCAGGCGATCAATGGCGATGCGGCGGAGGTCGAGCCCTGCAAAGCGAACGGCGAAATCCTGTGTTCGATCGAGGATGACGACACCGAGTTGACCGATGTCGACGGCGATGAAATCGACAATTTCATAACCGGCAGCCCTTACGCTTCCGCTTTTCCGGACTTTGCCGAGGGCGGTCCTTACGCTTTCCTCAATCACACCGGCACGGCCACCACCAGCTATGGCGCAAGCGCGCAGGCGACGCGGACCGGAACACTATTCGGACTGCGGCAAAGGCTATCAGTCGGTGCGAGCTTCGATGGTGCGAAGACCAAGTTCAACGCGATCACGACTATCGGCGGCCTGTCGCTGGATCGCGGCTGGTTCGGCCCGGGCATCGACCTCGATACGCCGGAGGCCAACATCACGCCGGTGTCCCTGCATGTGCGCTCCGAATACTGGGGCCTGTTCACCAGTGACAAGATCGATCTTGCTCCCGGTTTCATCGCAACTGTCACCGCGCGCGCCAATGAATCCCATCTCACGCTTAGCGACCAGCTGGGAACCGCTCTGAACGGTGATCACACATTCCGGCGGATCGATCCCGCGCTTGGGCTTACCTGGGGGCCGATGGAGGGCCTTTCGATCTATGGCGGCTACAGCGAGACGAGCCGCGCGCCCACGCCTGCCGAACTGTCCTGCGCCGATCCGGACGCGCCCTGCAGCCTCACGAATTTCTTCGTCGCCGATCCTCCGCTGAACCAGGTGGTGGGACGGACGTTCGAGGTGGGCGCGCGAGGAAGCTCCAACATGGCCGGCATCTCGCTGGCCTGGCATGCAGGCGCCTATCGCACCGATGTCGACGAAGACATCCAGATCGTGGCGAGCATTACGGCTGGACGCGCCTTCTTCACGAATGTTGGGAAGACGCGCCGCCAAGGCGCGGAGCTGGGCCTCTCGGCAGAGACTGACTGGTTCGCGGGTTATGCGGACTACGCCTGGACCGACGTCACCTATCAGACGCCATTCGACCTGAACGCCGCGGCTAATCCTGCCTTCGATAACGAAGACGACATCATGGGGGTGGAGAAGGGCGACATGCGTCCTGGCATTCCCGAGCACAGCTTCAAGGCCGGCTTCGACTGGTTCGTGAACGACGCGCTGACAGTTGGCGTCGATGGGATCTACTCCAGCGGGCGATATCTGGCGGGAGATGAAGCCAATCTTAATCCGAAGACGGATGACTACGTGGTCGCCAGCGCACATCTGAAATGGAAGGCGCGGCCAAATCTGGAATTGTTCGCCGAAGTCGAGAACCTATTCGACGCGAACTACGAGACCTTTGGCGCATTCTCACCGGTCGGGGCTGTGCCTGTGCTCGGGCTTGGCGAGCTGACAGACCCCCGAGCGCTGAGCCCCGGAATGCCACGCGCAGCGTATGTTGGCCTCAGGGTGCTGCTCTAAAACGACTTACCTTAGTGTCTCGAATAACCACAGTGCCGCCGTAACCCGGAAGGCGGCAATCCGGCTGAGGGTGCTGTCATCTGTGGACGGCCCCGGCGATGCAGGGGGGAAGTTGGGCTGATTTTGGATCTGTCGGGTGCGGTCATCTGTCCGGCCTGTTTGTGCAGCGTTGTTGGCCGCTGGCCCTGATGGAGTCCGCTGACCAGGTCCCACTCAGACTATCGAGCTTGAAGCTCCGACAGCACCACGGGTTGTCCTGTTCTGCGGTCCGCGTCTAGATCCTCATCAACACATTGCACCCTCGCAGTTCGGAGCAGCGGTCTCGGCCGCTGCGATCTCGATCAGCTCATCGCTGTAGCTCGATATGTCTCGCCGCGAGATTGATCCGCCCCCTTTGAAGTGGTCCGCCCTTAGGTATGCTTTTGGACGGGATGGAGGATCACGATGGCAAGGAAACGGAAGCCCGAAGAGATTGTTGCGAAGCTTCGGCAGGTTGATGTGCTGGTCTCGCAGGGACAGTCGGTGAGCGATGCGGTGCGTTCGATCGGCGTCACGGATGTCACCTATTACAGGTGGCGGTCGGAGTTCGGCGGCCTGAAGACGGACCAGGTCAAGCTGTCAACGGCGGAGCAAAATTACATCAGCCGGGCGGAGTAAAAGTACATCACTTGCAGTGAGCGCAGGTGTTAACGCCGAGGGCCCCCAATTGGGGGCCCTCGGCGTT
>CANJIL010000095.1 GCA_947474455.1 Hyphomonadaceae bacterium | reverse complement strand
GCGGCCTGCGCTGCTGGCGTAAACGTCGCCGCGAAGCCGAGATTTTCCTTGGTCAGCGGCGTCATCATCGCCGACACCATGCCCACGGGCGTCTTCGGCTTGATCTGGATGCGCAACGTGCCCGGCCCGCCGAGAAAGCCCGCGATCGCCGCCGTCGCTTCGCTGGCCAGCGCCGGATCGACGCCGGCATCGTTCAGGAAAACCGCGCTGCCCTGCACCAGATTCACCAGATCCTGCCGCGAGGCTGCCGCGCTCTGCCCTGAGCGCGACGCTGTCTGGTTCACGATGAACCCCACAAGCTGCTTGTCGGTGATCGAGATATCGAGGTCGGTTACCTGCAGCCCGATCAGACCCATCACCATCTGCATCACCGCGCCCTGCGCCTCTGCAGGAATGCCGGACATCGGCCCATCATCACTCGTGTCCGCATCGGCATTCGCATCCGCATCGTCATCGCCGCCGTCGGCCTGTTCCTCGCCCTCCTCGACTGCTTCCGCAGCAATGCTCTCGGACGCCTCAACCACCGACATCAGCCCCGCCAGCACAGTTGGCAGCGCCTTCTGCAGCCCGATCAAGCCGCCATCGAGCTCAAGATCCACGACGTCGCTGATCCCGACATTGAAATTCGTGTAGCGCGTCAGGTCCTTCTGCGGGTCGAACGAAGCATCGCCCTGCGCATAGGCCTCGATGACGTTCGATGGAAATCCCGCCATCGTCATCACCAAGAGCCCCATGGCGCCCAGCGCCCCGCTGTCAGCATCCGCCGTCAGCCGAAACGTTGCGCGTGGGCTTGCGGTCGCCACCACCACGCCGGCGGCGTTGCGCGTCGCCTTGTAGGACACAGGCGACACATCGACCTTCAGACCCGAGAAGTCAGCCTTCATCCCCGTCCACGTAACCGTGTCGAGACCGTACTCCAGCGGCGACGTGAACCACTCGAACACTTTCGACCAGTCGGTCGCAGGCGGATCCGGCGTCAGCCACGCCATGCTGGCCGAGAACGCGTCGGCGAACAGTCCGGCGCGGACATTGCCATAGTCGAGCGTCCCGAAATCGTACGTCCCCGCGATAGGAAAAGCGCCCGGAATGCTGACGTCGCCCTTGAGGCCCGAGAACCGCGCCTGTCCGATCACCTTGTCCTTCACGCTCGACAACGAGATCTCGCCGAGCTGCGTGTTGATCGCGCCGGCCTGCCCGCCTTCTTCTTCCGTTGGCAGCGGGCTCGCTATGCTGAAGCCATTGAGCGACGCCTTTCCGAACGCCCAGCGCTCGAATGGCGGCGCCTCGCCCGGACCCTCCCTGGTGAAGACGCCCGCGAGATACGCGCCCGTCGCTGCATTCATTCCCTCGACGCCGATCGAGCCGATCTTCATCGCCATGCCGCTCTTATCGTCTACGGGCGTGATCCCGCTGAACACCATGCCGGTGAAAACCGGCTTGCCGTTCTTCATGTCGAGACCGGTAAAGCGCAGCGTGTCGGCCCTGGCGATCACCACCTCCGACCCGGCAGGGGCTGCAGAAGGCTTTGTCGGCGGTGATGATGGCGCCTCTGCGCCCGGTTTCGGTATCGGCTGATCGATCATGACGGCGCGCGGGACTGACGTCTTCAGCGTCACATCCTTGAGGGTCAGATCCCCCCCGGCGCCGCTCAGCTTGGCGTAGGAAAATCCCTCCGACGGGTTGTTCTCGATGATCCGCATTGCATTAAGCGCCTCGAGCGCCGGCCCGCTTGCACACGCAGCGGTCGACAACGCCAAAGCCGAGGCAAAGGCCAGTCTGGGCTTCATTTGGGTGGTTCCCTGCTGGTGGGGTGATGTTGCTTCAGGCGCCACAGGACGATACGCATTATCATGCTCGCCTCGGAAGCACATCATCGCGTATTTTTGCTAGCAAAATCAGGCGCATCCGTTCCAATCCGGGTGCATATCGACAAGCGTGCGCGCAGGGTTTCCGTCCGCATAGACGCTATGGCGCGCGAGGCTGTTGCGACCGCTCCTTCAGCCCGTTTCGCGCTCGAAGCGATCTCCTTTGCAACCGAGCGGGTTGACTGGATTGCCGACCGGCTGGGCGCCCTACCCCCGCCTGTGGTGTTCAGGCCCGGCGCCTACATTCCCTTGCGTGGCGTCATCCACCGGTTGAAACATGCCGAGATGGGCCGCACCGTCCGGATTGACCGCATCTCAGGCCCTACTCCCATTCTTTTGATCCCGGGCCCCCGTGAAAATTTTCCCGACAAAACCCGCGGGTTTCTGCGCGCCGCCGCCCGCACGGATTTCGCCGAACGCGTCGCCGTCCACGCCGAAACCCTGAAGGTGAAACCCCGCTCCATCGCCATCAAGGACATGCGATCACGCTGGGGCTCGTGCTCCTCCGAAGCGCGTCTCAACTTCTCCTGGCGCCTCGTCTGCGCCCCGCCCTTCGCGCTCGACTATGTCGCCGCACACGAGGTCGCACACATCAAGGAGATGAACCACTCCGGCCGCTTCTGGAAACAGGTCGAGCGCTGCTTCCCCGACTGGAAGGATGCCCGCACCTGGCTCCACGAACGCGGCAGCGCCCTCCACGCCATCGGCGACTGACCGCCCACCAATCCCGGACAAGAAAAAGGCGGGTCTTTCGACCCGCCCTTCCCTCTGTCGAATAGTGATTTCGCTTAGAACGAGTAACGCGCGCCGAGATAGAAACGACGCGGTTGATTCCACTTGTTCTCTTCGCCGTAAGCAAACTGACCCGAACCGGCGCGGTTCGCGACGACTTGGATCGGTGATTGCTCATCAAGCACGTTCAAGATGTCGAGGAAGAACTCGGTTTCGCCCACCGGCAGTTCCCAGACATACTTGAACCGCATGTCGAACGTGTAGAAGTCCGGGTTCTTCTTGCTGCCCACGAAGCCCGGGAGCACCCAAGTGTCAAACACGCCAGCATAAGTATAGCCGTCAGACATCGGCGGCAGATAGCGGCTTTGAACCACGTCGGCCGGGGTGTAGAGCGAGCCGCTGTTCCAGTTGAACACGCCCGACACTTCGAGGCCGAAATCGAAATCGTACGAGCCGAAGGCCTTGAACAGGTGTTCGATGTTGCCAGCCTGCGGGCCGTACATGTGCGGCGCCCGCGGATCGATCGCGAGCCAGTCGCCCTGGAAGTCGGCGTTGCCGTCGGAGTTCGAGTTACCCCGGGCGTCGTTATAGGTGTACGACAGCTGACCCATCCAGTTGTCTGTCTTGTACTTGGTCAGGACGAGCTCGAGACCGTTGTAGTCACGCTTACCGCCGGCCAGCGTGCCGATCACGTAGTTCGTGCCGGGGTTCACCGTGTAGCCAAAGTAAGGCAGGCCCAGATAGAGCGGAGAACCCGGATATGCGGCACCATGTTCGCCGCAATCGACTGCGTCGCAGGTCGGATCCGCATACAGCGAGAGGTCGTAGTCCTCCATGATGTCCCGTGTCTTGCGGTTCGTCGCCGTGATCGAGAAGCCGATGTCCTGGCCGATTGTAGTCGAGAAGCCGATAAGGGCCTCGTCTGTGTACGGCGTCTTGGTCGACGGCGAGATGGCAGCGTCGCCCGGCCCACGGGTCCGGAAGGTGATCCACTGACCATTGACGTAGATTTGCTCATTGTTGACCGGCCCGGTGAGTGCGCCAGCGAAGTCAGTCATGTCGCTGCGGATCGGATCGTAGTAGCGGCCGCCATAACCGAAGATCTTGGTACGGCCATCGCCAAACAGATCATAAGTCACGCTAACTCGCGGGGCCACATCCCACTCGAACTTGGCGATCTGGCCGCCATCGGAAGCATAGTGCTTCCACTGCTCAGCGCGCAGGCCAGCGTTGATTGTCAGCTGATCGATCGTCCAGCTGTCTTGTATGTAGAACGTCTCGCCCTTGCTAGACACCGTGTACGGAGCATTTGCGGCCCGCGCAGTGCGGTAGACGTTGACGTTGCCGTAGGGGTTGCCCGCCGTGCTGTTGAATCTGATGGCGTCGAGTTCAGGGTTCGTAATCGTACCGCTAGCGTTTGTGTCCAGGAATGCGAGAGCCGCGGCATTGGCTTGTAGCGCCGGTATCAAGTAGTTCGTATAGTCCGAAGCGGTAATCGATCGCGCGGTCCAGACGCCGGAGGTACGGTAGGCACCGAGTGTCGTGTTGAGGTATTGCGGCGCAAGCGAGTTGTAAGTCACGCCGCCCGGAACCGAGTCGGTCTGGAAGTAGATATTCTCGGTCTGGAGGTAGCCGCCCTTGAGGGTGTGGCTGCCGAAGCCGGTATCGAGATAGTATTCGAAGTTGACGCCGTATTCTTCCCGATCACGGTGTTCTTCGAAGTTGATCCCACGGCCGCCCAGCTGGCGCTGCTCGATCGAGGCACCAGCGGCGTTCGCGTAGGTGACGTTATCCCTGATGTTCGAGTCGACCGCTGCGTCCGTGAGCTGGGCTTCGTGCTTAAAGTAATAGGCGTTGAGGAGCAGGTCGCCCCAGGTGCGTGAGTAGTCGAACTTGTAGTTGTCGCCACCTTGATCGCGCGAATAGTCACGGCGATTGAT
>CANJIL010000094.1 GCA_947474455.1 Hyphomonadaceae bacterium | reverse complement strand
CGTTATGGCCGCAGTTGCGAAGGGGCATTACAAGTTCGGGCCGGACAACCCTGCCCCGCCCCTCAGGGGCCTGGGCGAACCAGGCTGGCGGCCCCGGTGCAACTGGGTCGGTTACGGCCTCGCCTTCTCGGATTACAACGACGTTCCCCAGAACGCGGGACCCCGCGAAGGCCTGAAATGGGTGGCGTTCAAACAGCCCCGCTATGACGGCTACGGGGCAGTCATTGAAACTGACATCATGCATGGACCGCTGGCGGGCATCGGCTATGAATGCCGCCTGCATTGGGGTATCGCCCGGTGGACTGTTGGCGAGTGCAAGACAAGCTGGGTGTCGTGATGAAACGTCTGTTCCTTGTAGCTGGAATTTTCGCCGCGGCCGCCTGCGAGGGCGGTCCCGAAGAGGTTCCGGCAAGGGAACCGCTGTTCGTTACCGACGATTGCGCCCTCATCTCAGCCATTGCCCGCGAGCGCTACAAGCTCAGCCGTGACGATCCGCCGATGACAGTGCGCCTCAGCGGTGAGGATGCGCCCTGGAAACCCACCTGCGACTGGCAGGCCGGTGGCTTCAACCTGGTCGAGGTTAGCGGACCAGAAGGTGAAGCGGCGACCCCCAACATGAACCGCCTGACTTTCAACCGGCCCCAATACGACGTTGATGGCGCGCAGATCAGAACTTCGCTTACAGCTGCTGGCGCCACCACAGCTGTTCTCTGCCGCGTCGTGCATGGGGGATCGGGTTGGTCGGTCGACAACTGCGGCCCCGATCCGAAATTGACGCGACCGCGCGAGACTGCGCCCAGCCCCGCCGACCAGACGCCGGATTCCGACCGGCCAGCCCTTGCCGGCGAACGTCCGCCGACCGCGCGCGAACTCTCCACGCAAGCGGACCCTGGCACGTCTCCCGGTACGCAGAACTGACTGCGCCTCACCGCCCTCAGGCCGGGGCGACGATTCTCGGATACCGCCTGCCCGCTTCTGCGACGAACGCGTCGATCACGCGCCTGATCGCATAGCTCTTGTTGGCGTCGGCCAGCGCCTGCAGCAGGAAGTTGCGAAACTCGAACTGGATCGTGAACTCCACGCGCGAGCCAGTCGCGCTGGGCGTGAAGCGCCATGTGTTCGACAGCTTCCTGAACGGCCCGCGCACGAGCCCGACATCGATCGCCAGCTCGGGCTCGCGGGCCTCCACATCCGTGACGAACGTTTCGTGAAACCCTTTGAATCCCACCGTCGCTTCCGCGCGGCTACGCATCCGGCCAGGCTCTTCCTGCTCGCTGATGATCCTCAGCGACTGGATCCACGTCACGAATTCGGGATAGCGCCCCACATCGGCGGCGAGATCGAACAGATCCTCCGGCCGAAAAGGCAGGTCGAGCGTTTCACGGTGAGAGGTCACGGAATCAGCGAGCCAGTTGCGCCTCTCGCGCGGCGCGCAGCTGCGAGAAGTCTTCGTCTGCATGATAGCTCGACCGCGTCAGCGGGCTCGCTGACACCAGCAGGAAGCCCTTCGACCGCGCGATGGTCTCATAGGCCGCAAACTCGTCCGGCGTCAGGAAGCGGTCCACCGCGGCGTGCTTCCGCGTCGGCTGCAGGTACTGGCCGATCGTAAGAAAGTCGACGCCGGCGGAGCGCATGTCATCCATCACCTGCATCACCTCTTGCTTGCTCTCGCCCAGTCCAACCATCAGGCCGGACTTTGTGAACTGCGAGGGATCGCGTTCTTTCACACGCTCCAGCAGGCGCAGCGAATGGTAATAGCGCGAGCCCGGCCTGATTGAGAGATAAAGGCGCGGCACTGTTTCCAGATTGTGGTTGAACACGTCGGGCTTCGCATCGATCACGATGTTCGCCGCATTGCCCTTGCGCAGGAAATCCGGCGTGAGGATCTCGATTGTGGATTTCGGTGCGGACATCCGGATCGCGCGCACCACCGCCACGAAATGTTCCGCCCCGCCATCGGCAAGATCATCCCGGTCCACCGATGTGATAACGACGTGCCCGAGACCCATCTTCGCGACCGTCTCGCCCACGCGGCGCGGCTCGTCCGCATCCAGCGCCGCCGGCATGCCTGTCCGCACATTGCAGAACGAGCAGGCGCGCGTGCAGGTGTCGCCCATGATCATCAACGTCGCGTGCTTCTTGGTCCAGCACTCGCCAATGTTCGGGCAGCCCGCCTCCTCGCACACAGTCACCAGTTTCGCGTCACGCACGATCTGGCGGGTTTCGAGATAGCCCTCGCTCGTGGGGGCTTTCACGCGAATCCACGGCGGCTTGCGCTGCAGCGGCGTGTCTTCGCGCTCCTGCTTTTCAGGATGTCGCGAACGGGCCTCGGGTCCGCCCTTGCTGTCGAGAAGTGTGGCCATGCGGCCTGTTACCTCGGTTTGCCCGCCAGCGAAATCGGGGCGTTATGGGAAGCTGGTTTCCTAGTTTGTGCTTTATGCGCCACAGGCTATATTAACCCAAAGACAGAAAAGAGCGCTGGTGGGGCGCCCGAGGGAGGTTTCTCAGATGGCGTCACTCCGTTCGCCCTACGACCCCCGTAATGCAGAGCTGGCAGTCTTCCAGGCTTTGCTCGCGGCCTGCAAGGAGTATGGGGGCAAGAAGATCGTTTTGCACGATGCGGACGACCGGAAGCTCTCTTATGACGACATCGTCCGCGCCGCTTTCGCGCTTGGCTCGTCCCTGAAGAAGGGCACCCGCCGCGGCGACGCCGTAGGCCTGATGCTGCCAACCGGCGCCGGCGCGGTCATCACCTTCTTCGCGATCAATGCCTACGGGCGCGTACCCGCCATGCTTAACTTCACAGCCGGCGCACGGAACATGAAAGCGGCCCTTAAGGCCGCCCAGGTCAAACGCATCGTCACCGCGCACGCTTTCATCGAGAAAGCGGAACTCCATGAACTGGTCGGCAAACTCAAATCCGAGGCCGAGTTCGTCTATCTCGAGGATGTTCGCAAGTCGCTTGGCGTTCGCCAGAAAGCTGCCGGCGCCCTCGGCCCAATCGCGCCTTGGGCTGCCTCCGCGAACCCAGATCCCGGCGCGCCCGCCGTAATCCTCTTCACATCCGGCACTGAAGGCGACCCTAAGGGCGTCGTCCTCACCCACCGCAACATCGTCGCCAACGTCCACCAGATCCTCGCCCACGTCCCGGACGCATTGCGGCTCGACGACGTGCTCTTCAGCCCTCTTCCCACCTTCCACTGCTTCGGCCTCACCGCAGGTGCGCTCCTGCCCCTGCTGGGCGGCATGAAGTCGGTCCTTCATCCCTCTCCCCTGCAAACCAAGATCATCCCCAAGCGGGTCGAGCAAACCGGCGCCACCATCCTCTTCGCAACCGACACTTTCCTCAACCAGTACATTCGGGCCTGTGCCGGCGATGAGCTCGGCAAGCTCCGCTTCGCCGTCTGCGGCGCCGAGCGCGTCCGCGACGAAACGCGCCAGCTCGTCCGTCGCCGCTTCAATGTCGAGCTGCTCGAAGGCTACGGCGCCACCGAAGCCGCACCTGTCATTTCGGTGAACCAGCCGCACCACAACCACCACGGCACAGTCGGCCGCCCCCTGCCCGGCATGGAAGTCCAGTTCGAGCCCGTCCCCGGCATCGAGAAGGGCGGACGCATGCTCGTGAAGGGCCCAAACGTCATGCAGGGCTATCTGTCCCCCTCCCGCCCCGGAGAGCTGCAACGCCTGCCCTCCGGCTGGCACGACACGGGCGACATCGTCGTCCAGGACGAGGACGGTTACCTCACCATCAAAGGCCGCCTTAAGCGCTTCGCCAAGATCGGCGGAGAAATGGTCTCCCTCGCGGTGGTCGAGAACTGCGCCAGCACGCTCTGGCGCGAGCACGAGCACGCCGCCGCCGTCCTGCCAGACAAGCGCAAGGGCGAGCAGATCGTCCTCCTCACCACCTTCCCGAAGGCCGACCGCTCCGAACTCCAACGCTGGGCGCAGGACCACGGCGTCAACGAACTCTCGCTCCCCCGCAAGATCTTCCAGGTAATAGCCATCCCGGTGCTTGGCACCGGCAAGATGGACATTGGCGGCGTCCAGAAACTCGCGGCGGAGATTGCGGCGCGCAACGAAGGCGGCGTGCAGGCAGCAGAATAGACTCAGCTGAACTCCTAATGTGCGTTAGGAATATCGCACATTCCTAAAAATGATTAGGAATAACCCGCTTTCCTAAGTCTTGTTAGGAATGGGCCCAATTCCTAATTATACTTAACGCCTTGGATGGCCGGGTGTGAATTGAACCCATTGTCTTAGGGTTTGCTGCCCAACGCCTCCGCCGTTTGGCTTCCTGCCATTTCAGGATGTGAAGAACCGGACGAGATTCGAACTCCCGGAATGCGGATCAACGACCCGCTGCCTTTGACCGCTTGGCGACTGGTTCACGCGTGCGGCTTCGGTGCCGCTCCCATCACAAAGTGCTGGGCGCGTCGAGCCGCCGTTCAACTCCAATGCGCTTTTGGACAATCCGACCAAAGATGCCGAGACATCACGCCATTGCTTCCGCTGACCTGCTCGGTTTCTTCGGACCAGCGCTAGTTTGAGTAGG
>CANJIL010000093.1 GCA_947474455.1 Hyphomonadaceae bacterium | reverse complement strand
GCGATGTATTGGAAATTGACGGTTTTCTCCGTGCGGTCAGCGGACCGCAGGCCCTCGCGCCACGCGAGAGCATCTTCCTCTGTGAACGAAACGATGTCGCGGCCACCGGTGAACCGCTCAAGGTCCCGGAAGACGGAGATCCAGCGGCTCCGCGTTGAATCCGATGTCCGCGCCTCGTTGGCCTTCGCCCACGCCTTGTAAAGCGCCATGGGTCCGAACTGGTCTAGACCCGGGGCCAGCTTGGAATTTCCGGAAACTGGGCGCCACTCAGGGAAACGCTGAGGACGCGCGTCGGGGGCATAATCACCTTCCGCCCGTCGCCGCAGAAGCGCATTGGCAGCCAGAAGCTCGTCGATCACCGCCGACAGGAAGCGCCGCCTGCCGTCCGGATCGAGCGCCAGCCGCTCCCGCGCGAGAAAAGCTGCCGACTCGGCGGCAACGCCAATTCTGTCGAGAACCTGGCCCTGCGTCGTGGTTAGCTGACCTAGCAGGTCCGAGAACCGCAGCGAAGGGTCCGAAAGGTTGCTGATTGGCTTGAGGACGACAGGCTGGGCCTTGTCCTTCCTCGCAACTTCCCCAAGCTCTGCAATGCTGGCGATGAGCCCTGCGATCTCGTCTGACCACTTTTGCGGGCTTCCGGGATCCTCACCATGGCGATCCGTCTTCCAGCGATACCAGCGCCCTGCGAGCGCGTGGGCCTGCTTGTGGCTCAGATCAACGCCCTCCCCGCGCAGTTCGGCAGTCACGATGTGGATGCGTCCCTCGACATCGGCGAGCCATTCTGCATGGGCGGCGCGCGCTTCCCGTTCGCTGGTCGAGGCAGGCCGCGAGAATTTTACCTCCCAGGCCGGCCCGAATCTCGCGGCGTAGGCGCCGCGGATGGCGACCGGTATCGCCTTACGCGCCGTCCAGGATCCCGAGGATTTGTCGCGCGCCAACCCGCTCATTCGAACCACGTTCTGTACTGCCCTTCTGTACCGAAGGAGCCGCAAGAGCGGTTATTCTGCAGGAAGTCTCTGGCGAATAAAGACTTTTCGCCTGCTTGGTGCCCAGAAGAGGACTCGAACCTCCACGGTGTTACCCGCTAGTACCTGAAACTAGTGCGTCTACCAATTCCGCCATCTGGGCAGATAGCAAGGCGCGCGTGATACAGGGGGCGTTGCTAGTATTCAAGGGGCCAATGCCCTTGCCCCCCAACGGCGGCGGGGCGTGCGCCTTCGGTCAGGGACCGCCTAGTTGAACCGCCAGACAGCGCGGACGCCGATCTCGTCCATACCCTGATTGCGCCCGCTTCCGAGAATCTGGCCATGGCTCAGGTGTTCGTAGATCCCCTGCACCGCCCAGGCCGACGAAAGCTCCCACGTCACGACCAGCGACGTGCGGAAGAGGTCTTTCGATCCAAGCAACACGTGGTCTTGGGAATAATCGAACGCTTCCTGCGTGCCGGAAGCATACGGATTGTTCACCGCCCCATTATGGATCACGTAGCCAAAGCCCGGCTCGAAGCGCCACCCCTGCGCGAACTGCCAGTCCCACTCCAGCCCCACGCCGCCATAGGATGTGTTGCCGTCTGTGTTGACCGACGCCATCACATAGGGATGAGGGGCCCCGGCCCAGGCCAGCCAGTCTGGCGAACTGAAGCGCAACTCGCCATTCACATTGACGCCCGATTCCTTGTCGGCGTTCTTGCAGTCGCTGACGCATATGTTGTGCTTCATGACGCCAAGCCGCATACTGTCAATCTGGGCGCTCGCAGCCTGCGGAACGATCACAGCCGCAACCGCAGCCGCAGCCAGAAACACGGTTTTCATGCACATCTCCCAGGAGCGTCGGCGAGGCTAGAGCATATTCGCGTGCAACATAAAACCAGCCATAGCATAATGGCGAACATCGCAGCCTTCACCTGGGCCGGGTGACCGCGCCCGCGTGCCGATCCGGCCAGCCCGCAAGGCAACCTCAAGCTGCTTCTGGGTCTGCCGAAGGGCGTGTTCGCTCATGACTGCCTGCCGGCGGCCTGCGCCAGCACCCGGCCCAGCTCCGCCGGTTCGATCGGCTTGATGATCGGGGCAAAGGGATGGTTTTGTTTGATGCGGGCGAGGTCGGCCCCTCGCTCGAACCCGTGACATAGATCACGTGCGCGTCGGCCGACTTGCAGATCTCGATCCATGCGTCGATGCCGTCTTGATGCCCCTCGAGACGGACATCCACGAGAATACAGGCGGCTTGTGCGCCAGCGCCTGCTCGACAGCGTCGGCGGCTGTTCTGGCCATGCCGCCGTAGGCCTCAAACCAGATCTCGGCGATCAGGAACTGGTCGTCGACGGTGAGCATGCGGTTGTTGATCTCGCCCGCGCTCATCCTCCCCGGATCTCTGTCTCAAACGCGCCGGCGCCCGTTCGGCCCGAGGTTGTCACCCATGTCTCAGGAACAAGCTGTTGCCTAAGTGTCCGGGGCGGACAAAAAAAGCACTGGCGGTGAAGGTGGGCACGATAGCCCTTGTTCGTCGACGTACGGGCGCGTGCGTGGGCGTACAACGTTTGACGAAAAACTCCTTTTACGTCATATGCTTAGTGTACGTCCACTGGTCCCGGCGTACGCCGACGTCCGCTGCCAGCACTCGCCTGCTGGAGGGACATTTGGAGGGACAAGATGGCGCGCAAATCGAACAGACTCACGGTCGTGGGCCTCCGGAAGCTGCCACGCGGGAAGCATGCGGATGGCAATGGACTCTACCTGCTCAAGACGTCACCTGAATGCGGCCGTTGGATGCTGCGGTATCGCCAGTTTGGGAGGCGCCGCGACATGGGGCTTGGCGGCTGGCCAGCGGTTGGCCTCGCCGATGCAAGGCGCAACGCGCAGGTCGCCCATGACCAGATCAGGAACAATGTCGATCCCATTGCAATGCGCCGCGAGCAACACCGCGCGCATCTTCACTTGCTGTCCGAGATCGCGATGGACTGCTTTGAATCTCGCAAGAGCCAGCTTCGCAACGAGGGCGCGGACGGACGCTGGTTCAGTCCGCTCGAACTCCATGTGCTGCCAAAGCTTGGGTCAACGCCGGTTACGCAGATCCGTCAGGTCCTGATCCGCGACACGCTCGCGCAGCTCTGGCGGGACAAACCGGTTACCGCCGAGAAGGCGCTTGAGCGACTTGGTCTCGTTCTGAAGCATGCAGCTGCCCTGGGCCTCGAAGTTGATCTGCAGGCCACAATGAAGGCGAGGCTGCTCCTTGGCAAAACCCGTCGCACAGTGAAGCACATCCCAGCACCTCACTGGAAGGACGTTCCCGAATTCTATGACGCGATGACCGAGCCAACGCTTTCACATCTGGCGCTAAAGCTGCTGATTCTGACTGGCATACGCTCGGGCCCATTGCGCCACGCTCGCACCGATCAGTTCGATCTTGAGCAAGGCATCTGGACCATTCCGGCGGACGTCATGAAGGGACGGGTTGGAGCCGACAGCGAGTTTCGCGTGCCGCTTTCACGCCAGGCTGTCGGGATTATCCAGGAGACCACACATCTCTTTTCCAACACGAACTTCCTGTTTGCCGGCCCGAGAGGGAACCAAATCAGTGACATGACTTTGCTGATGTACATGAAGCGTCGCGGCCTTGATGCGCGGCCGCATGGATTCCGGACGAGCCTGCGGGTCTGGTTGGCGGAGCAGACAGGCGCTCCTCACGAAGTCGCCGAGACCGTCCTTGCCCATACTTCCGGCAGCAAGGTCGTACGCGCGTACAGGCGGACTGACTTTCTGGAACAGCGCCGTCAACTGATGCAGCAATGGGCCGACTACGTGGTTCCGACCTCGACTTCGCGCCTCGTGGCAGGACGGTCTGATGTCCGTCTATCGTCGGAGGTGACCGCGGAGGCGGCATGAACAGGAAGGACGGAGCCCGCAAGCAAGGCGTGTCCCGAATTTCTTGCAGCAGGTCACGTCCATCCCCCACCCTCCCTAGGCAGAAGAAAACTGCTTCCGTCTTCTGAACCGTCGGATACTCCGCGCCCGACTATTACCGATGACCGGAATGGCCCCCGACTCCTGACAGTCAGGTTTCACATTACGAACTCACGTCATTGGGGCCCTTTGCAGACATGGCGGCGCATCAGCCTCAGCGCTATATTGAGTTGGCGGAACCTGCGATCGGAGCGGGTCGCTCGCGCGATGGTGCGAATTTCAGATTGCCGCGCCAGGGAGCTCACGATGACCAAGGGCGAGCACGCGGCTGACGCTGAACGACTGAGGGCGAGAGCGCTTGCCAGATGGGAATCGGAAGGTGGAGCGACGGCTAACCGGGGCGAGCGTGGAGAAGGGCCCGATGAGCTTGATCTGCAGATTCTGACACGATTGGGAAGCGCGATTCTGGACGAATGGAGCAGTCTTCCTACCAGCGTTCAGCGGGCGCTTTTCCTGCGGGCCACCACGAGCGATGCCCCGGGGACCGGGGTGCGCCTGAGGTCTCAAATCGCCAACTTTCTGCACTCCCACAAGAATAGGGCGCACTGACTGCGCGCGCGTCAGTTAGTGTCAACGGCGGAGCAAAATTATATCAGCCGGGCGGAGTAAAAGTACATCACTTGCAGTGAGCGCAGGTGTTAACGCCGAGGGCCCCCAATTGGGGGCCCTCGGCGTTTCGGCCGAAGTTTTGGGCGACCTCAGGACTCGAGGATCTCGCCGGTTTCGGGGTCGATGCTGAG
>CANJIL010000092.1 GCA_947474455.1 Hyphomonadaceae bacterium | reverse complement strand
TCGCTTTTTTTGATGTCGAACCTGTTGCCTCGCCACGGAAGGCAGGCAGCCGATGCCCCTTGGGCGATTAACCGGGTCGCGAATGTTATTTGGTGGAACAAGCTGGCGCGCCCGAAGAGATTCGAACTCCTGACCCCCAGATTCGTAGTATGGGAATATCCCGATTCACAGGCGATCAGGCGCGATCAGCGATATCGGAAAGTCCCTGTAAACATGGACATTTGACGCTGTTGATCGCGTTTGACAGTCCGTGACGCACCTGCAAATTGGACACGTATTGGACACGTAACCACTTACGTGTCCACGCGCCCTTATCAGGAAGATGGGTCATGCCCGGTCACCTCAATCCACGAAATATCGCCACGCTGGCCCCTCCGTTGGGCAAATCACAGGCAGACTTTCCTGATGGCGGGGGGCTTGTCCTGCGCGTGTTCGCGGCGACCGGCGCAAGGACTTGGGTTTATCGCTACAGGACGGCGACGGGAATCAGGCGCGGCCTGAAGCTGGGCTCGTTTCCCAGTCTGACGCTCGCCGAAGCACGCCGCGCCAGAGACGCCGCGCAGGTACAGATTGATCGCGACGGTTCTGACCCTGCGCACGACAGGCGCGTGGCGACGGAAGCTGCGCGTGTGAAGGCCGACCGCCCGACCACGCTGGATACGTTATGGGACCCGTATCTGGAGGCGGCGCGGATCGGACGCCATAAAGCACGCGGCACACCCAAGCGCCAATCTTCGCTCGTTCTCGATGAACAGCGCTGGCGCACACATGTCCGACCCGCACTGGGCGCCAAGCTGTTCGCCGACATCAAATCAGGCGACGTGCGCGCGTTCGTGACAAGGCTCGCCAGTAAGGGGCTCGCGCACGCCACCATCAACGGATGCGGGGCGCTCCTACGCGGCGTTCTGAGTTACGCGGTCTTTCAAGAGTGGCTTGCTGCAAACCCTGCTCTGGGCCACGCCACGCCGTATCGCACGACAGGTCGCGTGCGCGTCCTCTCTCGAGACGAGCTCTCGGCTGTCTGGCAGGGCCTAGACAATCGAAAGACGGCGCCGATGGAGCGCGGCACTGCGTTGGCGTTGATGCTCGTCTTGACCACGCTGCAGCGTCTGGGCGAGGTGACTGGTTTGCGGTTGGATGAGATCGACTTTCACTCGTCAACGTGGACGCTGATCCCTCCGCGCACAAAGGGTAGCCGTCCGCATGTGGTCCCCCTAAGCCCGCTGGCGCTCGAACTCATCAAAGAGGCACGCCTGCTCCCCGGCTCTGGTGCGTTCATCTTTCCCGGTCGAGACGCGGCTTCGCCGCTCGACCGCCGCGCGGCCACGCGGGCCTTCCACAGGTTGACCACAGCACTCGACACCATCGAGCAAAATGCGACCCCGCGCGATCTACGTCGCACCGGCGCAACGATGATGACTGGCGAACTGAACATTCCTCGCTTCATTGTCTCCCGCGTGCTTGGGCACGCCGGTGACAGCGGAGGAGGGGCCGCCGTCACTGGTGTCTACGACCGCAACGACTACCTGCGTGAAAAACGCTCCGCCCTCGAACGGTGGGGGCAACTCATCGGCGAAGCCGTCGAAGGTCGAAGCAAGAGTGTCGTGGTCGCGCTGACCGGACGAAAGGCGCCGAGATGAACTCGAAAAGAGGCTTGCTGCGGAAGGCAGAAAACTATCCGCCGGTTGGAAGCCCGCTCGCTGTGCTGGCGGAACAGCTTCGGCACGTTCGCGCCTTGGCCAAAGTCATGGCGAGCGCGGAGGATGCTCAGGCTTCGCCGTGGCGTCGCGACCGGCAGATCTCCATTGGCGAGGCGGAGGAGAAAATCGCCCTCGAAACAGTGGCGGCGTGGCTGGAGGCGAACGACCTTGATCCTGTGCTCTTGCTGCCCCTAGTAAACCTCCATGCGAGGCTGTCCGATGCGAAGGCGAGTGAAGCTGACTCGGTTCATAAACGCCAAGTACTGCTGCTGTGTGCACTGGAAGAGCTCTGGGCCAGAGACAAATCGACAGCACGTTTTGGGCCGGGGCCCATGAAACTCCGGGAAGCGGCGCGCCAGCTGGCGCGGGAAATGCCTAACGACATCGGAATCGTAATCAAAGGGCGCAAAGCGACCGTGGATGAGCTCGCTGAAGGCATTGTGAACCTCCGCGAAAGGGCGATGCGCACTAAGAAGAACTCCCGTGAACAGAGGCTATGGCCCGATGTCACGGAACGCCTAGAAGGGCTCGCCAAAATGCACCGTAAAGGTAAGCTGTGGACGGAGCACACCCGACAAGAACGAGCGGCCCTCATTCTTGATGCGCTAGGAGTTCTCTTGCGAGCCTGACGCGCGGTCCAACGATTCCGAGTCTCGGCGTATAGAGAGTCGGACAACGCCCCCTGCAATATGCCCCGTGACGGCGCGTGAGTACGCCGAATCGCTGGAGATTTTGCATGGCTCGTGTACCCACCGCCGACGAGATCGCCTCCGCCAATGCACGCCTGCGCGGCGAGGGTTTCATTGGCATGCGCGACACCACCATCGTGACCGACAAGTCGGCGCCGACCATCAGGCGCGAAGTCCGTCGCGGCGACTTTCCAGTTCCAGTGAGGATATCACGCGGTCGCGTCGCATGGCGCGCACCAACGTTGCTCCAGTGGCTCACCGAACGAGCTGCGCCGGGCGTCTCTCAAGTCGTGAGGAGCTAACTGATGGGCGCGGCCCAGCCGCGCCAGACGGCCCTTTCTGTCGTCGGGTCGGAAGACGGCAGGGCAGAAAGAGATCGTGGGGTACTGTGGGACGCGACCAAACCCCAAGCGCAGTCCGAAGGGCGAAAGCGCGGTCGCCGGTGGTTCGTCAGCCATCGCAAGTAGTCGCCCCTGTCGTTGCGGACGCTTGAGCAACGACCCCCGACCGGCGCTGGCTCCGAAGAGCACATCAGCCGCAAAGGGCGGACCGGCCTCCGGCTAAACGCCGGAGGACTGGTCGCCCTTTACCCACTCCCAACACTCCACCAAAGAACAGGCCCTTTCAGATGTATTGGCACAGCAAGATTGAGAACCCCCGCTGCTTCCAAACTGCGGTCAAAGCAGACGCGGAGCATGTGTTCCTAAGCGGCTATCGAGACGGCAGGAAGACCGACCTCACGCTTGCCACCATACTTGAGATCGATGCGAACGTGATGGTTCTGGGACCAATGAAGGGCTGGCAAGTCAACGTATGGAAAGCAGGGCGACGTTGTACAACGGCACGAGTTTTGAGGTAAACGGAAAGGCGCAGTCCACCGCCTTCGGACGGCGGTGCAGCTGACGCATGAGCGGTCCTGCCACCTCCGGAGCCGTCCTGATTGCTCGTGGCGGCGCCGAAGTCGCGCGACTGGTCGAACGGCACCGCATATTTCTCGAGCGGTCGTGAGGTGCTGAATGGCGACGACAGCCCGCCAGCGGTACAATGCGGCAGCGTAATCGAGAGAGGCCAATGACCGCGAAACGGACGAGTTCGATGAGCGATGGAGAGCCGGACGACGGGAGGCCCAAGAAGGCCAACGGCTCTGCCAGCTCAGACGAGAATCAGAAACGGCGCAGGGGCGCGCCGGAGCAGTATCTGTTCAAGAAGGGCCAGAGCGGCAATCCAGCCGGTCCGAAGGCTGGCTATCGGCAGGCGTTCTCCCGCGCGTTCGTCACAGGCATCGCGCAGGACTTCGCCGAGCACGGCGTGAAGGTCGTCAAGCGTGTCCGCGAGGAAAACCCACTCGGCTATTTGCGTATGTGCGCCAGCCTCGTCGAGCACGAGGTCAACCTCAACAAGCCGTTCTCGCATTTGGATCACCTGACCGATGACCAACTCCGCGCCAGCCTCGCCGAACTCAACGAGCGAGTTCTACAGGCTCTTGCGGGAGCGAAGGGAGATAGCGCTGGCGCTGAACCGGAGGCTGGACCGCAACCGTCTGGCAAGCTGGAGACCATGCAGTAAGCAGCGCGGTCCGCCAGCCCATCGGGGAGAACGCCGAGCGGCGCTGTCGCAGCAGTTCAAGAGGGCTACAGCGGCATTCCAGCTGGGCGGGCCGAAGGGCTTGGGCATCTCTTGCTGACGCCGTAGGCCACTTGGGATAGCGATCCCAAGACGTCGCGGACAAAGGATGCGATGGAGGAGTTATTCGCGGAGCTGCTTTCGAAGGGCTCTATCTTCTTTCGTTCTCCAGCTGGACTACTGCGCCCCATTGCGACAACTTCGGAAAACGCTCGGTGACATCGCGCGGTTCAAGCGGAGCGGTCACCGGATCGCGAGCTGGGGGTGTACGTCTGTGGCGTTCTTCTTGAACCTATTTAGTGCTGAGACTTGGTCAGCGTTTAGGGCGGCTGGCGGAAACGTCAGCGGCTTTTCGCGCTATCAAGAAACTCAGGCGCGGCGCACCATCAAACCCGGCGACATCTTCCTTTGCTATATGGTGAAGCTCGGACGCTGGTGCGGCGCCCTAAGGATCATCGATGGACCATACGTCGATGAGACGCCGCTATTTCGACCCAACGATGATCCGTTTGTCGTCAGGTTTAAGGTCGAACCAATAGTCACGTTGTCGCCCGAGCTTGCCCTTCCAGTCGTGCTGCCAGAGATATGGGACCGTCTAGAGCTGATGACCTGCTCGGTTTCTTCGGACCAGCGCTAGTTTGAGTAGGCGGCCAGTTCTGCCTTCTGTGTTTGCCCGTGTCCGAGCGGTTGAGCGACGGAGCGGAGCGCGGAGGCCCCACGTACCGCAGCGGTCCGCTCCGTCGCGGTCACGGG
>CANJIL010000091.1 GCA_947474455.1 Hyphomonadaceae bacterium | reverse complement strand
TCCAGAACGGCGAGCTCAGTCCCAGCGCCGTCTGAGCAAGCAACAGATGGCCGGTCGACGAAACCGGGATGAACTCGGTCAGTCCCTCGACCAGCCCAAGCAGGATCGCCTGAAGGATGGTTGTCGCGTCCATGGGAGCTCCGTCTGCAGATCAGCTGTCCTTGCGCCATGTCTGTACTGTTCTGGTGCACCACCCGTTACCTTGATAATGCAACCCGAATGGTTCTTATATACGCCTATCTCGCGATCACCCCGGTCATCCAGTAACCGGGAAGTGGATATTATATTCCCATATGGTCCCTAGTAGATGAATTTCGGTTGCATCTGGGTGCGTCGGCCGTATGGAAACCGCTCACGGTAGTCTTTTCTGGCGGTCCCATGGCTCAGCAGCGCATGCTCAGTTTCGTCTCGGTCGAGCAACGCCACCCTGACAAGCGCGAAGCCGCCGAGCGAAAGGGCGACTTCCACGAGATCTACGCCGACTATATCGAGGCGAAGGCCAACGAGCAGGCTTCGCGCTGCTCGCAATGCGGCGTCCCGTTCTGTCAGACGCATTGTCCGCTGGGAAACAATATCCCGGACTGGCTTCTGCTCACCGCAACCGGACGCCTGGAAGAAGCTTACGAACTTTCGGCAGCGACATCGAACATGCCCGAAGTGTGCGGACGTATCTGCCCGCAGGACAGGCTGTGCGAAGGCGGCTGCGTGATCGAACAGTCCGGCCACGGCGCCGTCACCATCGGCTCCGTCGAAAAATACATCACCGATACGGCCTGGGAGCGCGGCTGGGTCCAGCCGATCAAGCCGTATCGCGAACTCTCGCAATCGATCGGCATCATCGGGGCCGGCCCGGCAGGCCTTTCCGCGGCGGATCAGCTTCGCTCGGCCGGCTACCAGGTGACAATGTATGACCGCCATGATCGCGCCGGCGGCCTGCTGATCTACGGCATTCCGAACTTCAAGCTGGAAAAAGAAGTTGTCGAACGCCGCACAAAACGTCTCGCCGATGGCGGCGTGGTCTTCAAACTTGGCATTGATGTCGGCAAGGACATCACCTTCGCGGAGCTGCGCAGGCAGCATGACGCCGTCCTGGTCGCGACGGGCGTCTATAAGTCACGCGAGCTCGCAACGGCGGGCAGCGACGCGAAGGGCGTGCACAAGGCGCTCGACTATCTGATTGCCGCCAACAAGGTGGGCCTCGGCGGAGAAGTGGCTGACTTCACCAGCGGCAAGCTGAATGCCGACAAGAAGAACGTGGTGGTCATCGGCGGCGGCGACACGGCGATGGACTGCGTCCGCACAGCGATCCGTCAGGGCGCCAAATCCGTCACCTGCCTCTATCGCCGCGACCGCGCCAACATGCCGGGCTCGCAGCGTGAGGTCGCAAACGCGGAAGAAGAAGGCGTGAAGTTCGACTGGCTCGCCGCTCCCCTCTCCGTCACCGAGAAGAAGGGCGGCGGCGCCAAGACCGTTCGCGCCGTGCGTATGCGCCTCGGCCCGCCGGACGCCTCGGGACGCCAGTCGCCGGAGGAGATCGCGGACTCCGACTACGACGTGAAAGCCGACATGGTGATCAAAGCGCTTGGCTTCGATCCGGAAGATCTGCCAGCGTACTTCTCCGAGAGCGCACTCAGCGTGAATCGCTGGGGCGGCGTGAAGGTCGACCACCGCTCGATGATGACTTCGATGGAAGGCGTCTTCGCCGCAGGCGACATCGTTCGCGGCGCGTCGCTGGTTGTCTGGGCGATCAAGGAAGGCCGGGACGCCGCCGCCTCGATCGACCTCTATCTCAAGGCCCGCGCCGCTTCAGCGCGCGTTGCAGCGGAGTAGGCGATGGATGTCTATCAGATCTCCGTCGACCTGAAGCCTGGCGTACGCGACCACCAGTTCGTCACGGCGCTCGACAGCTATCTGGGCGGCCTTAAGGCCGAAGGCAGGATCGAATCCTGGCGTCTTCTGCGCCGAAAGCTTGGGCTGGGCATCGCCGCATTGGGCGAATTCCAGGTGCTGATCGAGACCCGCGATCTGGCGCAGCTCGATGCAGCTTTTGTCGCTGCATCGCGCCGCGATGAACCAGTCGAAAACGCGCACTACGGCGTCAATTCGCTGGTCGCTAATTTCCAGGCAGGCCTCTATCGCGACTTCCCCGATTCTCATCGCCGGCATGGCGAGGAGCGTTTCTGATGACACACGAAACTCCCGGCGAACTCTGGCTCCGCAAGTATACCGCAGAGCGCGACACGCTGATCGAAGCCAACGCCTACAACCCGGCCGATGAGAAGGACTCATGCGGTGTAGGCCTCGTCGCGCAGATCGACGGCACGCCCCGCCGCGAGATCGTCGAGATGGCGATCCGCGCCCTCAAGGCCGTGTTCCATCGCGGCGCCATCGACGCCGACGGCAAGACCGGCGACGGCGCCGGCATACGCGTCGACGTTCCGCAGGATTTCTTCCGCGATGCCGTGCGTGCGCAAGGCCACACCATCGCGAACGACAAGCAGATCTGCGTGGGGCAAATCTTCTTGCCGCGCACTGACCTTGCTGCGCAGGAAAAGGCGCGCTCGATTATCGAGACGGAAGTCGTCCGTTTCGGCTTCTACATCTATGGCTGGCGCCAGCCGCCGATCGACACCTCTGTCATCGGCATGAAGGCCAACGCCACGCGGCCGGAGATCGAGCAGATCCTGTTCACCGATCAGCTGCGCCGCGACCCGCCCGAGCTGGAGCGCGCTCTCTATGTCTGTCGCCGCCGCATCGAGAACCGCGCGCGGGCGTCAAACCTCGATCTCTACGTGTGTTCGTTCTCGGCGCGCGCGCTGATCTACAAGGGCATGTTCCTCGCAGAGGACATCGACAACTTCTATCTCGACCTGAAAGACCCGCGCTTCGTCTCAGCGGTTGCGATCTATCACCAGCGCTATTCGACCAACACGTTTCCGCAATGGCGGCTGGCGCAGCCCTTCCGCATGCTCGCGCACAATGGCGAGATCAACACGATTTCGGGCAACATCAACTGGATGCGGAGCCACGAGATCAAGATGGTCTCGGACGTGTTTGGCGAACACGGCGATGATGTTAAGCCGGTTATCCAGCCAGGCGGCTCTGACTCTGCCGCGCTCGACAACGCTTTCGAGCTGCTCGTGCGCGCCGGCCGTTCCGGGCCGATGGCGAAGACCTTGCTCGTCCCTGAGCCCCTGTCGAAAAACGAAGCCATCATGCCGAAGAAGCATCAGGCGCTCTACGCCTACGCCAACTCGGTGATGGAGCCGTGGGACGGCCCGGCAGCGCTCGCCATGTTCGATGGTCGCTGGGCAATCGCCGGCATGGACCGCAACGGCTTGCGCCCCATGCGCTATGCGTTGACCGAAGACGGCGTGCTTGCTGTCGGCTCGGAAGCCGGCATGTGCTCCATCGATGACGAAGTCATCGTGCGCAAGGGACGTGTGCCGCCGGGTGGCATGATCGCGGTCGACGTGCGCGACGGCAAATTCTACCAGCACAAGGCGCTGATCGACCGGCTCGCGGGCAACCATCCGTATGAGCAGTGGCTGTCGAACGTGGTCGAGCTGGAGCCGAAGATCGGCCCCGGTCCGGAACCGCGCCTTTATAGCGACGGCCAGGAATTCCTGCGCCGGCAACACGCTGCCGGCTTCACGATGGAAGACGTGGAGCTGATCCTCTCGCCCATGGCGGAAGATGGCAAGGAAGCCGTCGGCTCGATGGGCGACGACAGCCCCCTCGCCGTTCTCTCCGACCATCACCGGCCGCTGTCACACTTCTTCCGGCAGAACTTCGCGCAGGTCACTAACCCGCCGATCGACCCGCTGCGTGAAGAGCGCGTGATGTCGCTGCGCACGCGTTTCAAGAACCTCGGCAACATCCTGGCCGAGGATGAGACGCAGACGAATGTGTTCGTTCTGGAAAGCCCGGTGCTCACAAACGGCATGTATACGCGCATGCTCGACACGATCGGCGAGCAGGTGGCGGTGATCGACTGCACCTTCCCGGCCGACGCCGCCGGTTCGCCTGGCATCGCCCTCCGCGATGCGGTCGCCCGCATACGTGAAGAGGCGCGCGTCGCGGTCTCCTCTGGCCGCGGCCACATTATTCTGACCGACGAGATGCAGGGCGCAGACCGTGCCGGCATTCCGATGATCCTCGCCGCCGGCGCGGTTCACTCCTTCCTGGTGAACCACGGCCTGCGCACATTCTGCTCGATCACCGTGCGCTCGGCCGAATGCCTCGACACGCATTACTTCGCAGTGCTCGTCGGCGTTGGCGCAACTTGCGTCAACGCCTACATGGCGCAGGAAACGCTGGTTGACCGTCACGCAAAGGGCCTGTTCGGCGACAAGCCGCTCAGCAAGATTGTTCTCAACTACAAGAAGGCGATCGAGGCGGGACTGCTCAAGATCCTGTCGAAGATGGGCATATCCGTCATCTCGTCCTATCGCGGCGGTTATAATTTCGAGGCGTTGGGGCTCTCCCGCGCCCTCGTGGCCGATTATTTCCCCGGCATGACCAGCCGTATCTCCGGCATCGGTCTCGCGGGTCTGCAGCGCAAGGCGAGCGATCTGCACGCCAAGGCGTGGAATGCCTCCGTAGCAGTGCTGCCCATTGGCGGCTTCTATCGCCTGCGTGCGAGCGGCGATGCGCATATCCTTTCCGGCGAACTGATTCACGCGCTGCAACACGCCTGCGACACCAACTCCTTCGCCGCCTTCCGCAAGTATTCGAAGATGGCTAATGCGAAGAAGAAGATGGTGCAGTTGCGCGACCTACTGGACTTCAAGCCGCAGCCCAAGCC
>CANJIL010000090.1 GCA_947474455.1 Hyphomonadaceae bacterium | reverse complement strand
GTCAACTGGGCCTCGCACATCGACATGGAGACGGGCCGTCCCGTCATCAATCCGGCCGCGCGCTACTCCAGCAGCAAGAAGCCGGTGCTGATTACGCCGGCGGCGTTGGGCACGCACAACTGGCATCCGATGGCGTTCAGCCCGGAGACCGGCTACGTCTATATCCCGACTCAGATCTCGACCGCCGCCTACGCGATGAAGGAAGACTTCACGCAGAGCCCGACGGGCACCAACACCGGCACCGACTTCTCCGGCGGCGCAGCCCTCTGCGCAGCTCCAGGCGCCAAGTGCGGCAACATTGAAAGCTACATTCTCGCCTGGGATCCGGTGAAGGGTAAGGAAGTCTGGCGCGTGCCGAACGAGATTTATGGCTCGAGCGGCATCCTCGCGACGTCCGGCAACCTGATCTTCTCGGGCAACCACAAAGGCGAGTTCAACGCTTACAACGCCACCACGGGTGAGAAGCTTTGGACGGCTCCTGTGCAGGGCCGCGTCGTCGCTGCGCCGTCAACCTACACGGTCGACGGAAAGCAGGAGATCGCTCTCCTAGTCGGCGGCCGCGGCCTGCCGGATGGCCAGATCCGCACCAACGCCTACAGCGCCAACAACTCGCGCCTCGTGGTGTTCAAAGCCGGCGGCACGGGCAAGCTCCCGACCGAAATGCCGCCGTTCGACCCCGCCAAGCTGGGCGTCCGCATCGACCCGCCGCTGCTTACAGCAAACAACGAAACGGTGTTCGCAGGCGAGCAGGCCTTCGCCGCCAACTGCGCCGTCTGCCACGGCCCGAACGCCGTCCCTGGCGCGGGCTCCGTCGGACCGGACCTGCGTTACTCGGGTCTCCTACCCATCCGCAACGGCTGGAACCCCACCGTGCGTGGTGGCGACCGGGCAGCGCGCGGCATGCCGGCCTGGGGCGAAATCCTGTCGGAAGAAACCACGGACGCCATCCTCGCCTACGTGATCAAGCGCGCGAACGACGAGAAGGCGGAACAGGAAGCCGCCGCGGCGAAAGCGAAGCCGCAGTAAGTATCGGTTAGCAGCCCCCGAAAGGCGGCTGCCCGACACGGCTGAAATGACCCCCAGGCGCACCCACGCCTGGGGGTTTGCTTTGCGACAGCTCGTCGATTGCTCCGCTCCCCCCACCTGAGCTAGGAGCCTGTTATGGTCTGGCGTGCGCTGTGCCGCCCCCATGAGGGACGATGCCGATGCTCCGCATCCAGGAACTCAAGTTGCCGCTCGATCACCCCGAGCCCGCGCTTCGCCAAGCCATCCTCAAGCGCCTTGCTCTCGCCGATCAGAACCTTGTTTCGTTTGATGTCTTCAAGCGCGCCTACGACGCCCGCAAGACCTCGGCGATCCAGCTGATCTACACGATCGACGTGGCGGTTAGGGACGAGGCCACGGTCCTCAAGCGTCTCGAAAAAGACAAGCAGATCGGCCGGACTCCTGACACGTCCTACAAGCCGGTTGCGAAAGCGCCCGCCAACCTGCAACGCCCGGTCGTCGTCGGCATGGGTCCGTGTGGCTTGTTCGCCGGCCTGATCCTCGCGGAGATGGGCTTCAATCCGATCATCCTCGAACGCGGCAAGATCGTCCGCGAGCGCACGGTCGACACTTTCAAATTCTGGCGCACGGGCGTGCTCAATCCCGCCTCCAACGCCCAGTTCGGCGAAGGCGGCGCAGGCACGTTTTCAGATGGCAAGCTCTATTCCCAGATTAAGGACCCCCGCCATCTCGGCCGCAAGGTCCTCACTGAATTCGTCGAGGCCGGCGCGCCCGCCGAAATCCTCTATGTCTCCAAGCCGCACATCGGCACCTTCCGCCTCGTCTCGATGATCGAGCACATGCGCGCGAAGATCGAAAACCTCGGCGGCGAGATCCGCTTCGAGCGTCAGGTCACAGACGTACTGATCCACGAGCGCAATGGAGAGAAATACGTCGCTGGCGTCGTTCTCAATACCGGCGAGACAATCGAAGCCAATCGCGTCGTCATGGCGCTTGGCCACTCTGCCCGCGACACGTTCGAGATGCTGCACGGCCGGGGCATTTTCTTCGAACCCAAGCCCTTCTCGATCGGCGTTCGCATCGAGCATCCGCAATCGATCATTGACTGCGCCCGCTTCGGCGCAAAGAACGCTGGCCATCCCATCCTCGGCGCCGCCGACTATAAGCTCGCCCATCACGCCTCGAACGGCCGTAGCGTGTATTCATTCTGCATGTGCCCGGGCGGCACGGTCGTCGCCGCTGCTTCCGAGCCCGGCCATCTCGTCACCAATGGCATGAGCCAATATTCTCGCAAGGAGCGCAACGCGAACGCCGGCATCGTCGCCGGCGTCACGCCGGCAGACTTCCCCTACGACAGCCGCGCCAATCCGCTCGCCGGCATCGCCTTCCAGCGCCATTGGGAAGAGAAGGCCTTCGTCGCCGGCGGCTCCAGCTGGTTCGCCCCCTGCCAGCTCGTCGGCGACTTCCTCGCCAACAGGCCCTCAACCGAACTTCGCTCGGTGGCCCCATCCTACAAGCCCGGCGTCACGCCCACCGACCTGTCACTCTGCCTGCCCGACTATGCCGTGACAGCGATCCGCGAAGCGCTCTCCGTCTTCGGCCGGCAGATCGATGGCTTCTCGATGGATGACGCGGTCATGACCGGC
Organism: Hyphomonadaceae bacterium; assembly: GCA_947474455.1. GTDB lineage: Bacteria > Pseudomonadota > Alphaproteobacteria > Caulobacterales > Hyphomonadaceae > UBA7672. The sequence goes on along the minus strand of CANJIL010000090.1, from coordinate 2,181 downwards.
GTCGAAACGCGCACGTCGAGCCCCGTGCGCATGACACGTGGCGATGACTTCCAGTCCCTAAATGTTAAAGGCCTGTACCCAGCCGGAGAGGGCGCGGGCTATGCTGGCGGCATCCTCTCCGCAGCCGTCGACGGCGTCAAGGTGGCCGAGGCCGTAGCGCTCGGCGCCGTGAACTGTATCGCAGCCTAGGTCCGCCTAGTCTTCGCGGTTACGCAGCATGATGACAGCCGCCACCACAGCGCCAACAGCCGCACCGATCGCGAGCGTGCGGAGCGGATGCTCCTTCACTTCGCGCGTCACGAACTTGGCGGCTTGCTTCCCACCGCGCACCGCCTGGTCAGCAACATCACCAGCCAACTCGCGCGCGTGCGTCGCGCTGTCGCCGAATACCCGGCGCGCTTTTTCAGAAAAATCTGACATGTCTTCCGCCACCCTTCCAGCCAGCCCGCTGGCCGATCCGTTGTTATCCGTCTTGCGCACAGTCGTCATAGGAATTGCCCTCCACTCGTCCGGTCCTGAATGCCCGGCTGGCCGAAAGGTTCCTGTGCGAAGCTGAGGCGAGGCGTGGATCAGGTTAACCTGTCGGCATGGCCACTGCCCAGCCGCAACTCGGCGGATTTCTGCAAAAGTATTCGCCCGAGATGGAAAAACTCGGCCGCGCATCGATTGCGCACATGAGACAGCGCCTGCCCGGCGCCGTGGTCATGGTTTGCGACAACTAGAATTCATTGGCCGTCGGCTTCGGCCCGAACGCAAAAGTCTCGACGCTGCCTCTATCGATTGCGTTCTTTCCCCGCTGGGCAAATCTGTTTTTTATGATGGGATCCACTCTGCCGGAACATGAGCATCTGCTGGGCGGGAGGGGCGCGAAGATCCGTTCCATGCGGCTCGAGGATGGTTTCAAGACGCTGAAGTCGCCAGCGGCCGATGCGCTGATCGCGACGGCAATGCTGAAGGCTGACTGTAAGCTCGATACTCGCGCAACAGGCGAGTTGATTATCAAATCCATCTCTCCGAAGCAGCGCGCTCGCCGGCCTTGAGAAACGTCCGCCAAAAACTGCGCCATCGCGCTTGACGTACATAACCGTTTAGTTCTGATAACTATATGGTTATGGCTTGAATCCGATGACGCCCTCTCGACGCCTCGACGCAACTTTCGCCGCTCTGGCCGATCCGACGCGCCGCGCCATTCTTGCCCGGCTCGCCCAGGGCCACGCCTCGGTCGCTGAATTGGCTGAACCGTTCTCCATGAGCCAGCCGGCCATTTCGAAACACCTGAAGGTGCTCGAGAACGCGGGACTTATCTCGACCGCGCAGGAAGCCCAGCGCCGCCCCCGCAAGATCGAAGGCGTCCGCCTCGGCGAGGCCACCGCTTGGCTCGAGGAATACCGCCAGTTCTGGGAACGCCGTTACAGCGCCCCCGACGAATTGCTCGGTGAGCTTCCGGCCAAGGCCCCGAAATCAAAGCGCAAGCGCCACTAGGAGAATCCGGCATGGCATCGGTTCAGAAGATATCCCCTTTCCTCATGTTCGACGGCCCCGTCGAAGAAGCCGCGAAGTTCTACGTCTCCGTCTTCCCGAATTCGGAGATCAAGTCGGCCAATCCGATGTCGGCCAACATCGTGGCGAACGGAACCGAGATCCTGATGTTCAACGGCGGCCCGCACTTCAAGTTCACGCCCGGCATCTCGCTGTTCGTGAAGTGCAGGGACCAGGCTGAGGTCGATCTCTACTGGAACAGGTTCCTCGCCGGTAGCGGCCATGAAGACAACTGCGGCTGGCTGCAGGACAAGTGGGGCGTCTCCTGGCAGATCATCCCCGACGCGCTGGGCCGCTACCTTTCCGATCCGGATCACGAGAAATCCAATCGCGCCCTGCAGGCCATGCTGAAGATGAAGAAGATCATCGTCGCCGATCTCGAAGCGGCGTTCGCCGGCTGAATTTCCCGAAGTGCAAATCAAAAAAGGAACTGACATGGCGAGGACAATGGAAAAGGCCCAGGTCTCGCTGCCGAACGACACCGAGGTGCGCGTCACGCGCGACTTCAAGGCGCCGCGCAAGCTGGTGTGGGCGGCCCACACCGAGCCGAAACTGCTTTAGCGCTGGATGTCCGGCATGCCCGGCTGGTCGATGCCGGTGTGCGAGATGGATGTGCGCCCCGGCGGCGAGTATCGCTGGCGC
>CANJIL010000089.1 GCA_947474455.1 Hyphomonadaceae bacterium | reverse complement strand
CTGCAGCCTCGGCGCAGAGATGGATTTGTCGCTCTGAGGCGGGTAAGTCTGGAGCAGCCCAATGACCCAGCCATGTCCTTGAGAGATGCAGTGGTCGCAATTCAACGCGGTCATACAGCAATGAAACTACGCGCTATCGGCCTAGCCCTTCTGCTCGCCGCGACGCCCGCTGCCATGGCGCAGACCATGCCTGTTCCTCGCGCTGACATCGCCGAGCTTCGCAAGGAGGCGCTGGCCGATCCAGCGATCAAAGCCGCCCTGCAGGGCGAGTCACGCTCGATCGAGATGCGTCTCAAGGACGATGCCCGCAATGTCGAAATCATCCTGAAGGCGTCGAAGGCCAAGGCGGGCGATCGCGTGCTCGATGTCGGCTCGATTGGCGGCTATCTGGCGATCCTGTTCTCGAACCTGGTCGGTCCGAAGGGACATGTCGATATTCACAACACTCCGAGCTGGATCGCTCAGTTTCCGTGGGTGGCGGAAGACAAGCAACGGAAAGTGATCAAGAACCCAAATGTCGGCTGGCTTGCCCTGTCGTGGAATGACCTGGACGCGCCCGCCGATAGCTACGACGTGGTCGTCATGGGCAGGGTCTATCACGATGTCCTCGTTGAGAGTGGCGACTACGAACTTCTGAACAGCCGCGTCTTCAAGATGCTCAAGCCCGGCGGCCGTGTCCTAATCGAGGACCATGACGCCGATCCCGCCATGCGAGCCGATCAGCAAGCCTCCCTTCACCGCATCAGCCACGAGAACGTGGCGAAGCAGTTGATGGAGGCGGGGTTTGCCTACACCGACCTGATCGTGTTCGAGAGCAAGTCTGACAACCAGAAAACCGACGTCTTCCGTCCCGGCGTCAGAGGTCGAACGGACCATTTCATCGCCGTCTTTCAGAAGCCGCTCGATGGAAAACCGCTGCGCTGACCAGCACCTACACTCTCCACGCCGGCGCGTTCTTCGGTAGTATCGACGCCATCCCGCGGATGCTGGCCAGCCTGATGATGCCTGTGTTCTTCCTCACTGGCCGGATTTTCTATCCGGGCCGCCGGAAGACCGAGAAGCGCGCCGCTTCGCGGGCCGCTCCCCCAACCGGCTGAATGGCTTTTTGTTTAGCGCCGGTCTTGGCTGACGACGTGACGCCGATGCACGCGCAGTCTATGTGACCTTCCATGAAGGTTGTCGTCGCCGGTGCAGGGATAGGGGGGCTGTGCGCCGCTATTGCGCTGACCAAGGTCGGCTTCGAGGTCGAGGTCGTCGAACGCGCGCCCGCGCTCACTGAGATCGGGGCAGGGATCCAGCTGTCCCCCAACGCCGTCAAAGGCCTGGCCGGGCTCGGCGTTGCAGAAGCCGTGCTGGCGATGTCGTCCGAGCCACAGACGCTCGAAATGCGCATCGGCAGGACGGGGGAGAAGGTGTTCTCCATCCCGATCGCGAAGGATGCCCGCAAGCGCTATGGCGCGCCGTACTTGCATATCCATCGCGCCGACCTGATCGAAATCCTGAGGCGGGCGGCCGACTTCGCCGGTGTCCGCATCCGGCTAAACACCCGCGTCGCCGCCTATGTGCGCGAAGACACGGGTCTGCGCGTCGGCCTCGACACCGGCGCGATCATCGCGGCGGATCTTCTCGTCGGCGCGGATGGCGCTCGCTCGACGGTGCGCAGGCAGATGCTGGGCGAGGATCAGGCGCGCTACACCGGCGCGGTGGCGTGGCGCATCACGGCGTCGGCAGACGTTGCGCCGGACCTGCCGCACGCGGCGATCGTCTGGGCGGGACCGGGGCGGCACGCCGTCACCTATCGCATACGGCGTGGCGAGCTGATCAACTTCGTCGGCGTGGTCGAGACTGCTCGCTGGCGCGAGGAAAGTTGGGTTCAGGTGGGCGACCTTACTGAGCTGGCCCGCGAGTTTGGCGCATGGTCGCCGCCCATCCCGGACATCATAGCAGCCGCAGGCGAGTGCTATGTCTGGGCCTTGTTCGACCGCGATCCTCTTCCGCGCTGGTCAGATGGCCGCGTGACGTTGCTGGGCGATTCCTGCCACGCGATGCCTCCCTTCCAGGCGCAGGGCGCCGCCATGGCGATCGAGGATTCCATCGTGCTTGCCAAATGCCTGCAGGCGTCGGGCGTCTCGGAGGACTCGCTGCAGACCTACGAAAAGCTGCGCAAGCCGCGAACCTCGCGCGTGCTGAATAGCGCGCGCTCCAATATGGGCGTCTTCCATCGATCGAATGCGTGGACCCAGGCGGCGACCTACGGCTCGATGAAGATGGCGGACAAGCTTTTCCCCGCCTTCATCCGCTCGCGCCAGGACTGGATTTATGATTTCGACGTGCGGAAGGTCGTGGTGTAGGATCGCCTCATGCGCCTCGTTGCCGTTTTCTGTCTCCTGGTCCTCGCGGCCTGCGAACCCAAAGCCCCGCAGATTGCTGGGTCCGCCAAGGTCGTCGAGAACGCGGCCTTTCCGGCTATCGCCCAGGCCTTCATGCGGCTGCATTGCCTGCGCTCTCCACACTGCGACCCGATGAGCGATTACGGGCAGGGCGCTGGGCAGGCGTCAGGTCTCGCAGGCGCGGCGGCATGGTTCGCCGAAACGAAGGACGTCGTGAAAGAAGGCGGGGAAGACTATGGCGCCGCCGTCACGCTCAGCGCATACGCCCAGCGCGGCAATGGCGGACCCGCAGGCCGGCCGCTGACCCTCGATGAACTGCCCGACTCGTTCAGCAGCTACAAGGCCAAGCGCTCGGCGCTGTCGATCGAATATCGCACGCCTGGCGGCGGTGCGCCTGAACCCTACGGGCTGGAATTTACATCCGCCTATCTGACCCTCACGGCGCCGGTCGAGGAAGCAACGCTCGAGATCAAGGGCGCGGCCGGCGTTCTGCTCTCCGTTGAAGCGGGCGTAATCGCCGCGAGGAAAGAGCCGGTGAATGGCGGCGGCAAGTCGCCGGACTCGGTCATGTTCTTCTTCTCGCGCAACCTGCGTGACGAACCGCTGCCCGAGCTCATGGCCGCGCTACTGGCTGGCGAAACACTGTCGCTGAAACTTCTGGCGCCCAACGGGGCCCAGATCCTGCTCGATGGCCTCTACGCCTATGGCTATGACAGCGCGCTTAAGCAGGGGACGGATGCGCTCGCCGACTCGGAAATCGCGCGCCCGATCATCGAGCGGTGCGAGCAGTTTGCGACCGAGCCGGACTCATTTTGGAAGGTTGCCGATGTGACGCCAGCGCTTCTGGTCTGCGATCCCCGCCCGCCGGAACTTCGCCGCTAGTACAGCGTGCCCGGCGGCAACGGCTTCGCCTGCTCGATACACGCTGCGACCGGAATGCGCAGCGTGTTCGCCTTGTAGTCGGCCTTGGCCTTGTTTCCATAGGGCAGGGTGAAGTTCGCCCAGTTGCTTCCGTCTGTGAGCCCTTCCGCTTTCAGCTTGGCGATGCCGGCCCTGTCGAGCTTCTTCTGCAGATCCATCAGCGTCGTGATGTTGCCGGGATGAGTCTCCGGCTTGGCCGGATCGACCTTCACCGCAATCCTGGCTTCGAATTCCGCACCCAGCACGCCAGAGCAATAGAGTTCGTCCTTCGCCGCCTGCGATCCGATGGCCAGATAGTCGGGCTCGCCGGGAAACGATAGCGCCGCGCTCGACGCACCCGTTCCGGCGTCGGGCGGCAGCACGGACTGCGGCGGGGTCATCGTCATGTTGACGCCCGACAGGTCGGGCGTGGGAAACTCAGGCGCGGGAATCCCGATCCGAGGCAGGCTGGCCAGGCGCTTTTCCATAATCTCGCGCTCGCTTGGCTGCGTCATGAGTAAGATCATCATGCCGCCGAACACCACGATGGCGGCCAGTCCGACCAATTGCGTAGGCCTAAGCTTCATGTCCGTCCCCTCCAGACGTCGCGCAGACGCCGTCTTGATAGCGCAGCGCGCAGGAGCGGCGACAGCCTGGGTAAGCCGGACTTCACCTCTCGAAGACTAGAAGCGTTGCTCGCCCGCGTCAGAAGCCGAGGGCGGCTTTGACGACACCCAAGGCGAGCACGGCTATAGTGGTGACGACGATTGCGGAAATCAGTGCGCCGGTCATCACGAGGACGGCGCATGCAGCGCGCGCCCAAACCGGAAGCCATGCAAGGCGCGCCGAGAAGGCATCGCCCAAGACCCAGCCCATCAGCTCGAACGTGGCGAAGAACAGCACCTGCATGGCTCCGGTATAAGGCTGCAGCGTTAGCCAACGCTGAACATCTCCGGATGGCATCCGGTTGAGCCCCCTCAGCCAGGCCTGTCCGGCAGGCCCCGTGTTCCGGCAAGCGGGGCGAAGGTCTCCTGATTGGAAGGCGGCTGAAAAGTCCTATACCCGCGCCATGGAGTTCTGGGTCTGGGCCAATTTCACGCTGCTGTTTCTCGCTGGCGGGCTCACGCCCGGTCCTGCGGTGATGCTCGTGACGACGGCCTCGATCCGCTACGGCTTCTGGCCGTCCATGGCGCCGGCCACCGGCATCTGCGTTGCGAACCTTGGCTGGATCGCTCTGGCCGCCTCAGGCGTCGCCGTGCTGGCGAAGGCGCTCCCGGAAGCCTTCCTGATCTTCAAGCTCGCTGGCATCGCCTTCATCGTGTGGCTGGCGTGGAAAACCGGGTTCGGCGGGCGGGTCGATCTCCTGCGCCACGAACCGCCGCCCCGACGCAAGCTGTTCGTGCACGGCGTTGGCCTGCAACTCGCCAACCCTAACGCGCTTGTCTATTTCGGCGGCCTGCTGCCGACCTACTTCAATCCGGATCGTGACCTGATCCCGCAGGTCCTGATCAGCATGATCACCGTCACAGCATGCGAGATGCTGGGACTGGCGATCTATGCTGCGGGCGCAGACGCACTTGCGCGCCGCTTCCAGTCGGAAGTTTTTGCACGATGGTTCTTCCGTATCGCTGCGCTGGCGATGGTCGTGTCCGCCAGCGTCGCCGTCTATCTCACCTGGGTTGCAACGGGCCGTTAGTCGCCGATCTGCCCCGTGCGAACCGGCAGCTG
>CANJIL010000088.1 GCA_947474455.1 Hyphomonadaceae bacterium | reverse complement strand
TCACGCGCGACTTCAAGGCGCCGCGCAAGCTGGTGTGGGCGGCCCACACCGAGCCGAAACTGCTTTAGCGCTGGATGTCCGGCATGCCCGGCTGGTCGATGCCGGTGTGCGAGATGGATGTGCGCCCCGGCGGCGAGTATCGCTGGCGCTGGCGTTCTGACGAGAACGGAGCGGAGTTCGGCTTCTTCGGCGAGTTCAAGGAAGTCGACGCCGCCGCGAAGATGATGCAGGAGGAATACTTCGATCCCGGCGTCGGCGCCGGCGGTGTCACCGGCGGCATGCCGGTCAACAATCCGTCGATGAACCGCTCCACCTTCACCGAGAAAGACGGCATCACAAGAGTGGTCGCGTTGATAGACTATGGCTCGAACGCGGCGCGCGACGCCGCCGTCTCCACCGGCATGACCGACGGCATGGAGATTAGCTGCTTGTCACTCGACACGCTCCTCGCCGAACAGCGGGGAGGCTGAGTTGGCCAACAAGCTCAATATCAATCTGCTGTCCGACCGCGAGATTGTCATCACGCGCTCGTGCGAGGCCCCATGCAATCTGGTGTGGGCCTCGAAGGACGCCCGCGACGGCGCCGCCGCCACGGGCATGACCGACGGCCTGGAGGGGGGTTACCAGGGTCTCGACGAAATCCTGGCAACGCTCTGATCCATGGCCACACCGAAGAGGGCCGTCCACAAGAAGACCGCCAAGCAGAAGGCGCTTGCGTGAACGGATGATGCCGGCGCCTTCATAGCGGTGCTCGATCATCCGCTGAAGGCGGATATCGAGTTCGTCCGCAACCTGATCCTGAGCCTGTCGCCGGAAATCAGCGATGGCGTGAAATGGAATTGGCTGAGCTTCCACCACACCAACTGGTTCGCCACCGTGAACCTGCGCTCGAAGGACGCGATCCAGCTCGTCGCTTACACTGGTGCAAAAGCGAAGGACAACCCGGAGCTCAAAGTCCCTGACCCTGGCGGTCTTCTGCTATGGCTGGCGAAAGACTGCGCCCCGATCACGCTCGGCGTCGGCAAGACGCTGAAGACGAACGCCAAGACATTCGAGGCTATTGTGAAAGCGTGGATCAGGCGCGTCTGAGCATACGCCCTCACCGGGCTTACGGCGCCGCCCCAACCAGCCGCGCCCGCGCCTTCTCGCCACCGATCAGCAAGAGCATCTTGTCCATCTCCGGACCATGCTCCTGATCAGTCAGCACGCGGCGCAGCGGCATGAACAGGCCCTTGCCCTTGCGGCCCGTCTTCGCTTTCACCGCATTGACCCAGCTCTTCCAGGTATCAGCCGTGACGTCTCCAGCAGGAAACAGCTTCGCTGCCTCACCGATGAATGCCTGATCGTCTGCATCCAAATCCGGCCCAGTCAGCCCGCCGCCATAGACAACCGCGAGCCACACCGCCGCATCAGGCACGCCCTTGAGATTGCTGCGCACCACATCCCAGAAATCCGGCGTCGCCTGATCGCCATAAGGCAGCTTCGCCAGTCGCGGCTTCACCGCCTCAAAGCTCATGCCATGCACGATCTGCGCATTGAGTCCGTCGAGTTCGTTCTCATCGAAGCGCGCCGGCGCCCGACCCATCTTCGAGAACGAGAACTCCATCGCCAGCTGTTGGAGACTCTCGCGCGCTTCGACCGGATCCGACGTGCCGATCTTCGCCAGCAGCGACAGGATCGACATCGGCTCATAACCCTCATTGCGCAGCTGCTCCGCCGACAACGAGCCGAGCCGCTTTGACAGCCCCTGCCCGTCCGCGCCGATCAGCAGAGGCATGTGCGCCATCTCCGGCGGCTGCGCGCCAAGTGCGAGGAAGATCTCGATCTGCGCACCGGAGTTTGTGACGTGGTCCTCGCCACGGATCACATGCGTGATCTTCGCATCCACATCGTCGACGACAGACGGCATGGTGTAGAGGAACGAGCCGTCCTCGCGGATCAGCACCGGATCGGACACGGAGGCTGTGTCGATGGATTGCTGACCGCGAACAAGATCGTTCCATTCCGCACGACCGCCCGACAGCTTGAACCGCCAGTGCGGCTTGCGCCTCTCGGCTTCAAGTTTTTTGTGATCATCCGCCGTCAGCGCCAGCGCGGCGCGGTCGTAAACAGGCGGCTTGCCGCGGCTAAGCGCTATCTTCTTGCGGCGCTCCAGTTCCTCCGCGGTTTCATAGCAGGGATAGAGCAAGCCCTTGGACTTGAGCTGACCAGCTGCTTCGGTGTAGCGCGCAAACCGTTCCGACTGTTTGAACGTCTCACCCCAGGTCATGCCGAGCCAGCTCAGGTCGGCGCGAATGGCCTCCTCGTATTCCTTCGTGGAGCGCTCGAGGTCGGTATCGTCGATCCGCAGCACGAACATGCCGCCCTGGCTCTTGGCGAAGAGCCAGTTCACGAGCGCGGTGCGGATGTTCCCGACATGCAGCTTGCCCGTGGGCGAAGGCGCAAAGCGGACTTTGACGGTCATGGCTCGAATTCCGGCTGCCGAGGGATCGGATGCATGTACCCATCCGGCGCCGCTTGGCAAGCGAGGGTGATGGTTCTAGCCCTGAGCCGCCATATTCTGGGCCATCAGATCCGACGGCAGAGCTGCGTCGAACACCCTCGCCCCGTAGTCGATCGAAAACGAATTCAACCTGGAGAGCACGGTCACGCCCACGATCATGGCCGGCTCCTCATTCAGCTTCCAGAGATCGAAGACCGGAGCATCTGCCGCCACGCAACCCGCATCATCGACCGAGAACGCTCTCAGATTGACTCTGGGAAGGTTGATGTACTCGCCGACAATCGAATGCCCGGTCACACCGTAAATCTGCACATTGTCGATACGCATCAGCTTCGGGTGCTTCTTGAACAGCGCAGCGCTCAGCGCCCGGTTGGCGATGCAGGTTTGAGCGCCCGTATCAAGCATCAGCTTAGCGTTGACGGAACCGACCTTGCCGTCGATCTCCGCCAGCAGACCGTTGCGGACACGCATGTTGACGGGCGAAGTCGCACGCGCCAGCCGGCGCGTGGACTCCACGCGGACGGTTTTCTCGCGAATGTTGAAATTCAGGCGATACCCCGCGAATACATCGCCGCCGAGAATGCCGTCCAGGTCGGGAAGATTCTGATCCTTCAGGACAGCTACACGCAGGTCCGACTTCGTCACCACCCCGGTCTGCACTTTATTGATCAGCGCGACAGGCGCCTGCGCCATGCCAGTGGTGCCTGCAACCGTCGCCACGCCAACCTCCGGCGCAGCGAGCGTTGTCAAATGGCGCTCTGCAATGACTGTCGCGCTCGATCCGGTATCGACCATGAACTTGAACGGCCCCTTGCCGTTGAGCATCACGTTCGCAGTCGGCCGGCCATACATGTCGACCCACGCATCGAGCATGTCGCCTACTTCGGGCTCGGCCGGAGTGACGATGCGCGAGCCCGTCGTCTCCGCAGAAGCAACGCCGGCCAGCCCAAAGGCAGGCAGCGCGCCCAGCATCATGCGGCGGGTGAAGTCGCTGGTCATGGGCGTCCTCCCGCCCGCCGTCTTCAGGGCGGCCTCTTATGAGGACAGCATGACCGCGCGCAGCCGGCCCGGCAAGGCTGATATATCAGCCAAGTGAACCGCTTCGGAGTTCACTTCACCGGCGTAATCGACTTGATCGCCAGCGGCGGCAATCCCGATTTCTCGGAAATCGCCTTGTCCTGAGCCTCGATCGCCGCGCGGATGGCTGCATCCGTGTCGTAGGCGTCCATCACCTCAGCCGAAACCTTGCGGTTGGAGCGCTGGCTGCCGTCTTCATAGATCACGTTGAAAAACGCGTATTCGACGCGAGCCGTCGGCTTCTTTGCCATGGGTTTCTCCGTTGACTGGTTCGGGGAAGGCGGGCCGGCCCACAAGGCTCATCTGGGCCGTATCACGGGAATCGCAAGAACCTGCGACAACGGGCGCTGCTTATCAGGCGTTTACTGGAAAGCCTAGGCGGCCGCGACGCTGGTCGCGGCGAGCGCGCAGGACTCCACAATTTCAGCCATCGCCGCCGCACGGGCGCCAACACCACCCGTGATCACCGGGGCCGCACGGCCCTGGATCCCCGCGAGGAAGGCTTCATCTGCGGCCCTCAGCGGATCCGGGAGGATTTCAGACACGTCCGCCCGGATGCTAAAATTGGTGGTGTTCACGACCTTGCGGGTAACGAAGTCGATCTCGATCGTGCCCGAGGCGTATTCGATGCGCATCCAGCGCTCACGCTTCTCGGCGCAGCGCGAGGCCGTCAGCCTGGCGTGACCATTCGTGGCGAAATGCAATTCAGCCGAAGTATGGTCAAGCAGGCGCGTGTGCGCCGAGTGGCCCTCGGCATCCGTACCCTTCACGTCGCCACCGAAGAGTTCGGCCGCTAGATCGAGATCGTGGATCATGAGGTCGAACACAACGCTGACGTCTTCGCACCGGCCTTCCGGCGAGGCCGGGCCCATGCGAACAGCCTCGACGCGCTTGGGACGCTCACCCGTGGCGAACAGGCCCATTGCTTCGAACACCAGACGCTCCTGGTGGCCGACCGAAAGAACCAGATCGCGCTCGAGCGCCATCTTGGCGAGCTGACGGGCTTCCGAGCCCGTGAGCGCGAGCGGCTTCTCCACAAGCGCATGCTTGCCGACTTCGAGCGCGCGGCGCGTCAGTGAGGCGTGGCTGGAGGCGGGCGTGGCGATGACGAGCGCATCGCACTCCGCGGCGATCGCTTCGAACGAGGCGAACACCCGGCCCTTGCCGACTTTGGCGATAACCTTTCCGGCGGCCTCAGCATTGAGGTCGAACACGCCGACGAATTCGGAATGGAAGCTGGAGGCGAATTTCTGGGCGTGGTAACCGCCGAACACGCCCGCGCCGATCACCCCCACCCGCACGCGGCCCTGATGACTGCCGACAACTGTGGCCGTTCTGGCTGAGATCTCGGTACGCTTCACTGAACAAACCCTCCGATACGCCTTTCGAGGTCGGTTCAGCAGATACGCGAATAACGCAACTGCACAATTAGTGAGCCCATCAAGCTTCGTTACGGTATCTTTCAAACTGTAGATGATTGTAATTAAACGAAATTCTTTGTCACACTCCGCTTGCTGTCGCTGCGACAGAAGCACTGTGCGTGATGTAAGCTGTAATAACCCGTGAGGCTGGCCGGAAACCCGATTGGCGAATGGCCACTGCGCGGAATCATTCTTTCGAGGTTCGCCAACGTCAGGCTGGATTTCGGGAGGGAAAATCGGCTACCTGTTTTCGATCACTGGCAGATCGAACGGGCGACCCTGCCC
>CANJIL010000087.1 GCA_947474455.1 Hyphomonadaceae bacterium | reverse complement strand
TGTCGAAGTGCCCGAAGCTCGCTACGAGGTCACCGGCAAGCCTGTCATCGTGATTCCTACCGCCGGCGGCATGCATAACTGGCATCCGATGGCGTTCAGCCAGGAAACTGGCTACATCTACATCCCGGTCCAGGTCGCGGCGTCGGCCTATGCCGGCGTCAAGGATTTCAAGCTCAATATGGAAGGCCGGAACACCGGCACAAACTTCGCCGGTGGCGCGGCGCTATGTGCCGCGCCGGGCGCAAAGTGCGGCAGCATCGAAAGCTACATCCTCGCCTGGGATCCGGTGAAGGCGAAAGAAGTCTGGCGCATCAAGAATGACGCCTACGGTTCATCGGGCATCCTCGCGACGTCCGGCAACCTGATCTTCTCAGGCAACCACAAGGGCGAATTCAACGCCTACAACGCCACCACGGGCGAGAAGCTCTGGAGCGCCCCAACGCAAGCTCGCACCGTTGCGGGCGCGGCTACCTACACTGTCGACCGACGGCAGGAGGTCGCCATTCTCACCGGCGCCCGCGGCCGGCCTGAGGGACAGGCACACATCAACCCGTTCAGCGGCAACAACTCCCGTCTCCTGGTTTTCGCCGCCGGCGGCAAGGCTGCGCTGCCGACCGCGATGCCGCCGGTTGATCCAAGCAAGGTCCGCGTGCGCATCGATCCGCCGCTGCTCACCGCAGACACAGAGACGGTTTTTGCCGGCGAAGAGGCCTTCACGGCCAATTGCGCCGTGTGCCACGGCCAGACGGCAATCCCGGGCGAAGGCTCGGTCGGTCCCGACCTGCGCTACTCGCCAATTCTGCTCCGCAATGCGTGGAACACCACCGTGCGTGACGGCGACCTCGCCCAACGGGGTATGCCGGCCTGGGGCGCGATCCTGACGCAGGAAACCACAGACGCGATCAAGGCCTACATCATCAAGCGCGCGAACGACGAGAAGGCAGCGCAGCAAGCGGCTGTGGATGCCGCCCAGCTGAAGCAACAGTGATAGGAAAACGGGAAGCCGGGCGATCTAGTCGGTCGGCTTCCCGACCATCACAAACGTGAAGTTCTCGGGCCTCATATAGGTAGTCGCCACGCGCTTAACCTCTTCGAGGGTAACGCCCTCGAAATAGGCGTTGCGCAGCTCCACATAGTCAGCCGGCAAACCATCCTGCCTGAACCCAAGCAGGTTCTCGGCGATCTTCGTATTACTGTCGAACGCCAGCGGAAAAGCGCCGGTTATATAGGCCTTAGCGTCCGCCAGCTCCTGCTGCGTCGGGCCCTCCTTGCCCAGCCGGGCAATATTCTCACGGATCAGGCCGACAACCTCATTCGCCTTGTCGTTCATTGTCGAACTGGACCCTGTCCAGCGCCAGAAATGCGGCTGGATGCTCAGCCCGGTGCCGACGCCATACGTCAAACCACGCTTCTCGCGGATGTCGTCCGTCAACCGCGAGGAAAACCCCCCGCCGCCGAGAATGTAGTTCAGCACGTAAGCCGCGTAGAAATCCGGGTCTTGGCGCCTTATGCCAGGCCCGGAGAAAGCGATCAGCGTCTGCGGCTGCGACAGCTCTTCGAGGATGGGCGCCGCCGGCGCCGGTTGCGGCACGGCGTCAGTCAGCACCGGAAGTGTCGATGTCGCCGGCAGCGATCCGAACACTTCATCCAGCTTCGGTTTCAGCTCCTCCGCCGTGATGTCTCCCACCACCACAACCAGAAGCTTGTCCTTCGTCATCAGCTGCGACATCAGCTGCCGCACATCGGACCTGGTGATCGTCTTCACCGTCGCTTCCGTCGCATTCCGCGCGTAAGGGTGCCGCGGGATCAGCGCCTCGTTCATCGCCTTGCTGGCGACCGTCTTGGGGCTGGTCTCGTCCGACTCGAGCCCGACGATCAGCTCGCGCTTCGCCCGCTCGAACGGCTCGTCATCAAGCCGCAGGTCGGAGAACGCCTGCCGCACCATGTCGAAGCTCTCGTTCGCCGTCGCCTTCAGCGTCGTCATCCCGCAGTTCGTCCAGTCCATCCACGAACCGCACGCGAACTTCAGGTTGAGATCGTCCATCAGCGCGCCATAGGCGGAGGTATCCATGTCCCCTGCGCCCTCATTCATCATGTAGGCCAGCAACCAGCCCACGCCGCGCTTGTCCGCCGGCTCGACCGCGGCGCCGCCCCGCCACGTCCACTCCATCGCGATAATCGGAACGAAACTCTCCGACACAAGCCACGCCGCGATGCCGCCCGGCGAGGTCACCACCTGGACATCCGCCAAGGAAGACGTCGGCCTGGTCTGAACCGCCGCAATGGTCGGAACCGGCGGCACAGCGGTCGCGCAACCCGCCAGCAGCACCGCCCCCAGATATCCAGCCAGCCGCCGCATCAATTGTCCTCCGGCAGCAACACAGCGTCGACATAGTTCGTGTCCGCAAGATACTTGTTCATCGCCCGCAGGACATCCGCCACCGTCACGGCCCTCACGCGGTCTTCCCACGTCTCGATCTGCTCGACCGACTGGCCCGCCGTCAGCTGCTGGCCATACCACTCCGCCATCGCCATCTGGTTGTCGCGCGTGAACACCGAAGACGCCGCAATCGTCGCCTTGGCGCGCTCCAGCTCTTCCGTCGTCGGACCTTCAGCGAGGAATTTCTGCGTCACGCCCATCGCCGCCGTCTTGATCTCGTCGATCGACACCCCCGGCGCCGGCTGGGCGCCCACAACAACAACGCCAGGCGCCTCCATCTCCATCGAGTAGCCGTAGCTCGTCACAGACTGGCCGCGCTCATTCAGTTCGCGATAGAACCGGCTTGTCCGCCCACCGGCGAGAATCTCGATCCCGACCAGCAACGCATCCGCATCCGCATCCCCTGTCGCCGCGCCCAGCCAGTTCCGCGACCACGACGCCTGCGCGACCTTCGGATCGGAATGCGAAATCTCCACCGACTTGGCCAGCGGCTGAACCTTTGGCCAAGACCGCACGTGGAGGTTCCCCCGCCGCGGTATGCCACCATAGATATCGTCCGCCAGCGGCCTCAGCTCCGCCGCCGTGATATCTCCCGCGACCACCAGGATCGCATTCTCCGGCCCGTACCAGGTCCGGTACCAGTCGACCGCAGCATCGCGCGTCAGCTTGGCCAGCTCGTCCATGTGTCCGATGACGGGAATAGAATAAGGATGGCCCACATAGAGCTGCGCATACACCATCTCGTCCAGCACGGCGCCTGGACTGGACTCGATAGTCTGCCGCCGCTCCTCCCGCACCACGCTCAGCTCGGGAGTGACTTCGTTCTCTTCCAGCTTGAGGTGAACCATCCTGTCCGCCTCCATCCGCATCATCTGCGGCAGTCGATCCTTCGCCACGCGAAAATGGTAATTTGTGTAGTCGTAGAAAGTGGCCGCGTTGTCCTGCCCGCCATTCCTCGCAACGATCTTCGAATACTCTCCCGCCGGAATCTTGCCCGTCGCCTTGAACATGAGGTGCTCGAGGAAGTGCGCCAGCCCCGATTTTCCCTTCACCTCATCCGCCGAACCGACGCGATACCACAGCATATGCGTCACAACCGGTGCGCGATGGTCCGGCAGAACCACCGCCATCATGCCGTTGGCAAGCGTGAACGTCTCCGGCTTCCATTCGGCTTGAGCTGCGGCCGGCATGACGGAGGCCGCCATGGCCGCAACTATCGCTGCGATGCCGCGCATCACGCGCGCCGCCGCAAGCTTCGCCGTCAGGATCACAGCCCCGGGAGTTTGCTGGTGTGCTTGGGCTGGATCATGACCTTGCCGCCACCCGTCAGCTCCGTGGTCGCATCTTGCTGCGCCTTGATGCGCGCAGCTTCGGTGGCGGGGTCGACCACAGCATTGGTCGGCGCGCTCTGACCGAAATTCAGGATCATATCCGCGAAGTTCGACGACTTGCGTAGGATCTGCGCATTGTCGAAGTCGAGCTGGTTGCGCACGCTGCGATCAATCGCGTCGCCGCCTGCAGCTTTGATGAACGCCTTCTCGCCCTCACTGGCGCTGGGGGCAACATCGACGCCGAACACCGCCGTGCGGGCCTGTGCTTCCGGCGACAGTTCCTGCGGACGCGCCGAGCCCGGCGCCGGCGGCCGGAGGTTGTATTCCGGCGGCACGGTCAGCGGCGCCTTGCGCACCACGCGGAACTCGTCGGGGGTGGACATCGAGCCACAAGCTGTCGCGCCAATGGCGGCGATACTGGCGAGGCCCATCAGTGCGATACGCTTCACGAAAATCTCCTGTACGGCTGTTGCCGACTCTTGGGCGTTCTAGCCTGCTCTTTTGCGCCCGGCCAGAAGCTGATCCAGCAGCAATGCGGCGGCTCCAAGGCTGATAGAAGCGTCTGCGACGTTGAAAATCCACGGAAAACCGACCTTCCAGCCGCCGATCACCATGCCGAACCACGGGCCTGAGAAATCAAGGAAGTCCACCACTGCGCCGAAGCGCGCCCGGTCGATCAGATTTCCGACCGCGCCGCCCACCACCATGGAAAGCGCCAGCGCCGTCATCCAGCGTTCGGCCCGAAACAACCACAGCGTAAAACCGACGGCAATCGCCCCGATCAGGACGAACAATCCCCAACGGGCCAGTCCCTCGGCCTGCATCACGCCAAAGCTGACGCCGCGATTCCAGGTCATCGAGAAGTCGAACAACGGCGACGCTTCGACCCGCCCGCACAGCGCATTGTCCGCCAGGCAGTTCATCGCGTTGAGTTCCGGCGTCGCCAGCACCCAGGCCTTGCTGATCTGGTCCAACACGATGAGCCCCAGGATCAGGGGAATGCCCCAGCGCCAAGCCCGGGTCATCTTCTCACGCGAGAGCCAGTCCACAGTAACGGCCATGATTTACCCTTGGAGAACACGGTACTCGCGCACCGCCGCAGCGTCCCGCGGCGTGATGTCCGGAAACTCCGGATCGGCGCTCGAGGGGGCGAAGTATTTCCACGACCGCGCACATTTCTTCCACCACCCCGGCACGCGAACACTGGTGACGGTGATGGCCGAAGCACCCACTCCGGGGCTGAGCTTCGCGTCAGACGTTATGAAGATTTCCGCAGCGTCTTCGCCCACGAACGCATCGAGGTCGGCTTTGGCGCCGACTTTCACGTCCACAGCGGCTTCAAGCGACGATCCGATCCGCTTCTCGCGCCGCTCGACTTCAAGTGCTTCGGTCACTGCTTTCCGCACCCGGAAGATGGCGTCCCACTTCACCGCCACGCCAGCATCAAGCCACCCCTCCGGCGTCTTCGGAAACTGCTGCAGGTGCACCGAACCCTTCCCCGGATGCCGCTGCTCCCATGCTTCCTCGCAAGTGAATACCATCACCGGCGCCAACCAGATTGCAAGGCGCGTGAAAACCTCGTCCATCACCGTTCGGCACGCCCGGCGCCGCATCGAAGAAGGCGCGTCGCAGTAAAGGCTGTCCTTGCGGATATCGAAGTATATGGCCGACAGATCGACCACGCAGAAATTCACGAGCTCGTGGAACGCCTTCTTGAAGTCGAAGACATGATAAGCCTCGGTCACCAGCTTATCGAGCTCCG
>CANJIL010000086.1 GCA_947474455.1 Hyphomonadaceae bacterium | reverse complement strand
GTGGCGCATGCCTCCAACACCCCGAAAGCAACACCCACGAGAGCGCGTTTCATTCAGAATTCCGGCCGACCAACGCCCGAACCCCAGCCGGGATCGGGCGTCGTGTCGTGCAGGGACCTGCGCGGCTAACGCAGCATGCTGTATTCGTAGCCATCGACGGTGACCGTCACGGCCTGCCAATCGTTGGCCTTTTCCTTGTTCGGCTGGGCCTCGACCGTCACGGTCTTGCCCGCCGTGAGCGATGCCTGCACCAGCCCGCGATCGATCATCCGCGCCGGATAGGTGAGCTGGAATTCATACCTCTGGCCCCCACTGCTCACGCCCAGCAGTACGTGAGGCATCTCCCATTTGAGATCGGCGATCGTGCCCGTGAATTTCCGCTGCTTTGAGGCGTCGTAGGGCGCCCATCCGTGGTGAGCCCAGGCGGCTCCAGAAACGGCTGCGCATGAAAACGCTGCCGTCAACACTATTGCAATGATACGCATTGCTTCCTCCCTTTCTGCGTCGGCAAAGCTCCATCTTTGATTGTCCCGCCGACGGCGAGGAAGCTAACAAGTCAGAAGCGCAGTGTTAATTTCGAACCATCTAGGCGCGATCATTTTTTTTGCGAACATTCAGCGGCGTGAATTCAATGCCCGCAATCTTGACGGACCGTCGCGGGCAGCAAGGCGGGACTTTTCGCGGAGCCGCTCGACGGGGGTCGCGTCGTCGTCAAGAGATTCCGTTGCGTCAGCCCGCGGCGGACTGATCCTTCACGTCACCGCATCAGGTCGTAGGTCTTACCATCGACCATTATGCTTTGCGCCTTCCACTCGTTGACGTTTTTTGTGTGAGGCTGGGCGTCAGCCGTCACCGTCTTTCCGACGGAAAGCGCGTCCTTGTTCAGGCCGCGATCCACCATCCTCTGAAGCGGCGAGAGCCAGACTTCGAGACTTTTGCCGCCGCTGTTCACCCACAGGATGGCGTGGGGTTGCTCCCACTTCAGCTGGGCGATCGGGCCGCTGAATTTCTGCTGCTCGCCGGAGTCATAGGGGTCCCACCCGTGATGCGCCCAGGCCGCGCCAGCAGCGGCGGCCGAAAGCGCAACAGCCGTAACAACCGTCACGATAATCCGCATTGTCGTTCCTCCTGATCAGTAGCGGTCGGCTCCGCTTTCGGATGCCCGTCACTGCGGCTCAGGAAGGAAGATAGTATGCTTTATTGTTGTAACGGCGATTTCGGACTATTTCGGCCCGATCATCTTTTCGGGACGCACTAGTTTCGTGAACTCCGCGTCCGTCAGATAACCGCCGCCGACGGCTTCCTGACGCAACGTCGTCCCGTTCTTGTGAGCGGTCTTCGCGATCTTGGCGCAGACGTCATAGCCGAGCCGTTCGTTCAGCGCAGTCACCAGCATCAGGGAATTCTCGACGCCCTTCGCGATGTTGTCGATGCGCGGCTCGATGCCGACCACGCAGTTGTCGGTGAACGAGATCGCCGCGTCGGCCAGCAGCCGTACCGACTGCAGGAAGTTGTAAGCCATCATCGGATTGAACACGTTTAGCTCGAAATGGCCCTGCGAACCAGCAAACGCGATCGCGGCGTTATTGCCCATGATGTGGCCGCAGACCTGGGTCAGCGCTTCGCACTGTGTCGGGTTCACCTTGCCCGGCATGATCGACGAGCCCGGCTCGTTCTCCGGCAACGCCAGCTCGCCCAGACCCGCGCGCGGGCCCGACCCGAGGAAGCGTATGTCGTTCGCAATCTTGAAGCACGATACGGCCACCGTCGTGATCGCGCCATGGCTCATCACCATTGCATCGTGCGCCGCCAGCGCCTCGAACTTGTTCGGCGCGGTCTTGAAGCCAAGCCCGGTGATCTCCGCGATCTTCGCCGCCACCAGCTTGTCGAAACCCTTCGGCGCATTCAGCCCGGTGCCCACCGCCGTGCCGCCCTGCGCCAGCTCCATCAGCGACGGCAGCGTTGACTTGATGCGTGCAATGCCGTTCTCGATCTGCTTGGCATAGCCTGAAAATTCCTGGCCGAGCGTCAGCGGCGTCGCATCCTGCGTATGCGTGCGGCCGATCTTGATGATCTTTCTCCAGTCCGCCGACTTCTGCTTCAGCGCATCGAGCAGATGCTCGAGAGCGGGGAGAAGGTCCGTCGAGATCTGCTCCGCGCATGCAATGTGCATCGCCGTCGGGAAGGTGTCGTTCGACGACTGGCTCATGTTGACGTGGTCGTTCGGGTGCACGGGTTTCTTCGTGCCTATCGTCCCGCCCATCATCTCGATGGCGCGGTTGGAGATCACCTCGTTGGCGTTCATGTTGGACTGCGTGCCCGAACCTGTCTGCCAGACCACTAGCGGGAAGTGATCGTTCAGCTTGCCGTCGATCACTTCCTGCGCCGCCGCGATGATGTTCTTCGCCAGCTTGGAATCGAGCTTGCCGAGTTCGAGGTTCGCTTCCGCCGCCGCGCGTTTCACGATGCCTAGCGCCCGCACGATCGGGGCCGGCTGCTTCTCCCAGCCGATCTTGAAGTTGCCCAGCGACCTTTGCGCCTGCGCGCCCCAATACCGGTCGGCCGCAACCTCGATCGGGCCAAAGGTATCGGTTTCGGTGCGGGTCTTTCCGGCCATATGGTGCAGCTCCCAGCCTTGTAACGCATTAAAAATCCGCGCTGGGACTAGACCCAAGCGTTCTTTGGATCAATACGGCATAAAGGCTCGGGTGTCGGGGAAACCGCCCTTTCGGCCAGCATCTGGTCTGCTTAACGGAACAAGCTTCCGTCCGGGGTCAACAAACATGCTTGAGCGAATAATGGCGCTGAATCTTCCGTTCGCTGTCGTTCTGGCCGCGTGCGCAACCACACCGGCGCCCGCACCCGCATCCGCCGCCACGGAAAGCATCATCACACTGAACGCTGACACCACACAGATCGAGGGGTGGTTCTGGAACAGCTATGAATGGATGATATTCCCCAACAGCAATATCGCCGGATATTACCCTTTCGCCTCTGACGAGCGCATGCGCTGCGTTTCTGTCCTGAACGACACGGGGCGCGATCCGGCGGAATTCGAAAGCCTGGTTCGCAAGAAGGTGCGCGCCATCGGGTATGTCGTGGAATTCTCGAAGCTGGAGCCGTCCCCGAATACCGGGGCTTTTTATGAGGGCAAGAAATATTTCAAGGCACGGGAAGTTCTCAATTCGTGTCTGCGGGCCAGCGTGTTTGTCGCAAAGAGCGTCGATAGCGCCGGATGACATCCGCCGGTCTGACGAGCTAGGGAGCAGTCTTGGCTGAAGACGCGAAACGCGAAGACGGGCGGGCCTGGACGCGCCAGGCCAAGGTTCGCGCCCGGCTTGAAGAAGACGGCTCGCTCGAAGTGCAGGTCGAGGGCCTCACGACGCAGGCCAAATATTACAAGCCACTGCTCAAGGAATTCTTCCGGCTCCACTTCCCCGTTCGTCCGCGCTGGGGCGATTGGTCGGCGCACATCGCCATGGAATTCACCGGCGACCCGCCGCACATGGATCTCGACAATCTCGCGAAAGCGATGCTCGACAGCGTCGTCGGCGCCGCCTTCCACGACGACAGCCAGATCGCCCGCCTGCTGGTCGAACGTCGCAGCGCCGACCGCGAGGGCGTGTGGATGCTGCTTTCACCGATGTAGAGAGCGAGGCGCTATCAGGATGGTTCAACGAGCGCGCCCACATACTCCGACGGCCGCGGTCCATCGCTTCGCGAAGGATCGCGGCTCGCTGCGAGGCCTATTCTACCGCCGGTAGTTTAGCTCTTATGACGAGCAGCCAGCGAAGCTTGCGCCCGTCGAATCACGAGGGCGGAAGAGGGGACTCGCGCGACGGCACTATGCCTAAACATCCTTCCTTACCCCGCGCAGGAAGATCTGCACGGCGCGGCGCGCCCGGGATTCGATAATGTGCAGCGGCATATTGGTCTTGCCGCCGACCAGCAGCTTGAAGCCGGAATCCTGGATCACCATGCCGAACAGCATTGCCGCGGCGTCTGCTGGATCGTCGATTTTATATCTGGCGCGGACCGCAGGTGAGGCCAGCCACTCGGCGAGCTTTTCCCGGGCGAAGCCCTTGGGCTTGGCGGCGTTCATCAGTTCGGGATAGCGCCGGACTTCGGAGATGATCAGGCGCATCAGGGCCATGGCGCGCGGGCTGGTGAAGTGCGTCATCATGCGCACGAGAAGGCCATAGAGTTCGAGCTCGATGTCATCGCCCGGACCGGGGGGCGAGAAATCGCCTAGATCGGCGACGTTCTCGATCAACAGTGTTCCCAGCAACTCGGCTTGGCTCTTGAATTCACGGTAGATCGTCTTCTTGGACATGCCGGCTTGCTGGGCGACGGCGTCCATGGTCGCGTTCTCAGGTTCGCCGTCGAGGAAGATTTGCCTCGCCGCCGCAAGGATTCGCTCCCTGGGTGAAGCGTTATTCTTGGGTTCCTGGGCCGCCTGCATGCTCGCTCCGGGCCGGATGAAAAGCGTGACCTGCTTAACGCGATCACCATGTTTGCCATCTATAACAGAATGATATAGGGAAACGCCATAGTTTCCGAGTGGTTGTGATGGACCTCCCCGACGAACCACAACCCGGTAACCCGGTCCCTGCTGCTGATCAGGCAGCGGAGCGAGAATTTGCGTCTGCGCCGGCCAAGCGAGTCAAAAATTCTTCGTCGTCAGGTAGAATGTGGCTGCCCTCATCCATCATATGGAAAGGGGCCAACCCTGACCACGACCAGACGCCACAGATAAAAGACCTCCCGAACTCCTCCCCCAACGACGCGCAAGGACACAAAAAGATGACAACGCGCAAAACCCTCACATCGGCCGCGCTGGTCACGGGCGCAGGCGTGATGATGTTCGCTTTGCACGCATGCGGACAGAAGCCCGCGCCGGCTGAAGAAACGGCCGCGCCGAAGGCTGCCCGCGACTCGCAATCCATGCGCGTCACGCGGGTCGAAGCGCGCGATCTCGCCGACGAGTTCATCGCCACGGGCCGCCTCGTCGTGCGCGAGGAAGCCGCCGTTGGCTCTGAGCTTCCCGGTTACCGCGTCGCCACGGTCTATGTCGATGAAGGTGATTGGGTGAAGCAGGGGCAGGCGATGGCCAAGCTCGACGATGCTCTCCTGCAGGCGCAGATTGCGCAGGCCGAAGCAACCCTCGCAACCCAGAGGGCCAACGTCGATTTCAAGAAGAGCCAGCTCAGCAGGGCTGAATCGCTCGAGCAGGAAGGCGCCTTCTCGAAGGAGCTGCTGGAACAACGCCGCATGGAAACCGCCGGCGCCCAAGCCTCGCTCGCCGCCTCGCAAGCCCAGGTCAACGAGATGAAAGTGCGCCAGTCGCGCATGATCCTCCGCGCTCCTGTCGCCGGCATGGTGCTGCAGCGCGCTATCCGCCCCGGCGAAATCTCCACCGCCGCCGCGGCCACGACGTACTTCCGCATCGCGCGCGACGGCCTGATCGAACTCGACGCCGAAATGCCGGACGCAAAGCTCGCCTACCTGAAGGAGGGCAGCCCCGCGGTCGTCACGCTCACCACGGGCGAGACGGTGCAGGGCAAGGTGCG
>CANJIL010000085.1 GCA_947474455.1 Hyphomonadaceae bacterium | reverse complement strand
TGAAATGCTTTTCCATCAAGGCGGCGACGCCGCCTGCCCAGGGAGCTGTCCAGTCGGACCGGTTTACAGCGCCGCCGACATCGTAATCGCCGACATCACTCGATGCGACGACCATGGCGGGATAGGCGCCGACAGCGGCAGCGATCGCCGCGACGTTGAACCAGAAGCGGATCCGCTGGAAGAAAGACTTGCCGCTCTCCTGTTCGCCTTCGTCCTCGATCGGAGATTCCGCAAGCTCGCCGTCGATGACGGCCGCATCTTCAGGCTCGATCTTGCGAAGGGGAAACGGCTTCTGGATCTCCGCGACGGTGTCGGCGGGAGTCTCCTTGTCGACCACGACCATGTCGCGGCGCAGCTTCAAAACAGACATCGCCCAGCCCCAGCTAGCGGCAGATGCGAACCCTGAATTGGTCCACAGTTAACCTCAACCCAATATTCGCTAATGTGAAGTTACTAACGCCCTACCGCCCCACTTGACGTGGGATGGAACCAAATTGTTTCACTGCGACCTGACTCTAATTCAATTTGAATCGGAAATGTGGCGCCCTCTGCTATGCCCTTGGGGGCGTACACCATCAGGTGCATGCCATTCGGCCCAAAAACAACGGGCTTGCCTGCCGGCAGCTCCACAGTGGCGAGATGTTTCATTGAGACCTGCGTCCCCTCAACCACGGATGCGTGCGCCTCGACACGGTCAGCCTGTGGCGAGGAAAGACCCACAATGCGGTCGGCCACAGGCGACGTGACTGAAAAATAGGCGACGCCAATTCCTGAAGCTCCTAGCGGCGGCCGGTACTGGGCGTCGGCAATTGTCAAAGGCGCCGCGCCCTGCCCGCAAGCGGAGAGGCCCAGCGCGATGGCGGCGATCAATCGCTTCAAGCCTGCCTCCTGTGACCTGATGAAGATAGGAGGCGAACGAGGCGGAAGGAATGCGCCAGCACGCCGCTGGCTCAGGGATGCCAGAAGCCTATAACGCGGCGGATCTCTTCCATGACGGGCTGGGCAATGGCGTTGGCGCGCTCGCCCCCGTTGCGGAGGATGGCGTCGACTTCGGCCGGATCGTTCATCAGGCGGCGCATGGTGTCGGCCACCGGGCCGAGCTTCGCCACCGCAAGGTCGGCCAGGGCCGGCTTGAATGCGCCGAAACCCTTGCCGCCGAATTCGGCCAGAACCTCGGACTCCGGCTTGCCGGCGAGCGCCGCATAGATGCCGACGAGATTGGCCGCCTCGTTGCGGCCTTCGAGGCCCTTGACTTCGGACGGAAGCGCTTCGGAATCGGAGGTTGCGCGCTTGATCTTCTTGGCGATGTCGTCAGGCGCATCGAGCAGGTTGATGCGTGAGGCGTCGGACGGGTCCGACTTCGACATCTTCTTGGAGCCGTCCTTGAGCGACATGATGCGCGCGCCGGGGCCCTGATAGACCGGCTCGGGCAGCGGGAAGAAGCCGGGTGCGTTGAAGTCGCGGTTGAACTTGGCGGCGATGTCGCGCGACAGTTCGAGATGCTGCTTCTGGTCTTCGCCGACCGGCACGTGGGTCGCCTTATAGGCAAGAATGTCGGCCGCCTGGAGCACGGGATAGTCAAAAAGGCCGACCGAGATGTTCTCGGCGTCCTTGCCCGATGACTTGTCCTTGAACTGGGTCATGCGCTCGACCCAGCCCATGCGCGCGACGCAGTTGAAGATCCAGCCGAGTTCGGCGTGGGCCGACACCGAGGACTGCGCGAAGATGATCGATTTCTTCGGGTCGATTCCGGAGGCGATGTAGGCGGCGGCGATCTCTCGCGTCTGGGCGGCGAGGAGCCTGGGATCCTGCGGGACGGTGATGGCGTGAAGATCAACCACACAGAAGATGCAGGGATACTGGTCCTGCATGGCGACGAACTTCACCAGCGCGCCGAGATAGTTGCCCAGATGCAGGCTTCCCGACGGCTGCACGCCGGAAAAGACGCGCTGGGGGCCGGTGTAGGCGACGGGAGTTTGCTCAGCCATGATCGTATCCTCGGGGCCGGGGCTTTATCAGCCCTCGCCCGCTCCCGGCAAGGCGACGCCGGCGGCGTCCGTATCGCGACGCAGCGAACCCTTGATCTCCGACATCGAGACGGCGCGGAAAGCGAAGGCGGCCGCGCCATAGATCACGACGCCTGTGACCATAACCACCAGCACCGCGATCTCCTTGCGCCACAGGAGCTGTGAGAGCAGCGGGTACTGCCAGGCGCAGACGCCGGCGAAGGCGCCCATGAGAGCGCTGGCGAGTCCCAAGCGGAGCATGCGGGACCAGACGCGCGCGCCCATCTTGTAGGCCCCATCGCGCGCGAGGGTTCCCGCCAGCATCAGCACGTTGATCCATGCCGACGTGCTGGTCGCGATGCCCAGGCCGATCGCGCCATCGACGCCGACGGTCGGCAGCCAGAACCACAGGGTCGAGGCGATCGCGATCGTGATCATGACGGAGATCAGCGAATACTGCATCGGCGCCTTGGTTTTCTGGCGCGCGAAGAAGGGCGGCGTGAAGACCTTCAACAGCACAAAGGCGGGCACGCCCCATGCGAACTGGCGCAGGACTTCGGCGGTGCGCTGGGCGTCGACGCTGGTAAAGGCGCCGCGGGTGACCGTGGCGTCGATGATGAAGAAGGGCATAGCCAGCAGGGCGACCGCCGCGGGAAGTGTGAAAGCCATCGAGAGACCGATGCCGTCATCCATCGTGCGATCGGCGCCGGCCTGGTCGTTCTCGGCGAAATGGCGCGTCAGGCGCGGCACGAGAGCGAGACCGACAGCGACGCCGATGAGCCCGAGCGGAAGCTGGTAAAGCCGGTCGGAGTTGTAGAGCACCGAACGCGCGCCTTCGTCTGATCCGGACAGCATCTGCGTGACGAGCGTGTTGACCTGCAGCGCGCCGCCCGCAATGGCGCCAGGCACGGCAATCGCCAGCATGCGCTGCACGCCCTGGCTGACGACAGGAAAGCCGACGCGGAGATCGACGCCAAGCTTGCGCGCGCCCCACCACAGCAGGGCGCACTGCAACACGCCAGAGACGGTGACGGCCGAGGCAGCCGCCAGCGCCGCGGTGTCGCGATCGGGAACCAGCAGCAGCGGCGCGAGCGTGCACACGTTGAGCAGGATCGGCGCGCCAGCTGTCAAGGCAAAACGCCCCAGCGTGTTGAGCACGCCGGACAGCAGCGAGGCCAGCGTCATGCAGACAAGGTAGGGCATGGTGAGTTGCGCCATCAGCGTGGCGGTGGCGAGCGTGCCGGGATCGTCGACATAGGCCGAGAGCAGCGCGGGCATCACCCACGGCATGGCGACTTCGAAACAGATGCACACCGCCGCAACGACAGAAAGGATGAACGCCATCGCCTGCGAGGCGACGCGGTCGGCTTCAGCCGGCCCATCGACCGTGCGCGACTTGGCGAAGACAGGCACGAAGGCCTGTGCGAACGCCCCCTCCGCGAACAGGCGACGGAACAGGTTGGGCAGCATCTGGGCCGTCGCCCAGGCATCCATCAGCGGCCCCTGCCCGCCGAACCGCGCATTGAGCGCCAGATCGCGGGCAAAGCCCAGCACGCGGCTGCCGAGCGTGAAGACCGTCTGCACGAAGACGTTGCGCGCGAGGGACATGGCCTTTCCCTCTAACGGTCGAACGACGCGGGCGCGCGCGCCAGCGTATGAGCAGGAATGCGCGGCGGGTTGGGCGAATGCGAGCGCAGCACGGCGACCAGTCTTTCGGTCAGGGGCTCGTCCATCTCAGGCGGCATGACGCCACCTGCCAGCTGTTCGACATAGAAGACGTCGTGGACGCGCTCGCCATAGGCCCCGACATGGGCCGAGCGGATCGAGAGTTTCGCGTCCGCCAGCTCGCGCGCGATATCATACAGCAGGCCGGGTCGGTCACGGCCGGAGACCTCGATGACGGTCGAGTCAGCCGACGCCGTGCGATCGATGAGCACGGTCGGGGATATGATAAAGGCGGCAAGGCGGCGGCTCGCGGCCGGCGCCTTGCCGGGTTTCTTCACTCCCTCGCCTCCGCCGGCGGCGGCGCGCAGATCAGCGAGGACGCGCTCAAGCGCGTGAGAGTTATCCGACCCAAGGGGCTGGCCGCGCGCATCCTGCACCTCGAACACGTCAAGCACGCGGTCCTTGCCGGATTCGTAGAGATGGGCCGCAACAATGTTGGCGCCGGCTGCGCTGAGCGCGCCACAAAGGTCCGCAAACAGGCCGGGCCGGTCGGGCGCGGTGACGAGGATTTCCGTGGTTGACCGGCCGGCGTCCACGTTCGAGCCTACGATGATCGACTGGCCATTGTCGCGCGCAAGGGCCGCGGCATGGCGGGCCTGCGCCTCAGGCGGAAAGCTGGTCCAGTACGCGGCCTCGATGGCGGCAAGTTGCGGCGTTGGCCCGATCCGGTCCGCAAGCACGCGGCGCGCCGCTTCAGCGCGTTCTGCAAGCTGGCTCCGAAGGCCCTGCTCATCCGTGCGTCCGCCGCGGAGCGCGGCTTCCGTCGCATAGTAAAGCTCGCGCAGCAGCTGGCCCTTCCAGCCGTTCCACACGCCCGGCCCCACGGCGCGTATGTCCGCCACCGTCAGGATCAGCAGAAGACGCAGGCGTTCCAGGTTACCGACCCGCCCGGTGAATTTCGTGATCGTCTGCGGGTCGGAGATGTCGCGGCGCTGTGCGGTATCACTCATGTCGAGATGGTTGCCGACCAGCCAGGCGACGAGTTCCGCCTCGTCCTCGGGAAGGCCGAGGCGCAGCGCGGCGGTGCGCGCCTGTTTGGCGCCTTCGATCTGCTGGTCGCCTTTGCCCTTGCCCGTGTCGTGCAGAAGCATAGCGAGATAAAGCGCCCGGCGGTTTTGGATCTTCGGGAACAGTTCGGTCGCCAGCGGATGGAGTGTCTTCTCAAGTCCGCGCTCGATGTCGTGGATCGTCTCGACGGCTTTCAGCGTGTGCTCGTCCACTGTGAAGTGGTGGTACATGTTGAACTGTGTCTGTCCGACGATGCGTCCGAATTCGGGAACGAAACGGCCAAGCACTCCGGCTTCGTTCATCAGCGGCAGGACGCGGTTGGAGTGGGTCTTGCTGCAGACGATCTCCAGAAACATCGCGCGGGATTCATCGTCCACCCGCGCCTGGCGCGTGAGCGCCCAGAGCGCCCGGCGCGCAGCCGTCATGGCTTCGGGATGAATGTCGAGGTCGCGTTCGTTGGCGAGCCAGAACAGGCGTAGCAGCGTGCGCGTGTCTTTTGCGAACATGTCGGGATCGGTGACGGTGATCCGGCCGCCGTCGATAGCAAAGCCATGCTCCTTGAGCGGCTTGGCGGCGGCGGGGCCAAGAAAGCGGGCCCGACCGCCGGGGCGTTTCTTTTCGTCGACTTCCAGCTTGGCGCAGAGGATACGCGTCAGCGCGCCAACTTCCTTGGCGGCCAGGAAGTAGCGCTTCATGAAGCGTTCGACGGCGTTGACGTTCTGGCGGGCCGTGTAACCCATGCGCGTCGCCATCTCCGGCTGCAGGTCAAACGAGAGACGCTCCTCTGCGCGGCCTGTGAGGAAGTGGAGATGGCAGCGCACCGTCCACAGGAAGCGCGCCTCGCGCAGGAAAATCGCCTTGTCCGCGGGCGTGCAGGCGGAGTTGTCGAGCACTTCCTGCAATGTCTTGCCGCCGTGAATGTATTTCGCGAGCCAGAACAGCGTCTGCAAATCGCGCAGACCGCCCTTGCCGTCCTTCACATTGGGTTCGACGCGATAGCGCGAGTCGCCTTCGTGGGCGTGACGTTGATCCCTTTCTTGCAGCTTGGCGGCGACAAATTCGGCCCCGCGCCCGGCAATCACATCCTTCTGAAAGCGTTCGGCCAACTTCTCGTAGACGGCGCGATCTCCAAACAGAAAGCGCTTGTCGAGAATGGACGTGCGGATCGTGACGTCTTCCTTCGAGAGCTTCACGCATTCATCGATGGTACGGAAGGAGTGGCCGACCTTGAGGCCTATGTCCCACAGCGCATAGAGCATGTATTCGATGACGCTCTCGGCCCAGGCCGTCTGCTTGTAATTGCGGACGAAGAGAATATCGACGTCGGACGAAGGGGCGAGAACGCCGCGGCCGTACCCGCCGACGGCGACGACCGCCATGCGTTCCGCCTCGGTCGGGTTGTGGGCGCGGAAGATGTGGACGACGGTAAAGTCGTAAAGCGCCGAG
>CANJIL010000084.1 GCA_947474455.1 Hyphomonadaceae bacterium | reverse complement strand
TTGGGGAACGCATTGGCCGCCGCCTCAATCGCTGCATCCACATCAGCCGTCGACGCCAAGCCAACCTTCGCCTGAACCTCGCCCGTGTTCGGATTGAACACCTCACCCTCCCGGCCTGACGTCGCCTTGACCGATTTGCCGTTGATGAGGAACTGGATGTTGCGCATGTCTAACCTTGATGTCGAACGGCTGCTGAATGCACGGCCGGACCAATGATGCATTCGGACTACCATCAAGAATGCAAATAGCGTATTGCATTCTTGCAGGCCTTGTTTGCCGGGTTGCACCCTGTGAGCGCTAACTATGTATGACTGGGATGACCTTCGCCACTTCATTGCGGTGGCGCGATTTGAGTCTCTGACTGCGGCATCACAACGATTGGGCGTAGACGCCGCGACGGTAGGTCGGCGGATCGCGCGGCTTGAGGCCGCTCTCAAGTCCACCCTGTTCGTCCGCTCGAGAAAAGGCTTTCACCTTACGGCCAGCGGCGGACGCCTGTTCGATGCGGCATTGAACGCGGAAGCCGCGATGGAGGTGGTGTCGCAGGCAGGCGAGCGGGATGTCGTTGGAGGAACCGTTCGCCTTAGCGTTGCGGAAGGCTTTGGCACCACGATCGTGGCGCCCGCCCTGCCCGCCCTTCGCGAGCAGATGCCGCGCCTCAGAATAGAACTCGCCGCGCAAAGCGGCTTTCTTTCGTCAAGCAAACGCGAAGTCGATATCGCAGTGACGCTCAGCGCCGCCCCGATCGCGCGCGTTTCCGTAACTCCGCTCACGGATTATGAGTTGGGATTGTTTGCAGCGCCGTCCTATCTGGAAAAGCACGAGGCGGCCGAGACTGTCGACGACCTCAATCGGCACGAAATCGTCGGTTACATTGATGATCTGATCTACGCGCCCGAACTCAACTATCTCGAAGAAATCAGGAGCGGGCTCAGAACGACGCTTTCCTCCTCTTCCATACGCGCACAGCGCGAAATGATCGACGCCGGCGGAGGAATAGGCGTGTTGCCCTGCTTTATGTCGGGCAATCTCACGCGTGTTCTTCCTGCACAGGTTCGGCTGAGGCGACGTTTCTGGCTGAGCACGCACCGTGATGTGACCGATCTGGCGCGTGTTCGCGCAGTCGTGGGATGGCTTAAGAAGCTGGTGAAACTCAAAGCATCCCGGCTGCTGCCCACCCGCCGGTGACTTTTTCAGCTAGCGCAGCTCCAGACGCGACGCCGTGTGCCCGAAAGTGCAACAAGGCAAACGATGCCTGCAAGTATGCATTACGCTTCGAGCCCAGCCAGTGTTAGCCAAACTGGTACTCAATTTCCTCTGTGGACTCGACACGCCTGGATCGAAAGATCCGGGCGTTTTTGTTTCTGTTGCTCCAGCGTCACGGTTGAAATAATCAAGCAGCCCCGTGAGGCTGTGACCCTACGTCATAATCGTCGGCCGGCGCGTCACCATCATGCAAATATACGCAGCAAATACAGGCATATTTTGGTTAAAAAGGCCGGCGCACTCTGCAAATATGCACGTACATTTTGCAAACATGCAGGAACGAGTGCGTTGCTTTCATTTACGTAAGCGTGCTTGAAGTTCCAAACGAACGCCAGGGTGGCCTTCATCCACCGCAATTTGAGACGTCGCAACAACGCGATGCCCAGGGGAGGACTTAATTAATGAAACTTTACGCGCTTAACGGCGCCTCTGCGGTCGCCATGCTGATCGCGATGGGCGCTGGACAGACGGCTTTCGCACAAGCCGGTCAGGCGGCCCCCGCGGCCGCGCCGCAGGAAGACCGCGTCGTCGTGACGGGTTCGCGCATCGCGGTTGCAACGGGCGAGGAAGCCCCTGTGCCGGTGAGCGTTGTCGGCCTCGAAGAGCTTCAGGCTTCGGCGCAGACGGCCATCGTCGACTCGCTGATTGAAATTCCCGCGCTTCGTGGCTCGGCGACGCCGTCCAAGGGCAGCAACGCCATCTCCAACGGATCGTTCCTGAACCTGCGCAACCTTGGCACGTTCCGGAACCTCGTCCTGCTGGACGGCAAGCGTTTCGTGACGCAACAGGTATTCGGCTCTGTCACCGCCGCCGTTAACGTCGAGAACATTCCATCGGGCCTGATCGCACGGGTCGATACGGTGACCGGCGGCGCCTCGGCCGCTTACGGTTCGGACGCCGTGGCCGGCGTCGTGAACTTCATCCTCGACACGCAGTATGAAGGCATCAAGGGCGAAGTCTCGATCGGTGAGACAGACTACGGCGACAACCTCAACTATGGCGCCAAGCTCACCGCCGGCGGCGCTTTCGCCGACGATCGCGGCCGCATCCTGTTCGCCGCGGAATACAACCGCTCCAATGGTATTGCCGGCGACCCGCTGGGCGAGAATCCTCAGCGCCCGTGGCTCGATGAAGTGCCGGCCGTCGCAATCTCCGGCGGCAAACCTGGCCTCGTCTACAACTCCCGCTTCGCCGCCACGCCGCCGGAAGGCGTCATCTGGGCAGGTCCGCTGGCCGGCACCACGTTCGACAAAAACGGCAACCCGGTCGCCTATGACTACGGCATCAACCGCCGCGGCGAGTACTCCGAGGGTGGCGACGGCTGGAAGATGGGCAGCGTCACCAATCTTTCCAAACCGAACTTCCGCAGCTCCTTGTTCGCCCGGATCAGCTACGATCTCGACGACGACACGAACATCTATCTGGAGGCGCTGCACTCCGACAGCACGGTCAAGG
Source organism: Hyphomonadaceae bacterium (assembly GCA_947474455.1). Classification (GTDB taxonomy): domain Bacteria; phylum Pseudomonadota; class Alphaproteobacteria; order Caulobacterales; family Hyphomonadaceae; genus UBA7672. The sequence continues at coordinate 3,630 of CANJIL010000084.1, read as the reverse complement.
GTCACCAGGGCTATATCGGACCGGACATCTTCACCGGCGGCTCGTCCGGCATCGCCATCAAACGCGACAACGCCTACCTCACACCCGCAATGGCCGCCCGGATGGACACCGCCGGCGTCTCGACGATCAGCATCAGGAAGATCTTCGACAACGTCAACAACTGGGGCAAGAACAGCACCGACCGCATCGTGCTGGGCGTTGACGGCCGCATCAATGACGACTGGACCTGGGAGGCCTACTACACCCTCGGCGTCAGCACCGGGTCGCTTAAACTGGGAGGCAACAACCCGCTTTCGACCTCCTTCTTCTACGGAACGGATGCGGTTCGCGATGCAAACAACAACATCGTCTGCCGGATCAAGCTGACGGACCCCAACAATCCCTGCGTGCCGATCAACCTGATGGGCACGGTCAGCGCCAGAGGCGATTATACCGCCGCGCAAAACGAGTACTACTTCCCCGAGTACACGTATTTCAACACCAACTCGCAGGAAGTCGCGGAAGCGACCGTCTCGGGATCGCTGTTCGAACTTCCCGCGGGCACTGTCTCAATGGCGGCTGGTATCGGCTATCGTCACGAGGACATGAACCGCACGACCGACACGCGCGGAAATTCGGCTGTCAAAAACCCTTACTCCAAGGCGATCGGCGCCTACGGTTATCTCAACCAGCCGGGCGTCGCGGGCGCACTGGAACTCTGGGAAGGCTTTGGCGAGGTCCAGGTCCCGCTGCTCGCTGACCTGCCCTTCATGCAGTCGCTCGATCTCAACGTGGCGACCCGCTACACCGAGTACTCGACCTCGGGCGGCGTCAACACGTGGAAAGCCGGTCTGGTCTACGTACCGTTCGAAGGCCTGCGCCTGCGTGGGACCGTCTCCCGCGACGTCCGCGCCGCTGGTCTCCCCGAACTCTTTACGCCTCCAGCCTCCGGTTACGGCTCCGTCACGGACCCGTTCAGGGCCCGCGAATTCGTCGCCATGATCCCGGTCACCCTGGGCAACCCGAAACTGACGCCGGAAGAAGCCGACACCCAGACCTTCGGCGTCGTCTACCGTCCGGACTTCCTGCCTGACTTCTACGCCTCGATCGACTACTACAAGATCGAGATCGCAGGTCAGATCGCTTCACTCTCGACGCAACGGACCATCGACCTCTGCTTCCAGGGACTCACGGAATACTGCGGCCTGATCAAACGCGCTCCGCCGGCCGTGGGCCAAACCGTTGGCCAGGTCCTCAGCATCGACTTGCCCTTGCTCAACCTCTCGCAATTCGTGACGAGCGGCATCGACATCGAGGCTGGCTATGAAATGCCGCTGGACCTGTTCGGCTCGTCGGGAGACCTGTCGTTCCGCCTCTTCGGAACGCACACGATCAAAGCCGAGACCACCCCGCCGGGCGTCAACGCAACCAAGCAGGACGTCGCCGACGGCGTCGCCCAGCAGATTGCGAACCTGTCCATGGCCTACAAGACCGGCCCGCTCTCGCTTACTCTGCAAGGGAACTGGATCTCCGGCGGACGCTGGAACTTCAACTTTGCTCGCTTCGCAGGCGACCGGGTCAAGGGCCAGACCTGGCTCGACTTGACTGCGAAGTACCAGCTCGACAACGGCCTGGAATTCTTCGGATCGGTTCAGAACATCTTCGACAGGGACCCGCCGGTGTTCTACCTGTCCGGACCGGTCACCACTCCGTTCAACGGCAACTTCGACCTGTTGGGACGCCGCTACCTGCTCGGCTTCCGTTTCTCTATGTAAGGCTAGCTGGGTCTAGACACCCGGTCTGACTGATTGACCCCCTGGCTGAATAAGCCAGGGGGTTTCTGTTTTCCGGAGTGCACGCTCAAATTGAAGCAGCCGACGGCCGCGCCAGCTATGCCTACGGCCAGGGTCCCTACTTGATCAGGCCGGCGATGGTGCGGAACTGCGGATGTTCCGACGTCCGCAGCCACTCGAACACCGCCATTTCGGTCGTGATGATCTCCGCACCGTGGCCCGCCATGCGCAGGATTGCGGCTTCCTTGTTCTCGGCGGAGCGGGCGCCTATTGCGTCCCGAACGACGAACACACGACGCCGTCGCGCCAACAGGCCAAGCACAGTCTGGCCGACACAGACATGGGCTTCACAGCCGCAGACGATCAGCTCCTCGTCCGCCTGAAGAGCATCGAGGAAAGCCGGTTCGGCACAGGCATCGAAGCTCATCTTCGTGACCACCGGCCCCGCGTCGGCCAACTCAGGGACAGTGCCGCCCAGGCCTTTGGGGTTCTGCTCCGTCACAAGTACTGGCGCCTTCAGCAAGGTCGCCGCCTTGACCAGACGCTGCGCATTCCCAACCAGGCGGGCGCCTTCATGAATGGCAGGCATGAGCCGGGTCTGGAAGTCGATGACGATAAGCCGGGCGCGTTCCAGTCTCAGCAGTGTCATTTGCCTGCACTTCCCTTGGCCAACTGCCCTATCTGAACATCGACATATCGCTCCATCAGGGAGCGCGCTTGCGCATCAAACATCCGCAACCGCTGCGTGTGAGCGAGCAACAGCACTCCCGATGCATGCGCGAAGGTGTCAGCCATGATCAGCCTCGCCAGGTCGATATCCGCTCCCATGCTTTGGGCAGCCTCACGGATAGGCGATAAGGCCGCCTCAAGTTCCTCGTTGAGTTGCTTGTCGCGTTCGCGACCAAGCCCGTGCGGCCGCAGGCCGCCGCGGAAAAGGTAAAAGCCAAGGTCCAGATCGCGAGGGTTGGCCGCATAGAAATCAAAGAAGGCAAGCGCCGCCTTGCGGAAGCGATCCTTGGGATAGGCCACATTCTCGATCGCCCGGTCCACTTCGCCGCGTAACGCCGTCAAAGACTGTCCCAGCACCTCGGCATAAAGCGCTTCCTTCGAGTCAAAATGAAAATAGAGGGCCGCCGGCGTGTAGCCGGCTTCGGCCGCGATCGCGCGCAACGATGCCCCATCCAGGCCGTCCCGCTCGAACACTTGCCTCGCCGCGTCCAGAATCATGCCGCGCTTGAGGTCTGCGACTGTCTGCGTCCGGCGGCCCTTTGAGGTTCTGGTCAAGGCCATCATCAGTTCCGGAAAAAGGAATTGACGAAATTCTAACAGCGTTCAATTATTCGATCAACGGTCGAACACGAGGGATTTCCATGTTGATGGATGCTGCTGGCTATCGTGAATCGCTGCGGGCGTACCGTCCCCGCGTGTTCGTCAATGGCCAGACAGTCGAGCAGGTCGCTGACGAGCCTTTGCTGGCGCCCGGGATCAATGCAGTGGGCACGACCTATGACCTCGCCCATCAGGATGCCCACAAGGCCCTGATGACAGCGCGTCAGTCCAGCTCGGGCAAGACCGTCAACCGCATGCTGCACATCGACGACAACGCCAGCGATTTGCTGTCCAAGCTCGAGGCTGTTCGGTTGGCGTGCAGGATATCTGGCTGCGCGCAACGCTATCTCGCTCACGATTCACTCAATGCGCTCTGGCAGACGACGGCCCGGACGGATGCGCAGCGCGGCACGGATTATTCGGATCGCTTCCGCGCCTATCTCCACGACGTGCAGGACAGGGACTTGACGCTGGGCATTGCAATGACCGACGCGAAGGGCGATCGCTCAAAGCGTCCCGGCGCCCAGGC
>CANJIL010000083.1 GCA_947474455.1 Hyphomonadaceae bacterium | reverse complement strand
GATCACGAAAGCATAGCCGCTCTCGGTCATCGTCGGCCTGTCGTCTCCATCCTTGCTTTCCGGGCCCCAGTCGGTTGCGATCAGCAGCGTGTCCTTGTCCTGCCACTCGAACGAGCTCTTCGCTTCGGGCACATCGAACCCGCCGCCGACGAAGCCCGCCTTCGCCCCGCCCTGTGCGATCGAATACTCGCGCACGCGCACCGCATCCTTGCCGCCATCTGACAGCGACAGCAGGCAATCCGTCTTCTCTGGCGGCAGGCAGCTCACGCCCTTGTAGACCCAGTTCGCTCCCTCGGCCTTCGACAGCGCATCGAGATCGAGCAACGTCTCCCAGACAGGCGCAGCCTTGACATATTCCCCTGCCGGCGTGCGCCGCCACAGGCCGCGCTCGTGCGTCTCGTCCTGCCAGAAATTGTAGACATAGCCGCCGCGGATCGACCCATACGGAATCCGCTCCGACGACGTCGCGATCTTCAGCGCCGCCTCGTAGTACCCCGGATAGCGCGCATCGCCCTCGAGCACCTTGAGCGTCCGCTCATTCTCCCCCCGCACCCACGCCAGCGCCTCCGCCCCCTCGACCTCCTCCAGATAGAGGTGTGCATCCGGTTTCGGATCGAGGGCGTTCGTGGTCACTTTGACTTCCTCCTGGGGATTGCACGCGGCCAGCACCGCCGCAGCGACTCCCGCACAAACCAGGCGCATGCCCAATCCCTTCCTGTTCGGCCGGGAGGCTAGCCGTCTGAAGCAGGTTCGCAAGCGAAACAAGCCTTTCCCGCCCCCGGGCTGCCCTGCGACCCACCTAGCATCCCCCAGCCCGAACGATTACATCTCCTCACCATGAAGTTCTGGAAGATGAACGGGGCTGGTAATTCCTTTGTCATTTTTGACGACAGGAAAGGTGCGCTCAATCTCAAGCCCGATCAGATCAAGGCCATCGCCAACCCAGAGACGGGCGCCGGCGCCGACCAGGTCATCGCCATGGAATCCACTCTCCGCGGCGACATCTTCATGCGCATCTGGAACAAGGACGGCTCCAGCGCTGAAGCCTGCGGCAACGCCACGCGCTGCGTCGCCTGGCTGGTGATGGAGGAGACAGGCAAGGAGAAGATAGTCGTCGAGACCGTCGCCGGTCGCCTCAAGGCGGACCGCATCGGCGAGCGGCAGATCTCCGTTGACATGGGCTCGCCCCTGCTCAAATGGGAAGAGATCCCGCTGGCCGAGCGGATGGACACGCGCGGCATTGATCTCAAGATCGGCCCGATCGACCAGCCCTACCTGCAGCTGCCGGGCGCGGTGAACATGGGCAACCCCCATGTCGTCTTCTTCGTGCCCGATCTCGACAAGCTGGACGTCAAGGCCGTGGGCTCGCTCGTCGAATGGCACCCGCTGTTTCCGCAGGGCGTCAATGTAGGCTTCCTCGAAGTGATCTCGCGCACCGAGACGCGGCTGCGCACCTGGGAGCGCAACGCCGGCCAGACGCTTGCGTGTGGAAGTAACAACTGCGCCGCCATCGTCGCCGCCGCCCGCCGCAACCTCACCGACCGCAAGGCCCTCGTCCACAATGACGGCGGCGACATCACCATCGAGTGGAGCGAAGCTACCGACCACGTCATCATGACGGGACCGATCGAGCTGGAGTACGTGAACGAGGTTTGAAGCGCAGCCGTCGACTATGCGGCGGACTTCCCGCCTAGTGAGCGCGTCTTCAGAGCGCGATCGCCGCACCGGAAAGGCGAGCCTATCCCGCCCTCCCCACCGCCACATCCACCATGATCTCCCCTGAGATCGCCTCCAGGGCCGCCTGCACCTTCGCCGCTGCGAGGCCCTGCGGCAGGCGCAGGTGGGCGGCCATGTGGAAGAGGGGCGCGCCGGAGTGGGCTTCCGTGCTGAGCCAGGTCTCGAAGGTTTCGATATTAGCGCCCAACTCGCTCACCGCCGCTGTCACCTGATTGACGATGCCGGGCCGATCCTGCCCGACGAGGCTGAACTCCAGCGTCTCGCCCGCAACCTTCGCGCTCTCCGCCGCCGGCGCGATGCGCACCTCGAGCCCCTGCGCATCGACGGCTGCTACAGCCGCGCGCAAGGTCTCGTGCCTGCCGTGCGCAAGCTCGACCAGAACCGAGCCGACATAGAGCCCGCCCAGGCGCGAGAGATGGCTCTCGAGCCAGTTGCCGCCCGCCGACAGCACCGCGGCAGCCAGCGCCTTCGTCAGGCCAGGCCGGTCGCTGCCGGCGACGCTCAGAACCAACAACGCCATGAAGAACCTCGAAAAAGAGCTGATCGGGCCGCCAGTGTTAGGCCAAGGCGCATCGCCGCGCCACTACCAGCCCTACCGCCGCACTTCGATCGTGACCTGGCTCTCCTGCGTGTCCTCGAATGACTCGGAAAAGACGAGAATGCGCGTGCCCGCATGAGCGCCCGCGCCCGACAGAGTGACCCCCTTGAGGACGACGAGATTGTTGGACGACTTCTGGCCGGTCGTATCCTCCAGCGTCCACCCGACGAGGCATTGTCTCGCCGCACCGGAGAGTGCGGTCGCGAGGGAGTTTGCGGCGGCGGGCGTGTCGAACCCCCACGCGCAGTAGAACAGGCTGTGCTCCCCGATCTTGGCCGCGCAGTCATCGGCGTCGTCCATATAGAGTTGGGAGTCGAACCAGCCATTGTCGAACTCATCGCCCCGCAACTCGGGGAAGCCGGCGGGCGCACCCCCGACAATCTTCTGAAGCAGCGGGCATCCCGATTCCTGCGCGCGCGCCGCCGGCGCAAGCATCATCGCGGCCGCCACGATCAACCCAAACCGCATGAGGTCCCTCTGTCTGCCCGCTGCAACGATGGCGGGGGTTGCAGGTCCGGGTCAAGGCGCGGCGGCCGTCAGCGCACTCATCGCCCCGGCCTTGCCCTGCGCCAGTTCGATCAGCACAGACCCGACACAGCGCCCGCCAAGGCGCGAGGGATGGCTCTCTGGCCAGTTGCCGCCCGCCGACGACACTGAGGCCGAACAACGCCATGGAGAACGTCGAAAAGAGCCGATCGGGGGCCAGCGTTTGGCCAAGGCGCATTGTCGCGCCACCGGTCCATCGCCCAGCGCCCTGTTGCAGCAAGCGCGCGGCGACCTTACGGCCCCAGCAAGCTCACCGTCGTCGGTTCCTCGGCGGACGACACCAGCTGCACTTGAGCTTCAAACCCCGGAAACGCGTACTCCATCGCCATCGAATCCGGCAGAACGTAGAACACGCCGCCCTGCTTGCCGAAGGTCGATTTGACGACTTTGTTGTAGAACGCGGTCGAGACGTTGATGCAGCCATGCGTGACCCGGTTGTCCTCAGCTGTCGCCGAGGCGAGGCGCTCCTTGCGCTTCTCCTGCTTCGGGCTTTTCTGCGGCAGCGGATGAATCGAAATGGCCGTCTCATAGTCGACCCACAGGACTGTCTTGCCGCCCGTCGCCGGACCATAGCCGGCGAGAAAGCGGCCGGCGGGCGTTGTGCGATCCGCTGCGGGAATATCCTTGAGCTCGCGGTCGCCGACGCCGGGCGCCGAGCCATCGCCCGCTGCTGATCCGAGCAGCGCAGGCGCGAGGCCCTTCAGCTTGCCTTCGGCGTCGAAGATCAGAATCTGCGCCGCGTTTTTGTCGACCACGGCGAACGGGAGCCCGCGATTGTTGTCTGTCGCCAGCACCCAACCGGCAATGTCGATGACGTTTTCAGATACGCCCTGCCCGGCGGCGACTTCGTCGAGCGGCTGTGCGACGGCGCCGGCCGCGAATGCTCCGCTGCAGACCAGCCCCGCAGAAAGAGCCGCAGTCCGAAACACCGTTTTCAACACGAGACGAATGGCCGTCGCTCCATCAGGGGATGGGCCGGGCGCCCTTTGGAGGCGCCCGGCCCTGAGCCAGACGATGTTCTGACCATCCCGCTATTCAGGGTCAACCCCGCGGTTTGCGGGCCGGCGTTTTCGGCTTCTCAAGCGTGTCGAGGCGCCCGCCAACCTGGTCAAGGCGCTGATTTGCCGAGCGCGCGTCGGTCGCCGCGGCCTGGGCGGCCGTATTGGCTGCGGACGCCTGGCTCGCCGCAGCGGCTGCGGCCGTGTTTGCGGTTTCGGCGCGTTGGGCAGCGGTTTCGGCGCGTTGTGCAGCGGTCACGACGCGGGCGTCGAGCTGATCGACACGCGTGTTCACTGCCGCGAACTTCTGGTCGACATAGTCGTTCGTGGCGCAGGCGGTGGCGCTGAAGCCGCCCACCAAGATTACAGCAACGACACGTGCGCTCGCGGCGTGGGTTTTCAGCCAAGACATAGTCGGCGTCCTTTTCATCCGTTTCGACGACCACGGAGCGGGCCGTCATTGATACTCAAATGAGCTCGCCTCCGGGCGCTGCGCGAGAGGCGCAAGACGCTCTGGGGCCGATTTGGAACGTGGGGGACGATTGTTTGTTCCGGGTGCGGACGACTCTCATCAGCTTCGCATCCTGGCTACCGGAGCCTACTGCATGGCGAGAAAAATGGCGCCTAGCCTCTCCCCGGCGGCAGCTTCTCGAACTCGCGCACGCCTGCGGCCACGACATGAAACGCCTGCTTGTCCTCCGTGAAGATTGCGATCTTCGGACCGCCATAGAGCGCGGGATTGTCCAGCGCGCCGATCTTCAGGATCGTTGCCTCGAGGCCGGGGCGGCGCGTGGTGAGGTGCGTGCCGCATGTTGCGCAGAAGAAGCGCGTCACCGCATTCTCCTTGTCCGGATGCGCAAAGGTTTTCGGCTCGCCTTTCGTCCAGCAGAAGCCGGCGGATGACATCACCATGAACATGTTCGGGCCGCCGCCGGCGATATGCTGGCACGCCCGGCAATGGCACTGCGCCTTCAAGATCGGATCGCCCTCAGCCTCGTAGCGCACCGCGCCGCAATAGCATCCGCCTTCGAGTTTCATTGCCCGTCCTCCGTGCGCGCTGCAGTCAACTCCAAACCGGGCGGCCCCGCCAGCGGACTGCTGACGCTTGTCATCGTGATGTCTTCCTGCGCAAACGCCGGCGCCCGCCCTTGCATTCGCGCGCGACGCCTCGCATCAAGAGGGTCTCGCATCGTGGGGATTTACGTGATGCCGGCCGTTCTGCGTTTCCTGACGCTGGTCCTGGCGCTGTGTTTTGCGCCTGCAGCGCTCGCACAGCCGCCAGCTGAACCGCCTGTGCCCATCGAACAGCCCGCCGCCCCGACAGCTGCGCCCGTCCGCTCCGGCCCGGCCGAGGTGAAGGTTGGCATTTACATCAACGACATCCAGTCGATCGACCTGCACGCCTATTCCTTCGTCGCCGACGTCTATCTCTGGTTCCGTGACAAGGACGCGGAGATCGTGCCGGGCAAGTCGTTCGAGTGGATGAACATGTTCGCGCCCGATGACCATGTGCAGACCGACATCGACCCCGAGCCCGTGCCGCAATCGGACGGCTCGGCCTATCAGGTCTTCCGCCATCAGGGCCCGTTCGCCGCGAAATTCTCGGTGAAGACCTACCCGTTCGACGCCCACAACCTCACCATCGAGATCGAGGACCAGGAATGGGCGGCCGACAGGCTTGTCTATTCGGTCGATCAGGTGGCGATAAATCCCGACATCCAGCTGCCCGGCTTCATTATCGGCCAGCCGACCATGGAGGTCCGCAACCGCCCTTACCCGACAACGTTCGGCGACATCGATCTCGCACAGCCGGAGCCCTATTCGCGTGTGGTCGTCACTCTGCCGATCTCGCGCCCTGTGGTTTCCGGCATCACGAAATCCCTGCTCCCCGTCTTCATCGTCGTGCTGGTGGCGGCCGCCGCCCTGCTGCTGAAGCCCGAACACATCGAGGCCCGCGTCGGCCTCTCGATCACGGCGCTGCTGACGCTGGTGGCGCTGCAGTTCAGCGCGCAGGCAGGCCTGCCCGATGTCGGCTATCTCCTGATGCTCGACCAGATCTACCTTGCCTCCTACGGCTTCGTGCTTCTGGTCGTGGCGCTTCTGGTGATGACCCCGGGCAATACGGGAGACGAGAAACAGCTGGCCGCCGCGCATTCCCTGGCGCGCGGAGGCGTCGGCACAGCGCTCCTCTCCATCCTGCTCTATGCCGCTGTCATTGCACTCATTCTCTGGCTGAACCTGTCCTCGCCAGCAAACGCCTGACGGCGTCCGGACTTAAAACGAACCTCACTAATCCCCCTTTCGCCCCAATTCGCGCCGTGGCGTGGCCATTTTCGGCTGCGACAGGTTGTGCATTGCGGGACAGACGACCCGCCCCTGCGGGAAAGGGGACTGCCTTGAAAACTTCGATCCGGCTTGCGCTTACATCGCTTCTGGTCTGCGGCATCACCTTCGCCGCGTCCGGCGCGCCCCTTCCCTTCCTGCCGAAACACCAGGCGGTCAGCGCCACGCTCGACGCCCCGCTTCCACTGGCCGGAGCAGGCGCAGATCCCGGTCTTGAAATCGCTCTCGCGATGTCTCGCCGGCAATAGCCTCTCGCCATCACTCATCCCTGGGGACTAGCCATGAAAACCCGCACAGCCATCGCCGCCATCCTGGCTCTCGCCACGGCCGGCGCAGCAACGACGACAACCGCCTCCGCCAAGCCGCCGTCACACCCGGCGATCCATTCCTACATCCTGCTCGACCGCACCGGCTCGATGGAGCCGATCTGGTCGGAAGCGCTTTCCTCGGTGAACGCCTACGCCGACGGCCTCGCCACGCTTGATG
>CANJIL010000082.1 GCA_947474455.1 Hyphomonadaceae bacterium | reverse complement strand
GCCGTAATCTCGCCCTTCACGTCGCCGGACGATGTGTCCGCGCGCCATTCTCCCACCAGCGTGCGGGAAAAACCGTTCGGTCTGGGCTTACTGCTGAAGAACATTAGTCCATGGTCCCTTCGGAGCGCATGCCAGCACAGGCTGAGCCGTGCGCCAACTCCCTGAGTCAGCAGAGCTACCCCAATGGCGTGAGAAAAACGCCTTACGCAGTGGCCCTATGCCATGACATTCCTGCTTCAGGTTGAATCTTACGGGGCGTACATGAATCGTTTGCTTCTTCTCGTCCTGCTGGAAGCCTGCGCCATGGCGTGCAGGCAGAAGGGCGGTTGATGCCCATTACCGGTGGATGTCAGTGTGGCGCAGTGCGGTACGCCATGCATGTCGACAGCGCGGATAAGTTCCGCATCTGCCAGTGCCGCATGCGCCAGAAGGCGACCGGCTGCGTGTTCGCGGCGCTGGCCGGATCCGTCAAGAGACAAGCTTGAGTGGACGAAGGGAGCGCACTCTTCGCTTCATCCAACCATGCAACGCGCGGCTTCTATCATGACTGGGGAACAGCGCTGCCCTTCGCCTAGAACACGCCCGAAGCCCTCATCCGATGTCACCATCGGATTGCTCGACGACCCTGAGCTTGCCAGCATTGAGATTCAGTATGGCTTCGAACGAAGGTCGCCTGGGTTGAGTTCTGCGAAGGCGTCGCCAACATGACGAGCAACCATGCCTAGCCGGAAATCGCGACGATCTTGGCTTCGGTGGCGCCAGCTTCGACGATCTCACCCACGCCTTTGTCCATCATCGCACGCGCAAGCGGCGACGCCCAGGAGAGAAGGCCCTGCGCCGGATCGGCCTCATCCTCGCCCACGATGCGGAAGGATGGGCGGCGGCCGTCCTCGCGCAGGATGGTCACGGCGGCGCCAAAGCTGGCCACTTCAGAGCCCTCGGGCGCCGGCTGGACCTGCGAGCCGTTGCCTCGAGCGGTCCAGTAGCGGAGCTCGCGCGCGGCGCGTGCGGCCGCCTCCCTGTTGTCGCCGACGGCGAGCGCCCCGGCATGGGCGGCGCTGTGCTGCTCGATCTCAGCGTCGATCAGGCCAAGGCCGCGCGGCGTGACGAGATTGGGAAAGCCGGACATCTACCGGTCAGGCAGATCAATCACGCCGTCAGTGTCGTTTTCCCTGGTCAAAGCCTTGCTCATGCGCCTGAATCTAGCGCGCCTGACGGCCTGCGGCCAATTCCTTACCCAGCTGTTGCCGGAACATATCCGATCCGCCGTCGGGACTTCGTGCAATCCTGACCAAGTTTCCTTATCTATTGAGCCAGGTTTCCTGGAGCGACTCCTTGGACGGCAAGCGCATCCTCCTAATCGTCGGCGGCGGCATCGCGGCCTACAAGTCGCTGGAGCTCATCCGGCTGCTTGCCAAGGACGGGATCGCAACGCGCGTGATCCTGACCAAGGCCGGCGCTGAGTTCGTGACGCCGCTCTCACTTGGTTCTCTCTCGGGCGAGAAGGTCTATCAGGAACTCTTCAGTCTCACCGACGAAGCCGAGATGGGCCATATCGAGCTGTCGCGCTCGGCTGACCTGGTCGTCGTGGCGCCGGCGACTGCCGATCTCATGGCCAAGACCGCCAACGGCCTCGCCAACGACCTCGCCTCCACCACCCTGCTCGCGACCGACAAGCAGGTGCTCATCGTCCCGGCGATGAACGTGCGCATGTGGGAGCACGCAGCCACACGCCGCAACGTCGCACAGCTTGAGGCCGATGGCATCCATGTGATGACCCCAGACGTCGGCCCCATGGCGTGTGGCGAATTCGGCCCCGGCCGCCTGCCAGAACCCGACCGCATCGCTGCGCAGATCCGCACGCTGCTGTCGTCGCCGACCGGCGTCGGCCCGCTGTCCGGGTTCCGCGCCATCGTCACTGCGGGACCTACGCGCGAGCCGCTTGATCCTGTGCGCTTCATCTCGAACCATTCATCCGGCCGCCAGGGCTATGCGATCGCGGAAGCGCTCGTGCGTCTCGGCGCCGATGTGCGACTCGTGACGGGTCCGACACAGCTTGCGATCCCGGATGGCGTCACCGGCGTGAAGGTCGAGACTGCGCTCGAAATGAACGACGCCGTGAAGGCGAATCTGCCCGCCGACATTTTCATATCCGTCGCCGCTGTCGCCGATTGGCGCCCGGCCACGCGCGCCCGGACCAAGCTCAAGCTGAAGGGCGGAGACGCTGGCAACGTGGCGCTCCACCTGGTCGAGAACCCCGACATCCTCAAATCGATCGGCGCGAAGAAGAAGGGCCGCCCGCGTCTGGTGGTCGGCTTCGCCGCCGAGACCAACGATGTCGAGAAGCACGCCAAGGCCAAGCTCATCCGCAAGGGCTGCGACTGGATCGTTGCCAATGACGTATCCGGCAATGTGATGGGTGGGGCGGACAATGAAATCCTGCTGATCTCCAGAACCGGAACGGAACGCTGGCCGCACATGAGCAAGGGCGAAGTCGCCATGAAGCTGGCCGAGCGGATCGCCGAGAATTTCTACGACCCCGAGACCAGCGCGGCGGAATAGCGCGGGGCGCCGATCTGGCTTGCGGAGCCGTCTGCTCCTAGGTCAGTTCCATGATCCGCCATATCGTCTTTTTCACGCTGAAAGACCCGCGCCAGGCGCCGGACATCATCAGCCACCTTGAGCGGCTGGGGACCATTCCAGGCTCCACGCTTTTCGAGGTGGCGCCGAACCACAAAGCTGACCTGTTCGGCAACGAGATCGACATTGTTGTGTATGCGGAATTCCCGGACCTCGCCGCGCTCCATGCCTACAAGCAGCATCCGACCTACGCCGACGTGACCAGCGTCGTCCGCCCGCGCCGCGAACTGCGCTTCGCGGCAGATGTGGAAGTCTGATCTGTGGACAGCGGGCGTCCGCGCTCGCTCTCAGCGCCGCGCCGCGCTAGTCATCGCGTTCTGACCGGAGCCCGCAGATGACCGTCACCATCCAAGTCGCGCCACTGCCGCATTTCGAAGGGCTCGCCCTCCCCGCCTACGAAACAGCCGACGCCGCCGGCATGGACCTCCGCGCTGCGGTGCCGGAAGGCGAGCCGCTGACGCTGGCGCCCGGTCATCGCGCCATGGTTCCCACCGGTCTCACCATCGCCCTGCCCGCTGGCCACGAGGCGCAGGTTCGCCCGCGCTCGGGCCTCGCCGCCAAGCACGGCGTCACCTGCCTCAACTCGCCCGGCACCATCGACGCGGACTATCGCGGCGAAGTGAAAGTGATCCTGATCAATCATGGACAGGAACCATTCGTGATCAAGCGCGGGGAACGCATCGCGCAGATGGTCATCGCGCCGGTAACGCGCGGAGAGCTGAAGGTGGTCGCCTCGCTTGATCAGACAAGGCGCGGCACCGGGGGCTTCGGATCGACAGGGCGGTAAGGCAAGATCATCTTGGCTGGAAACAACGACCTCGCCGCCCACGACTTTCTTCGTAAAAGAAGGTAGTGGGTGGAGGGCGGTCCAAGGAGAGCTGCTATGCGCGATGAACCCGTGCTTATCGACATCGATGATGGCGTTGCCACAATCACCCTCAACCGGCCGGACAAAGGCAACGCGCTTTCAGCCGCGATGATGGATGCGCTTGAAGGCCGGATAGGCGAGACAATCGCCGATGACAGTGTGCGCGTCATCGTGCTTGCAGCCAACGGCAGAATTTTCTCCGCGGGTCATGATCTCGAGGAAATGCTCGCGCACGAGCATACCGATTGGCAGAAAGCCCATTTTGATCGCTGTTCACGACTGATGCTCTCGATCCGCAATGCGCCAATACCCTTGATCGCGCGCGTACAGGGCGCAGCGGTGGCGGCCGGTTGCCAACTGGTAGCGACCTGCGATCTCGCTTATGCGGCCGAAGGCGCCAAGTTTGGCGTCAACGGCATAAATCTGGGGCTGTTCTGCTCAACGCCCTCGGTGGCCTTGTCACGCGCGGTACACCCCAAGCACGCGCTCGACCTCGCTCTGACCGGGCGGCTGATCTTGGCTCCAAGAGCTGCGGAAATCGGGCTGATTAATGCAGCCTTGCCGGCTGACAAGCTGGTCGAAGCCGTAATGGATGCGGCCCGCGCGATCGCCGGCAAGCAGCCCAACGCGATCGGCCTCGGAAAGCGCTTATTCTACCGCCAATTGGAAATGGGCATTGCGGGCGCGTATGGCGAGGCGGCCTGCGCCATGGCCAACAATATGGATTTCAGCGCTACGCGCGAGAAGATCGAAGGATTTGTCAGAAAGAGCTGATCTGGCGCCTCGGTTGAGCCTCCGGCCGGCTACGGCATTGCCTTCAGCCTTTCAAATCGAGCTGCGGTTTCGCCATCTCGGCGAGCAGGAAGTGTTCGGTGTCACTCACCGTCTCCAGCGCGCCAAAGTCGAAGGCCGAACGGTCGATGATAATGTCGCGCGGACGCAGCGGACGCGACAGCTCCAGCCCCTCGAGCGAACGGCAGCGCGAGAAGGCCACATAAGCCTGGCCGTGCGCGAACATGCCCCGGTCGAAATCGATGTGAACGCGGTCGAGCGTCATGCCCTGGCTCTTGTGTATCGTCGTGGCGTAGGCGAGCCGCAGCGGCAACTGCTTGAACGAGCCCACAACCGAACGTGAAACGGACTTGGAGCTCGCGTCGAACTCGTAGCGGAACTTCTCCCACGCCTGCTGCGAAACGCGATGCGTCTCGCCATTGATCTTCACGAAGCAATCCGTCTCGCCCAGGCCTTGCACCACGCCAAGCGATCCGTTGACCCACCGGCCGGAAGGATCGTTACGGATCATCATCACCCGAGCCCCCTGTTTCAGCTCCAGCACTTCTTCGGTCGGGAATGCCTTTGCCTCGAAATTCCCTTCGAGGGCGGCCGTGTATCCCCGCACCGGACCCGGAAGCTCTGCAAGGCGCAGCTGGTTTATCTTCCATGCAGCGGCGTTGTTGGGCGTGAGCACGATATGCGTGATGCTGGCCTCGGCGGACGAACGCTCCGAGACGCGCGTCCTCAGAATCTCTTCGTCCTCCTTCGACACTCGTGCATTGCGCAGACCATTGAGAATCCGGATGAAGGCCGCATCCTCCTGCCGGAAGATGCGCTTCAACGCCGCGAGCCGGAATTGTCCGGCGACAAACCCCGGCGCTTTGAAGAACCACGCCCCGCCATAGCTCTCCTGCAGGATGTGCTCGACGTCTGCCCCGACCACCGGCGGAAGCTGGTGCAGATCCCCCGACAATATCATGCGCACGCCGCCGAACGGCCGCTTGTCGGCGCGGTTGAGCCGCAGCGAATTGTCGATCGCCTGCATCATGTCGGCGCGCACCATGGAGACCTCGTCGATCACCATGGTCTCGATGGCTTTCACCAGCCTCTGATTGCGTATCTTGCGGGTGTCGCCAGCATCAAGCAGGCGCGGCGGGAAGTTGAAGAATGAGTGGATCGTCTGCCCGCCGACATTCACCGCCGCCAGCCCGGTGGGGGCCAGCACGACCGCCTTTTCCAGCGAATTGAAGATCAGCTGGCGCAGCAGCGTCGTCTTCCCCGTGCCCGCCCGGCCGGTGAGGAAGATATTCCGCCGCCCGCCGACGATCTCATCGACCAGAGGGGCATAGACGTTCGAGGCGGGCTCCGCGGTCACGGACGCTGGGCGTCCCATTGAACAAGGGCTGCGGTCATGATTTCTGCTCCGGGAGGATTGAGCAGAAGCATGAGTCTAACCCCCGAGCAACTGGAACGCTACGCCCGGCACATCATGCTGCGGGAGATTGGCGGACCTGGCCAGCAGGCCCTGCGCAACGCTCACGCCGTGATGATTGGCGCCGGCGCGCTTGGCGGGCCTGCGGCGATGTATCTGACAGCTGCGGGCGTTGGTTTCCTGACGATCATTGACGACGATGTCGTCTCCCTCTCCAACCTGCAACGGCAGGTGCTGTTCGGGACATCCGATGTTGGCCGCCCAAAGACAGAGGCGGCGAGGGAGCTGCTGAACGACCTGAACCCGGATGTGAACATCAGGATCGAGCAGACACGTCTCACCGCCGAAAACGCCGAAGCGCTGATCGCCGCGGCCGCCATCGTCATCGACGGCTCGGACAGCTTCACCACCCGTTTCGACGTCAACGCGGCATGCCATGCGCTTGGCATGCCGCTTGTGTCGGGCGCTGTCGGACGCTGGAGCGCACAGGTATCGGTGTTCAAATCCGGAAAAACGAAAGGCAAAGCGCTGGCGCAGCGCCTGCCCTGCTATCGCTGCTTCGTCCCCGACATGCCGGAGACCGAGGAGACCTGCGCCGCAGTCGGCGTCATCGGCCCCCTTACCGGCATGATCGGCGCACGCATGGCGCTTGAAGCCGTCAAGGAAATTACCGGCGCGGGAACATCTCTCGCCGGCAAGCTCTGGCTGTTCGACGGCCTCAGCGGAGACAGCCGCACGGTCGCACTGCCCGCCGACCCCGGCTGCCCAGTGTGCGGCGAGTAACGCCGGATGGTCGGACGGATCACAACGACTCATCTCCGCTCATCTGGGCGAAAGCCGGGCGAGCGCCGAAGCTTCTTCCGGCCTTAAGCTGCAGCCTAAATTCGGGACGAGATTCATTTGCAGACTTGAGCCCCCGCTCTCGCCGGGACGAGCAGAGCAGGAGTTCGCCCTAAAGCCCATTCGTGCGAGCGATGCCGCCAAGCACTGCGGCCGACGGCTTGATCGTGCGGCGCTGGGTGGTGCG
>CANJIL010000081.1 GCA_947474455.1 Hyphomonadaceae bacterium | reverse complement strand
TCGTGGAGGTTTTCGACGGAGATAAATTGAGCGAGCGCTGGTTCGTGTCGGACGGCTGGAGCAACAGCGAGTGGATGGACAATGACTGGCGCGCCGGCCAGGTCAGCCTCGGCGAAGACGGGCTCACGCTCACCATGGAGCCAGCGCCGCAGGGATCCGAAAAGATCCTCAAGTCGGCCGAATTCCGTACGCAGGAATTCTTCCGTTATGGTTACTTCGAAATCCAGATGCGCGTTCCGCGCGGACCCGGCATCGTCACTGGCTTTTTCACCTACGCCCACCCGGATGGCAAAACGCGGTCGAACGAGATCGATATCGAAATTCTTGGCCGCAACACGCGCTTGCTGGAAGCGACCATCCACGAGAACGGAAAATCAAATCACAGGGTGGTTCAGCTGCCGTTCGATGCTGCAGACGGCTTCCATACCTACGGCTTCGATTGGCGGGCTGATTCCGTGCGCTGGTATGCGGACGGAAAGATCATCCACGAGGTAAAGGGCGAGGCAGCCGCACGTCTGGTCAGGCCGCAGCAGCTTATCGTCGACCTGTGGGCCACTCACAAGTTGAACGAATGGGTTGGCCCGCTCCAGATTTCGCAGGGACCGTGGAAGTTGGATATCGCCTGCATTGCCTACAACCCGGTCGCGCCCCGCGATCAGCCGCTCTGCGACTAGCCGCAGCAGGAATTGAGAGCCGGGAAAATGGCTCGCCTAGACTGGCTTGAGCCTGTGGTGGACGACGCCCCATTCATCTCCGTCGCCGTGGCCAAACAAGCCGGCCGTGGCGAGGAAGAACAGGCGCCAACGATTTTCCCATAGCTTCGCGTCCTGACCATAGACGTCGCTCAGGATCGGCCGGATAGCGTCCCGGTTGGCGTCGAAGTTCTTCAGCCAGTCGAGCGCCGTGCGTTCGTAATTCTTGCCATTCCACCACCACTCGTTTTCGATTTCGAACAGGTCGGGAAAGTTGGAGATCAGGTCGCGGCTGGGCATAACACCACCCGCAAAGAAGTGATGGGCAACCCAGTCGGCCGGGTCATTGACGTCGAAGCGGTAGGGCGCCGAGCGATGCGCAAACACGTGCACGAACATCCGCGCGTCTGATCGCAGCCAGCGGCGGCATTTCTCCAGCAGGGCGCGCCAGTTGGACATGTGCTCGAACATCTCTACCGACACGATCCGGTCGAACGTCTCGGCGATGTCGAACGTGTTCATATCCGCGGTGATGATCCGCACATTGGCGAGACCCTGCCGCGCAACTTCGGCCTCGATGAAGGTCTTCTGGCTGGCGGAATTGGACACAGCCGTGATGTGGGCGTTAGGATAGCGGGCGGCCATCCAGAGCGTCATCGAACCCCAGCCACAACCAAGCTCAAGTATGTCCTGCCCATCGCGCAGCCCGGCGTTGGCGCAGGTTTCGTTCAGCGCACGTGCTTCCGCGATCGCCAGTGTGTCGGCGGCGGATTCATACAGGCAACTAGAGTATTTGAACCGCGGCCCGAGACACAGGCGGAAGAAGGTGGCGGGGACCTCATAGTGCTGCGCGTTGGCGTCGGCCGTAAGCGCCGCGATCGGATGCTTGCGCATGTCTTCGGCAAAGCGGGCGGAGGCGTCATCTGGAGTCGTTTTGAGCTGATGCTTCACGCGTCCGATGAGGAATGACACTGCCCCGCGACGGACGCTGTCGGGCAATGGCGCGGATTCGAATGCGATGATCGCTCGTGCAACGAGGCTCATGATCGTTTGCCCTTTGGCGGCAATGGGAAGAAGGCGCTCACGCGCAGCTGATAGTCGCGAAATTTGTCGCCCCGGCTCTTGAGCATCGTCTTTTCCAGCGCAGGAACGCCGGTGCCGAAGCGCAGGATGAGAAACATGACCACCGGCGCGATCCATGTCGCCCAGCTCCACGGCTCGGCAGGATCGAAAGCGATGACTGGGTAGGCGAGCCAGCCGAACCATTCGAAGAAATAGTTGGGATGGCGCGACCACGCCCACATGCCCCTGTCCATGACTGCGCCATGATGACCTTCGCGCTTGAATTTACGCATCTGCTCATCGGCCAGCCCCTCGCCAGTAATGGCGGCCACCAGCACAAGCGCGCCGAGCCAGTCGCGCATGCCGAACTCGGTTGCACCGACATGAGCAGCGGCGAACACGGTCAGCGTCAGGATAGCCGTCGCCGGCGCTTGCACGATGACAAGCCAGAACATGTTGGCCTGGAATTTCGCTCCCCACTCTTCGCGCAGCCCGGCATAGCGCCTATCCTCGCTGCTGATCACAACCCGATGGGCGATATAACCCCCAAGCCGGAGCGACCACACCGCGGTCAGCCCGGCCACGAGAAGCTGCCGCGTGGCGTTTGTCGCCGGTTCTGGCCACATCGCAGCCACGAAACAGGCGGCGCCTGTTCCGAAAGTCCAGAAGACGTCGACCCACCCGCCATTCCGCACGGCCCGCTGAAACAGCCATGCAGCGGTCATAACGACCGTCATGCCGGCAAGAATGACAAGAAATGGCGGCAATGGGTTCACCAACACTATACGCGCAGCCCTTACTGACGGATCAACCCGGGTCGGCTAGAAAGCGCGCATCCGGCCCGTTCGGGCCAATTGGAGTTGCCTGAATCTATGCCGAGAGCCCTTAAGGTCGATGGTGTCTCCAAGAGCTATGGCGGCAAACACGCGGTCAACGCCATCACCTTCGAGGTGAAAAGCGGGGAACTGTATGCGCTTCTCGGGCCCAACGGCGCCGGCAAGACCACGACGCTGCGCATGATTGCGGGCCTGCTCAATGCCGATGCGGGGCAAATCAGCGTGTTCGATGTTGATGCCCGCAAGGACCCTCTCGCCGCAAAACGCTTGATCGCCTGGCTACCCGACGAGCCGCTTCTTTATGACAAGCTGACAGCGTGGGAATATCTGGAATTCGTCGCCGGCCTCTGGGGCGTTGATACGGCGGAGGCGCGCAATCGCGCCGAGCATCTCCTGAAGATTCTCGGCCTGTGGGACAATCGCAATGATCGTTGTGAGACGTTCTCGCGCGGGATGAAGCAGAAAGCCGTGCTGGCCGGCGCGCTCATCCACGAACCGAAACTGCTGATGCTTGATGAACCGCTCACGGGTCTCGACGCCGCCGCCAGCCGTCTCGTGAAGGACATGATCCGCCAGCGCGTCGATCAGGGCGCCGCAGTCATCCTCACCACGCACATCCTCGACGTCGCCGAACGCATGGCCGATCGCATCGGCATCATCAAGGACGGCAAGCTATTGACCGAGGGTAGCCTGAAGGACCTGCAGTCCCATGCAGGTGCGCAGGGTCAGTCTCTCGAGGACGTCTTCCTGTCGCTTACCGCCTCATCGCCAGCCATCGCGGCGCCACAAGCCGCCGCACAATGAGCAAGGTCGAGGCGAAATCGAAATCGCTGAGCGGGAAGCCCGGCGGCATACGCTGGCTGATGGGGCATGAGCTGCGGCTGTTCTGGCGGCGCGGCAAGATGAACCCGCGCAGCGGCGTGATCCTTGTCGGACTGATGCTCGGCATCTGGTCCCTCGCCAGCTTTTTCGTTTTCGCAAAGGCCGGTCCGATGATTCCGCCGCCGCCGTTCGAGGACGGGCCAGCGCATGGGCTGGTGCTGTCCGCCATCAACATAGTGATCGCCTTCATGGGATCCGTGATGATATCGGGGGCGATCCTCGCGGCCGTCGAGGCGATCTACACGCGGAACGATCTCGATCTTCTCTTATCCACGCCGATCTCAGCATGGCGCATTCTTGTCGTGCGGTCATCCGCAATTGCGATCGGCGGAATGCCGCTCTACGCTGGCCTGCTCGGCCCGCCCCTGCTCTGGATGGCGATCTTCTCTTCGCCTCGCTGGCTGTCCGCGATCATATTCCTTCCCACACTGGCTTTTGCGGCGACAGGCATCGCGCTGATGATCGTGACGGCGCTCTTCCGCCTGATCGGGCCACGGAACACGCGCGTCTTGGCGCAGATCCTCAGCGCGCTGGCCGGCGCCGCCGTATTCCTGTCCTTCCAGTACTTCAATGTAAGCTCGCGCGACGACGGCCCGATGACGCCGGAACAGACGGCCGCTCTCATTGCAGCGCTGAATATCGACCCACACGTTTGGTGGCTGTTTCCAGCGCGCGCCTTCACGGGAGACATTCCCGCGACCCTGCTCTGGATCGCGACGACAGCGGTGATCTTCCCGCTCGGCGTGTTCGTATTCAGCCGCAGCTTTGTGGCCGATGCAGCTGCTGCCGCGGCGATGGGGCAGAAAGAGCGTGTGGCGGACGCGCGTATCGCTGCGGTCCGCGGCGGGGTCATGAGTTCGGTAGTGCGCAAGGAGTTGCGTCTCCTGTTGCGGGATCCGCTGTTGCTGTCTCAGATCGGACTGCAGCTGCTTTATTTTCTGCCGCTAGGCTTTGTGCTGCTTAGACCAGGCACGAACTTCCAGCTCACCCCTGCAGCCTTCGCTCCCGCCCTTACGCTGCTTGCTGGGGCGCTTGCAGGAAGTCTGATCTGGATCACTGCATCAGCCGAGGACGCGCCCGACCTGATCTCATCGGCGCCGGTGCGGACGCAGGCGGTCGACCGGGCCAAGCTGATCGCTGCGGTCGCGCCAGTTCTGACGCTGATGGCTCTGCCACTTATCGCATTGTCTGTTCGCGACCCCTGGGCCGGCGCGTGGACAACGGCGGGCGTGGTGATCAACGCGCTCTCCGCGGCCTTGATCGGCATCTGGCGGCGCACGCAGAGCTCGCGGAAGGACTTCGTCCGCCGCCGCCAAAGCGGATCGCTGATCACCTCGCTCGGCAAGGCGCTGGTTGGCATCGGGCTGACAGCGGCTGCCGGAGCGGGCGCCTATGGCCTGCCCTGGCTTGCGCTTATTCCAGTCATCATTGCATTGGCGGTGCTGGGCGCACTGTACAAGCCAACGCCTCAATTCGCGGCGGCGTCCTAGACGGTCAGAGGCCGAGCCGGCAGATCAGCGAATTTGCGGCTATCGCTCGCCATCGCACGCAGCAGACCGGACACCCGGATTTCCGGCACGTTCTTCGACACGCGTCCCGCCACTTCGAGCACGCGGGTGAGGCCGATCTTGTCGGCCAGGAACATTGGCCCACCCTTGTCCTGCGGCCAACCATAGCCGTTCAGCCAAGTCACGTCGATGTCGCCCGGACGCTGCGCTATGCCCTCTTCCAGGATCGACGCTCCCTCGTTGATCATCGGGAAGATGCACTCCTCCAGGATCTGTTCGCGTGTTACCGTGCGCTGGGGCACACCGGAGGCGGTGGCGAATTCCTTGACGATGACCTCGACTTCCGGAGACGGGCGGCCGACGCGGTTTTCGTCGTAGTCGTAAAACCCAGCGCCAGACTTCTGGCCGCGGCGCGGCGTGCGCTCGCAGATCATGTCGCGCAGCGGGTTCGCCGTCTTGGCGCCCGGCTTCCATCCGATATCGAGGCCAGCAAGATCGGACATCTGGTAAGGCCCCATCTTGAAACCGAAGGCATTGAAGGCCGCGTCGATCTCCCACGGCATCACGCCCACTTTCAAGAGATGCCCAGCCGACAGCTGACGCATGGAAAGAATGCGGTTGCCAATGAAGCCAGGGCAGACGCCGGCAAGCACGGCGACCTTGTTAATCTTCCTCGCGACAGCCATCGCAGTTGCGACCACCTTGTCCGACGTATGCTCCGCACGCACGATCTCGAGCAGCTTCATCACATTCGCGGGCGAGAAGAAGTGAAGTCCGATCACGTCCTGCGGTCGCCTCGTCACCGACGCGATCTCATTGATGTCCAGATAGGACGTGTTGGTGGCGAGAATCGCGCCAGGTTTGCAAATCCTGTCGAGGTCCGCGAAAATATCCTTCTTCAAAACCATGTCCTCGAACACCGCTTCGATCACGAGATCGCAGTCGGCAAGGTCGTTTCGATCGAGTGAACCGGCCAGCACGCCCATGCGGATGCCCACTTCCTCCTGCGGGAAGCGCCCCTTGTCGGCGGAGTTCTGATAGTTCTTGCGGATCACGCCAAGGCCGCGATCGAGCGCCGCCTGCTGCACTTCCACGATCTTCACTGGGATGCCCACATTGGCGAAGTTCATCGAGATGCCGCCGCCCATCGTGCCGGCGCCGATGACTCCAACCTTGACGACCGGTTTGACTGGCGTATCCGCCGCCAAGCCCTTCACCTCCCACGCCGACTTCGCGGACGCGGCGATGTAGGCCGAGATTTCGTCGGTGGAAGCAGCCGGCGCAATTAGACTGGTGGTCATGTGACTTCTTCGCAGACGTCGGCGCGAATCAGACCTGCGCCCCCGGGGCGCGAAAACGCAGGAGTGTCCGTGCCGCGACCTCGCGGACGCGTCAACAAAATGCGCTTCATGACATCAAATCGGTTGGCGTAGTCGGGCCTCTGCGACATCGCGTCAGCTGCTTACGTGGGGGCAGTATACTTGCTTGCAGGCCAACTAGTTTGTTCTACTGCGACGATGAGCGGGCGAAAAATAACGGCGAAGGACGCATCTGCGGACGCGCTTGAAACGACCCGCCTCACACAGGCGGAGCGTCGGGAGACGGCCGAACGCGCCATCCTCGAGGCTGCGATGACGATTGTCGCCGAGCGCGGGTTTGACGCCCTCACTCTACAGGAAGCTGGCGAGGCTGCCGGTTACAGCCGCGCCCTGCCCGGCCATTACTTCGGAACGAAGAGCGCGTTGCTCTCCGCTCTCGCAGACCATGTCGTCGCCATTTACAACATCCGCATCGGCGCAGCTGCCGGCCCCGCCAACACGCTGGAGCAGTTCTGCGAATACATAGCTTTATCGTTCGACGACATGCGCCGTTATCCGGAAACCGCACGCGCCTACCAGTCCATTCTCGCCGCCAGTCTTCATCGCCGTGAACTCGTTCCCATCGTGGAGCGACTCGATCGCGCCGGGATCGACGATCTAACGATTGCCATCAAGCTGCTGCGCGACAATGGCGAGGTCCGTGCGGACATCCGGCCTCGAGTCGAGGCCTATATTATTCTTGCGTCCCTGCGTGGAGTTGCCTTCCATTGGTTGACCAAACCCGATCCCGTATTCCTGTCGCGCATGCGCGAAGC
>CANJIL010000080.1 GCA_947474455.1 Hyphomonadaceae bacterium | reverse complement strand
GCCGCGGCCACGACGTACTTCCGCATCGCGCGCGACGGCCTGATCGAACTCGACGCCGAAATGCCGGACGCAAAGCTCGCCTACCTGAAGGAGGGCAGCCCCGCGGTCGTCACGCTCACCACGGGCGAGACGGTGCAGGGCAAGGTGCGCTTCATCTCACCGCGCGTCGATCAGAACACCAGCCTCGGCCGGGCGCGCATCGAGCTTCCGTTCGATGCGGCGCTGCGTCCCGGTTCGTTCGCCGAAGCTCGTTTCGGCTCCTCGGCCGCCAGTGTTCTCACCGTGCCTGCCGGCGCCATCCGCTACGAAGCCGGCGGTCCGTCCGTTATGCTCGTGAACGAAAACAACAGCGTGAAGCAGGTCCCGGTGAAGCTCGGCGAGCGTTCGGGCGACTATGTGCAGCTCATCGAAGGGCCTGCTGCCGGCTCCCGCGTCCTCGCGGTCGGCGCATCGTTCACCCTCGACGGCGACGTGATCCAGCCGATCGAGGAGGGCGCCGCCCAGACGGTGACGGCGCCGGGAGGCAAGTAACATGAACTTACCGATTTCAAGCTGGGCGATCCGCAACCCGATACCGGTTGTGGTCGCCTTCACACTGATGATTGTCGCCGGCGCCTATTCGTATTCGCGCCTGCCGATCAAGGCGTTCCCGAACATCGCCTTCCCGATGGTGGTCGCCACCGTCATCCAGGAGGGCGCCGCCCCGACCGAGCTCGAGAACCAGGTGACGCGCCTGGTCGAGAACTCGATCGCGAGCCTGCCGAACATCGAGCTGATCCAGTCCACCGTCGTGCTCGGCGTCTCGACCACCATCGTCCAGTTCGAAATCGGCGCCGATCTCCAGAAGGTGAAGGACGACGTCGAGCAGCGCGTCAACCAGATCCGCACCGAACTACCGCAGAGCATCCAGCCCCCGCTTGTGAGCGCGCTCGATTTCACGGGCGGCACGCTGATGACCTTCGCCGTCTCTCATCCGAGCATGTCGGCGACTGACCTTTCCTGGTTCATCGACGACCGCATCGCGCGCGACTTGCAATCCGTGCAAGGCATCGGCCAGATCACCCGCGTTGGCGGCGTCAACCGCGAGATCAACGTCACGCTTGATCCTGTCCGCATGAGTTCGCTCGGCGTCATCGCGTCCGACGTCAACACGGCCCTGCAGCGCAGTTACCGCAACTATGGCGGCGGCCGCGCCGAGGTCGGCGGGGCCGAAACCACGATCCGCACGCTGGGCGAAACGCTCACCGTCGATGAGCTGCGCAATCTCACCATTCCGCTGCGCGGCGGCGCGTCCTATGTGAAGCTGTCCGACGTCGCCGATGTCGGCGACGGCTCGGCCGAAGTGCGCTCCTTCGCGCGCCTCAATGGTCGCCCGGTCGCCGGCTTCAACGTCATCAAGGTCGATGACGCCTCGGAGGTCGAGGTTGAAGCCGGCACGCTGGCCGCCATCGCGCGCCTGGAAGCCGCCAATCCCGGCCTGAAGATCACCAAGATCTTCTCGATGACCGACAGCACGAAGGCGAACTTCCACGCCACCGAAGCCGTGCTGGTCGAGGGCATGATCCTCGCCGCCCTGGTCGTCTTCCTGTTCCTGCGCGACTGGCGCGCCACGGTCATCGCAGCGCTCGCCATGCCGCTGTCGCTCATCCCGACCTTCTTCATCATCTCGCTATTGGGCTTCTCGCTGAACATCGTCACGCTGCTTGCCCTCACACTGGTCATCGGCATCCTCGTCGATGACGCTATCGTCGAGATCGAGAACATCCAGAAGCGAACGCTCGCGGGCTATTCGCCCTTCCGCGCAGCCATGGAAGGCGCCGACGCCATTGGCCTCGCCGTGCTGGCGACCACCTCGTCCATCGTCGTGGTCTTTCTGCCGACGTCCTTCATGGGCGGCATGCCCGGCCAATTCTTCATCGAATTCGGCATCACGGTCGCCGTGGCCGTTGTCTTCTCGCTGCTGGTTGCGCGCTTCGTCTCGCCTCTGATGGCTGCCTACTTCCTCAAGCCCTCGCCGGCCAAGCACGCAGACCGCGATGTTCGCAAGCTTCCAGACTTCTACGAGAAGACGCTGGCCTGGTCCCTGCGCCACCGGCTGATCGCTTCCGCGGTCGGCGGCCTGTCCTTCTTCGCCACCGTCGCCTTCGTCGCCATCCTGCCTAAAGGCTTCTTACCGACCGAAGACCCCGGCTACATCCTGTTCAACGTCTCCGCTCCGCCGGGTTCGACGCGCGAGCAGATGGAGCGCTCCGCCACGGCCCTCAACGACCTGCTGGTGAAGCAGCCGGATGTCCAGGACGTCTTCATTTCGATCGGATCAGGTGGAGCGGGTGGGCGGGCTGCTACCGCCAGCGGCGGCGGCGGAGGTTCGGGCCTCACTTCGGGTTCCGTCATTGTCGTGATGCACGATGGCCACAAGATGTCCACGGAACAGCTCAAGCAATACATCCGTCCGCAGCTGAAGCAGATCCCGGACATCCGCATCACCGCGCTGATGTCAGGCGGTGGTCCGGGCGGTTCGGACGTCAATATTCTTCTCACCGGCGAGGACCCTGCGGCGCTCGACAAGGTCCAGCTCGACCTCCTCAACGAGATGAAGGATCTGCCGCAGATCCAGAACCCGCGCCTATCGCCCGAGCCTCCGGGCCCGGAGCTGATCATCCGCCCGCGCAGCGGCGAGGCTGCCCGCCTCAACGTGTCGACGGATGCGATCGCGCAGGTCGCGCGTATCGCCACGGCCGGCGACATCGAAGCCAACACGCCGAAATTCTCTGAGGGCGAACGGCGCCTGCCTATCCGCGTCCGCCTGCCGGATTCGGTGCGCAACGATCTTGGCGAGCTCTCGCAGCTTCGCGTGCCCACGTTCAATGGCGGCTCCACCACGCTGGGCGCAGTGGCCGACATCTCCTACGAGGCCGGCCCGGGGAACATCCAGCGCATCTACCGCAAGCGGATGGCGTCGGTTCAGGCTGACTTCGCCCCCGGCAACACCTCAGGCGAGGCCACCGAAGCCATCGACAAGACCAAGACGATGCAGGCGATCCTGGCAGCCGAAAAATCCGG
Organism: Hyphomonadaceae bacterium; assembly: GCA_947474455.1. Classification (GTDB taxonomy): domain Bacteria; phylum Pseudomonadota; class Alphaproteobacteria; order Caulobacterales; family Hyphomonadaceae; genus UBA7672. Next base: position 4,056 of record CANJIL010000080.1, on the reverse strand, counting down.
CACGCCGGGAGCGGTCACGCGCGCCCGCGTCGGCAACGAGCAGGCGCAAATGCAAATGTTCAGCGGTATCGTCATCGCACTGATGGCCGGTGTCGCCCTGATCTACTCGGTCATGGTGTTGCTGTTCAAATCAGTCTTCAAGCCGATGGTCATCCTGTCGTCCCTGCCGCTGTCCTTCTCCGGCGCCTTCCTCGCGTTGTTCATCACCAGCAAGGAAATCTCCATGCCAGTGATGATCGGCTGCGTGCTTCTCCTCGGCATCGCGGCGAAGAACGCGATCCTGCTGGTTGAATTCGCAATCGAGTCTCAGCAACGTGGCAAAAACACGTTCGATGCGCTGTTCGAGGCCTGCCGCGAACGCGCCCGTCCCATCGTGATGACCACCGTCGCCATGTCGGCTGGTATGCTGCCCACCGCGCTTGGCCTCGGCGAAGGCGCCGGCTTCCGCCAGCCCATGGCCATCGCGGTCATCGGCGGCCTGATCTCGTCAACGGTGCTGTCGCTGATCCTCGTGCCGGTCGTCTACTCCTTCGTCGACCAGTTCGAGCGCTTCATCAGCCCATGGGCCGGCCGCCTCGCGACCAAGCCAACTGCAGCCGACGAAGTCCTCCTCAAAGGTAAACACGCGGACGTCCCGCCTGCCGCCGAGTAGGGAAGAGCAAGCACGCCCTCGTCCTTCGAGATGGCCTTCGGCCTCCTCACGATGAGAGCTACTTAGCTGCCAGCGATCCAGCCCTCATCCTTGAGGAGCGCAGCACGAGGCGTGCTTACGGATGCCAACCCCAAGGCGAGTCGTGCTCAGGCTCAAGCCGAGGGGACAGCCGCCAGTTCCCGCGGAGCCGCCCACCAAGATTCTCGGGACAGGCCCGAGAATGACCGCGGTGAGAACACGGCCCATCCCCGTCATTCCGGGCGAAGGCGCAACCCGCCATAGACCCGGAACCCAGGATTGGTGGACGGCCCCCGACGGCATCGATGTGCCAGACTGAGGTTGTTGCATCTCAGATGAAGGAGGCCATCCATGGTCGCGTGGCGCCGGATTTTCATCGACAAGTCGAAACAGGTTTTTCGGCTTCACGGGTTGATGGTGGAGAGGCGCTGGTGCTGCGGCGCACGTTGCAGCGTAGTGAGATGATCGCGTTCTTTGCGAAGCTTCCTGCGACGCTGATTGGCCTTGAAGCCTGTGGGTCGTCACATTAGTGGGGGCGCGAGCTTGCGCGACTTGGCCATGACGTGAGGCTCATCCCGGCCTACCACGTGAAGCGCTACCTCAAGCGTTTGAAGAATGATGCGCGCGACGCCGAGGCTGGCTGCGAAGCGCTGAGCCGGCCGGCCATGCGGTTCGTTCCGGTGAAGACAGAGGCGGATCAGGCTGACCTTTTGCTGATAAGCGCGCGCGACCGGCTGATCCGAACCCGCCTGCACCGCATGCTCGCGCTGCACCAACGTATCGAGGATCTCGCCCGCTCTCCTTTTAGCACATTCCGAACGGACAAGGGGGCAGCCCAGCCCGCGGACCGCCGCAATCTCCCTCAATTTCCGAAATCCAACTTTCATCGCGCCCCGTATCTGCGAGGACGCACCCGCATGCCCGAGGCTCAGCTCGGCTCCGCCTCGCCGGCGCGCGAGGCCCAGATCAGTCCCACAAACAGGCCCTTCATCCGCGGAAGCAGCAGCAGCGTCAGTCCGACAACCAGCCCCGCTATCACCAGGAAGGGCAGCCAAACCGCATCCGCGTCAGGATTGGCGAACAGGAAGAACATCGGTGACACCAGATGGCCGACCAGCAGGATCGTCGCCCAGGCCGGCGCGTCGTCCGCCCGAATATCGCCGGTCCGCTCCCCGCAATGCAGGCAGCCCTCGGCCTGCCGCAGATACCCGGACATCAGCCGCCCGCGCCCGCAAGCCGGGCAGGACAGACGCAGGCCGCGCCGGATGGCGAGCCAGATATCGCGCTTGGGTTTGGAACTCGAACCGCTCATGCCGCAAAGCTGGGGCGCTTGCCTCGAACCGTCGAGCGCGCGCTTGGTCGCGTGCGAACGAGTCGCATGGGCATCTTTTGCGGCGGTCAGGTCTGGGCGAACTGCAGGCCGGCGGCGCCTCTCGTCTGCCAGACGACATACGCCCACGTTTTTATCCGCAGCGTCGGTTCACACAGCATCACCCGGTCGGTCAACTGGATGTCACGCAGGAACTCGATTCGGGCGCCAGTCGCGCTGACGTTCTTTACGACCACATCCACCCGCTCGCCGCCGAGGGTGGTCACCGTCGCGGATTTGAAGGTCTGCTTGCGTTCGGCCCGCTTTTCGCCGGGATGGACGGAGGAATAGATCATCTCTTCCGCCGGGACCGCTGCGATCTTGCGCATCCGGTCAGCCAGCGGATCGCCGGGTTTCTGTGTGTTGGTCTTCTTGAACATTCACCCACGAGGTTCTGGCATTGCCCCGGGATGATTCTGCTCCCAAAGACTTAGGAAATGCTTGACCGTTAAGGTGCCGCGCCGCCTTAACGGAGGTTACTATGCGCCCGACTGTCGTGGATCGTCCTTGAAAATAGGCGCCTTCTGGCCTCTCTGGCCTGTATTCCGGCCGGGAGGCAGCCGCATCAGCTCCGGCCGCACGCCTTACCCCTGGCGATTGGTAACGCCCCAGCTAGCGTGCCGCACGTCCGCCCGAGACAAGTCGTCCGCCCGGCCGGTTATGTAGATGAACCCGTCATCATCGACCCGGCCGACATCCTTCGTCGCGATGAATCCGTCGGCATCGCGCCGGACTAGCCGGGCGACCACTGGAAGGTCGCACTCGATCGTACGCGGCGTTCGCGCCCAGATCTCCCCGACCGCGCCAGATGGCAGCCGCCGCCCATCCGCATCGCGGATCTCGACGCTGACGCCGCGAATCGGCCTGCCGCAGCTTCCGGGTTTGTCGGTTTGACGCGCGACCTGCATCGTCGAGATCAGCCCTGTCTCGGTTGAGCCGTAGGCTTCGCTGAGGATCGGGCCGAACAGACTGGCCAGCCATTCCTTGAGATCCGTCGCCGCCGGCGCCCCTCCGATAACCAGCTCCCGCAGGTACGACGTATCGGCTGCGCGCACCGCCTCCTGCCCAAGCCTGCGCAGTTCGTCGAAAGTCTCTGGCATGGCGCTCCAGTGCGTGATGCGGCGCCGGCTGATCATGTCGAGTGCGCCGGCGGCGTCGTGCGAATGAGACAGCGCAATCGAGCGACCCGCGATCAGCGCCGCCCACAACTGCACGGGTCCCCAAACGCGATGCAGCGATACGGTGATCAGCGACGCTCCGGTTTCCGGCGCGGGCGGCCGCGAGATAGAAGCAGGCGCGGCCCGGCGTGGCGGCAAACCGATCGGCAACGCCCGCCCCGTTACGCCGGACGTCCAGGCCAGCAGCGAAGGCTGCGCGGCGCCGAAGCGCGGCTGGGCGACGGGCGGGAAAAGATCCCAGAAGTTGAAGAAGCCCGGCGACGCGTGATCCATCGTTGCGCGCAATCGCAGCGGCAATGCCTCCAGCGCGGGAGCGACCCGGACAGGCGCGACGTCTCCGACGATAACCGCGCCGGCCTGGCTCTCGATCAGACGCTCCCGCAGTGCGCGCGCCGTTAGATCGGGATCGAGCGTAAGTAGCCGGGCGCCGATCTTGGAACAGGCCATGGCGATAACCGCCCACTCGATGCGGTTACGGCACCGTACTGCAACGACATCATCGAGATCCAACCCGCGGCCGGCAAGCGCGTCCGCCAGCATGTCGGCGTATTCGTTCCATTCATGATAGGTCAGCGTGGCCGCGCCCTCGAAAAGCGCAGCGACGCCGCCGCGTGTGGCGGCCCAGTATTCCAGGCTCCGTGCGACCGGCTCCGTCAGGGCGCGAGCGACCGTCGGATGTTCGTCGTGAGAGCTTCGCGCATGCGCGACAGGAATACGGGATCGGGTTTGGTCAACCAATGGAAGGCAACTCCACGCAGGGACGCAAGAATAATATAGGCCTCGACTCGAGGCCGGATGTCCGCACGGACCTCGCCATTGTCGCGCAGCAGCTTGATGGC
>CANJIL010000079.1 GCA_947474455.1 Hyphomonadaceae bacterium | reverse complement strand
TGTCTCTTGACGGATCCGGCCAGCGCCGCGAACACGCAGCCGGTCGCCTTCTGGCGCATGCGGCACTGGCAGATGCGGAACTTATCCGCGCTGTCGACATGCATGGCGTACCGCACTGCGCCACACTGAAATCCACCGGTAATGGGCATCAACCGCCCTTCTGCCTGCACGCCATGGCGTAGGTTTCCACCAGGACGAGAAGAAGCAAACGAGTCATGTACGCCCCGTAAGATTCAACCTGAAGCAGGAATGTCATGGCATAGGGCCACTGCGTAAGGCATTTTTCTCACGCCATTGGGGTAGCTCTGCTGACTCAGGGAGTTGGCGCACGGCTCAGCCTGTGCTGGCATGCGCTCCGAAGGGACCAGGGACTAATGTTCTTCAGCAGTAAGCCCAGACCGAACGGTTTTTCCCGCACGCTGGTGGGAGAATGGCGCGCGGACACATCGTCCGGCGACGTGAAGGGCGAGATTACGGCGATCTTCAACACGGATGGCTCGTATCTGACCCGCAACCGGATGGAGATCCGGGGAGTTCCCACAGACCCGCTGACCCAGACCGGCCGCTACAGGATCGAGCCGCTCGACAAGCAGCGCTTCAAGCTGTTCACGATCGACGAGAACGGCCAGCCGCTCTCCACCACGGTTCGCTCGTTCGTCGACAACAATACAATGCTCAACGAGGTCGGCCGGATCACGTTCAGGCGGGTCGAGCAGCCGGAACAGCCATTGTTCTGACGGGCGGAACCGGCCGTGGGACTCACCAAGGCCGGAAACTTCGATTATCTAGTCTCCACCTGAGCCGGAATGCGGCCTTCTCGCGGAGATTCCCATGCGCGATTACCTCAAATTCTACATCAATGGCGAATGGGTAGATCCGGTTACGCCGCGCACGATAGATGTCATCAATCCGGCCAGTGAAGAGGCGTACTGCCGGATCTCCATGGGCTCAAAGGCCGATGTCGACAGGGCGGTCGCTGCAGCCAGGGCGGCCTTTGCGGCCTTCGCAGCCACCACGAAAGAGTATCGCGCTGGTCTGCTCGACAGGATCATAGAGGTCTACAAGAACCGCATGGGCGACATAGCCAGCGCCGTCTCCGAGGAGATGGGCGCGCCAATGTGGCTCGCCGCCGCCGCGCACGCCCCATCGGGCGTTGGCCACTTGATGCAGGCCGCGAGCTATCTCCGCACGTTCGAGTTCGAAGAGCGCCGCGGCAGGCATCTGATCCGCAAGGAGCCGATCGGCGTCTGCGGTTTCATCACGCCGTGGAACTGGCCGCAGAACCAGATTGCCTGCAAGGTCGCCCCCGCCATCGCGGCGGGCTGCACCATGGTGCTAAAGCCCAGCGAGATCGCGCCTGTCGACGCCATCATCTTCGCCGAAATCCTGCACGAGGCGGGCGTGCCGAAAGGCGTGTTCAATCTCGTTAATGGCGACGGCCCGGGCGTGGGCGCTGCGCTTTCCGCGCATCCCGATATCGACATGATGTCGTTCACCGGCTCGACCCGCGCGGGCGTGCTCGTGGCGCAAGCTGCCGCACCGACCGTGAAGCGCGTGGCGCAGGAGCTTGGCGGCAAGTCGGCCAACATCATTCTCGACGATGCTGACCTGCAGAAGGCTGTGAAGGCCGGCGTCATGCAGATGATGACCAACACGGGCCAGAGCTGCAACGCGCCCTCGCGCATGTTCGTGCCGCGCGCCAAGAACGACGAAGCTAAGGCCATCGCCAAGGCGACTGCCGAAGCCGTGAAGGTCCAGGACCCGAAGACGGCGGAGCGGGGCGCCATTGGCCCCGTGGCGTCCGAAGCCCAGTGGAACAAGGTTCAGGGCCTCATAAAAAACGGGATCGAGGAAGGCGCCACGCTTGTGACGGGCGGCCTGGGCCGGCCGGACGGTCTCAATCGCGGCTACTATGTGAAACCCACCGTGTTCGCCGATGTGCGCAATGACATGACGATTGCGGTCGAGGAAATTTTCGGGCCGGTGCTCTGCATGATCCCCTACGACACGGAAGACCAGGCGATCGCCATGGCCAATGACACGGTCTATGGCCTTTCCGGCTATGTGCAGGGCGAGCAGGAGCACGCCCAGAAAGTCGCCCGCCGGTTGCGCACCGGCATGGTGCATCTCAATGGCGCGCCATCTGACAATTCGATGCCGTTCGGGGGCTTCAAACAGTCGGGGAATGGTCGGGAATGGGGCGTGGATGGCATCCACGAGTTCCTGGAAACCAAATCTGTGTTTGGCTTCGCAAATGCGTAAAGGCCCGCTCTTCGCCTGATCTGGCGGATTATGGCGTGCCTAAGCGATCTAATCCGCCTGCCGCTGTCGGCGGAATAGAGTTGTTGTGTTGCCGTTCATCTCAGGCTCACTATGTACTAATTTGCAGAGTTCGCCTGTTTCAGGAGGCTTCAATGTTGCGCAAGCTAATCGCGGCTGCAGCGCTCACCGCCACCATCGCAATTGCCGCATGTTCAACCGGGCCAACGCCATACCAACCCGGCGGCGGACGCGGAGACGCAGGCTATGCGGAATCGAAGATCGAAAACGATCGGTACCGGATTTCGTTCAAGGGCAATTCGCTCACCGAGCGCGAGACGGTCGAAAACTACATGCTCTTCCGCGCAGCCGAGCTAACCTTGCAGAACGGCTTCGACACCTTCACGATCGTGAACCGGGACACAGACAAGAACAGCAGCATCCGGCAGTCCGGCGGCTACATGGGCCCTCGCTGGTCATACTCCTATTTCTCTCCGCACTATGGCTGGTACCGGGCCTGGGATCCTTTCTGGTCGACGCCCGCGCACTTTGACGAGGTGACGCGCTACGAGGCCTTCGCGGAGATCGTCATGGGTCGTGGGCCTAAGAGTTCGGACGCGAATGCGTTCGATGCGCGTCAGGTTTCCCAGAACCTTGCAAGCTCGATCCAGCGGCCGGCTTCGTAAGCGCTGCTGGGCGAAGGAAGCGGGCAAGGGCCATCTGCTTTTCCCACTGCGGCGCGCTGCTCGCGATGGCCACGCCCGCGTTGCGCAAGGCGGCGGGCAGCCTGCGGAGAAGCCGTACCCGGATGCAGTCAATGGCTGTCTGCGCGCGAACCAGGACAAGACCAATTCGCTGCCGGATGATCTTGCCATATGCGAACCGGCGCTGGCGTGGCGGATGGCCGTTATAGCGCCCTGCCACAGGCCAGCCCTCACGAGACGAATGTCTACCATTTCCACCGCGCCTTCGTGCGCAGCGCGATCGGTGGACCGTTTGCGGCGATAGGCCAGGTGCGCTCATCACGCGACTGAACCGCAACCAAGGCGGCCTGGGCCGGCGTCTCCCTGCTGATCGACGCAACTCGCCCGGGTCTGCCGCCGCATTCGCGAAGATGCGCGCGTCCCCCCCGTTGGCGGGCTTAACAAACGCCGCGCTGAAAAAGGTACGCCCCCGCGCGCCGCTTTTGCCTTAGAGAGTGACCATGATCTGGCGGTTGCCGGGCTGAAACCCGAGCCATTTCAGCGTACTTGCCGCATGTAAACGTGGCCGCAACCTCACGGGGCTAGCTTCCGCCCCCCATGAGCCCAGCCGTTTCGATCATTATTCCCACCTTCCGACGGCCCGACCGCGCGGTCGAGGCGGCGCACTCTGCGCTCGCACAAACCTGCGAGGCCGCGTTCGAGGTTGTGTTGGTCGACAATGATCCGGCCGGCTCAGCGCTGGAGCCCTTGCGCGCGCTGGGCGATGGCCGCGTCAAAGTCGTGCACGAGCCGCGCGCCGGCGTCGCGAATGCCCGCAATGCCGGCCTGCGTGCGGCGAGGGCTGACATCATTGCGTTTCTCGATGACGACGAAATCGCGCCGCCGCGCTGGCTGGCTGACCTTCTCCGCGTTCAGAGGGCGCATTGCGCGGACGTAGTTTTCGGCCCGGTCCGCACCCGGCTCGCCGCGATGCCGCGCGACCATGAAGCATATTTCGAAGCTTTCTTCGCACGCGATCCCGATCATGCCGAAGGCGCGCTCGACATGTTCTATGGTTGCGGCTGCAGCCTGATGCGCCGCGCCGCTCTGCCGTCGCCCGAACCCTTCTCGATGGAGCGCAACGAGATCGGCGGCGAGGACGATCTACTGTTCCAGGCGATGGAGGAGGCGGGCGCGCGTTTTGCGTGGGCGCCGAACGCCTTTGTGTGGGAAACGCCCGAGCGGTCGCGCGTGACGCTGGCCTACACGCTGAAGCGCGCCTTCGCCTACGGACAGGGACCGGCGACAAAGGCGTGGACTGGCCCCAAGCGCGACCTCTTGGCCATCGCATTCTGGATGGCCATCGGCGCCGGCCAGACAGTGATCTACGGAATGGTCGCGCTCGGCTGTTTCCTTGGCAAGACTCGTCGCCGCGCCTTCGCTTATCGCCGTTTCGTCGAAGGTGCGGGCAAGCTCTTGTGGTTCCCGTTCATCAAGCCGCGTTTCTACGGCGCGGCCCGGCTGACGAAATCAGAGCGCGCGGCTGAAACGAAAGCTGCTCTCGCAGCCTAGGCGCAATCGGCGTCGGCGCAGTCCTCGCCTTCGATCTCGATCGTCGCGTGATCGATGCCATGCTTTTCGTGAAGCCGAGCCTTGATGCGCGCCACGACGGCTGGGCCCGAGCCGCCATCACGAACGCGCGCATGCATGGTCATCATCGAGCGCCGCCCATCGAGCGACCACAGGTGCGCATGATGGATATCGACGACGCCTTCGACATGTTCGAGGTCATGCCTCACTTTGTCGAGATCGATATGGGGCGGCGTTCCTTCCAGCAGGATGTGTGCGCTCTCGAAGGTGAGCGACCAGGCCGAACGCAGGATGATCAGCGACACCAGCACCGACAGGATCGGATCGACCGGCAACCAGCCGGTGTACATGATGATGACGGCGCCGATGATCGCCGCCAGTGATCCCAGCAGATCGCCAGCGACGTGGAGCAGGGCGCCGCGCACATTGAGATTGTCGCGATCTGCCCCGTGTAGCACGGCGAACGCGGCGATGTTCACGGCGAACCCTGCAGTCGCCACCCACAGCATCAGGTTCGGCTCGATGGCGTGCGGATTGTTCAGCCGAACGACCGCCTCGGCGATGATCCAGACGACGATCGCGAACAATGTCAGCCCGTTTACGAATGCCGCCAGCACGGGGAAGCGGCGAAAGCCGAATGTGCGTCGCGCATCCGCCGGCCGCCGCGCCAGGCGGAAGCCGATCCAGGCCAACGCAAGCGACCCGAAGTCCGACAGCATGTGGCCCGCATCGGCGATCAGCGCGAGCGATCCGGCGATGATGCCGCCCGCCAGCTCCACGCCCATGAAGCCGCCGGTCAGCAGCGCTGCGATGCCAATCCGGCTCTCGTTCTTGTCGTCGGCATGCTGATGGCCATGCGAAAGCGCGTGCGCATGAGCATGCGAATGGTCGTGGTCATGCCCGGCATGTGCGTGATCGTGAGCCATGAGGGTCAGTAGGCCCCGCAGCCGCGAAAATCAAATGAATGCAACGGAATGATACAGCGGGTGCAACGCCGTCACGCTGAGGCCGGCTTTGCCGTACCAGTGGCGTCGATCATGGCCTGCGCAATCTCTTCCTCGCCCGAAATGACTATGTCGGCGCCGACGCGGCGCCGAGGGTCCACTCCTGCCTTGAAGCCATCGGGCGTGCTGATTTAGATCAGCTGGGCCGACTCTACCGCTCCGGCCAAGAGATCGCCCGCCAGCGGCGACAGCTTCAGTCGCGTTGCGATCATGCCGAACATGAATGCGAATCCCGAGCCGATGGTCGGCGGCGAGACGAGCTGCGTTGCATGGGGTATCGTGCGGGTGGGTCCTATCGCGTGGCGGGTCGGGTGAGGAGCCACCCTCCCAAATTGCACCATCAAAAAGCAAGTAGTTCCGTCCACTGATCGCGGCGTTCCCGGCGTTCCCGGCGTTGCGGGTAACGCGGGGGGCAGTTTAAGGTCGGCGCATGCAGGACGGGGCAATACTGGTCGGGGACGCAGGCGGCACGAATGTGCGCTTCGCGCTGGCGCATTTTTCGGGCGGGGCGGTTTCACTAGCTGAGGTCTGGAAGCGGCCCGGCAAGGATTTCGAGACATTCGAGGCTGCACTTGAGGCCTATCTGTCGCAGACGAAGCCTGCGTTTGCGGGCGCCTCCTTCGGCTTCGCTGGCGTCACGGGCGGCCCGCATGTGGTGCTGCTCAATCGCGGCTGGACAGTCGATATCAACACCGTGAAACTGCGCCTAGGCGTCGATCGCCTGGTCGTGGTGAATGATTTCTTCGCCATGGCGCGCTCAGCGCCGGAGCTTGGCCCTGATCAGCTTCATCCGATCTCCCACGGCAAGCCCGATCCGGCGGGGTCCCTCGCCATCGGCGGCCCCGGCACCGGCTTCGGCGTCGGCATCCTGCGCAGGGCCGAGCCCGGCTGGATTGTTGTCGGCGGGGAGGGCGGCCATCAGGCCTATACGCCCGAGACCGACATCGAATGGAAGCTCGCGGAAAAGCTGCGCAAGCAGCACGGGTATGTCTCGAACGAGATGGTTGCCGGCGGCGTCGGTTTCGAGGACACGCGCGATGCGCTGTTTGAAATCATGGGGCTCAAGGAAAAGCCGTTCACCCAGTCTGAGGTGATCGACGCGGCCAATGCGGGCGACCCCATCGCGCTCGAATTCTGCCGTCTGCGCGCCCGCACCGTCATGACCGCCATGGGCAACATGGCGTTGTTGTCCAACGCCTCGGGAGGCGTCTTCATCGCTGGCGGCGTCGCACAGCGTCTCGAACCATGGCTGAAGGAGCGCGCCCCGCTCGATCGCTTTTACATGCGCGGCGTGCGGGCAGCGCTGGTGAAGCCGATACCGGTCAAGCTCATCGTATCAGAATCAGCCCCGCTGATCGGCTCGGCGCATCTCTGGCGCGACGAACAGGCGAGAGGGTGGTTGTAAGGCGTTAGTTGCAGCCGCAGCCGCCACCGCCGCCATGATCGCGGCCACCGCCTCCCGCGAAAGCAGTGGCCGAAGCGCTGGCGAAAGCAAACACAGACGCAGAAGCCTGGGCCCGGGCCGATCCGTCCGCGATGACGATCACACGGCCACCGCCGCCTGACCCGCCATTGATGTTTATGCCGACGCCGCCTGTGCCGAAATCGGACGGCAGCACGATCGACGGCGGTTCCATCTTGATCGGGGTCGGCGGAAGCTGGACCGGCGGCGCCGGCGGGGGAACATGCAATGGCGGCGGAGGAGGGGCCGTCACTGGCGGCGGCCGTTTGCGGCCATCGGCGAATGACGGGCCTGCGACAGCTGCGGCTCCGACGGAAAGCCCCGGCGCGGCGGCGAGAAGGCGGGAAATCTTAATCATGACGGGCGTCCAATGCACTCGACATGCCGCGCTGCGGGCGAACATCCGCTGAGGTTAATCCCCGGAACGCATCAGGTGCAAAGCAAC
>CANJIL010000078.1 GCA_947474455.1 Hyphomonadaceae bacterium | reverse complement strand
GTCTCAACCGTACGGCGCTTCAATCGCAAACAACTGCAAGCGTGGATGCGGACCGCCGGCTACCACAACGTTCGCATAACCTATTGGAACACGCTGCTTTTCCCCGTAATGATGCTGCACAGGAAACTCAGCAATCAGGCGGCTTCCAGCGATGTGCGCCCTGTCGCGGCGCCGATCGACGCTATCTTCCGGTTTATAATGTGGGTGGAGAACAGGTTATTGAGATGGGGGATTATGCTTCCCTTCGGGGGGTCGGTGCTGGTGACCGCGAAACGTCCCTAACGCCGTCGCTTACACTGAGCATCGTAATACCTGTTTATCGGGGCGAAGCCACAATTGGTCCGCTGGTGCGCGCCCTCGATACTCTTGAGATCGACGGCGGATTCGAGCTCGTCCTGGTGAACGACGGCAGTCCCGATGCGAGCCAAAAGGTTTGCAGAGAGCTGCTGGAAACCAGCCGCGTGCCAATTACGCTGGTACGCCTGTCGCGCAATTTCGGCGAACATAACGCGGTCATGGCCGGCCTTCGGCATGCACGCGGAGCATGGATCATCACCATGGATGATGATTCCCAAAATCCCCCCAGCGAAGTGCCGCGCCTGCTTTCGTACGCTCAGTCTTCGGGCCTCGAGGTGATCTATGGGCGTTATGCCCGCAAGCGCCATGCCGCGTGGCGCAATCTCGGCAGCGCCTTCATCAACTCAACGGCTGACTTGTTGTTGGACAAGCCAAGGGGCCTTTATCTGTCGACATTTCGCTGCATGAGCGCGTTTGTTGCGCGGAACATCGTCGCATATGCCGGGCCATTTCCGTATGTGGATGGGCTCATTCTGCAGGTGACGCAGGATGTTGGATCGCTGGAGGTTGTGCACGCGGAGCGAGCCAGCGGTAAGAGCGGCTACACACTGGGTCGGCTGTTGAGCCTGAGCCTCAACATGTTCGCAAACTTTTCGATCAAACCCCTGCATCTGAGCACGTTGGTTGGTTTTTCCTTGAGCTTGGTGGGCATGCTGAGCGCTATTTTCGTTGCCATCGAAGCATTGACTTCGGGGACCACTCCCGGCTGGGCCTCGCTAATGGTTGTCGTGCTGCTGATCTCTGGCGTGCAGCTCATCATCCTTGGGGTCGTGGGCGAGTACCTTGGTCGCGTGTTTCTTACGGCCAATGGCAAACCGCAAAGCGTCGTGGCCACCGTTGAGCGCAGCATCGACACGAAGAAGCCTGCAAGCGCCCATGAGTGACGGAACAGCATTGGAGACGCCGTCGTGCTTCACTATTCTGCCCTCGGGAGCGCTATTCTCCTTGGCGTCGTTGGACAGCTTCTTCTCAAGAGCGGCGCCGAAGGCGCTCAGAACATTGTGCAGCAATTCCTTCACCCGCTCACCATTGCGGGCTTCGGAATCTATGTAGTTTCAGGCTTGCTATACGTGGTCGCGCTCAAGGGGTTACCCTTATCGATCGCCTTCCCGTCAGTTGCCGTGAGCTACGGGCTTGTCGCCATTGCGGCGCATTACCTCTGGAATGAGCCGCTGGGCCTCCAGCAGGTCTGCGGCATTGCACTGCTCGGCGTCGGATTGCTGGTCTTGCATGCGCGCTGAGAAGCCGACATTCAAGTCAGCCGCTGGATGGCAAATCGATGAGTGTCGAACGCAGCAGCGATACCGGTTGGCGCCGAGCACCTTGGCGATCGCCGCCTTGAGACCCTGGTGAGCGTCGGAGACCGCCAGCTTCGCGCCCCGAAGACCATGCCGCGTCAGCTTTCTGAGGAAGGCTGTCCAGAACGTTCACGCTTCGGAGGCGCCTTTATCGAGGCCGAGAGTCTCGCGCCGGCCATCCGTGTTGACGCAAAGGTCTGCGCGCGCTGGCTCTCGCGCTGGGGGGGGGCATCGAGAATCGCCGGCGGTTTGGCTGGCGGCACGAACGGGCCTCGGTGCGTGAGGCCCACAATTCCTAACTTCTGCGCCTTGTGCTGGCTCTCCGGCGTCGTCACTTTGACGCCGTCCACATTATGCACGATCTTTATCTGAAAGCCGGGAAAAAGCCTCTCATTGAAGCCCATGCGCCAACATGGGAGTCGGACCCATGATTGACGCCGAGCTCAAGGCTACTGAAGTGCCTCTCTAGTTTCCTTGCCCTTCGCGTTCTTCCGCTTCGCGCTTCGCCCGTTCAAGAGCTGGACCCGGAAGCGGGTTTTTGCGCAGGTGGCCGTACATCAGCTCTTCGACAAACTCGACGCACTTGAACTGCTGCAGCTGGGCGTCCTCGCCGACGGCCTTGTAGAGGTTGAAGGCGATCTTCCATGGCCGCGTATAAACTTCGTCGTCCGTGATCTCGGCCTCGTAACGCATCGTGTGGTCCGACGTGCGCGTCCAGCGCTCGACAACCTTCGTCGAGGAGCCGTGTAGGTTGCCCGAACGGTCGAGCCAGGTGTCTGGCAGCATGCCCGTCACTTCGATCACGAACGTATCGCCGTCCCATTTGCCGTAGGATTGGCCCATCCAGGAATCGACTGGGGCTTCACCCGGATCCTCGAGGAACACGTTCCGAACCGCGCCAGCGTATTCATAGGCGATGAAGAACGCCTTGTCCGACTGGAAGATCTGGAACGGCTTGTCCATGTAGTTGGCGCGCGGAATGCCCGGCAGGTAGCACTTAACTTCTGGATCGAGTTCGACCGCGGCCTTACGGTTCTCTTCCCGCGTCGCCAGCGCATCGGCCGTGTAGGGGATCTTGCCGTCGCCCTGCACGATCCCGAAGCCTGCCGGCACAGCGCCTATGGCGCCCATTCCAACAACGTTGGCGGCCGGCACAGGCGTATAAGGCCCGGGACGCAGCTGGATCGCGGCCTGAGCCGGGTGCGCTTCGATGTTGTAGTTGGCGGTGTTCAGGACGCGCCAGACCCCGTTGAAATCCGGAATATTCGTTCCTGGGATACGCGGCGCGCGATAGGCGGTGGAAGTCGGGGTGACCGGGCTCTGCACACTCGGCGCGGCCGGAGCCGCGGCTGTTTCCGACACACTGGCTGGTGGGGCCGGTGTGCTTGCGCAAGCCGCAAGGGCAAGCGTCAAGGCGACGATTGAAACTGCTGTCTTCACGATGTCCTCCATATCATCGGGCCGCTTTGTTGCGCCCTCGGATCTGATTTAGGACTCGTGTGACCAAGCATCATCGGCTGTTCCGCTAAACTTTTTTTGAAGTCATCGGCGGCTTACAGACGCTGCAACGCACAACAAGAATGAGGTGCGCCAATCGCACACCCCTCTGTTTCGGAATGTAATGGCGGTTCTAGTGCTGGCTCTCAGGCGTCGTCACGCGCAAGCCGTCCAGGTCTTCCCGGACCTTGATCTGGCAGCTCAGCCGCGAGGTCTCTTTCACATTCTCCGCGAAGTCGAGCATCGACTGTTCCATCGCCGAGGGCTTGCCGACCTTGTCCATGAAGGCGGGGTCGACATAGACATGGCACGTCGCGCACGCGCACGCCCCGCCGCAATCGGCGTCGATCCCCGGCACGTTGTGCTTGATCGCCGTTTCCATCACGGTCATGCCGTTCTTGGCCTCGACGACCCGCTCTTTGCCGGAGGCGTCGATATAGGTGATCTTCGGCATGGGCTTCGCGCCGCTCCTTGGACTTTCGAACTAACCCAGCGCGCGAGCGCCGATGTCCCTCATGGACAGGGATTTATCGGCTAGTTCGCCCGGCGCAACCCGCGCCTGTGACGCAACCAGCTTCCGTCCGACAATGAATTCGGGCGCTGAGTTCACTGCGTCAACCGCGAGAACCCGGCCTTCCTTCAGGTAAAACACGGCAAACGCCCGGGTTTGCGGATCGCCCCGCACCACGGTCTGGTCCGCCCCAGTCCATAATCCCGCCGTCTGCAGCTTCAGGTCGAACTGATCGGACCAGAACCAGGGAACCTCTAAAACCGGGGCGGGCTGGCCCAGCATGGCGGCAGCGGCAATCTTGCCCCCCTCGATCGCGTTATGAACCGACTCCAGCCTGCCCTCCCGCCCGTAGTGGACCAGGGGTCGCCAGGCCACATCGCCGGCCGCGAACACTTCTGGATGGCTGGTGCACATATCGCCGTCGACCACGATGCCATTACCACAGGCGAGCCCCGCCTCCAGAGCTAGCTCGAGATTCGGCAGGACGCCCACGCCCACCAGCACCAGGTCGGCCGGGATTACCTCGCCGCCTGCGAGGCGCACGCCGGTCACCTGGCCTTCGCCCTCGAAATGCTCCAGCCGCGCACCCAGCCTGATATCCGTTCCGATCGCGCGGTGGATGTGCGTATAGAACGCGCCGATCTCCGGCCCCGCCACGCGCGACAAGACCTGTGGCATCGCCTCGAGCACGGTGACCTTCAGCCCCAGCTGCGCGCCCACCGCCGCCGCCTCCAGCCCGATATAGCCCGCGCCCACCACCACCATGCGCGCGCCCGGCGCAGCTAATACCTTGAGCCGGTCAACATCGGCCAAAGTGCGCAGCTCAGTGACGCCTTTCAGGTCCGCGCCATGCAGCGTCAGCTTCCGCGGCCGCGCGCCTGTGGCGATCAGCAGCTTGTCCCACGCCACAGGCGCCGCACCCTCCAGCGCCACCTGCTTCGCCGCGAGATCAATCGCCTTCGCCGCCCTACCCGTCAGCAGATCGATATTGTGCTCGGCGTAATATTCCAGCGGTTTCAGGAACAGCCGCTCGGCTTCCATCTCCCCCTTGAAGTAAGCCTTCGACAGAGGCGGCCTCTGGTAAGGCGGCGCCGGCTCATCCCCGATCAGCGTGATCGCGCCTTCATAGCCGGCTAGCCGCAGCGAATAAGCAGTCTGCCCACCCGCCTGGCCCGCGCCGATGATCACAATGCGCTGGGGCGCGCCCGACATGGAGTATCCCTTCCCGAGAGGCCCGCGTAATAGCACGCCTACCCCACGAAAACAGGGCGGCTTTCCTTGCCAAATGCAGCTTAATCCGGGGCGCCCGAAAGCTCCGTCACTTCCGCTGTGTTCGCTTCCACTTGACCGCGCCGCAGCCAGAGCTCGCGGAATTTGTGGTCAGACAGCATTTGCAGCTGGTCGCTATAGTGCGGCGTGCCTTTCTGGCGCGACTTGCCATAGCTCATCAGCCCATACGCTTTGACCGGCGTCGAGAACTCGATCATCCCGACCCACGTCTCGCCGTGCTGCGGATACTTCTGGCTGCAGACAGCTGTCGAAAAGTGCTGACTTCATGCTCGTAGAAGCGGCCGGTCGATCGTTTAGCCCGACATAAGCTGTGGCTTCGATTTGCGTCACAGCGTTCCGTTGCATCAGAGACATTGCGTGCGGGCTTGCAAGCGCAGCCAGGTTCAGTGCTGCCGCATAGTCATTTCGCGCAATATCGTCGTTGGCTGTGTTGAAGGGTTCGACGAATTCCCATTCGGCGGCGTGTAATCCGGTATTGCAAGGCACAGTCTGAGCGAAAGCTGGAGCTGTTAGGCAGGTCAGTGCGGCTGCAAGCGCTAGAGTCTTCATTATCGGGTTCCCCAACCTGATGAAGGAGGCTCTCACAGATTGGCCCGATCACGAAAAGACAGGCTCATTCCCCGGGAATGAACAAATCCTGACCTTGCCAACGTCCACTGCCATCAGTTGACGCTCGCCGCGGCTTCCCCGAATGACGCAGGTCGGCCTCAATCAGAAGCTCAAAACCTCTCAATGTCGCACCCTGTGCTCACGCTGGACCTTGCCGATGACGCTGCCACCGCCTCTCTCGGCGCGCGGCTCGGCGCGGCGGCGCGCGTGGGCGACGTGATCGCGCTGATCGGGGATCTGGGCGCCGGCAAGACCACTCTCGCCCGGGCCCTGATCCGCCACCTGACCGGCCCCGAAACGGAAGCCCCCAGCCCCACATTCACGCTGGTCCAGACCTATCAAGGCCCCGCCTTCCCGATCTGGCATTTCGACCTCTACCGGCTCAAACATCCCGGCGAGGCCCGGGAACTCGGGTTTGAGGAAACTGTGGATGGGCTTGCCCTTATCGAATGGCCGGACAGGCTGGGCGGTGATCTTCCCCCCGCCCGGCTGGAAGTTCGGCTAAGCTTCGAAAGCCCTGAGCGAATCGGGGGGGGGAGAATTGCTAGGCTTGTGGACCGCGATGACTGGAGTGCGCGTATCGATGGCGACTGGCGCCCAACAAGATGAGTAACAATCTCCGCTCGAGCGAGATCCAGGAATTTCTCACCCATGCCGGCTGGGGCGAGGCGGCGCGCACGCCCCTCAACGCCGACGCCTCCACGCGCCGATATGAGCGCCTGCGCCGCAAGACCGAAACGGCCATGCTGATGGACGCCCCGCCGCTCGAATCCAAACCCTGCCCGCCCGGCGCCGATGAAGAGGAACGGATCAAGCTCGGCTGGAACGCCGTCTCGCGCCTCGCCGCCTCGCGCGTCGAAGCCTTCGGGGCCATCGCCGACCATCTAGCGACACTCGGCCTGTCCGCCCCCAAAGTGCTCGACCAGGACATCTCCCGCGGCCTCGCCCTGCTTGAGGATCTTGGCGATGATCTCTTTGCCGAAGTCATCGCCCGCGGCGGCGACGAGATCGCACTATATGCCGCCGCCGGAGACGTGCTCGCCGCCGTGCACCGCGCCCCCGTCCCGTTCACACTGCCCTATCGCGGCGGCGAATGGCCGATCCTCACCTACGACCACCTCGCCCTCTCCGCCAATGTCGACCTGTTCGTCGAATGGATGCCGCAGCGCGACCTCGCCATCCGCGTCAGCGAGCAGACCCGTCTGCGCTGGGAGCGGGTGCGCGAGAACCTGATCGCCAAGGCGGAGGATTATCCCCGCGGCCTCATCCTGCGCGACACGCACGCGGAAAACCTCATCTGGCTCCCACAGCGCGACGGCCTTCGCCGCGTAGGCCTGCTCGACTTCCAGGATGCCGTGCTCGGCTGGGGCGAATGGGACATGTCGATGCTGCTGCACGACGCCCGCCGCGATGTCTCGCGCGAGGCCCGTGACGCCGCCATCCGCGCCTATCTCAACGGCACAGGCGGCACGCGCGCCCAATTCGACGAACGCTTCTGCGTTCTCGGCGCCATGAACACCATGCGCATCATGGGCATCTTCGCGCGTCTTGTTACGCGGGACAAAAAGCCCCGCTACGACAGCTTCCAGCCGCGCCTGCGCGGCTTGCTCAACGAAACGCTGTCCCATCCTGCCATGGCGGAAGCGCGCAGCTTCGTCGAAGCCGTCGCCCCGCATCTCCTGGTCTCGGCATGATAAAGATCACTACAGCAATGCTGCTCGCGGCCGGCCTCGGCACGCGCATGAAGCCGCTCACCGACACGCGCCCCAAGGCGCTGGTCGAAGTCGGCGGCCGCGCGCTGGTCGACCGCGCGCTCGACAAGCTGGTCACGCAAGGCGTCACCCGCGCCATCGTCAACGTGCACCACTTCGCCGACCTGCTGGTC
>CANJIL010000077.1 GCA_947474455.1 Hyphomonadaceae bacterium | reverse complement strand
GCGCTGAGCGCCTGCGACAAATCCTTTGCCCCCGGGACGGCGGCCGATGACGCCGCGAAGAAAGTGCTCGCCGCGGGCGAAACCGCCGAAGGCGAGGGCAATATCAGCCAGGACCTGCTCGACAAGCTTAAAGCCAGCGAATCCGACTCGGAAGCCGCCGCCCTTGAGGAGGAAGTATGGGACGCCTGGCTCGTCTCGGGCAGCCCTACGGTCGATGTGCTGATGCAGCGCGGCCTCGAATACCAGGAAGCTGACAACCTCGATGCCGCGCGCGATGCGTTCGACCGCGCCATCGCCATCCTGCCGGACTACGCCGAGGCCTGGAACCGCCGTGCGGTCCTGTTCTTCAACGCAGGCAAGTATGACGAGGCGATCGCCGACCTCGAAACCGCGCTCACGCGTGAGAAGCGCCATTTCGGCGCATGGATCGGCCTCGCAATGATCTTCGAGTCGATCGAGCGCCCCGAAGCCGCGATGCGCGCCTACGAAAAAGCGCTTGAAATCCACCCGCACGCCGAAGCTGCGGTTCAGGGCAAAAAGCGGCTCGATCGGGTCGTTAACGGCCGCCCGCTCTAGCTCCAGGCAACTCACAGGGTCATGCACAGGGCCCATGCACAGAGAATCGCCGCCTGCGTCGCTCGCGTCGTTGGATGTGGTTCCGCGCCCCTCTAAAGTAGTCTCCGCAAGAGCTTCCTGGAGATTTCACATGGACGACGGCGCAGCAGCAGCCGCCCTCACGCAGGCGGCCAAGGACAAACTCAAGCAGACGGTCGCCAAGATCGAGAAGCTCGAGGAAGAAAAGAAAGAAGTCGGCGGCCAGATCAAGGACGTCTACCAGGAAGCCAAGTCGATGGGCTATGACACCAAGGCCCTCCGCGCCGTCATCCGCCTCCGCAAGCTCGACCGCCAGGAGCGCGAAGAACAGGAAGCCATCCTCGACACCTACCTTCTGGCCCTCGGCGAGATCTGATCACGCAAGCGCGCCATCGTGGTCGACGGACGCCGCCGGCGGCGGCTGCTCACGTTGGGGGCTAATTTTCTAGCCTGCAGTTCAGCCCTGATGGCGAGCAGGCCCGAAGAGCCGCCCGTCGAACCTGTATGTGGCGTCCTCACCGGCCAAAGTGACATCACCAGCGACTGCCCATAATCTCCCGTCATGCCCAAGCGAGAAGTCGACAAGCGCAAGACCTCCAAGGCGCTGCGCAAGCTACGCCGCGCAGCCGAACGCGCCACGGAGGAGGGCGCCCCCGGCCTCACGGCATGGGAAAAGGATTTCGTCGAGGGCGTCACCGGCCGCCTTGAAAGATATGGCTCCGCCTTCCGCGATCCCGGCAAGGGCCGGCTCGAGGACGCCCTCTCCCAACGCCAGACCCAGGTCGCCCGCGCCATCGACAAGAAGACCCGCAAGACCAAAACAATCTCCGCCCCCGCCGCCACTGAAGACGCAACCAAACCCCCGCCCCCGCACTCCACCTTCAAGCGCCGCGCGCCCATGCGCGCCAAAGCGAAATCCGGCTGGACGCCCCGCGTCCGGGATGTCGCCGAAGATACCGAACCCGCCCCGCCGGTCCGCAAACGCCCAACCCTCAAAGTCATCCCGGGCGGCAAGGGCTGACATCAGCCAGCTTGCGCAACGCCCGCCGTCGCGAGAACATGGCCGCAAGAGGGTTTTCGGGACCTAAGGCTATGCTGAAGGGGTTCGCGCTCGGTTTTGCGCTGATGGGGACGCTGTTCGCCGCGCCGTATGCGCTGGCGCAACAGCCGCAGGGCGATATTTTCCGCGGTCAGTTTGGCGTCATGGAAGTGGCGCTCAGTCCCGCAGAGGCTGCCGACGATGTCGCCAGGATGGCTGATGCGCTTGCAAAACTCCCCCCGCAACGTCCGGGCGTCGTCGATACCTACATCCTCTCCGCCTCGTTTTGGAACGATCCGGTGTTCGAGCGCGAAGCCAGCGAAGCGGCCGCCATTCTCGGCCGCCGCTACGACGCGGCCGAACGCACCGTCGTCCTTTCCGCCGGCAAGGGTCCCAACATCGCGCGTACCTATCCCTCCTCCGCGCCCAACAATTTCAACGCAGCGCTGGGCCGCATCGGCAAGATCATCGATCCCAGGGAAGACCTCGTCGTCGTCTTTGTCACTTCACATGGCGGACACGACGGCGCGGTCGCGATCCAGGAACAAGGCCGCATGGGCGGCGCCCTGCGCGCCGCGCACCTGCGCACTTCCCTGCAACAGTCCGGCATCAATACGAAGCTTGTCATCGTCTCCGCCTGCTTCTCCGGCCACTTCATCCTGCCTTTCTCCGACCCCGGCACCGTGGTCCTCACCGCCGCCGCCGCCGACAAGACGTCGTTCGGCTGCGAGCCCAGCCGCGACTGGACCTTCTTCGGCGACGCCCTGTTCAATCATGCGCTGCGCGGCGGCGGCAGCCTGATGTCGGCCTATGGCGAGGCGCTTACGCTCATATCCAAATGGGAAGGCGACATGCACGACCAGTGGCAGGCATCGACCGCCGCCCAACGCCAGCGTCAGACCGAACCCGCCGCGTCAAACCCCCAAAGCAATGTCGGCGAGATCGCGTCGGCGACCATCACGAAGGCTGAAGCCTACGGCAACGCCGTCGCCTGCGCCGGCCATCTCTCCTTCGCGATCGACCGCGCCAAGGCGGGCCGTCCGCTGAAGGGCATGACCGACGCTGCCGCTCTCGAAAATGCACGCACTGCGGCGCGTGGCAGGGCCGGCGCAGAAGGCGCACCCCGCGGCCACAGCGACCAGGACACCGCCAAGGCGATCGCCGCCGCCGCCGCCACGGCCCTCCAGGTCTTCTCCACCCAAACCCCCGACGTCACCGCGCACACCGCCAGATGCCTGGCGCCATGAACCCGGCGCAGCAACCTTTGCTTGCTGCATAAGTCCGCTCCACACGCGATCTGCCCCCGCCGCGCAGGCGGAGGCAACCCCGGTCCACACCGCTGGGGCTTCACCCTCACGCCACCTGCCCAGCGGCCCACCCGGAGCTCCACGCCCACTGGAAGTTATACCCGCCCAGCCAGCCCGTGACGTCCACACACTCTCCCACGAAATAGAGTCCCGGAACGCGAACCGCCTCCATCGTCCGCGAAGAAAGTCCATCGGTGTCGACGCCACCCAGCGTAACTTCCGCCGTGCGCCAACCCTCCGTCCCATCCGGCGTTATCCGCCAACCATGCACCGCGCCCGCAACCTCCTTCAGCTTAACATCCGAAAGATCCGCCAGCCGCGCCGCCTGAAAAGTCCGCGCCGCGATCTGGTCCGCCAGCCGTTTCGGCAGGAAATGCGTCAGCGCAGTGTCGAGCTGCAACTTCGGCCGCTCCACGCGCTCCACCCGCAATTCCGCGAACACATCCCGGCCGCGCGCGAGATCGATCACGATCTCCTCGCCCTCGCGCCAGTAGGATGAAATCTGCAAAATGGATGGCCCCGAAAGCCCACGATGCGTGAACAGCATCCCTTCCTCGAAACCCGTCTTCCCGCACGAAACCCGTGCCTCCACCGAAACGCCCGCCAGCTCCGCCACCGGCTTCAATTTCTCTTCGCCGAGTGTGAACGGCACAAGGGCGGGGCGCGGCCCGATGATCTTCAACCCGAACTGCCGCGCGATATCGTAGGCATATCCGCTCGCCCCCATCATCGGGATCGACTTGCCCCCCGTCGCAATCACCAGCGAGCTACAGGCCATCGCGCCAACCTGCGTCTCCACCACGAACCCGTTCGCAGTCCGTGTCACAGCCCCTGGCTCAATGCTCAGCTGCAACTCGCCACCCGCCGCCTTCAGATCATCGAGCAGCATGTCGATGATCTCTTTCGCCGACCCATCGCAGAAAAGCTGGCCCAGCGTTTTCTCGTGGTAGGCAATCCCCCGCGCCTCCAGGCGCGCGATGAAGTCCCGCTGCGTGAACCGCTTCAGCGCTGACACGCAGAAGTGCGGATTGCTCGACAGGAACTGCTTCGGGCTAGCGTGCAGGTTGGTGAAATTGCACCTGCCGCCGCCCGAGATCCGGATTTTCTCCGCCGGTTTCGCGGCGTGGTCGATCACGCGAACGCGCCGCCCCCGCCGCGCCGCCTCGATCGCACACATCAGCCCGGCTGCTCCCGCACCGATAATTAGCGTGTCGATGAGGTTCACGAGGGTCTCCGGCTGGGCTTTCAACCAGCTCCCTTATCATGTCGACAGGCGATGTATTCACCCCGATCAATACTGCGTTCAATTCTGCGCAGGAACTACATCCACAACGGCATCGCTTCACTGTCGCCGATGGAAAGCGACTTCATGCTTTCCATCGGTGTTAGCGCAGACCGCGACTATCGCTGCGCAATGACCTGCCAGTTAAGGTGCTCGCCGACGCCGCGCGGCGCAGACACGGCCCATCTCGACGGCTGACTAAGCAGTTGCGCATCACGGGACCAGAGCGGCGCAAAGCCTCCTCGCTCCCTTCTGCATGGTCCTCAAAGCAACGACCCACAACTCACCGAACAAGGACGGAGGCGATCCCCTTGCGCCTTTCGCAGCGAGAAGTTTCAGGCCCGAGAAAGTGGCTGCGCGATCAAAGCTGCAATCTCGTTCGCTGCCGCCACCTGTGAAAGATCGTCAAGTGAATGCAGGGTCACGGCGCCAAGCGTCGCTCGCTTATCGTTACGACTGGAGCGGGCATATGAAGGATCGTAGTGGCGCTCCACCACTTCGCGGACAAGTTCTAAAAACTCTCCCGCATCGGCCATGAGGCGCCAGCTCTCCAGGCGCTTGCGCCCAGGATAGACTTCGAGGCGCGACAGGGCCGCTTCCAGAAGCGATCTGTCTGCGACGATCTCAGGATAGGAGCCGAGCAGATAGCTTGCGCGCACATCCAGCGGCGCCCTGAGTTCGATCCGGGGCGCACGGCCCATCGCCTGCCAGAAGGCAGGGGGCAGGGTGCGCCTGCCGATTCTGCTCGATTCTGCTTCGACCAGCACCGGCCGATCGGGATCCAGTTTGCTCATTGTCGCGAGGAGGTTGGACTCGAACCACTTTTGCGATGGCTGCGACAAGCCCGACAACGCGCCAAAGAGTGACCCGCGATGCAGCGCCAGCGCCTCGAGGTCGATGATCTGGACGCCAAAGTCCGCGACACGATTCAGAATGGCGGTCTTGCCGCAGCCGGTGCCGCCATCAAGCAGGATGAGGCGGTAGCCGAGCTCGTCCTCGTAGAGCTGCTTCTGCACCGCCCGGCGATAGGTCTTGTAGCCGCCCTGCAGCACGATCGTCCGCCAGCCGATCTGCGCCAGTATCGTCGCCATCGAATTGGATCTGTGTCCTCCTCGCCAGCAGTAAATGAGTGGTTTGAAGTTGGCGGGCTTGTCGGCAAGCGTTGTTTCGAGATGGCGCGCAACGTTGCGGGCTACCAGGGCGGCGCCGACGCGCCGGGCAAGGAAGCGCGACTGCTGCACGTACATGGCGCCGACCACCGCCCGCTCCTCGTTATCGAGAACGGGCAGGTTCAACGCGCCGGGGACGTGATCCTCAGCAAACTCGTCGGGGCTGCGGACATCGATGATCATGTCGAACTGCGACAATGACCCGTGGTCGACCAAATCGGTCGTTGCAGGATTTGTCATTCCAAGTTGCCGGCCATACTTGTCTCGCCCAGGCCAGCGCACTGTCGGCCCCGATTATGACCTGCTATCAAACCGCCCCGGGCTAGCAAGCAATCAGTCTCGTAAGCGGAAAGAGCCAGCCATGCCAGAAGACGTTCGTTTGACATCCCTGGCCCATGGCGGGGGATGTGGATGCAAGTTGGCGCCTGCTGTCCTGCGCGACATTCTCGCGACCATGCCGGCTTCGGCGTCCTTTGCCAACCTGATGGTTGGAACGGAGACCTCTGACGATGCTGCAGTCTGGCGTCTCAATGAGGACCAGGCGCTTGTGGCGACAACGGACTTCTTCATGCCGGTGGTCGACGACCCTTTCGAATTTGGCAGGATAGCGGCCACCAACGCGCTTTCGGACGTCTATGCTATGGGGGCGAAGCCCATTCTTGCGCTCGCGATCGTGGGGATGCCGGTGGGTGTTATGCCCGTTGAAATGATCCGCCAGATCCTGCTGGGCGGTGCGTCGGTCTGCACGAAGGCGGGTGTGCCCGTCGCAGGCGGCCATTCGATTGACAGCAAGGAACCGATCTACGGTCTTGTTGCTCTTGGATTGGTTCATCCCAAGAAGCTGCTGACCAATCGCACGGGACGCGTGGGAGACCTGCTCATCCTCACCAAGCCGATAGGCGTTGGCGTGTACAGCGCCGCGCTTAAGCAGAACCGTCTCGAAGACGCCTGCTATGCGGCTCTCATCGCCTCGACGACGCAGCTCAACACACTCGGTATGGACCTTGGCGAGGTAGCGGGGGTTCACGCGTTGACTGACGTCACAGGCTTCGGACTGCTCGGCCACGCTCTCGAGATGGCGCGTGGCGCCGGATTGGCTGTCCAGATTGATATGGCTGCGGTCCCTCTGTTGCCCGGTGTCGAGGCGCTCGCCCGTGAAGGGGTTCGAACAGGGGCGGCAACACGGAATTGGGAAAGCTACGGCGAAGCTGTGAAACTACCGGCCGGGCTCGATAGCTGGCGCCGCGACGTGCTCTGCGATCCACAAACGAGTGGCGGGCTGTTGATAGCGGCAGACCCAACAGCTGTGCCCGCATTGCTGGCGATGGCGAAAAGCGCCGGGTTCCTGCACTCGGCCGTGGTCGGGCAGCTTGTCGAAGGCAGCCCTCGCATCTTGGTGCGGAGCTAGCCGTTTCAGGTGACTGTCGACATGAAGCGTGAGACACGCGCGCGCCGGCTGCCGCATTTCTGACAACTCATTACCTTTTCACCGACCGCCGCCGCACGCTTGATCGCAGCGAACGGTAGTATAATATAGGTCAGCGGTGAACTCTGTGCGGCCTACGTAGAATGCGTTGTTACTTGCGATCTGCGCCTTTCGAAAGCCTCAAGCGTCACAAGCGATTGGCGTCCTCCAAGTGCTGCGTTGCTTGAGGTCATCTCGCTGATTCAGCGCATGTCATGTCGTTGATCTTGGTGCCCTCGCCATACGCTGCGGCCGGGTATGAAACGCCCCGGCTTGATTTCCACATGCCTCGACAGCGAGGCCGAAGACGGAATTCCCTGAGGGAGACATGGCAGATATCAGCAAACGCCATGAGCTCAGTTGCGGCGCCTGTGGTGAGTCAGGCTACCTGTCGCTCACGCGCGGCGATGACAGCGACTGGAGCTTTGCGTGCTATGGTTTCGTTGGCCTCGCTGTCGATCACTTCAATCTCGGGAATTCGGTATTCAGGTGCAACAGCTGTCGATCACTGCGCGTATCTGTGGATCCAGATAGCTGACAGAAGATAATTCACGGGGCGGGGGCGGCGTGCGTGCGCTCAGCGTGCTTATAGCTGCAGCAGTTTACTAGAGAGCGATATGTTGGACGCGAAGCGAATTGTCCGGGGTCGTGGTGATCGGCCCCCACCGAGTGGTCCAAGTCGATTGTTAGTTCATCATCACCTCTGACGCTAGCCGGGGCATGGCCGGCGGAGCGCTTGCGCGACGCGGAGCCGGCCATGCCCCGGCTAGCGTCGGCAAGAACACCTCCGGAGCAGGCG
>CANJIL010000076.1 GCA_947474455.1 Hyphomonadaceae bacterium | reverse complement strand
TCGCCTGCGGCGCCTCAGATGCTCGCTTTATTCACAAAACACGGGTATTGCGGCGCACAAATCGACCTCCCCGGCCAAAAAAAAGATACCGACCATGCAGCTGCGCAACATCGCCATCATCGCCCACGTCGACCATGGCAAGACCACGTTGGTGGACTGCCTGCTCAAACAGTCGGGCTCGTTTCGCGAGAACGAGGCCACATCCGAACGGATGATGGACTCGAACGATCTCGAGCGTGAGCGCGGCATCACCATCCTTGCCAAGGCAACCTCCGTCGTCTGGAACGACATCCGCATCAACATCGTCGACACGCCGGGCCACGCCGACTTCGGCGGCGAAGTCGAGCGCATCCTCAACATGGTCGATGGCGCGATCGTTCTCGTGGACGCCGCCGAAGGTCCGATGCCGCAGACCAAGTTCGTGGTGTCGAAAGCCCTCAAGATCGGCCTGCGTCCGATCGTCTGCATCAACAAGATCGACAAGCCGGAAGAACGCCACATCGAAGTGGTCAACGAGGTGTTCGACCTGTTCGCCAACCTCGATGCGACCGACGAACAGCTTGATTTCCCGATCATCTACGGCTCAGCCAAGAATGGCTGGATGAGCACCGACCCCGCGAAGAAAACCACCGACATGGCAGCGCTGTTCGAGACCGTGCTCAAGCACGTGCCGCCGCCACGCATCGACAACGGCCCGTTCCGCATGCTTGGCACCACGATCGGCTCAGACCCGTTCCTCGGCCGCATCCTCACCGGTCGCGTTGACTCAGGTTCGGTGAAACCGAACCAGACCGTGAAGGTTCTCTCGCGCACCGGCGAAGTGATCGAAACCGGGCGCATCTCGAAAGTGCTCGCCTTCCGCGGCCTCCTTCGCTCCCCGATCGACGAGGGCAAGGCCGGCGACATCATCTCGATCTCCGGCCTCACCAAGGCGACTGTCGCGGATACGATCTGCGATCCTTCGGTGACCGAGGCCATGCCGGCCCAGCCGATCGACCCGCCGACGCTGGCCATGACCTTCCGCGTCAACGACTCGCCGCTAGCCGGCACCGAAGGCAAGAAGGTCACCAGCCGCGTCATCTGGGATCGCCTGCTCAAGGAAGCCGAAGGCAATGTCGCACTCAAGATCTCGCGCGCGCCTGACTCGGACGCGTTCGAGGTTGCCGGCCGCGGCGAACTCCAGCTCGCCGTTCTCATCGAGACCATGCGTCGCGAAGGCTTCGAGCTTGGCGTCTCGCGTCCGAAAGTCGTGATGCAGAAGGACGAAGTCACGGGCGAAACGCTCGAGCCGATCGAGGAAGTCGTCATCGACGTCGACGACGAGCACTCCGGCGTCGTCGTGCAGAAGCTCTCCGCACGCCGCGCCGACATGATGGACATGCGCCCCTCGGGCGTCGGTCGCACCCGCCTGGTGTTCCACGCGCCGACGCGCGGCCTCATCGGCTATCAGGGCGAACTGCTCTCCGACACGCGCGGCACGGCCGTCATGAACCGCATTTTCTACCAGTACGCCCCGCACAAGGGCGAAATCAAAGGCCGCCACACCGGCGTACTGATCTCGAACGGCGCGGGCGAGAGCGTCGCCTTCGCGCTCTGGAACCTCGAAGACCGCGGCCCGATGATGATCGAGCCCGGCATCAAGGTCTATGAAGGCATGATCGTCGGCGAGCACACGCGCGGCAACGACCTCGAGGTCAACGTCCTCAAAGGCAAGAAGCTCACCAACGTCCGCGCCTCCGGCACCGACGAGGCTGTGCGCCTCACCCCGCCGATCCGCATGACGCTGGAAAAATCGCTCGCCTACATCCAGGACGATGAGCTGGTCGAAGTAACGCCGGAGAGCATCCGCCTCCGCAAGGTCTATCTGGATCCGAACGACCGCAAGCGCTTCTCGCGCGCCTCAGTCGACGCGTAGGCTTGTCCAAGACCCTTCCGCCTTGCCCGGCCTGCAGTTCCGTCCTCACCTATGAGGACGGGGGGGCGCTGGTGTGTCCCGAATGCGCGCATGAATGGTCGGCAACTGTAGCGCCTGCCGCAACCGGCCCACGCATCTACAAAGACGCGTATGGCAACGTTCTGGAGGAAGGCGACACGGTCACGCTGATCAAGGACCTGAAGCTCAGGGGCTCGTCGCAGGTCCTGAAGCAGGGCGCCAAGGTCAAGAACATCCGCCTGGTCGATGAAGACCATGACATCGATTGCAGGATCGACGGCTTCGGCCCGATGAAGCTCAAGTCGGCGTTCGTGAAGAAGCAGCCGCGCTAGGCGCGCTCAGCTTCAGGCCCGCTCGTCCTTGGGCGAGCCCATGACGATATAGCTCGTTATGCTGGCAACCTCAGGCACCTGGCCAAGCACTTCGGTGTGGAAATGCTTGTAGGCTGCCAGATCCTCTACCTCGACGCGCAGGATGTATTCGATCGCGCCCGTCACATTATGGCATTCGCGGACCTGCGGGGCTGTCGCCATCGCCTTTTCGAAATTGCGCTGGTTGCGCTTGTGGTGCTCAGACAAGCCGACAGCAACATAGGCGGTGAACCCCCCGCCCGTGGCTGACCGGCTCACCACCGCACGATAGCCGGCGATGACGCCGTCCTTCTCAAGCTCCTGCACCCGGCGCAGGCAGGCTGATGGCGACAGGCTTACTTTCTGGGCCAGATCGGTATTGGTGATCCGGCCGTCAAGCTGCAGTTCGCGCAAAATTCTGCGGTTTATGTCATCCATTTTCGTCATAGATTGCACAATTACCTTGTCTGCACGGCAAAACGCAAGGACATGCGAGACCCCACAGCATATTGTTGCGAAATGTTGACCGCAGAACTCTTCGCGGCGTTGGCCGCTTTTGCATTCGTGTCATCGATCACCCCGGGGCCGAACAACCTGATGCTGATGGCGTCGGGCACGAATTTCGGATTCGTGCGGACCATTCCGCACATGCTGGGCGTGTCGATCGGCTTCACGCTGATGATCGTTCTGGTCGGCGCGGGGCTCGCGAGCGTGTTCGAGCTCTATCCCGTCGCGCACATCATCCTGAAATACGCCAGCTGCGCCTACCTGCTCTGGCTGGCGTGGAAAATCGCAACATCGGCGCCGCCCGGGGAGAAGGGCGAGGCTGACGCCAGGACCCGCCCGATGACGTTCGTGCAGGCCGCGCTGTTCCAGTGGGTGAACCCCAAGGCGTGGACAATGGCGCTCACCGCCGTCTCCGCCTACACGCTTCCCGCGGATCCGCTCGTGAGCCTGCTGTTGGTTGCGGCGGTGTTCGGCGCAATCAACCTGCCCTCGACTGGTTCGTGGGCGTTGCTTGGCGCACAACTACGGCGCTTCCTCGGTGATCGGGTGAAGCTGCGCGTTTTCAACGTGACGATGGCGCTGATCCTGGTGGCGACGATCTATCCGATCGTGTTCGCCAAGCATTGAGCGCGGACTACTTTTCTGCTTTCGCCCGCGCGATGGCGTCACGGATCAGCTCGTGCGCACGCTCGGGCCCGTACATGCCTTCGACTTTCACCCACTTGCCGGGCTCGAGGTCCTTGTAGTGCTCGAAGAAGTGCACGATGCGCTCGACCAGGATTTCGGGAAGGTCGGTGTAGTGTTTGACCTTCTCGTAGTAGCGCGTCAGCTTGGGATGCGGCACGGCGAGGATCTTCTCGTCCTGACCCTTGTCGTCCGTCATCATCAGCACGCCTACCGGCGTCACGCGCACAACACAGCCCGGGACCAGCGCGCGGTTGCCGACAACCATCACATCGATCGGATCGCCATCAAGCGACAGAGTGTGGGGTATGAACCCGTAATTGCAGGGATAGCGCATCGACGTGTAGAGGAACCGGTCCACGAACATCGCGCCGGAAGGCTTGTCGATCTCGTACTTGATCGGCTCTCCGCCCAGCGGCACCTCGATCACGACGTTCACGTCGTCAGGCGGATTGGGTCCGGTGGGTATCTTGGAGAGGTCCATTGTCTTGTCCTGGCTTGGCCTGGGGGCGGATTTTATGGTGTTGCGGCGCCTGCGATATCGTGGCCCTGGACAACCGCGAGGCAACCCTCTGGCTGCGATTTTTGCAGGAAATCGAGCACGATCGGTCCTTTTCCGGGGGGCGCCGCCGCGTCACACTACTGACGTGAGAGGCTAGCGCTTCCTGCTCTGTCCAAGCAGGCGCAAGCGCAGGGCGTTCAGGCGGATAAAGCCCTCGGCGTCCTTCTGGTCATAGGCGCCGGCGTCATCCTCGAACGTCACGTGCGCGGCCGAGTACAGGGAATAGGGCGAGGCCCTGCCGGTGACGATGACATTGCCCTTGTAGAGCTTGAGCGTGACCGTGCCGGAGACATTCTCCTGGCTCTTGTCGATTGCCGCCTGCAGCATCTCGCGCTCGGGTGCAAACCAGAAGCCGTTGTAGATCAGCTCGGCATAGCGCGGCATCAGTTCGTCCTTGAGGTGGCCCGCGCCGCGGTCCAGCGTGATCGACTCGATCGCGCGATGAGCCTGCAGCAGGATCGTGCCGCCCGGCGTTTCATAGACGCCGCGCGATTTCATGCCGACGAAGCGGTTCTCGACCAGGTCGAGCCGGCCGATGCCGTTGTCGCGGCCAAGATCGTTGAGCGCAGCCAGCAGCGTGGCGGGCGACAGCTTTTTGCCGTTTAGCGACACCGCATCGCCCTTCTCGAAGCCGATCTCGATTTCAGTCACCACGTCGGGCGCTTCCATCGGCGAAATCGTGCGCTGGTACACATAGGGCGGCGGCTCAACCGCCGGATCCTCAAGCACTTTGCCCTCGGAGGATGAGTGCAGCAGATTGGCGTCGACCGAGAACGGCGCCTCGCCGCGCTTGTCCTTCGCTACAGGAATCTGATGCTTCTCGGCGAACTCGATCAGGTCGGTCCGCGACTTGAAATCCCAAGTCCGCCACGGCGCGATCACGCGGATCGACGGGTTGAGCGCATAGGCCGAAAGCTCGAACCGAACCTGGTCGTTGCCTTTGCCTGTCGCGCCATGCGCCACCGCATCCGCGCCGGTCCTTGCAGCGATCTCGACCAGATGCTTTGCAATCAGCGGGCGCGCGATCGAGGTGCCGAGCAGGTAAAGGCCCTCATAGAGCGCATTGGCGCGGAACATCGGAAACACGAAGTCCCGCACGAACTCCTCGCGCAGATCCTCGATGAAGATGTTCTCCGGCTTGATGCCCAGCATCTCCGCCTTCTTGCGGGCCGGCGACAGCTCCTCGCCCTGCCCCAGGTCAGCGGTGAATGTGACAACCTCGCAACCGTATTCCGTCTGCAACCATTTCAGAATGATCGACGTGTCGAGCCCGCCCGAATAGGCAAGGACGACTTTTTTCGGCGCGGATTTGGCGGCGGCCATGGGCGACTCCCGGGGCGGTGGTGCAGCAGATCGCGCGCTTATAGCCTCACGCCACGGCCCCGCAAGCGATGCGCTGACCGCAAAGGTGGCGCGAGCGCCCTCCCGTGCTAGTTTAGTCAGGAACAGCGCGTTTCCGGTCCGCTGGGGAGATCATGATGCTCTGGTCCGCCGGCGTCAGCATCAGGCGTCATGTCCTCGCGCCCGCAGCGATGATGGCAGTGCTTGCCCTGGGTTGGCCGACGCCTGCCTTCGCCCAGCCTGCCGTGTGGGCGGTTCGGGACGCGGATTCGACCATCTACTTCCTCGGCACGATCCACCTCCTCAAGCCCGAAACCGAATGGCGCACGCCGAAGCTCGAAGCGGCCATGGCCGAAGCCGGAGAGCTCTGGCTCGAACTGCCCACCACCAACGCCAACGCCATGCAGGCCGAGATGATGGTGCTGGTCTCGCGCTACGGCCTCTCCCCCGCTGACCGCCTTTCGAAGAAGCTCACCGCGGACGAGATCAAGACGCTCGACGAAGCTGCGCGTCTGGCCGGCCTGTCCGCCAGCCATCTCGACGCGTTCCGGCCATGGTTCGCCGCCCTCACCATCTCCAGCGCCGCCATCACACGCGCCGGCTATGACCCGGCCTCCGGCGTCGACAGCCGGATCGAAGGCGTCTTCCGCGAGCGCGGCATCACACCCAAGGGCTTCGAAACGGCGGAACAGCAGATCAAAGTCTTCGCCGGCATGTCGCCCGAGCAGGAGCTCGAATATCTCCGCGAGACGATGGAGGAGTTCCGTGACGCGCCCGTGGAGCTCGACACTATGGTCAGGCAGTGGTCGGCCGCCGACACTGCCGGCATGGAGGAGATGTTCGTCACCGAGATGAAGACGGAAGAACCCGACCTCTACGCCTCGCTGCTGGTCAACCGCAACGCCAACTGGGTCGTGAAGATCGAAGAGTTGCTGCACGGCTCAGGCACGATCTTCGTTGCGGTCGGCGCCGCCCACCTGATCGGCCCGGACAGCGTGCTCGCGATGCTGCAGGCGAAAGGCGTCATGGCGGAACGGGTTCAATAGCTCAGATCTCGGCCCAGCGCCGCAGCAGGTTGTGACAGACAGCCGTGAACCCCAACACGGCCGCGTGCATGTCGCCCAGCTCCGTCCGCGTCTTTTTGATCGACTGGTCGAGCTGGTACAGCAGCGTCCGCGCGCCACTGTCCTTGACCATCGACTGGATCCAGAAGAACGACGCCCAGCGCGAACCGTGCGTGATCGCCTCGACCCTGTGCAGGCTCGATGCGGGATAGAGCGCCATGTCGCCTGCGGCAAACTTCACGCTGTGCTCGCCATACGTATCCTCGATCACCAGCTCGCCGCCGCCGTAATCGGACGGCTCCGTGAGGAAGAGCGTGGCGGAGAGATCCGTGCGCACGCGGATATTCGGACCCGCGACGAAGCGGATCGCATTGTCGACATGCGCGCCGAACTTCATGCCGACATCATAGCGATTGAACAGCGGCGGGAAGACCCGGAATGGAATCGCCGCCGAGTTGAACCCCTGCGACCGCGCCAGCGACCGCAGCACGATCTCACCCAGCGCCCTCGCCTACGGCGCATCTTCGGGAACCTGAAGATTGTGCTTGGCCAGCGCCGACTGCGCGTCTGCAGTGACAGGGCAAAAAAGCGCCGGTCCCTCAGGGAGACCGGCGCAGGCAGCGTCTAGAACGATTGGGGGGGAGAGAGATCGTTCCGCGCGAGGCGCCTTACGGCGCCGAGAGAGAAGTCAGCGGGAAGCACCGCCGCAGAGGAGGCTTTGGGGGAGGATCAGCCCCCGGGCAGCCAGCTTCCCGACTAGTGGCGTTTCCAACCGACGCCTTACGCCGTGAAAACGTAGAACATGAAACTGGCGCTCATCAGCGACACGGGAATAGCGATCAGAAGAGTCAGGAGTTCCTGATGCGCTTCATTAAATTTGGGGAGGAATGTCATGTGCAGCTCCGTTGTTATCCGGGGTCTCTATCGGCCCCTTGGGGAAGGTTTGGCTGGCGGGCTCTTTGTTCCCGTCCATGCGTTTTATCTAGCTGGCTTTCGGCCAAGAATCAATGAATGAAACTCAAAACGTTCATTATTTCTGCTGCAGCTGCGATCACGTAATCGCTATATTGCTGCGATAGCTAACATGCACAGATAGGGAAATCTCGCGGGACTGCCTCGCAGCCAACCAGGAGAAAGCGCTAGCGACGCGCTGAAAGGCCTGTGAAAACAAGATTCAGTACGCCAGCGAGCTCTGGGCGCAGAGCGTCGAGCTGTTCTGTCGTCCACAATTGCGGGACGCGAAACTTCATCATGGCGCATTGAACAAGATCCGCCGTGATCGTCAGATCCGTTGGAAGGGCGAAATCTCCCGAATCCCGACCTTCGTCGAGAATGCGCTCGATCTGCATACGCTCCTGCGCCCGCTCCTCGGCAAAGAATTCGGGCCGCTCGCGGCCCATGATTTCGGCTAGCTCCATCAGCTTCGGGTTGGC
>CANJIL010000075.1 GCA_947474455.1 Hyphomonadaceae bacterium | reverse complement strand
GCGATTGATAACGGGAGCCCAGATGCGTGCTGCACGGGCCTTGCTGGGGATCGACCAGCGGGACCTCGCGGCGCTTTCCACTCTTTCGCTGCCGACGATCCAACGCATGGAAGCCAGCGAAGGCCCGGTGCGCGGGACGGTGGAATCCCTCACCAAGGTTGTCGAAGCGTTGGAGCGGTCGGGTATCGAACTTATTGGTGAAAGCGCGCCAAGCGCGGGCCAGGGGCGCGGCGTGCGGCTCATGAAGCCCGTGAAGAAATGAGACGGCTCTTGGACAATCCTGGGGGTGGAAAGATGGGGCCCACGGCGAGTGAAGGCCCGAAATCAGCAGGCCCACGCTTTCGCGAACTCTTCACGCCGAAGCTCGTCACCGTGCTGCAGGAGGGCTACGGCCTTCGCCAACTGCAAGCGGACGCGATGGCCGGCCTTACCGTCGCAATCGTCGCCCTCCCTCTTTCGATGGCGATCGCGATCGCCTCCGGCGCAACGCCTGCTCAGGGGCTCTACACGTCGATCGTTGGCGGTTTCCTGATCTCCCTGCTGGGCGGAAGCCGCTTCCAGATCGGCGGGCCGGCGGGGGCGTTCATTGTCCTCGTCGCTGCAACCGTTCACGCGCACGGTATGGACGGGCTCTTCCTCGCGACCATTCTTGCCGGCCTCATCCTGATCGCAATCGGGCTCTTGCAGCTCGGCTCCTACATCAAGTTCATACCGTATCCCGTCACGGTGGGCTTCACGGCCGGCATCGCCGTGATCATCGCGACCAGCCAGCTCAAGGACCTTTTTGGACTCTCGCTTGCCGTCCCTGAGCCTGCTGAACTGCTGGACAAGATTCCGGTGCTCTGGAGCGCGCTGCCGACCTTTCAACCTGCGTCCCTGCTGGTCTCGGCTGGAGTCATCGCGGTGATCGCCGCGCTGAGGAAGTTCCGTCCGTCCTGGCCCGGCATGCTGATCGCGGTTGCTGGCGCGGCGGCAATCTCGATCTTGCTTCATCTGCCTCTCGACACGATCGGGAGCCGGTTCGGCGGAATCCCCAGCTCGATCCCGCTTCCCAGCTTTCCCCCGATGACGCTGGAAAAGGTGCAGGCTGTACTGCCCAGCGCCATGTCGTTCGCGTTGCTGGGCTCGATCGAATCGCTCCTTTCAGCAGTCGTCGCTGACGGCATGACGGGCCGACGCCATCGCTCGAACTGCGAGCTTGTGGCTCAGGGTGTCGCGAACATCGGCTCGGGTCTTTTCGGGGGCATCTGCGTGACCGGCGCGATCGCCCGGACCGCGACGAATGTGCGTGCGGGGGCGCACGGCCCTGTCTCGGGAATACTCCACGCGGCCTTCCTGCTTCTGTTCATCCTCTTTGCGGCGCCCCTGGCCAGCTACATCCCGCTTGCGAGCCTCGCCGGGGTGCTGGTGGTTGTTTGCTGGAACATGGCCGAGAAGCAGGCCTTCGCGAGCCTGCTGCGGGTTTCGCGGGGCGATGCGCTTGTCCTTCTCGCCACCTTCTTGCTGACGATCTTCCGCAGCCTGACGGAAGCGATCCTGGTCGGGTTCGCGATCGGCTCGGCGCTTTTCATTCATCGCATGTCGAAGACGACGGCGATCGAAACGCATGTGCCTTTCGTCTCTGAAGACGAAGCCGACAGCCATGGCGGAGACCGCACACCCTACGACCAGGCCGTCGCGACGAATTCCGATGTCGTGATCCTGCGGATCTCCGGCGTGTTCTTTTTCGGGGCGGCCGCTTCGATCGGGTCCGCGTTCGACCGCGTCGTCGACAGGCAGCGCGCCCTGATCATCGATTTTCTCGCCGTGCCGTTTCTTGATTCCAGCGGCGCCCACACGATCGAACTTCTGGCGGCCAAGGCGCACAGGAAGGGCCTGCCTGTCTATCTGACCGGAACCTCACACGCCATGCGGCTAGAGTTGTTCGCACATGGGCTCAAGCCGCCGCTGGTTCACTACGACCGGACTGTGGAAACCGCCCTGCGCCGCACTGGCCGGCGGACGTCGTGACGGGATCGCCGGCCAGGCGCCTTTCGCCCCCGATCCCGCGGCGATAGCCTCCCTGCGGGGACAAGAGATGACCGAAGCCAGCGCACATCCGAGGCGGCGTGTCCGGCTTGCCTTCGCTTAGGCGAGCCGCGACCTCGCCGCGCCTTTGGCGCGGGCGCTTGAAGCGGCGGGGTTCGACGCCCCGATGGCAGGCGGCGACAACGACGCGGATGTCATGCTGGTCTGCTGGACGCCGGCTGGCGTCGCCAGCGACAGCGTCAATCTGGAAGCGGCCCGGCCGCGCACGGTGAAAAAGCTGGCCGCTGTCTTGCTCGCGCCCTGCGCGCCGCCGGCGAGCTTTGGCCATCCGCTGGCCGATCTGTCGGCGTGGCGCGGCGATCCGATCGCCCGCGAGATCCTGCCGCTTGTACATGCCCTGCACGTCCAGCTGTCGAAGCCCCCGCTCAGCGGCGGACTATGGAAGTCTCACTATCTGTCGTGGGCGGCCTTGGTGCAGCGACGCTGGGCCTTGTCGCGATCATCGCCAATCTTGGCGGCCTCACCCAGACCATCGGCGGCCTGGT
The DNA here is from genome assembly GCA_947474455.1 of Hyphomonadaceae bacterium. Classification (GTDB taxonomy): domain Bacteria; phylum Pseudomonadota; class Alphaproteobacteria; order Caulobacterales; family Hyphomonadaceae; genus UBA7672. The sequence goes on along the minus strand of CANJIL010000075.1, from coordinate 5,517 downwards.
TGATCCTGCCGCATCGCAGCGGGCGCTTAGCGCAACCGATGCGAAGGTCGAGGAAGTGCTTACGCTGCCGAAGCAGAAATCGCCCTCGTCTCCCAGCGCGGACGCTGAGGCTGTCCTGCGCGACAGCATCGAACGGCTGCTGGCGGCGCAGGATGGTGCGCGCGGCCAGGCGGCTTCGAAGCTCGAGGGCGGCGACCTCGATGGCGCCAGGATGGCCCTTCCGACGGCGGCTCGGGAGGGCGAAAAGGTTATCGCGGGTCTTTCGGAAACCTGGCTTGAGATCGGGGCGCTGGCTTATCTGTGCGATACGTTTGGTGCGATCAATGCTTACAAACGCGCGTCACAGCTCAATCCCGAGAACGCGCAGGCGTTCAGCATGCTCGGCAGCCTCTACATGCGCGTTGGCCGTATCGACGATGCGCAGCAAGCCTTTGAGCAGATGATGAACGTGGCGGATACCGATTTTACTATGGCTCGCGCGCTGGGCAATCTTGGCGTGGCGGCGATGGCGCGCGGCGAGCTCGATCAGGCCGAGCAGTATTTCGGCGACTCGCTGGAGGTGAACACCCGCGCAGGCGAGCTGGGCGGCCAGGGCCAGGATCTCAACGACCTTGGCGAGATCTACCGGGTGAAAGGCCAGTTCGCGAAAACAGAGGACTACATGCGCCGCGCCTTGAAGCTGGCGACCGAAGCGGGCCATCCGGAGGGGATGGCCAACGTCCAGCTTCGTCTCGGAAAGCTCGCAGCCGACCGTGGCCGGATTGCCGAGGCGACCGCCAGCTATACGCGGTCACGCGAGATCAGCGAGGCTCTGGGCGACAGCGAAGGCATGTCGGCGGCGATGAACAGCCTGGCCGAGATAGAGTTCAACCGTGGCCGGATCGATGCGGCATCGAAGATCGTCGAGCGATCCCTGGCGCTCGCGCAGGAGGTCAGCACCCGCGAGTCCGAAGCTTTTGCGCACGGCCTGATCGGCGAGATCGCGGAAAAGCGCGGCGACATGAATGCGGCTATCGAGCATTGTCGCGAAGCGCGCACGATATACACCGACATAGGCATGACCGACACAGCGTCGCCCTTTGTCGACATGCTCGCACGCGTGGGCGCAACCCCGTCTCCGGAAGGGCCGGAGAACTAGATTCCGGGAAATTGCCGCTAATCCGCTAGGGCTGGAGCGCTACCGACGCCACACCGACAGCGGATCGAAGGCGCCGCCTTCGGCTGCTGCGCGCAGGCGGTCGATCTGTTTCATCACCGGGTTGTCCGCAGGCTGCGGGGTGTCTGAGTACAGCGTCGCGTCGAAACGCCAGACGCGCTCGTAGAGGGCGCGCGAACGGTCGACGAGCGTCATCAACGGCGCGGACATGACGGCGCGGTCTATGGGATGCGGCTCGCCCGGCTTGGAAATGCGGTACTTCTCGTCGGACGCTTCCTCCACCTTCATGTCATTCTCGCGCACGGCCCGCTGCACGACGAGCCATGAGGCGGCCTGCATCAGGCGCGTCGTCACTTCCATGCTTTCTGCAGCATAAACGAGGGCGAGCTCGCGGTTGAGCTTGCGCGAATCCGTCCGGCCGGGACCATCGAGATAGGTGGCGGCTTCCTCGACCAGCGCCATACCCTCGCGGAAAAGGCGGTCAAACATTTCAGAGGCGGCAAACTCCACCACCCTACGCTTCCACTCGTCGCGCATTGGATCAGCAGATTGGATGGCGTCGCGCATCAGTCCCTCAAAATACATCCGTCCGGCCAGGCAGTCTCGCCGGGAGACCTTGCACAAACCTTGATAATGGTAGCCCCGCGGTTCAGTAGGGAGCTACGCAAGACTCTTGCCGCTTTATTGGGCGCCGCAATGGCGCCTTGCGGATCAGGACTTGAAGAAAGCCGCCTCAGCCGCCTTCCGGGTCGCTTCCTTCTTCACGATCATGGCCTCGCAAGCCGATATTTCGCCCCTCAGAGCCTCGATGCGCTCTTTCAGGTCCTGGATCGACATGTCGTCCAGTGAGCGTTTCACCACTCTCACCGGCTCTTCATCGAACGTCATGGCCGTGCCTCCTCGGTTCTGACCTGCGCCTGCCCCTCTTCTCCTTGACCACGCCGGGGGAGCGCGCCCAAGAGTGCTTCCGCCCTGTTCATGATTAAAACCCGGGAAGCGGCAAATGTCCAAACTGATGATGACTGCCGTGAAATCCGTGGTTGGGCAGCCCCTCGTGCTGCATGAGATCGAGAGGCCCTCCCCCGGTGCGGGTCAGGTGCTCATCCGGGTGCGTGCGGCTGGCGTAAACCGTCCCGATCTCGTTCAGCGCGCCGGCAGATATCCCCCGCCACCTGGCGCCCCGGAAACGCTGGGGCTGGAGATCGCGGGCGATATCGAGGCGCTGGGCGCCGGCGTGACGCGCTGGAAGGCCGGCGAGAAGGTCTGCGCCCTGGTCCCGGGCGGAGGCTATGCCGGATACGCGCTCGCGCATGAGGGCTCGTGCATGCCGATACCGGAACCGCTTGGCTATGAAGAAGCGGCAGGCCTTCCTGAGACGGTCCTGACGGTCTGGAACAATGTTTTCGAGATCGCCAAGCTGAAGCCCGGCGAGACCCTGCTGGTCCATGGCGGGGCAAGCGGCATCGGCACGACTGCAATCCAGATCGCCAGGGCGTGGGGCGCGGCGGTCTATGCGACGGCGGGAACGGACGAGAAATGCCGGCTGTGCGAGAAACTCGGCGCCACGCGCGGGGTCAACTATCGCAGTGAAGACTTTGAGGTCGCAATGCGCGAGGCAGGCGGCGTCGACGTGATCCTCGACATGGTCGGCAAACCCTACTTTGACAAGAATCTGGCGATCCTGAAGGATCTCGGCCGGCTGTGCTACATCGCCTTCCTTCAGGGCTCGAGGGTCGAGGGCGACCTCAGCCGGCTGATGATGAAGCGCCTCACCGTGACAGGCTCGACGCTACGCATCCGCACCGACGCCTACAAAGCGATGCTCGTGCGGGGCGTCATCGAAAATGTCTGGCCGATGATCCGGGACGGCAGGTTCCGGCCCCTAGTAAGCGAGGTATTTACCCTGGGGCAGGCCGAGGCAGCCCATGCAAAAATGGACTCGATCGATCATGCGGGAAAAATAATTCTGCGGGTTGGGGCCTAAAGCCCTGATTCTTGGCGCACATGCCTGATAATCCGAGGTTCACAACCCGGAAAACCTGAACTATATCAGCGGCGCTAAGGACTACTTCTTCTTCTCGACATTTCCGAGAAACCCGGCCCTCAGCGCCGGGTTTTTCGTTTTCAGGACTTAACCGAGGCGCCTATGGTCAAGATTCTCATGCCCAAAGCGACAGCCGTCTGGCTGATCGACAACACCACGCTCACCTTCGAGCAGATCGCGGAGTTCTGCGAACTGCACCCGCTCGAGGTCAAAGGCATCGCCGATGGCGAGGTTGCCGAGAACATGCGCGGCGCCGATCCGGTCGCTTCAGGCGAGCTGACGCGCGAGGAGATTGCCAAGGGCGAGGAAGACAAGACCTACAGTCTCAAGATGCCGCCGCTGAAGCACGCCAACGTGCCGGAGCCCAAGAAGAAGGGCGCCCGCTTCACGCCGGTCTCGCGTCGCAAAGATCGCCCGGACGCCATCGCCTGGTTCCTGCGCCACCATCCGGAAATCACCGACAGCCAGATCTCGCGCCTGATCGGCACCACCAAGTCGACCATCGAATCCGTGCGTTCGCGTCAGCATTGGAACGCCGGCAACCTGAAGCCGGTCGATCCCGTGACCCTTGGCCTGTGCACACAGATCGAACTCGACGCGATCGTCTCGAAGGCGGCGGCCAAGCGCAGCCAGTCGCGCGACGAGCATGATGCGCGCTTTGCCGGGCCGACGCTGCGCAAGGTTGTGACGCCTGCTCCCGCAGCGCCTTCGGACGAGGCCTCAGCCGGCAGCGAAGGGCCCAAGCGCGAGAACATCACGGCTGAACAGCTGTTCGCCAACTTCGGAAAGAAAAAGCCGGGCGAGGAGTAGTTACTCTTCCGCAGGATAGGCTGGACCGTCGTCACCGGCGCGTTCAGCCCCCGGCGCGTTGGCATGGACGGGCCGCGGCGTCGGCGCCGCCCGGCTGGTCAACGCATCCTCGATGCCGTCGAGGCTGTCGTGGGAGCGGTGCATCATGACCAGCATGTCCGCCATAATCCGCAGGCCGAGCCAGATCGCGAACGGGACTGCGATCCCGAAGGCAAATTGCAGCCCCGCGACGACATAGTGCCCGGCCAGTACGGCGCCGCCCGCCAGCACCAACATGACGATTGTCGTCAGCATCAGGAACCCGCCAGCTAACGCCAGGGCGGACCTCAACAGGCTGGGCGAGACGGGCTGTTCGTTGTCCCAGAGGCCTCGCATCGTTTATCCCTCGTCCGCATGCACGCCCCCTTGGGCTGCACATTCGCGCGCCCGCGGATAACGTCAATCAGGACTTGGGCGGCGAAGGCCGATATCTGCGGGCCAATGCGCGCGAAATCAGGCATGCGCCTATGGCGTTTAAAGACCAGCTAGTTGGTTCTGAGCTGGGCGAGTTCGTCCTTTATTCGAAGTTTCTTCCGTTTGAGTTCGTGAATTCGGAGCTCGTCGCCGGCGGGATGTTTCAGTTCAGCGGCAATCGCCGCTTCGAGACGCTTGTGGCGTTCGCTCAGCTCCCGAACGCGTGCTTCCTGGCTCATGAATGGCATCTCCTTTTCAGGGGCCGTCCCGACCTCGTCCGCAAACGGATCCAGCCCGGCGACAACCCACCCCTACCGCATGCGGCAAGGGCGGCGTCCGCCACGGCCCCTGTAACGGAACCGTTGCGGCTCGCTGTCCAGCCGCACTAAAAATGAACCACGAAGAATTTTGCGCGTCACGACTTGAAAGACGGCAAAAGCAGTCACTGCATGAAAAAATATCAATCCGCTTCCGACATGACGCCCGGCGCCCATGCGGAAGGCGCCAAACGGGCGCTTGAGACGCGCCGCCTTCCACGAGTCAGCGGGATTTGATATGGCGGAGCCCGGCGGGAGGGCCGAGGGACGATCTGGTCCGTCGCACGCATGCCCGTGTTCCAATGCCTTGAATCGCATCCGGATTCGGAAGCGACGGGTTTCGGCAAAGCGGAGTCGGCGCGTTTGAGTGATATCTCCTTCGACCCCACTGACATGGACGGCATGGTCGCACGCCTGGAAGAACTGCGTCAGCGCCACCGCGAGCTCGACGTCACAATTGAGGAGCTCGAAGCCGCCGGCGGCGACGACATAAGGGTCATGGGCCTCAAGCGCGAGAAACTGCGGGTGAAAGACCGTATCGCGTGGCTGTGTTCAAAGATGACGCCCGACATCATCGCCTGAGCTATTCGCGTATCGGGCGGGTATGATGCATCGCGTGCGAACGCGGCGTGACAGTTTTGCACCGGCAACGTGCAAACCATCCTGTCGATAGAAAATCGCTCACGAATGGCGAGACTTGGCAAATCTGTTCGGGTGATCTGCCCACGGAAATTCCT
>CANJIL010000074.1 GCA_947474455.1 Hyphomonadaceae bacterium | reverse complement strand
GCGTTCGCCGAACGCGGGCGTCCTGACGCTCGCTATCGCAGCAGGATTCGCCATTGAATGAGAGGACACCATTTCCTTCCGAAAAGCTGGCGATGGCGCAGCTGCGATCAACATCTCTAATGCACGTTCAGGGTAGGCTCGCCCCAGGGCTCGCCGTCGAAGATTTCAGGGGCCAGCGCCTTCATCATGGAAAGTGAGGCGAGCGGATCGCGGCGGGCGGCATAGGAGACGATAGCGTCGATACGGGCCTGCACCTCCGCAATGGGCGGGGATCGTGACCAGGCAACTTCAAGAACGCCATCAACGGACGTGTCCTTGACCTGTTCGCGGTCGTAGAAAACCGTCTCCGTGAGCTTCTCGCCTGGCCGCGGGCCGGTGACGCGGATGAGAATGTCCTGGCCGGGGGTCAGGCCCTTCATGCGAATCATCTTCTCGGCCAATTCGATGACACGAACGGGCTCGCCCATGTCGAGCACGTAGAGAATGGCGTCTTCCGTCATCGACTTGGCGGACAGGGCGGCAGCCTGCAGCACCAGCGCCGAGGCCTCCTCAACGCTCATGAAATAGCGGGTCATGTCGGGGTGCGTAACGGTGACGGGGCCGCCATCCGCGATCTGCTTTTCGAACAGCGGAGCGACGGAGCCCTTCGAGCCAAGCACATTGCCAAAGCGGACCAGCGAGAAGCGCGTGTTGGGGACGGTCGGCGCGAAGGCCTGGATGAAGAGTTCGGCGGCGCGCTTGGTGGCGCCCATCACGTTGGTCGGGTTCACGGCCTTGTCGGTGGAGATAAAGGTGAAAGCCTTTACGCTGAGCGTTGCCGCGATGGTGGCGCAACGGCGCGCGCCGAGCACGTTGGTGAGAATGGCTTCGTTCGGGTTGAGCTCCATGAGCGGCACATGCTTGAGCGCGGCGGCGTGGATGACGAGATCCGGGGCTGCGTCCCGCATCGCCTGCTCGAGACGGATCTCGTCGCGTACATCGCCGATGACCATGCGCCGGACGACGTTCGGATAGGCGCGCGAAAGCTCCTGGTCGATTTCGAATACGTTGAATTCGGAATTGTCGAAGATTGTCAGTTCGGAGGGTCCGAGAGCGGCGCACTGGCGCGCAAGCTCGCCGCCGATCGTGCCGCCGCCGCCAGTGATGAACACGCGCGCGCCAGAGACGAGTTCGGCGACCGGGGCGTTGTCGAGACGGCGCTCGGGGCGGGCAAGCAGATCCGCCGGCCGGATCGGCTCCAGCATCGCTTTCGGCCCAATGCGCAGGAGCGTCGCCTTGCGTGCAGACGTCACGGCGAGCGCCGCTTCCATCGTGCGCCGGTCTTCCGGCGGGGCGGCAATGGCGATCCATGGCATTTCGCCAAAGCGCGCCGTGTAATGATCGAACAGCGTCGCGAGCTGGCCGATGCCGCCCATCACCTGCACGCCTTCGATGTCGCGGCCGAAGTGGGCGCCGGATGTCTCGACGATGCCGATCGTGCGGATGGGCGGCCCGGAGGTCGCCTTGCGGGAGGCGCGCAACGCCTCGGCGACATGACCGGCAGGCCCGACCACCAGGGCGCGCGGCGCAAAGGGCGGCTCGCGGCGGAAGATGGCGGTGAGATCGCCCGTCGACCGGCCCCGCGCCCAGAAGCGCACGATCATCAGCAGCGACAGCCAGATCGGGAATTGCAGGTAGACGCTGGTCAGCGGGAAGTCCTGCAGCGTCTTGGCCAGGATCAGGATCGGCAACGACATCAGGTGGGTCAGAGCGACCGCCTGGAAAATGCGCACGACGTCGCGCAGGGAGGTGTGACGCCAGACCTGACGATGGACGCCGCGCAGCCACAGGGCGAAAGCCGACGTAATACCGAACGCCACGGCCACGAAGAAATCAAGCCAAGTCGGCGCGCCGTGCCCGGAAAAATAGTAGATAATCTGGGGGGCGAAATACATCGCCACCATGCCGCTGAGCATGTCATAGCCAAAGCAGACTGCCTTGGCTTCAATAGCCGCCCGGCGGGCGGAAACCCCCACGCTACTCAAACAGTCTCCCCCTGAACGCCGGGCTCGATCCTCGACAGCGCCCAGCGCACACGATTTGGCCCTTGGGTGCCATCCGCCCCCGGGTCAGCCACTCCACGTATTACGAGCTGCCGCGTCTTGCGCGCGGTCTCATTTCCCCAATAGCGCGAATCCTCCACGGAAAGCAAAGTCTCACTGCGAAATCTCCAGACGCGCTGACGTTTGGGTAATCCTAGGAATACAGTCCTATCGTCTCGCCCGTCCGCGACTTGAACGTCCGGATGCAGATGAAACCGGATTTCGAAGGGGATGAGACCGCCGGGGAAGCTGGCTGCGGCTTCCGACATGGGGCGGGACAAGCTGTCCTCGCCCGTGATTCGCGCGCCGTTCATGGCGACGTAGAGCCTGCGCCGGTAGATCAGCCCGTGCCGGACGCGCCAGCCGCCGTGCTGGCCTTCGAGCAGATACTGGTCGCCCTCCTCCATCCTGCGGATGGCCAGCTGGGCAGGCCCATCAGGAAAGCGCATGCCCGTGGCTGGATCGAAAGTGAAGACCGCCGAGTCCTCGCCATTGAGCGACAGCACCGAATGCGCGGCCGTGCGGCGGGAGGCGTCGCGCAGCAAGGGTTCAAGTTCGGGATTCGAGCCGCAGGAAGTGATCAGCCGGTCGGGCCCATCGTCGACTGTGAGGGCGAGCGCTCCGGCATGCGCGTGAACGCCATGGGGACGGTCCGGGCCTGAGCCGGCGTCGACATAGACGGTAAGACCTTCGGCCTGGATACGCTGATAGGCCGACAGGCGGGCGAACGAGAATTTTGAATTGACGTTCCCGTGGGGCCGCATGGCGGCCTGGGCGATGCCGTTGGAGCTGTCACCGCCTCCATTGGCCGGCAGGATGCCGCCGTCGCCCTGCCGGAAGAAGGAGAGCATCGCAGCCATGCGGGGCTGCAGCTTGGTGAGGAAGGCGGGAGCGCTGAGGCCGAGACGGAGAAGAAGCTCTTCCACCGTCTGGATGTCGAGCATCGCTTCGGCGAGCGCCTCGGGGCTGCGGCTGGCATGGCCGCCGTCGGGCAGGATCTGCGCGGTGCATTCGGATTCCAGCGCGGCCAGGCCAGCGTCGAGCGTCCGGCGGCCGTCGTCGGTCGCCGCGCCGCCGAGACACAGCGCCACGGCGATGCGGAAGCGGCTGACCGGGTCGGTCTCCTCGACGCCCGAGAATTGAAGATGGCGGAGCTGGCGGCCGAGCGCTTCCATGACCGTGACGCGCGCTTCGCCTTCAAGAGGCGCGAACAAGGATGGGCCTACCGACAGCCAGTTGATCAGCCGGTCTGCGGTGAGCGATATGCGCCAGGCGAAGCTGTCCCACTTTCCGTAGGCTTCGGTCCACGCAACAACCAGCGCCCGCGCGCGCGATTCGCCGGCAGGACCCAGCGCTGCGAGATCGCGCAGCCAGTGGAAGCGATGGATGCGGTCAGCGAAATGGATCGAGGGGAAGTCAGGACCCCAGGGCGAATGGCCGGGCGGGGTTTCTATATGCGAGGCGCCGAACCTCCAGCGCCCGGCGAGAATGGCTTCGCCGCGTTTGCGGTGGACCGGGCGGTTGTCTTTCGGCAGCACCGTCACGCCGGTGGGACCGGGGCCGGATATTCGCAGGCGATGCACCGGCGAGACATTGATCGCCATGCCAGATTTGCCGGTCAGCTCCAGCCACTGCGCGTCCTCAGTTTCGCGCCCGGATGGCCCAAGAGGTGGGAGAGCCATGCTCCCTCACCCACGCTTGGCTTCGCGGAGGGCGGCGATCGCGCTTGCGTAGTTGGCAGGTCCCTTGCCGAACACGGCTGAGCCCGCGACCAGCGCATTGGCGCCGGCGGAAATCACGGCGCCGGCATTCTCCGGGATCACGCCGCCATCGACTTCGAGAATAGTGTTCAGGTTGGCGCGGTCGAGCTTCGTGCGGATCGCCTCGATCTTGCGGAGCTGGCTGTCGATGAATTTCTGGCCGCCGAAGCCTGGGTTCACGCTCATCACCAGTATGAGGTCGAGATCCTCGAGCACGGGGTCGAGCGCATCGGCGGGCGTTGAAGGGTTGAGCGCAGCGCCGGCTTTCTTGCCAAGCTTCTTGATGACCTGGAGCGTCCGGTGGAAGTGCGGACCAGCTTCCGGGTGGGCCGTGATGATGTCGGCGCCGGCGGCCGCGAAGGCTTCGAGATAGGGATCGACCGGCATGATCATCAGGTGCACGTCGAACGGCTTTTTCGTGTGCGGGCGCAGCTTCTCGATGACCGCCGGGCCGATGGTGATGTTCGGCGCAAAATGGCCGTCCATGACATCGACGTGGATCATGTCGGCGCCGGCTGCATCGACCGCGCGGATTTCCTCGCCCAGACGGGCGAAGTCAGCTGCCAGAATCGAGGGCGATATGAGGACATCCGACATGCAGTCGGCCTAGCAGCGGGCCTATGCGGGCGCAAGGCGAGCGCACCCCGAAGACGCCGTTCCCATAAGAAAACCGCCCCGAGGGTCGCTCCGGGCGGCTGGTTGGGTTGGCTGCCTGGAAGGCTAGTAGTAGCCGATCGACGAATTCTGCGGGATGACGCGGGCGCGGGCACCATATTCGATCAGAACTGGTGTGCCGTTCGGGATGAGGTAATCGCCTGCCTGGGCGATCGACACCAGTTCGCCCGAACGCAGGCGAATGGTGTAAGCATAGCCCGTCTGAGCCGTCGCCGAGTTGCCGACAGCGTTGCCGAGTACGCCGCCGAGGATCGCGCCGCCGATGGCGCCGACAGTGTTGGCTTTAGCGCCGCCGCCGATTTCGCTGCCCGCTATGCCGCCTATCGCGGCGCCGGCAAGCGTGCCGATTTTCGCGCCCTGCGAGGAGCCTTCGATCTGGATCGGGCGCGTGGAGACGATCGTGCCTTCCTCGACACGGGCGACCGCGCCGACCGAGCCGCGGTCATAGGTGTTGGCGCCGAGGCCGGTGGCGCAACCGGCCAACGCGGTGGCGAGCACGGCGAACGCGACGGCGAAAGCTTTTTGCGGCTTCACGATCGTGGAGCCGCGGAAGCCTTCGATCCGGGCAGCGGCAGAGGGGAGAGATGACCCGTCCATGATGCGCTCCTGCGGGAGGGAATTATCTGGGGGGATCCCCGTCCCTACACACAAAGTTATACCCGACGCGGCTGAACCGCCGCTGAACCCGATCGTCCGGTTTCGTCGCTTATCCGAGGCGGGATTGTGTCAATCCTGCTGACGGGAATTGGCGTTGGATCCGCGCTCTGGAATGGGACTGCGGCTAGACGCGTTCAAGACGCGAGATGTAGAAAATATCCGATTTTATTGGCTCTGCAGCGATTTCGCCGGGGGGCGATGCTGCGGCGACACGGCTGGCGTCACGCGGCGAAGGCGCTGTGATTACATCGCCTTCATTCGTTAAGGCAGCCTCGAAACCAGGGATGTCTTCATGGGTGATTTTAATTCGTCGCCAATTTCCCGAGGCAAGAGCGGCCTCGACGATGTCGCAGCCTTCTTCTCGCGCCGGCGTGCAGACGGAATAGACGAGACGCCCGCCCGGCCGGAGCATTTCGGCGGCCGCCTGGACGAGCCGGGTCTGTAGGGCAGGGAAGCGCGCTATTTCCTTCGGGTCGCGCCGCCAGGCGCCTTCGGGATGGCGGCGAAGAATGCCGAGAGCTGAGCAAGGCGCATCGAGCAGGAGGGCGTCGAGCGGTTCGGCGGGACGCCAGGTGCAGGCGTCTTGCTCGACAATATCCATCGGCAGTCTGGCGCGTTCGGCGTTTTCGCGCAGGCGGGTGATGCGCTGGCGGGAGATGTCGACGGCCGAGAGCTTGGCGCCGGCCGCGGCGAGCTGCATCGCCTTGCCGCCCGGAGCTGCGCAAAGGTCGGCGACGCGCTTGCCCGCGACATCGCCCACCATCTTCGCGGGAAGCGCTGCGGCGGCGTCCTGCACCCACCAGGTGCCTTCGGCATAGCCGGGAAGATCGGACAGCCCTGCCCCGCCGAGGAGGCGGATCGAGCCCGACGGCAGTACGATACCGCCCACCTTGCCAGCCCACGCGGCTAGGTCCTCGCCGGGCTTCAGCGTGATGTCGATGGGTGGTTCTTCGAGCTGAAGCACAGCCATGGCTTCGGCGCGCTCGGGGCCCAGCGCGGATTTGAGCTTGGCGGTCATCCATTCAGGCCAGACCGAGGTGGCCGGTGCGTTGCGGAACGCGTCAGTCTCGCGGGCGGCGCGACGCAGGACGGCGTTGATCAGGCCGCCGCCACGGCGGGCCTCGTGCCATTTTCCCGCGGCTTCCACGCTCGCTGAAACAGCGGCGTGGTCGGCGACGCCGAGCATCCAGAGCTGGGCCGCGCCTGCGCACAGAACCGCACGGACTTCGGGCTCCATGTCGGTCAGCGGACGCTGGACCATGCCGCCCAGCGCGTAGTCGATGCGGCCGATGCCGCGCAGGGCGGCGCCTGCGATGGCGCGTGCGAAACCGCGATCGGGACCTTCAAGCCGTCGGAAGGTGCGGCTGGCGTCCATCGCGGTCTCGAGGTCGAGGCCCTTGTCGAGCGTGTGGTGCAGCAGCTCGGCGGCGGCCAGACGGCTCTGCCAGCCGGCGGCCTCGGTTCTTGTTTCTCGTGGGGGTCGCGCCATTCGCGGCTGGTAGCGGGTCGGGCGCGGGATGGCCAGAGGGAGCACGCCCTCCTTGTTCGACAGACGCACGCTGACGCGTGCTGCTCACGTCAGGGCTGCGGTCAAATCAGTAGTTTAGACATGGTGAGCAGGCGGCGAAGCCGCCGGCCGTTAAACCACATGGGCGTAAGCGAAGACCCTACTCCACGCCTTCCATTTCGGCGGCCTGGCGGTGCAGGCGAGCGATGCGGCGCTCGGTGGGCGGGTGCGTGGCGCTGGCGGTGCGGCGTTTGCCGTGGAGCGGGTCGATAACGAACATGTGGGCCGTGGCGGGGCTGCGCTCGGCCAGCGGGTTCAGCAGCGAGGCGGTGTGGCGCTCGAGCTTGAGCAGTGCATTGGCCAGGTTGACCGGCGCGCCGCAGATCTCGCCGGCGTGCTTGTCGGCGGCGTACTCGCGGGCGTGGCTCTGGCCGATGCGGGCGACGAGGCCGGACACGATCTTCGAGACGCGTTTACGGTGGCCGATCGGATAGGCGATCGCGCCGAAGATCGTGGTGAGGACAACTGCCAGCGCCGAGCACACGCCCATCGCGAGGCCGTCGCCACGCTTCACATGGGCCAGCTCGTGAGCGACCACGGCCGAAACTTCGGCGCGGGACAGCGTCTTGAGCAGCCCGTCCGTGACGGCGATGGAGGCGTGATTGGTGTCGCGGCCGGCGACAAAGGCGTTGGGCTGGAAGGCGTCGATGATGTAGGTGCGGGGACGCGGCATGTTGGCGCGCATGGCCAGCCGGTCGCAGTCCGCCACGAAGGCGCGGATCATCGGCGAGGGATCGTCCGAACCGACTTCGCGGGCATTGTGGAGTTTCAGCATGATCTTCTCAGCGTACCAGAAAACCGCCAGATGGAAGGCCAGCGCGATCAGCGTGCCAGCAAGCGCGCCCTCTTTTTCCGCGATAGACCAGCCCACGCCTGCAAAGGCGAGATGGATCAGAAGCATCAGTCCGGCAGCTTTGAAGTAGCTCATGGAAGCTCTCTCAACACGGGTCAGCGTCCCGAAAGGGAGTTTTGGCGGTGTTGGTGAAAGCATCCTTTCCAAATCTGAAAAAATTGGTGAACGTGGCGGCCATGAGCGACGAAACAGATGATTCAGATGTTGCACGTGGCGCGGAAGACTCACCGCAGGCGGCCGGCGAACAAACGCAGGTTACTCCGGGCGCTGCACCGGGCAAGGCGCTGAGCCCGGAGGCGATCCGCGCACTGCAGGAAGCTGAGGCGCGTCGCCAGGCCGCGCCCCGGCAAGAATTGCCTACCGAAATCAACGGCCGCCGCGAGGGCGAGGAGCCCACGCGCTATGGCGACTGGGAGAAGAAAGGTCTGGCGGTCGATTTCTAGGCAGGAGACTTAACCTCCGGGGCGCGTTGCTTTGCACCTGATGCGTTCCGGGGATTAACCTCAGCGGATGTTCGCCCGCAGCGCGGCATGTCGAGTGCATTGGACGCCCGTCATGATTAAGATTTCCCGCCTTCTCGCCGCCGCGCTGGGGCTTTCCGTCGGAGCCGCAGCTGTCGCAGGCCCGTCATTCGCCGATGGCCGCAAACGGCCGCCGCCAGTGACGGCCCCCCCTCCGCCGCCATTGCATGTTCCCCCGCCGGCGCCGCCGGTCCAGCTTCCGCCGACCCCGATCAAGATGGAACCGCCGTCGATCGTGCTGCCGTCCGATTTCGGCACAGGCGGCGTCGGCATAAACATC
>CANJIL010000073.1 GCA_947474455.1 Hyphomonadaceae bacterium | reverse complement strand
TCGTCGATCAGGATCAGCGATGGCGAATACTTCTTGAAGAGGGCTTCGAGCAGGTTTGACCCAGGCGCGATCCCGCGCTCGTCATTATCGGCCACCATGGCAAAGCCATCGGCCCCGCCAAGCTGCCAGGCCAGTTCGCCCCATGTGGTGCGAATTTTCGGGCCGCCTTCAACGCTCAAGACATCCTGCGGGCCGCGCGAGGTGCCGACCAGCACAGCCCGGTTGATCTTCTTGGGAACGGTCAGGCCGTGCTGCGACAGCAACTGGTCCAGTCCTGGCAGGTCCTGGGCCGCCGTGCCGCTGGCCATGTGATAGAGCGCCAGCATCGAGTGGGTCTTGCCGCCGCCGAAATTGGTCTGCAGTTCAACGACCGGATCGCCGCTAGCGCTGGAAAGTCGCTTGGCCGCACCGATCAGCAGGTTGCTCAAGCCCTCGGTCAGATAGGTGCGGGCAAAGAACTCGGTCGGATTCTTGTACTCCGACGGGGCGCTGCCATTGTGGACCTTGGCCAGATCCGCGGCGAACTCCGCCTGCTGAAACTCCCCCGTGGCGACGTCCTGGTGAGGCTCCACGACCTCGCGCCAAGGCAAGAGCCCGGCCACCGTTTCGACGGAGATGTCGAGACGCTGGGTTTTCTTCCGCTCCTCATTCCGCTGCAGCTCGGTGAATTTAGTGCGCAGGATGGTGTCGCGCATCTTGGCGATCTCGGTCGCCACTTCGCCTGCGCTGATCGACTCCATCAGCCGCCGCATGGTGTCCAGTGCGCGCTCCGCGTCGTCATAGGTGAATGTCTCATTGTGCGAGAGCTTGTTGCGCACATCGAGAAGTTCCGAGACATAGGACCGCTCCGGGTGCCCTAGCACCATGGAGAAAGCGTCCTTCCAGAAGGCCATCATGGTCTTCAAAAGGCCCTGCTGATCCCAGCCGACCTCCCCGTTGGAGTTGGGCTTAAGGCCAGACACACGCTGCACCACCTCAACCTGCCAGTGACCGGTGAGCGAGCTTTCCAGGCGCTTCTCAACGAACGGAACCAGGGCCTCGGGAAGAAGCTCCATACCTTCGAAGACGTACTGACGGGTACTCTTGGCCATCTTCCGTCTCCCTTAGAGATCGAGGCGTTGTTGAAGATCACCACGCGTGTCGTAGATCGCAGCGGCCTGACGGCTCAGCTCGGTCCAGTCGGCAATCAAGGCGTTGTAGGCCGTGGCTTCCTTGGCATCCTGGCGCTTGTTGGCACTGATATCGTACAGGATGTAGGCGAGGTCCTTAACGGCTTCGGCCTTGTCGCCGACATTCTTCAGCAGGACGGCTGTCGCGTGTGAAATACCGTCCTTTTCGTGCAGGCGCACGAGGTGTTGAAGGCACTCCCAGATCGTCAGGTGCTGATCGGTCCCAGGCTGCCAGTGATCATCCAGTTCGTCCCGGCGGAGGAGGCGAACCCTGCCGGCCTGGCTTTCGACGATGCCTGCGTGTTTGACGCTCTCAACCGAGATTCCACGCGCAGTGGCGATGTTGTTGGCTGTTCCATAATCCCCAGCCTTGAGACCGTTCTGTTCGAACCACGTGATGGCGAACCGGGTGTCGGCGTCGAACTCTCCTTGAATGCCACCAAGATATTCGTCCAATTCTCGGTTGATGAGTTGCAGCGCTGTCTTCACACTCATCGGGCTATCGTCGGACTCAAGAACTGATCTGAAGCGCGAGAATACACCCATACCCGGGCCTATTGCTGATTGCGGCATATCAGCAGGCGCAATGTTCGCGGCCTGAAGCTTAGCGATCGCGGACGGCAACTCTCGGTTCAGAGCTCTTATGAACTCAGCTCGGCTGACGACCTCGGCCGTCTCCTTGCGCTTGCGACATACAAGAACGACAGAATTTGCTAGCGCATTGGTTCCGACCGCCACCATTCGCCCTGGCTTCTCGGTGCGTACAGGCCAAGTCCCTACAACCGAAAACCCGGCTTTCAGCGTCGCATCAATAAACGTGGCCCACCCTGACGAGCTGACTCCCTCGGCAGCGACTTCGCTTTGCTTAAAGGCATAGTAGATTGTGACTGGAAAATCGTCGTTGCACTGCGCAGCCATTCTGCCGATGGCAGAGCTCATTCCTTTCAGAAAGAACTCTTCAGCGGCATCATGCCCGCCGTGACGGTCCGGAGAAGCAATCAACTCGTCGGCTTTCGGAGTCGATAGGAAAGAAAATAGGTCCGGAAAGACATCTTTCAGCGCAGGTTTCATCCACGCGAAAAAGAAATCGGAGACATCTGAGTAAGATATATTGTCATAGTACGGAGGGTCGGTCGAAATTACCGCCCCGGATGGATAATCCACTCCCTGTGCATCCATTTGCAATATACTGCTACGCTCGCCCGCCCCTCCTAGGGTTTCGAAACCTTTGACTAGCCTATCAAAAAGGTTATTGAAACTTCCACTAGATGAACTGAAAACGTTAGATTCCGCATAGTCCCAAGTCATCGGGATCGCCTGGCGAGAAAACGTGGATCTCATCTGCTGATTAGGGCTATTCCACCCGCACACAGTAGAGCTGTGATTGGCTATTTGTCCGACAAGAAACGACAAATACACGCTAACAGCTTCAGCGTATGCTCTTGCGCCGCTTCCGCCGTCAGCCAGTCCAGCTTCGTCTTGCCCCATCCCCGCGGCGACCGCGTCTGTGTATGCGAGCCGACGCAGTTCGTGCACGAGATCACTCAGGGTCGTAAGCGCTACGAGCTGGCGCTGCGAAAACGCATCCCCCCAAGCGGGCATTCCATACATTGGAAGCCGATCCACGTCGTGGGATGGAGTCGGAACAAGGCCTTCTGGCTTCCAAGCGGGCGCTGCGCTGAGCGCGACTTCCTCGTGGCGCTTGTCCGCCGCCAAGTAGACACGCCCCCTCGGGCCGTCAGCGACAATTGCGATAAGCTTCGACTTCAAGTTTCCTGCGCGAGCGCAGCGTCGTACATACGCCGGATCAATTGGAGCCCCAGACAACAGGCACTTGAAGTGTCCCCTGCCGACCTTGTTGCCTTCCTTGGCCGCCAGCATTTCGTCCTTCGTGCCAGCGGTCTTGACGACGAAGTCGACGGTCTTCCTTTGTCGATCGGCAACCGGCTCAAGCCAGGCTTCTTTCCCAAGCTTTCCGCTTAGCAGATAGCTGGATGCCAGCGGTACGTGAGTGTCCATGAAGGCTGGATCAGGACTGGGTACAGTCCTTGCCCATAACCAGGCGATGACCGTTCCGGGGCCACCACCACTCTCTTTGGGCAAGTCCACCTGGGGGTAGAGATGGCCGATGCGTGACCAGGCCTGCGCTCGCAGCCACTCGCCGTAATACTGGACGTCTTCGGCCAAGCCATCTGACATTCTATAACTGGTACGGCTCTTTGGGCCGGGGTGAATCGGCACGCAATCCCGGAACTTGGATGGCAACTCGATCATCGCCTTGCCGATCATCACGGCAATTGGGTTCAGGTCGCTTCCGTAGGCTGGAAGGCCGAGCCGCTGCGCTTCGAGAGGGATCGACCCGCCCCCACAGAAAGGGTCGTAAATGGGAGGCACCTTGCCCCCGCAACTGGCTCGGATTTCGGCACGGGCGCGCTCAAGCACCTCGTCATTAGTCGAGTTTTCCCAAACGACGAGTTCTTCAATAATACGAAAGAGACGCTGACGCTCGACCTCCACTGACTCATCAGATTGAAATTGGTCACGATGACTTGAGGGATCATCAACGAGCTGCGCAAAAAGTATCGCTCGGCAGGTGGCCAGCGGTCGCCGCGCCCACCACAAATGTAAGGAAGAAGGATGGCCGTGGCGGATAGATTTTTCACGCGCGGAAGCCACATTGATGGCTTCAAGAGGTATGGATACTTCTATGAGCTTCTTAGAGTTCGCCATTTGCCAATCTGTATATTGTCTCTTCCAGTTCTTCAGATACCGTTTGGAAGTTTTGCGGAGGATGAAACATTACGAATGCTGAAAGGGAATCTGCAGAAACTTCTCTTTCAAAAATCTCCAAATCATCTATAGTAATGACGCCTACATCTTTGCGTGTTCCAATGTAGCGATCTAAATCGGACTCGGAGATACTTCCTCGGGCAGCCAATCTTAGCGCATCTGGGCGCGGGGACCGGCTTATTGAAACCACCTTGGCCTTTCCGATAATCGACTTGACGGGATTTCCAATATATATGAACACGCACTTTGGCTTCGATAGTGGAGATTTCGACCTAAAGAATACGGAGACAGCCCCACTCTTTATAGGGTCCATCCACTCAGAGCGGAACGAATAAACAATAGGTCTATCACTATCGGGGGGAATTCTTATTCTCATCTCCACCCTCTCGGCTCCCAATTCTGGCAAATATTCGCACCCCTGTGTGCGTAACGCGTAGCATTAACAAGTTCAATGCTGGAGCTGTAACCAACACTGGGCTACGTGGCGGTGCCCCGACATCGACCAGCCGCGATTCAATGCGCCTGACGAGCGCATCTCCCAGGTCTTCGACCCGTCAAGGATGTGGCCAACCCAGGGAGCGGCGATAATCAGGGCCTTAGTGACGTTCAATGGGGAGCCTCCGCCCGCGCGAGGAGGCGCTTGATGTCGAACTGAATGGCGTTCTGTTCGAAGGGGGGCTCGCGCGTGTCCAGGGCTCCGCGCACATAGCGCGGCTCGCGGGCGAACCCATTCTCTACCTGTACAACAGCCAGAATGAACCTCTCCGGCTCGTGCAGTGAGGTGATCACCTCCTGCCTTGTGATCATGACCGTGTCAGCCCCATCGATGCGGCCCTTGACCTCAATGAAGCGAAGGTGATCCGTTTTCGGATCATAGGACGCGATATCGTAGCCGACCTTTTGCGCCGACACGTCCTTGGGGGAATTGCCGAGCGCGAGTTCCGCTTCGATCACGGCGGCCATAGCGGCTATCTCAATCAGCCGGCGGGCAACCGGGTCCTGAGAAAAGCCTCCGCCTGCCGCGTCACCCTCTGGCTGACGCGCCTGCAGCAATCCGCGCGGGATGACGATCATGCCGCCCCGCACCCGCGGCGGCTGGGACGATATGAACCGCTCCTGCTCCAGGATGGCCATCCGGCGCTTCAGCCGTTCAGCCAGGTCCTCGGCACGGCGCTGGGCGTTCTGCCAGTTGAGGCGGGTCTTCTTGCCGGCCCGCTCTTCTTCCTTGAGCTCGAAGGCCCGGGCGTCCCAGTAGTTCACTTCCTTTTTCAGGCGCGCGCGGACTTCCTGTTCGACCTTGTCGATCTCGGGAACGCGTCGGGCCTTGACCTCGGCCACATGGCTCTGGGCCAGCTCGACCGTGGCGAAGCGAACGGCCGTCTTCTCCAGATCGTTGCGCAGCCAGTCCTCATGCAGGAGGTCATCGACCAGGTCGATCTCTGCGGGGGTGGCGGGCCTCAGATTGAGGTGCGGCGCGATCCCGGCGTCCGTGGCGTTGCCATCCCGGTCGATCGCCGCGAACTGCAGCTTCTCGGAAATGATGTGCGGCTTGCCGGTGGAGGTCAGCCGGCTGTCCTGGACGCTGTGTTCGAGCAGGAACAGGGCCTCGATGCCTTCGCCGGGGTCGGTATCGTCGACCATCACCGCGCCACGCTTCATCAGGTGGTCGTACTGCTCGCGGATGACGCTGATCACCGCCTCCATCAGCGGATGCCCCGGATAGAGGAAGGCCGCCACCGGCTGCTGATTGATCCGGCTCTTCTCAAAGCAGATGCGTTCGTACTTCTTCTGGATCGGCGCGCCCGAGCCGATCTGTCGGTCGCGCTCCCTCAGGACCACCGGCACGTGGAGGATTTCCCAGCGGCCTTCCTCCCGGCGTTTGATCTGGCCGCCAAGGTGCTGGAAGGCCTCGACGAAGAAGCTCTGAACGTGATGGGGCTGCAGCCGCTGGGCCTCAGCCCGTTCCATTTCCAGCCGCAGCTCATGCACCTTGGTCTGGGGCATGGTGTCGTTGGTGAGCGCCCGGCGCTCAAGCAGCCGCAGCAGGTGGTCCTGATCAACGGCGCCATCGACGACCTGGAACAGGCGGGCTTTGACATCCTCCTGTTCGCCGTACTGGATTGCCTCGAACAGCAGGTCCTTCAGAGCCGTGCCTTCGAACAATTCGCCCAGGACGTCATAGACACGGCCGCCGAGCGCTTCACGGGCAGCCTCCAGCTTTTCCAGCAGACGGCCATAAACCTCGCCCTCGCGGGTGTCGGCCGCGACCAAGTTCCAGAGGTGGCAGACCTCGGTCTGGCCGATCCGGTGGATACGGCCGAAGCGCTGTTCGATCTTGTTGGGGTTCCAGGGCAGGTCGTAGTTGACCATCAGGTGGCCGCGCTGAAGGTTCACGCCTTCGCCGGCTGCGTCGTTGGCGATAAGGACCAGCATGTCGCGGTCCTGCATGAACCGCTCGACGATCTTGCGGCGTTCTTCACGGGTCACGCCACCGTGGATCACATCCACAGCATCAGGCTTGCCAAGGCGCGCCCGCACCTTGTCGACGAGATAATGCAGGGTGTCCTTGGGCTCGGTGAAGATGATCAGCTTGCGCCGGTTGCCATCGGCATCGACCATCAGGTCATCGTCGAGGATGCGGTTGAGCTGGGTCCACTTGGTGTCCTGGCCTGAGCCGAGAACGTTCAGGGCCATGCTCTCCAGCCCCTTGAGGGTCTGAACCTCGATCTCCAGCTGCTCGATGGTTTCGGCCGTGGTCGCACCGGTCGAGATCAGGTCCTCGATCTCGTCGACCTCGTCCTGGCCGTATTCCTCGATGTCGCGCAGGTCGTCTTCCCGAACATTGACGACGCTGAAGTCGGCTCGACCGCCGCGACGAGCGAGACGCGCCTCTGCAAGCTGGTTTTCGAGGCGTTCGCGACGACGCTTCAAGGACTGGTAGATCGCGGCCGGCGACGATGCGAGGCGGCGCTGCAGGATCTGCAAGGCGAAACCGACGTTGTTGCGCTTCTTGCCATCCTGGTCGGCAAACCGCTGGACGCGGTTCATCTCGGTTCGGACGTACTCTGTGACGGCGCTGTAGAGCTCGGCCTCCAAAGGCGAGAGCTCGTATTTGACGGTGTAGGCGCGGCGCTCTGGGAAGAGCGGTCGTCCATCGAAACGGAGCAGCTCTTCCTTGGTGAGACGCCGCATCATGTCGGCCGTGTCCGCATAGTGGACGCCGTCCCGGAAACGGCCCTCGAACCGGTCGCCATCCAGCAGGGCCATGAACAGCTGGAAGTCCTCCTCCTTGCCGTTGTGGGGCGTAGCCGACATGAGCAGCAGGTGGCGCGACGCCTGACCCAGTAATTGGCCCAGCTGGTAGCGCTTGGTGTATTTCACGTCCCCGCCGAAATAGGACGCCGACATTCGGTGGGCTTCGTCGCAGATCACCAGATCCCACTCGGTGGAACTGGAGAGCTTCTGCTGCAGGTCTTCGTTGCGGGCCAGCACGTCTAGGCGCGCTATGAGCCGGGGATGATCGTTGAACGCGTTTCCGGATCTGGATGTCTCGATCATGTCGCGGGTAAGGATGTCGAACTCCAGGCCGAACTTCTGGCCGAGCTCGTCCTGCCACTGTTCGACCAGGCTGCCTGGCGCCACGATCAGGCAGCGTTCGAGATCACTGCGGGCAATCAGCTCCTTGATCAGCAGGCCGGCCATGATCGTCTTGCCGGCGCCCGGGTCATCGGCCAGCAGGAACCGTAGCGGCTGGCGCGTGAGCATCTCGCCGTAGACCGCAGAGATCTGGTGCGGCAGGGGCTCGACCAGGCTGGTGTGGATAGCGAGGTAGGGGTCGAAGAAGTGAGCCAGCTTGATCCGGTTGGCCTCGGTCACCAGCCGGAGCAGAGCGCCGTCTGCGTCGAAGGACCAGGCGTGACCGCGGGTTTCAACCGACAGGCGGTGCTCATCATCGCGATAGAGCGTGGTTTCGGCCACAGACCCACCAGGCACCCGGTAGACGAGATTGACGGCTTGCTGGCCTATCCAGTCGACGGAGACGATTTCGACGGGCTGGCTGGGTATGATGCCCTGGACGACAGCCCCGTTTTTCAGATCCTCGAGAACAGTCACTTCGAATTCCCCATGGATCAGGTCCGCCCTTGCTCTTGAGCGATGATCCATCGGTCGATCTCGCTCTTTCGAAAGCGCCAAGAGGCCCCGACCTTGAACCCGGGGATCTTGCCTTCGGCAGCGAGGCGATAGGCTGTTTTCTCAGCCAGCTTCAGATAGTCAGCAACCTCCCTGATGGTCATCACGTCGCTCTCCAACTGCCGACTCCATCAGAATGGTAGGCCCTGATTGAGAAAATAGGAGAAAATTGCGGATGCCACAACCTCGATCCTGAGAGAGGATTACAGCCAGCACACGTCAGAATCGGTCGTAGCTTACTGCTGGGCGGCGAGAGTTCGCCTTCAGGCTCTCTTCCACCGCCAACGCCTCTCGCCACAAACCTCTCTGCGCCTGAGGCGAGGCCGGAAAATCCCGTGATATTACAGGGTTTCCCCAAACGGGCTCCGCACTGCGCGTGCCGGGAAATGGCCGGATTTCTCTCTGAATG
>CANJIL010000072.1 GCA_947474455.1 Hyphomonadaceae bacterium | reverse complement strand
GGCGACCGGCCATGCCGGATCGTCGGACGGTTTGGCGGCGGCAACCGGCGGCTCAGGCGCCGGCGCTGGCTTGTTTTCACCGCAGGCCGCCAGGACCGCGAAGGACGCCGCCGCCATAAGCAACCGCGATCCCAGATTGAATGGGTGCTTGGACATCTTTTCCCCTGATTTTGACTTTTGTCGTGCTCACAACCGCTTGGTGACGGTCATACCCGCGAGCACAGCCTCTGCCAAGGATCGCCAGGTCTTGCCACAGAACGTGCAGATTTTGTGCGGAATGCGGCGCAGCGCGCTGCGACGGACAGGCTGATGTCATTTCCGCGGACGGGCAAAGCCCGGATGCGCGAGCTTGTCCTGGCGTGCTCAGCGGAACAGCGCCGCCACGTTTTGCATGGTCGTCCAGACGCCCCAGACGATCGGGATACCGACTGCTGCCCACGCCAGCGCTACGGTCAGGTCGAACCGGCCTCTGTCTATCCCGTGCGTCCCGCTCTCCACGCCGACCGCCCGACCTTTGGACTGGAGCGCCGCAACCTCTTCGGCAGACATGAACCACTTCTTGTCCAACGGGCGGACCATCGCATTTGCGATCAGCCCAACCGCCAGAAACCCCGCGAGGATGTACATGGTGAAATCGTAGACCTGCGCTCGGGGAACACCGGCGGCGATCTGCGCTTCGCGGATGTAGTTCACCACCACAGGGCCTAGCACTCCGGCTGTAGCCCAGGCCGTCAGCAAGCGGCCGTGGATGGCGCCTACGAACTGGGCGCCGAAGATGTCGGCCAGATAGGCCGGCACGGTGGCGAAGCCGCCGCCATACATCGAGAGGATGACGCAGAAGATCGCCACGAACAGCACCTGGCTGCCCATATGCGCGGCCGTGGGGGCGAGAGCGTAGAGTACGATGCCGAGGCCGAAGAATATGAAGAAGGTAGTCTTGCGGCCGAGCCTGTCCGAGGCTGAGGCCCAGATGATCCTTCCACCGATGTTGAATAGCGAGAGAAGTCCCGCAAAGCCTGCCGCAATGACGGCGATCGCAGCCTTCTGCGCGGTGTCGAGCTGTGTGAAGGTCAGTTCCGGCAGGCCGATCAGCCTTCCGCCGAATATCTCCTGCAGCATCGGCGAGGCCATGCCGAGTACACCGATCCCGGCCGACACGTTGAGGCACAGCACGGCCCAGATCATCCAGAATTGCGGGGTCTTGTGTGCATCGCGCAAGTGCACGTGGTTCTGGGTGATCATCGCGGCTTTCCCGGGCGCGATGGATGCGGGCTTCAAGCCTTCGGGCTTCCAGCCTGCCGGTGGAACGCGATAGCCGAAGGCGCCTGCCATCATGAAGACGAAGTAGATGAGCGCCAGGACGAGGAAGGTCTGCCAGACTCCCACTGACTCAGCCGACTGGAAGCTGCGCATCAGCAGATCTGCGAGAGGGGCGCCGATCATCGCGCCGCCGCCGAAGCCCATGATCGCCATGCCCGTCGCCAGGCCGCGCCGATCAGGAAACCATTTGATCAGCGTCGAGACCGGCGAGATATAGCCAAGCCCCAGACCAACCCCTCCGATGAAGCCCGACCCCAGCCACATCAGCCACAGTTGATGCGTCATCACGCCGATGGCCGACATGACCATGCCGCCGCACCAGCAGAGCGCGGCAACGAAGCCGGCCTTGCGCGGACCCGCGGTCTCGAGCCAGCCACCCCAGATCGCGGCGGCGGAGCCAAGAACAACGAAGAACAGCGTATAGATCCAACCCAGATCGGCGACCCGCCAGTCGCAGCTTGTGGTGAACAGCGCAGTCGTCAGGTCCATGCCATCGCAGGAGACGGACTCAGTGATGCCGATGGCGCGCGACAGCGGCAGCCAGAACACCGAGAAGCCATAGGCCATCCCGATGCAGAGATGGATCGCCAAAGCCGCCGGCGGCACAAGCCAGCGGTTGAAGCCCGGTCCGGCGACGATCCGTTCGCGGGACAAAAGCCCCGGCAGCGTAGCCCGGTCTTCCCAGCGTTCCTGAGTGGTCGTCATGGTTCCCCCATCCGTCGGCTGGTCTTTCGCTCAGCCCGATATGATAGGCCGCCGCGCGCGTTGCCCAGGCTAGCGACGTTAGCGGAGCAGGCCAAACCCTTTTCAGGGTGGCCGTGTTCGCTGACGCCACTCATTTTCGGATTCCTTGCACGTTTGGTAGGCTATGCTGTTCTAGAGGCGGATCTGATCCTTTGAGCACCATCCTCACCGACACTGTCGCCGTTATTCTGGGGGGTGGAGCGGGCTCACGAATTGGAGGAAACAAGCCCTGGATCATGTTGCGAAACAGGCCGCTTATCGCCCATGCGGCCGATGCTGCATCGCATGAAGTTATTCGTCTCGCAGTCGTCGGCGAGCCCGGCGCTGCGCAATTCCTGAACGCCGACGTGCTGCACGACGCTGTGGGGGCGGGGACAGGTCCACTCGCCGGCATCTGCGCTGGCCTGGAATGGGCTGCATCACTACCAGGCGTCAGCTGGATGATGCTTGTTCCATGCGACACGCCAGCCCTTCCTCGCAACATCACGAGCCAGCTTCGCGGGGCGGCGATAGCGGCGGCGGCAACCGTCGTCGCCGAGACATCTGACGGTCTCCAGCCGCTGGTGTCGCTCTGGAACACGTCACTTGCGCAATCCGTCAGGCAAGCGGTGGTTGCAGGTCGCCACAAGGTGCAGGACGCTCTTGATGCTGCGGGCTGTGTCCATGTGCACTTCGCGCGCGCCGATCAGTTCCTCAATGTGAACACGCTTGAAGACCTGAAGGCGGCCGACCGGCTTCTGGCGGCGGAAGCATGATCCACCGCTGACGGCGAGGATTCAGACTATCCGGACAAAGCCATCACCCTGCCTGGAGTAGAGCGCCATATTGCACTCTTCCGCCCTCCTGACCGCGAAGGTCGTGGGCCCTGAAAGACACGCAATCGCAGGCATTCGAAGTCGGGCGGCTTTTTCCACGAGTTCGTAAGAGCAGCGGCTCGACATCATGACGAAACCGTCTGAGCGTTGTTTACCTTCGAGCAGGATCGCTCCCATCAGTTTGTCGAGCGCGTTGTGCCTCCCGACGTCTTCGCGCGTCATCAGGATGGCGCCGTCCAGATCGGCCCAGGCCGCAGCATGCACGGAACGGGTTCGGCGATTCAGGGGTTGATGGTTTGCAAGGTCTCGCACAGCCTTCGCCAGGGCATCGTCGGAAATGGAGATTGCGGCGTCTCGAACCGGCGCAAGAGGCTCGAACAAAGTCTCAGCGTTGTCGAGGCCGCACACGCCACAACCCGCCCGCCCGATCATGTTACGCCGTGTCTGCCGGACGTCGAGGCGCTCGACACAGTCAGGGACCAGCTTCATGCGGAGTTCGACGCCGCGGGTGGATTGCGCCACTTCGATCTCGAGGATGTCGTCAATTCCATCCACGACGCGTTCAGTCACGGAGAAGCCGGCGGCGAAGTCGACAAGATCGCTGGGCGTCGCCAGCATGACCGCATAGTTGCGCTGGTTGTACACCAACGCGACGGGGACTTCGGT
Source organism: Hyphomonadaceae bacterium (assembly GCA_947474455.1). GTDB lineage: Bacteria > Pseudomonadota > Alphaproteobacteria > Caulobacterales > Hyphomonadaceae > UBA7672. The sequence goes on along the minus strand of CANJIL010000072.1, from coordinate 5,582 downwards.
CGTTATGCTCCACCGCGTGACCGCCTCGCCTTGCGACACGCAGATCTCCGTGTCGGTTGCGATCGGATCGCCGGAGAAGGTGATCAGCGGCGTCCCGCTCATTCCGCCTCGTCCACAGGCCTGGCGGCGACCGGGCGCATGCCCGCCATTTCCAGAGCGTAAGCTTGTTGCCAGGGCGAACGGTGGTTGGCTGGCGCGACCTCCACAGCCGTCACCTTGTACTCGGGACAGCTCGTCGCCCAGTCCGAATTTTCTGTGGTGACCACGTTCACCCCCGTCTCGGGATAGTGGAAGGTCGTATAGACCACGCCGGGCGTCATCCGTGTCGAAATCCGGCTTCTGAGAGAGACCTCTCCCTTACGGCTGCGCAGTGAGACCCACTGTCCATCCTGAATTCCCCGCGTCAGCGCGTCGGAGGGGTGGATTTCGAGGACGTCTTCATCCCACCAGCGCACATTGTCCGTGCGCCGCGTCTGCGCGCCCACATTGTACTGTGAGAGAATGCGTCCCGTCGTGAGGATCAGCGGAAATTTCCGGCTTGTGCGCTCGCTCGTCGGCACATACTCAGTCTCGACAAAGCGGCCCTTGCCGCGGACAAACTGGTCGACGTGCATGATCGGCGTGCCGCAGGGAGATGCAGCGTTGCACGGCCATTGAATTCCGCCGACCTCGTCCAGCAGTTTGTGGGAAACGCCTGCAAAGGTCGGCGTCAGCGCCGCGATCTCGTCCATGATATCGGATGACGTCTGATAGTCGGCGCCCTCGTAACCGAGAGCCTTCGTGAGTTCCACCGTCACGCGCCACTCATCCATCCCCGCCAGCGGCTTCATCGCTGGCCGGACCCGGTTTATGCGGCGCTCTGCGTTGATGAAACACCCGTCTTTCTCCAGGAAGGAGGCGCCGGGCAGGAAAACGTGCGCGAACCGAGCCGTCTCGTTGAGGAAGAGATCCTGTACAATAAGGATGTCGAGTGAGCGCAGCGCCTGTTCGACATGCTGCGTATTCGGATCCGACTGCGCGATGTCTTCGCCCTGAACATACAGACCACGGAATTTGCCAGCGCAGGCTTCATCGAACATGTTGGGGATGCGATAGCCGGGCTGGTTATCCTGAGGACGTCCCCAGAAAGCCTCAAAGGCTGCGCGCACTTCATCATTTGAAACGTGGCGATATCCTGAGAACTCGTGCGGGAACGACCCCATGTCGCACGATCCCTGGACGTTGTTCTGTCCGCGAAGCGGGTTCACCCCGACGCCACGGCGGCCGATATTGCCCGTCGCCATCGCAATATTGGCCATCGCCATGACCATGGTCGAGCCCTGACTGTGCTCGGTCACGCCCAGCCCGTAGTAGATCGCCGCGTTACCGCCCGTCGCGTAAAGCCGGGCTGCCGCTGCGATCATCTCCGCCGGCACGCCTGTGGCCAACTCGGCCGCCTCTGGCGAATTCTCCTCAGCGCTGATGAAGGCCTTCCAGGCCTCGAATGAGTCGACATCGCATCGCTCGCGAACGAAAGACTCTTTCACCAGTCCCTCGCGGACGATCACGTGCGCGAAGGCGTTGACCATTGCGACGTTCGAGCCCGGTCGCAGAGGCAGATGATAATCGGCTTCCACATGTGGCGTGCGAACAAGATCGATCGTGCGTGGATCGAGAATGATGAGCTTGGCGCCTTGCCGGAGGCGGCGCTTCATCTGGGATGCGAATACCGGGTGCGCATCCGTAGGATTTGCGCCGATCACAAGGATGACGTCGGCCTCGTCAACACTGTCGAAATCCTGGGTTCCAGCCGATGTCCCGAACGTCTGGTTGAGCCCATATCCGGTTGGCGAGTGGCAAACGCGCGCGCACGTGTCGATATTGTTGTTGCCGAAAGCTGTACGCACCATCTTTTGAACGACCCACACCTCCTCGATTGTGCAGCGGGAGGAGGAGATGGCGCCGATGGATTTCCTGCCATGATCGCGCTGGACCGCCTTCAGGCGCTCGGCGGCGAAGGTTATGGCGGCATCCCACGATACTTCGCGCCACGGGTCGGCGGTATTCTCGCGGATCATCGGCTTGGTGACGCGGTCGCGGTGGTTGGCGTAGCCCCAGGCAAAGCGTCCCTTGACGCAGGAGTGACCATGGTTCGCCTTGCCATCCTTGTGCGGCGTCATCCGGACGACCTGATCGCCCTTGAGCTCGGCCTTGAACGAGCACCCGACACCGCAATAGGCGCAGGTCGTGAGCACCGTGCGTTCTGGCACGCCGTGCTCGATGACGGACTTCTCCTGCAGGGTCGCGGTCGGGCAAGCCTGCACGCAGGCGCCGCATGAGACACATTCCGAATCGAAGAAGCTGGCGCCGCCGGTCGCAACGCGCGAGTCGAAGCCTCGCCCTGAGATCGTGAGCGCAAGCGTGCCCTGAACTTCGTCGCAGGCGCGCACGCAGCGCGAGCAAACGATGCATTTCGACGGATCGTAAGAGAAATAGGGGTTGGTGTCGTCCTTCTCGGCCGACTTGTGGTTGGCGCCATCAAGGCCGTACCGCACGTCGCGCAGGCCAACGACGCCTGCCATGTCCTGAAGTTCGCAATCGCCATTGTCCGAGCAGGTGAGGCAATCAAGCGGATGATCGGAGATGTAGAGCTCCATCACGCCGCGCCGCAGGCGTGCAAGGCGCGGCGTCTGGGTCCTAACCCTCATGCCGTCTTCCACGGGTGTGGTGCACGAGGCTGGCGTCCCGTTGCGGCCGTCGATCTCGACCAGGCATAGCCGGCATGACCCGAAAGCCTTGAGCGAGTCCGTTGCGCAAAGCTTGGGAATGGGCAGGCCCAATGTCGCCGCCGCATGCATGACGCTGGCGCCTCTCGCCACCTCTCCGCTCACGCCATCGATCTCGACCCGGACTGTCTCAGTCGTCCGCGGTTGCGGCGTGCCAAAGTCCGTTTCGCGCAGGAGGCTCATGAAACTCCCCGCTGTCCGGAGTTATCGTTGTTGCGAAGAAAGTCGTCCGGAAATCGCTTGATGGCGCTCCGCACCGGCGCGGGAGTGAGCCCGCCCATCGCACACAGAGATCCGTCGGTCATCACTTCGCACAGATCTTCCAGAAGAGCGAGATTGGCCGACACCTCCACGCCATTGATGATCCTGTCCAGGGTCTCCATGCCCCTAACAGCGCCGACCCTGCACGGCGTGCACTTGCCGCACGACTCGGCGGCGCAGAACTTCATCGCGAACCGCGCCATCCTCGCCATGTTCGTCGCATCGTTGAAAACGACGACGCCGCCGTGACCCAGCATGCCGCCGATCGACTGCAGCGCCTCATAGTCCATCGACACGTCGAGGTCGTCGCAAGAAAGGTACGCGCCAAGCGGCCCGCCTGTCATGACGGCCTTGACCGGGCGACCACTCCGGGTGCCGCCGCCGAACACCTCCACCAGCTCTCGTACGGTCACGCCGAACGCCTTCTCGACCAACCCGCCGCGCGCCACATCGCCTGCGAGTTGAAACGCCTGCGTCCCCCGCGAGTTGCCTGCGCCGAACTTTGCATAGGCGGACGCGCCGTTGGCGAGTATCCATGGTACCGAAGCTAGCGTGAGAACGTTGTTGACGACGGTCGGCATGCCGAACAGTCCGGCAATCGCGGGGAGCGGAGGCTTTGCGCGGACCTCGCCGCGCTTGCCCTCGATGCTTTGCAGCATCGACGATTCTTCACCACAGATGTAGGCGCCTGCGCCCCGGCGAATATGAAACCCAATGGTTCTGCCGGCAATCTGATTGAGTGCGGCCGCCTGCCAGATGGCGACAGCCTCGCCAAGCACTTTGATTGCGGCCGGATACTCTGAGCGAATGTAGATATAGGCCTCGTCGGCGCCTACAGCGTGCGCGGCGATGGTCATTCCCTCCAGCACGACGAAAGGGTCTCCCTCGAGCAGCATCCGGTCGGCAAATGTCCCGCTGTCGCCTTCGTCGGCGTTGCAACAGATGTATTTCCTCGCGCCGCTGGCGGCGGCGACGGTCGCCCATTTCCGTCCTGCAGGAAAGCCGGCGCCGCCTCGTCCGCGTAGTCCTGCCTTTGACACCTCTTCGATGACATCCGCGGGTCGACGTTTTGCGGCCTGGCGTAGTCCGGCAAGTCCTCCGTGTTGCTCATACGACTGAAGATCGAGCGGGTCCGTCAGGCCGCAGCGAGAAAAGACAAGTCGCTCTTGATTGGCGAAGTAGGGCAGGCTCTCAAGCGGTCCCAAGCGCAACCCGTGCGACCCACCGCTCAGCCAGTCGGCGTCAAAGAGAGACGAAATGTCGGATGGATTGGTCGGGCCATAAGCAACCCGATCGCGACCTGTCTGAACCTCCACCATAGGCTCGAGCCAAAACAGCCCCCGCGAACCGGTGCGAATTATCGTAACGGACTGTTTCCGGCGCGCAGCCTCTTCGAGGATTGCCTGCGCCACGTCATCGGCGCCGACCGACAAAGCTGCAGAGTCGCGCGACACGAATATTCTGACCGGCTCACCCATGAATACTACTCGCCTGCGCAGCGCATGCCGAAGCCAGTTTGCTCGCAGTCAAACGGCCAAGCAGTTGTCCGCCCACCAACGCTGATGGTCCGAGCGCACAGTTCCCGAGGCAGTAGACATGCCCCAGTTCGACATTGTGCTGCACAACCAGATGATCCTGCGCCCACGCAATAAGCTCATTCGCCCCTGACGCCTGGCAAGCCTCGGCGTGGCAGATCCGAACTTTCAGGCCACGTGAGTGCTCCCGGCGAAAGTCATCGTAGAAAGTGACAACGCCCAATACCTCCGCGCGCGACAGGTTCAGCGCATTCGCAATCGTGGAAATCGCGCTGTCGGAAATGCGCCCGACCTTGCCTTGAACGTCATGCAAGACTTCGATCAGCAGTTCCGGCCGGTTGCCGTGGCGTTGACATGTTTCCAGCGCCGGCAAATCAGGGGCAGTACGGTTGATCAGAGTCGTCATCGTTATCTCGGGTTGCTGTTCTCGCGCGGAACCGCCTCGTAGCAGGCTCTATTGTGCAATGGCTGCAAGCAGTCCGCCAAAGTTACTTTCCGAAGCCCCTCGGCGTCGACCCTGCATTCAGAAACTTGCCGATAGGATAAGAGATCAGCCGGTCTACACAACGATCTTGCCGCACTGAAAACCATAAGGTTAGCGCACTGATCTGCAATAGATGGGAACACCTGATCGTTACAAGCGGGCCATTTCCGAGGGCGCGTTCTCACGACCTCAATTGACCTTCAACGTCACGCTGCACAAGTGAGGTCTGAAGCTTTCATCGACCGACAACGCCCAAGCAGACATGTCAGATGGCGCTTAAGTGATCGCGATTGGGATCCCGTTCATCTCAACCCGGAGAGGCGTGGCAAGCAGCAGGCTGATCACAGTCGCGCGAAAGACTGCAGCATGCTACCCAGCTCGTGAGCGTCTTAACCGGAGGATCCATGTCACGGCGTCAGCTTTGCGCGTGTCAATCAGATCGATTTGCGCCAGGGCGTCAGTTTGCGTCCCGAACGAAGTCCCCCCCGCCGCGCCGGGCGTCGCCCCCGACTTGGTCAGCCAGGCTTTAAGCCGCAG
>CANJIL010000071.1 GCA_947474455.1 Hyphomonadaceae bacterium | reverse complement strand
GCGTCGACATGGTGCGCGGCGCCAACGGCGCCCTTCTGCTGATGGAGCTGGAAGTCATCGAGCCCTATCTCTTCCCGCAAGACGGCCCCGGCATTGGCTCAATGCTGGGCGAAGCGCTGGCGAAGCGCATCTGCTAGCAGCTTCACATCAGCAGTCTGGCCCCTTCCGCGCATCGCCTGCGCCGCCTACCTTTGGCGCGGGAGGTCAACCATGCAGTTCATCTGCGAATCAGCCAAAGGCCGAACCTGGTTCCGCATCGAGACGGATGCTGAAGCCGAAGCCGAAACAAAACTGATGCGTCACGCGGTGGAGAAGCATTTCCGCCGCGAGCAGGTGCGCGCCCGCAAGGCCTATGTTCCCGGCCCCGGTCTCGAGCGCGACATCATGCTTAAGGTCCATCTGCAGCGCACCACGCCGCTGTTCCTTACATTGCGCGCGGACGATGGCCATGGCCTCGCCACCGCAATGCTGCCGCCGGGCGGCAAGCCCGTTCCCGATTTTCCGACGATCATTGTCGGGCCGGAAAATAGCGACCCTTATGCAAACCATGCCGACGCCATCGAAGCGCTGGCCCGCCACTACAAACTGCCGCTGCCACGCTCGCGCTGCTTTCCCTACGCGCAGCGCGGCTAAAAGGCGTACCCACGAACGCCAGTGTCATTCTCCGGTTTTCGCTTCAAACTCGCAAAGATCTCGGATCACGCACCCGCGACAGCCCGGCTTGCGGGCCAGGCACGTGTACCGTCCGTGCAGGATCAGCCAGTGATGCGCCCCGCGCTTGTACTTGTCGGGCGTCACCTCAAGCAGCAGCGCCTCGACCTTTTCCGGCGTCTTCTCGCGGGCAAGACCCGTTCGGTTCGACACGCGAAAGACGTGCGTGTCCACCGCAATGGTGGACTGCCCGAATACCTCGTTCAGCACCACGCTTGCCGTCTTGTGGCCCACGCCGGGCAGGGCTTCGAGCTCCTCGCGCGTGCGCGGCGTTTCCCCGCCATGCTTGTTGAGTATCATCTTTGACAGCGCGACCACGTTCTTTGCCTTGTTGCGCCAAAGCCCGATGGTCCGGATGTACGCGGCGACACCCGCCTCGCCCAGCTTGACCATCTTGGCCGGCGTGTTCGCAGCCTTGAACAGCGCCTGGGTTGCTTTGTTGACCGAAACATCCGTCGCTTGCGCCGAAAGCGCCACGGCCACGACCAGCGTGAACGGGTCGGAATATTTCAGCTCTGTCTTTGGATTCGGCCGTTCCTCGGCCAGCCGCCGGTAAAGCTCCTCCGCCTTCTCGGGCGGGAAGCCTTTCACCCGCGAATCTTTCTTTTTTTTCACGCCCGCTTTCGCCATCGGACCAACCTAGCCCAGCGTCCGCGCTTGTCATCCCGCAGGCTTGCGAACGATCGCGCCCGCACTAAGCTCTGTCCTCATGTCGACCATCTATCTCGACGCTGTCCTGGAGCCGCCTCGCTCATTGTCGCCACGCGGCTTTGCCCGCGTGATGATGGTTCTTGGCGCATTCAGTTTGCTTCTCAGTATGGCTTTTTTCGCGGCAGGCGCCTGGCCCGTGGTCGGTTTTCTTGGCCTCGAAATCCTTGCCCTGTGGCTGGTCTTCCGCTTCTCCTTCCGCGCCCAGCTTGCGCGCACCTATGTCCGCGTAACCGCGGAGGCGGTCGATGTGCGCAAGGTGGATGGCTGGGGCCGGGAAAGGCGGGCCAGCCTCGCCGCCCACTTCGCCCGCGTCGAGTTTGACCGCGCCGCTGATGGCCCGAACGCCCTGCGTCTCGCCGCATCTCGCCACGCCTATGTCGTCGGGGAGTTCCTGACGCCGCGCGAGCGTGAAAGCTTCGCCCGCCGGCTGGCTCAGGCTATCAGCGACGCCCGCCGCGAGCGCTATTCCGGAGAGATTGCATGAGCCTCGAATTCCTCCACGCCATGGTCCGCGTCGGCGATCTCGAGGCAGCCGTGAAGTTCTTCTGTGAGGGCCTCGGCCTCACCGAAGTCCGCCGCACTGACTATTCGAAGGGCAAGTACACGCTCGTCTTCCTTGCCTCACCGGACGACATCGCCCAGTCGGGCTGGAATGGCGAGGGCCTTTTCCCAACCGGTCTGCCGATGGTTGAGCTCACCCACAACTGGGACGAGCGCGAATACGCCGGCGGCCGCAATTTCGGCCATCTCGCCTACCGCGTCGACGACATCTACGCCGCCTGCGAGCGTTTCCAGGAACTCGGCGTCACGATCAACCGCCCGCCGCGCGATGGCCACATGGCCTTCGTCCGCTCGCCAGACGGCATCTCGATCGAGCTGCTGCAGAAGGGCGATGCAAAGCCGCCGGCCGAACCGTGGGCGTCCGCGCCCAATATCGGAAGTTGGTAAGTCCGTCCGCTACCTCTTTGCCGGCTTCACCGGTTTGAGCGGCTTCACCTTCGGCGCCGGCCTGGGTTTTTCCACCTTGGGAGGCTTCGGCGGTTTCACAGCCTTTGCGGGCCTAACCGGCTTGACCTTCACCGGCTTGGGCGCCGCCTTCGCCTTAGGCGGCTTTCCCTTCGACATCGCCGGCGACGCCCGCGCCTGCGTCAGAACGCTCTCAGGAGGCTGCTGGAATCCGCCCATTTGCGCTTCAAGCGCCTCGGCGATCGCCAGCACGTCGAGATCGCCGTTTTCCGGCCCGATGATCTGCACGCCTGCCGGCAGCTCTCCCGCGCGCCGCGGCACGGGGATCACCACGGATGGCAGATGGCAAACCGTCGCCAGCGCGATCCAGGAGTGGAACATGTGAAAAGGCGTCGGCTTGCCATCAACCTTCATCAGCCGGGTCACGGCATCGCCCGTCTCGACATGCTCGAACGCTGTCGTCGGCGCCACCGGCGTGATGATGGCGTGCCAGCGCGAGAAGAATTCCGACATGGTGCGCTTCAGTCGCCGCCGCGCCTCGTCGGCTTTCAGCCAGTCGTGGTGCGTGGCCGCCGAATACAACGCCCATTTGCCACGCGAGAACGGCTCACCACGCGCCATCAGCTTGGCGATAGGCCGCCCGGCTTCCAGCGCTTTCACCAGCGGCCCTGGCATGTCGCTGGCCAGGATAGGCAGCAGAAGCTGCAGGTAAAGATCGATCAATGCGTTGCCGTCGACGTCGGGCTTCGCCACCAGAACCTGCGCGCCGGCTTCGGCCGCCGCCTCCGCCGCGGTCTCGACGGCAGACTTGCACTCTGCTGAAACAGGAAACGCCTTGTCATCAGTCCACACGCCGATGCGGCGGGCCTTCAGCCCAGTCTTCCGCGGCAGCAGGGTCACTGGCTGGTCTGTCAGCACCTGGAACATCAGCCGCAGATCTGCGACATCCCGCGCCATCGGTCCCGCCACGTTGAGGTCCCGCACCGACAGCGATCCCGGCGCCGGCGGCACATGCCCCAGAATCGGCGTCCGGCCAAAGGTGGGCTTCAGCGCCGCCACGCCGCAGAAATGCGCGGGCAGGCGCAGGCTGCCGCCAATGTCCGATCCCAGCTCCAGCGGCGTGATCCCTGTCGCCAGCGCGGCAGCCGCCCCGCCGGAACTTCCGCCCGGCGTCCGGCTCAGATCCCACGGGTTGGACGTGCGCCCGTGCACCGGATTGTAGGTCTGATTGTCGCCCGCCAGATAAGGCGTGTTGGTCTTGCCCCAGATCACGGCGCCCGCCGCCCGCAACCGCGCCGTCGCCTCCGCATCCGCCGTCCGGAGAGGGCGGTTGGCATATTCCGGTGCGCCGGCTGTCGCGGGCATGCCTTCGACGTCGAACGTGTCCTTTATGGTGATCGGCAGGCCATGCAGGGGCCCCGCCGGAATGCCGGCCTTTAGCAGCCGGTCGAGTTCCTTCGCCCGCGCCCGCGCGCCTTCAATGTCTGTTCGCACCACCGCATTGATCGCCGGGTTCACGACGCCCGACCGCGCCATATGTTCTTCGAGCAGGTCAGCGGCGCTCACCTGGCCAAGCGCAAGCTGGCTCAGCTGCGTTCTGGCAGACAAGAAGATATGAGGCGCTTGCGTCATGCCGCGCGCCGGTCCCCGTAGCCGCGTTTCCCACCGGCCGTCCTGTGACGGCTCCACGGCATCGTCTATGCGCGCGTGGCGCCACAATCAAAGTCAAAGCCCAGAAATAATCTGAAACTACAGCGCGAGAACGTCGCGCATCGCATAGAGACCGGGCGTTTGTTTCACGGCCCATTTCGCGGCGATCAGCGCGCCCTTGGCGAAGATCGCCCGGTCGAGCGCTCGATGGCTGATCGACAGGATTTCCTCGTCCGAAATGAACGCCGCTGCATGATCCCCGATGATGCCGCCGCCGCGAATGACTGAGAAAGCAAGTGAACCCTCCTTGCGTGGTCCGGTCATGCCGTCATGCGGCGGAACACGAATGTCCGCCAGCTTCGCACCGCGTCCTTGCGCCGCAGCCTCGCCAATCATCAGGGCTGTCCCGGAGGGCGCATCCACCTTGCGGCGATGATGGCTTTCGGTGATCTCGACGTCCCAGTCTGCGCCTAGACGCGCGGCCGCCTGTTCAACCAGCCCGATCATCAGATTGACGCCCAGCGAGAAGTTGCGGTCGCGCACGATGGGAATGCGCTTCGCATGCTCGGCGATCTGCTGTTCCTGCTGCGGAGAAAGCCCTGTCGTGCCGATCACAGCGGCCTGCACCTTAGTCAGCTTCAGAAGTTCGAGCGCCTCGAGCGAGGCCTGCGGCGTCGTGAAGTCGATCCAGACATCCGCGCTCGCCGCCGCTTTCCGGGCGCTGTCGCTCAGCGTCCAGCCGCCCTGATCGGCGCCGATGCCCGCTGCGCCCGGCCGTTCCGTTCCGCCGGCAACGATGAACCCGTCGCCAGCCGCTCTGCCGTGCGCGCACGCGGCCAGCGCCTGGCCCATGCGTCCTGCCGCCCCTGCGATCGCGATCCTGATGCTCATGCGCTTGGCTTATACCGGTATTTCCCTTTCAGGCGAGGGGAGGGCGATCCTGCGCGAATTGACCCGGATCTCCGATAAGGCGAGCCTCCGCGCCATGAGGCCATTAGCGATTCTTCTCGCACCCGCCCTGTGCGCTTGCGCCCCGGCCTCGGGGCCGAAAGCCGGCGCTGGCTACCCCGAGCCAGTGGATACGCCCTACGCCTTCGAGGTAGCTTTGACGCTCACCCCGCGGACGATCGAAAAGCTCACCACCGCGAGTGAGATGATCACGGTCGCCGGCATGTACTGGGGCGAGCCCAGCGAAACGGCTAAGCCGCGCGCTGACACTATGGGCCAGATCAACCTCGGCCGCGACGACATCAATGTTCAACCCGTCAGCCGGACGGTTCTGCTCCCCGGCGCCGCCATAGATCCGAAGGTGGTCGAGGCGGATATCGCCGGCGCGCCGCAGGTGCTGGTCAATGTCTTTACGGCGCGCATGGCGCATCAGGACAACCTGATCAACTGCGGGGTCTATGAAGGCCCGATCTCGATGGCGCAGGCCAAGCCGGTCGAGATCAAATGCGACCTGCTGGAGCCGCCGGTCGAAGAACCGGCGCCCGCTCAACCGAACTGACAGGTAGAAGACCTAAGCCCGCGAGTCCTGCTCGAAGCGCTTCTTCACCTTCTTGAAGAAGCCCTGGCTCTCCGGGTGACATTTGTCGCCGCACTCGGAAGCGAACTGCTTCAGCAGCTCTTTCTGTTTCGAGGAGAGATGCGTCGGCGTCTCGACAAAAAGTTCGACGACCATGTCGCCGCTCGCCCCGCCGCGCAGCGTCGGCATGCCTTTTCCCTTGAGGCGCATGCGCTTGCCGGTCTGTGCGCCTTCGGGGATCGACACGCGCATCTTGCCGCCATCAATCGTCGGCATCTCGATTTCGCCGCCCAGAGCCGCCGTGCACATCGGAACGGGCGTGCGCGCAAACAGCGTCTGGCCGTCGCGTTCGAAGATGTCATGCTCTTTCACAGACACGAAGATGTAGAGGTCGCCCTTCGGCCCGTTCTTCATGCCCGGCTCGCCTTCGCCGCCGAGGCGAATGCGCTGGCCGTCCTCGATGCCTGCCGGAACGGTGACCGACAGCGACCGCTCCTTGCGGATCGCGCCGCGTCCGCCGCACTGGCGGCAGGGCGTCTTGATGACATTGCCCGAACCCTGGCAGCGGCCACATGTCCGCTCCATGGTGAAGAAGCCCTGGCTCACACGAACGCGGCCATGGCCATGGCATTGCGTGCAGGTTTCCGGAAGCGTACCCGGTTCTGCGCCCGAGCCTTGGCACGGTTCGCACTTCTCCGTCGTGGGCACGACGATCTCGGCCAGCTTGCCGTGGAACGCTTCTTCCAGGCTAATCTCGTAATCGTAACGTAGGTCGGCGCCGCGCGCCGGTCCGCCGCGCGGTGGGCGCTGCTGGCCGAAGAATTCCGAAAACACATCGCCGAACACATCGCGGAAGACATCTTCCGGCCGTCCATGCGCGCCACCGGCTCCGCCGGCGCCGTTGAGCCCGGCCTTGCCGAAGCGATCATAGAGCGCGCGCTTCTGGGGATCGCTCAGCGTCTCATACGCTTCGGAAAGTTCCTTGAACTTGCCTTCGGAGAGGTTGCAGCCCGGATTGCGATCCGGGTGATATTCCATCGCCTTCTTGCGGAAGGCGGACTTGAGGGCTTTCTCGTCAGCGCCCTTTTCGACGCCGAGAATTTCGTAATAAGAGCGCTCGCTCATCGTGACGACCGAACCGAAACCATGACTTTACCCGATCCCGCTCAACCTGCCTGGTAGTCCGAGGATGGGAGTTATCCGCTGGACCAGTCGTCCTATCGCAGTTGAACCTTAGCAACCGTTGAAACTAGATGGGCCATGACCTGTGGGGATTAAAGCCCCCCCAAAGTCATGGCCCATAGGTTTCATCATCTCATCCGGACTGAATTAAGCCCAATAATCAGGCGCTTTTCTTGTCGTCTTTGACCTCTTCGAAGTCGGCGTCGACGACATCGTCGCCGGCTCCAGGGGCGCCGGGCGCGTCAGGTCCAGCTTCCGGTCCCTGGCCCTTGGCGTATATTTCCTCGCCCATTTTCATGGCCGCAGCCGCCAGGGCCTGGCTCTTGTCCTTGATGACCGTCGCGTCTTCCTTCTCCAGCGCCGCTTTCAGGTCCTTGATCGCGCTTTCGATGCCCGCCTTCACCTCTGCGCTCACAGCTGCGCCATGCTCGGCGAGCTGTTTCTCGGTGGCGTGCACCAGCCCTTCAGCCTGGTTCTTGGTTTCAACCGCTTCCCGGCGCTTCTTGTCCTCGGCGGAGTTCGCCTCGGCGTCCCGCACCATCTGCTTGATCTCGTCCTCGGTAAGGCCGCCCGAAGCCTGGATCGTGATCTTCTGTTCCTTGTTCGTCGCCTTGTCCTTGGCGAACACGTTGACGATGCCGTTGGCGTCAATGTCGAACGTCACCTCGATCTGCGGCACGCCCCGCGGAGCAGGGGGGATGCCCTCAAGGTTGAAGTTGCCGAGCAGCTTGTTGTCCGCCGCCATCTCGCGCTCGCCCTGAAGCACGCGGATGGTCACCGCGCCCTGGTTGTCGTCGGCCGTCGAGAAGACCTGGCTCTTCTTGGTCGGGATTGTGGTGTTGCGATCGATCAGGCGAGTGAACACGCCGCCCAGCGTTTCGATACCCAGCGAGAGCGGGGTCACGTCCAGCAGCACGACGTCTTTCACATCGCCCTGCAGCACGCCGCCCTGGATGGCCGCGCCGACGGCGACGACTTCATCCGGGTTGACGCCCTTGTGCGGCTCCTTGCCGAAGAACGCCTTCACCGCTTCCTGCACTTTCGGCATGCGCGTCATGCCGCCGACGAGAACGACCTCGTCGATCTGCGCAACCGTCTTGCCGGCGTCGGACAGAGCTTTCTTGCAAGGATCGATCGTGCGCTTCACGAGATCCTCGACAAGCGCTTCAAGCTTGGCGCGCGTCAGCTTCATGTTGAGATGGACCGGGCCTTGCGGGCCTGCGGTGATGTACGGCTCGGTGATGTCGACCTGTTGCACGGTCGACAGTTCTTTCTTCACTTCCTCGGCCTTCGAGCGGATGCGCTGCAGCGCCATCAGGTCTTTGCGAAGGTCAACGCCGTTCTGCTTCTGGAACTCGTCGCAGATGTGTTCGACCAGGCGGTTGTCGAAGTCCTCGCCGCCGAGGAATGTATCGCCATTCGTCGACAGCACTTCGAACACGCCATCGCCGATCTCAAGGATCGAGACGTCGAACGTACCGCCGCCAAGGTCATATACCGCGATGACCTTTCCCTCGCTCTTCTTGTCGAGCCCGTAAGCCAGCGCCGCCGCCGTCGGTTCGTTGATGATGCGCAGCACGTCGAGGCCCGCGATGCGTCCTGCGTCCTTGGTCGCCTGGCGTTGCGCGTCGTTGAAATAGGCAGGCACGGTGATGACGGCCTGCGTCACCTTCTCGCCGAGATAGGCCTCGGCGGTTTCCTTCATCTTGCCGAGGATGAAGGCGGAAACTTCCTGCGGGGAATAATCCTTGTCGCGGCCTTTGACGTAGGCGTCGCCGTTCGGTCCTTTGACGATCTCATAGGCGACGAGATCCTTGTCCTTCTTCACCATGGGATCGTCGTAGGGGCGACCGATCAGGCGCTTGATGGCCGAGTAGGTGAAGCGTGGGTTGACCGTAGCCTGGCGCTTGGCGATCACGCCTACGAGGCGCTGGCCGCTGTCCTGGAACGCTACGACTGACGGCGTCGTTCGCGCGCCTTCCGTATTCTCGACCACCCTTGCGCTTCCGCCGTCCATGACGGCGACGCAGGAGTTGGTCGTCCCGAGGTCGATGCCGATGATCTTGGCCATACTACAAACATCCTTTCTGCGGCGGCCGCCCCCGCCCTTGCTGGCCCGCTCTGCGGCGCCTGGCGTGCTGCGACCCCAATGGTCCTTGGTTCAATACAACGCCTTGATCCCCGTCAGAGGCTTGGCGATGCGGCTCATATGGGATCGGACAAGGCAGGCTCAATAGGGCAGGCTCACCCTTCCGTCGATCCTGCCTGCGGTTGGGCAGTTGGCCGGTTCGCGCGGAAGGGTGCAGCGCCTTCATCCGTCGGATGATGTCTGCGTTCAAGCAGTTCCATTCGATATTCGGCATAAGAAAGTCCCGATTTTTGGCCTTGCCGGTCCCGGCCGCCATCCGTTTCGGCGCCGAGAAGGTCCAAAGCGCGTCGCGTTCTCCCGCTGTTCACGGTAAACGGGCGCGGCGTAGGCCTGTTTTTGCCGCAACCGAAACTTGACGACCAAGGCAACGCCCTTGATCGGCATCAACGACACGCCAGAGCCGTGTTGTCCAATTCAGGCCGTTATTTCGCCAGTTCTCCCATCCGGGCTGGATTTGTCCGTGGAGGGACAGATG
>CANJIL010000070.1 GCA_947474455.1 Hyphomonadaceae bacterium | reverse complement strand
TGCCGCTTTGGCGTGCGTAGGCGATCGGAGAAGGCGCCGGCGCATGATCGAGGCTGCCGAGGCCGCGACTGAACTCGACCTGCTATTTCAGCGTTCGGCCGCAGGACTGCTGTCGGTGGCAGGCGCCGAAGAACACTTCCGACTGAAGGTGTTTATCGAAGACATCGAAATGGACGACGACGCCTGACGATGACGGCCGGCCCCATCAGGAGCGCTACGTTTGATCTGCAGGGCAACGAACGTCGGCAGCCTCGTCATCGACATCAATGGCGACGGAAGGCGGTTCGTCGCAAGAGCCGACTTCAATTGATGATCCGAAATGCTGCAAAACTGGTGGACTGAAACCCGCTGTGCTGGTTAGCCCCGGCGAGCAGCTGCGCCCAACTAGAGGATGCTTCCGATGCGGCAGGATGCTGGCCGCGTACCGTCTGCCATCAAACTGCGAAAGTCCGGAAAGGGCCCACTTCGCGCCCTTCCGATGATGTTACCAATGTGTTTGGACGGCCCCTCCGGCAGGCTCGCTCGGGAATTGCCGGTCGCTCCTGCCCTACTGATCAGGCGGGAGCTCGCCCAAACTCGGTCATTCGTAACATTTCGAGTTCTGGGGCGGATTCAACCTTCTTCCGGTGGTCCTGTAATCCTCGCACCTAAACCAGCGGACTTGGCGCTTGCCGGATATCTTCCTCTCCGACGCGAGCGCCGATCAATCAACGGCAACCGTGACCCGCAGGAATGTCGCCGGAATTGAAGTCGTATTTGGATCCGTGCTCCTGTTCTGACTCCTGAACAGGGTTTCCAGCTCCCCAAGGAGTTTATCGGCCCGGCCATTCTTTTCGGCGGCGTCAAAGGCGTTCATGGTTGGGCCGTAGTAGTTCCTGAATGCCTCCAGGAACCCTGATGGCGAGCCCGGGAAGTTGAACGTGTAGGTGTCCCGCAAGAACGAAATATTCTGCCGCGGAACTCCAGTGCTTCCAAACCGCTCGATGACATTTTCTTCGATGCCCCACGTCATGGGACTGACAGAGCCCTCCGGCGGCGGCGGCGAATATGCGGAACTTATCTTCAGGATCTGCGCCACGAGGGTTGGATCGTTGGGAATCCAGTTTCCCATCACCACTCGTCCGCCCGGCCGGGTCACCCGGACCATTTCCTTTGCCACGTCGAATGGCTTCGGCGCGAACATGGCGCCGAAGATGCTGACAACGAGGTCGAATGTATCGTCCGCCAGGCCTTCAAGGTTGGACGCATCGCCCAAATGAACCCTGCAGTTAGCAAGACCCTGTTCAGCGGCCCGCTTATTGCCGGCTGCAACCAGATTGGCGGCGACGTCGATGCCCAACACGTCCGCCCCAAGCTTCGCTGCCGGCAACGCCGTCGTGCCATCGCCACATCCGAGATCGAGAACCTTGAGTCCTCTTGTAATGCCGAGCGCAGCGACGAGCGCCTCGCCGCTCTCGCGCATGCACTGTGCAATGCGCGTGAAGTCGCCCTTTTCCCAAAGCGCCTTGTTCGGGTTCATCGTTGAACTCCATTTTCCTCGCCGCGTGCGCGCCGGGCGTCAGGTACGAAATCCGGCCGGTATTTTCCGGCAGAGCGACCTCGGCAGCGGACTCTTGCCGCCCAGCAGATCATTCGAGGGACCCCGCGAATGCTTCAGCGTCAACCGGACCTTCAAAGGCTATGAAGAGCGTGCACGGCTTGTCGCCCAGGCATACCGCCTGATGCGCCCTATTCGCCGGACCATAGGCGTACTCGCCGGGTGTCAGCAGTTCCGCTGCCGTACCTTTATAGCGGACGTTCAGCTGGCCTTCGACCAGAACCATGCGCTCCGGCGAGCTGTGGGAATGAGGAGGGATCTGATAGCCGCCGGGTACGCGGAGGAAGACGTCGGCATTGGGCCGCCCAGGGTCACCATGCAGCACAGCGATCTGACATCCCGCCGGAAAGATCGGCGGGCACGGGGCCCACTGCAGTTCGGCGGATACAGTGCGCGTGATAGCAGCTTCCGGGGCGGTCTGGGCGGTGCTGGTCGCACATGCGGACATGAGCGCGCACGCGAAGGCAGCAGCCGCATAGCCACGTCCCGGGGCTCTGGCATTATTCATTTCATCTTCCTTATGTTTGTCACCCGACGTCAGCAGGCGGGTTGATTGGCCAAGAATTATCGAAGCGCGTGTGGCAATGCTTGCAGACGGTCTGGAGAACTTCTGGAGATTGACGGCCCATGGGATATGATTTCAGGCGATGATCCACGGTTTCCAGGATTTCGAGCTGGACACGGAGCGCGTTGAGCTCCGCAAGAGCGGCGTTGCGGTAGCCGTGGAGCCGCAGGTTTTCGCCCTGCTCCGGTTCCTGATCGAACACCGCGACCGGATGGTCACGAAAGACGAGCTCGTCGCTGCGGTCTGGAACGGCCGCATCGTCTCGGACTCCGCGATTGCCAGCCGGGTAAAGTCCGCCCGCCAGGCGATCTGCGACGACGGCCGCACCCAGGCGGTCATTCGAACAGTTCACGGCCTGGGCTTTTCTTTCGTTGCCGACGTTGCGACGCGTGCGTCAGTTTCCATCTCCGCTCCGCGCGAGATGGCCGGCGACGAGCCGCGCCGGACAGCGCGGCCGAGCATCGCTGTATTGCCCTTTCGGCTGATTGGCGCAGGAGAGCCAGGGTTTCCGATCACCGAGGCGCTGCCGCACGATCTCATTACGGAGCTGTCGCGGCTGCACTGGCTGTTTGTGATCGCGCGTGGCTCGTCATTTCTCTTTCGCGGAGCCGACGCGACGCTCGAAGAGGTGCGGAGCAGACTCAACGTCCGGTATTGTCTCACAGGTCTGGTCGAGATGTCTGGCAAGACCATGTCCATTTCGGTCGAACTCAGCGACACCCAGGACCGGGGAGTCGTCTGGAGCGAAAGATTTCGCGCCGACGTCAGCGCGGTCCACGAGATACGCGACCAGATCGTTAACGCAGTGACGAGCGCTGTCGAAGTCCGGATCCCGTTCAACGAAGCACAGAGGGCCCTGCTGCGCTCGCCTGAAAACCTCGATGCGTGGTCAGCGTATCATCTTGGCCTGCATCACATGTACCAGTTCAACAAGGCGGACAATGACGCCGCGACTGGCCTGTTTGAACGCGCAGTCGCCATGGAGCCCGGTTTCGCACGCGCCTATGCCGGCCTTTCATTCACGCACTTCCAGAGCGCCTTCCTCGGCTACGCGGACAATTCCGACGCGACGAGGCTCGCACAACATTGTGCATCGCAATGCCTCGAGCGAGATTCTCTCGATCCGTTCGGGCATTTCACGATGGGCCGGGCACACTGGCTGCGTAGTGACCTTGAGGCCAGCCTTCCGTGGCTCGAGCGCGCCAACACACTTAACCCGAACTACGCGCAGGCGAAGTATGCTAGAGGATGGGCCGAAGCGTTGCTTGGGAGCGCCGACGCCAGCCAGGCAAACATCGCCGCCGCTCTTGCCCTAAGCCCGCTTGATCCGTTCGTCTATGGCATGCTGGGGGTCAGGGCGCTGTCTCACCTCGCGCTTGAGGACGCGGCGCAGGCAGCTGACTGGGCCGAGCGAGCAGCAAATGCGCCGGGTGCCCATGCACTCATAGAAATGATCGCGGCTGTCGCCCACGGCCTCAACGGCAACGATGTCCGCTCAAGGGCTTGGGCCGAATCTGCGCGTGCCCGTGCAGGACATCTGAGCAAGGCCGATTTCCTTCGCGCTTTCCCATTTCGTGATCTGCCGACGAGAGCGCGCGTCACGGGAATGCTGGGCAGGCTTGGCTTCTAGCGATCAAGCGCGGCCCGCTCCCGCAAATGACTGGAATGATGGGGTGGACGCTTCCAAACGGCATCGGTGTGCCAAAGTAGAGGTATCAACAACACTACTTGATGGAGGCATCCATGGAGAAGGTTAGCATAATCGGGCTGGATATCGCCAAGTCTGTTTGTGAACAAACGCCCCAAGAGGACCCCGAGGCCTGCGACGAAATCAATCGCGTAGCGCGCCTATGGGCGCCGTGACCCCACGCCGGTTCACAAGCGTTGGAATTGTGCCGCCAACCTGAAAGCCCCCCAGGGACCGATTGGCGGAACACCGCATCTGCTTACGGCAATTGGCACGCCCGATGCTTCGTCCAGCCCGTCGGTCGCCACCAGCGGCTGCGCGCCTGGAAAGAAAATCGAGCAATGCCGAGCAGACGGTCGCCGTTAACAGTTTCCGTCATCCTGCCAACGTTCAATCGCGCCGAGTTTCTCGGTGAAGCGCTAGACAGCGTGCTTGGACAAACGCATCCACCGCTGGAAATCATCGTTGTCGACGACGGTTCCGCCGATGGCACGGCCTCCGTCTGCGCGGCATACGGCCCGGCCCTCAGATACATCCGGGTTGGGGAAAATGGCGGCAAGACCGCCGCCCTCAACGTCGGCCTCCAGCTTGCTGCAGGTAACGTGATCTGGGTGATGGACGATGATGACATCGCTCCGCCCCACGCCCTGAAGTCGCTTCTGGCGCCCCTGCAGGGCGACCCGTCCATCGACTTTACATTCGGCTCGTTGCAGAAATTCACCGTGAATGGGGACGGCGAACGCGTATTCGCTGCGGTCGCCGAACCCCGCCCTGCCGGTGCGCGTCATCTGTTCGCTCATCTGATGGAAGATTGCTTCATCACCGGTCAACCCTGCGCGCTGTTTCGACGACATTGCTTCGACGACATTATGCCGCTGGATACCTCGATAACTGCCTCGGTGGACTACAACGTTCTGCTGCAGGTGGCGCGCCGCGGCCACGGAGCTGGAATAGATAAGGTTGTCTTGTGGCAACGACAGCATGCCGGCGCGCGCGGACCGGAAGCTGCGCGCTATGCCTCGCATGAGCGGGTGCAGCGCTGGAAGAAGGCTGACTCACGACTGCTAGCGGAGCTGCTACCTGATCTCAAGCTGCACGAGTTCCTCGAAAATGTCTCGGCAGCCCAGCCTCTGACCCCGATCCAGACGCGCCGCGCGCTGCTGCAAAAGGCTGTGATCGCCGGACGCAAGGATCTATGGGACGTCGCACGCGAAAGCCTGGTGGCCGCACTGAACGCGGCCGCCTGGGCGCCGTGCGGACCGCTTGATCTTGAAATTCTATCCAGATTTCTTGGCAGCCGGTATGGCATCGACATGTTTCTTGGCAGCGCCAAAATTCAAACCGAGATCGCGACCGCTTCCAGGCGCGCACGTAACGGTCTGGCCGTGCAGATGGCAATTGCTTCTATGCTTACTTTCTGGGCCGGACAGGGCCTACGCAGGTTGGATACGGCCTACGTAGCAAAGTGCATGGGCGCTCTTTACCGTGTGGCGGGGCTTCGCGGCGCGTTCGGCCTAGCCTTCAGCGCGTGGAACAGGCGCCTTTAACTGCGACCCATGAAGAGGCGCGCTAGCCGCAGTACCGCTTCTATGCCAGCGCCCTATTTGGGCGAGGAACACACGCCTCGCGGCGTGCACTAGTTCGCGGTCAAGAAAAGCTAGCGCGACCAGGTGAAGGGCTACGCCGATCGCGACAAGAGCCGCGATCAAAGGCAGACCCGTAACTGACGCGCCAATAACAGGCGTCATACCCACGACGGCGATGACCATCGCACAAGACGCGAGCAGACTGCGCCATCCGACGGAGATCTGGTTACGTGCCGGGTATCCGGATATGCGCTGAACAAACTGCGCCCCGACAATCCAGGTAATAGCCCCCTTGATGAGCATGGCGGCCGTGACGGCGATCAGGCCAAACTGCACGGCCAGTGGAACGAGCAGGCAGGTAACGAGTACGCCAATGCCCACATGCGCCAGATAGAGTCCGGGATGTCCACATCCTCGTAGAATGCCGCCGGTGAACGACGTTGCGGCCGCGCGAACGCCGAGCAACAGCACTAGCTGCATCGGGACTACGGCCGGGGACCAACTGGCGCCCAAAAGAAAGGGAATCGCGACCGGAGCCACCGCAGCGGCGCCCAGGAAGATAGGATAGCCGGCAATTGCAGCCGCGCGTCCGGATTGTGTGATCACGCGGTGAAGCCGGTCGCGGTCCTCGCGCACTGACGAGATCAACGGCAGCGCGATCGCGTTGAAGGGCGCAATCACCAGCGAAGATCCTTGCTGGAAGATGCGCAGGGCAAAATTGAGATAGCCCAGCGCCTGTGCACCCAGAACTGCCCCAACTGCGAGCCTAGGGATTGCCAAATCCAGCTGCAGGAGGAGCTGAGCCCCAAGCGAATTGAGATTGAAACGCATCAGGTCCGTGAAGTCAGCGCGCGAGAAGCGCAGCCTGACGCCATTGCCTGCGGTAAAGATGAACCCAGCCGCACGCGTGCACCGTCTAGCTGCTTCCATCCAGACGATCGCCCACACGCCCTGCCCGGCCAGCGCCGTTGCAACTCCGACTGCGGCAGCGGCGACAGCCCCACAA
The DNA here is from genome assembly GCA_947474455.1 of Hyphomonadaceae bacterium. Classification (GTDB taxonomy): domain Bacteria; phylum Pseudomonadota; class Alphaproteobacteria; order Caulobacterales; family Hyphomonadaceae; genus UBA7672. The sequence goes on along the minus strand of CANJIL010000070.1, from coordinate 3,230 downwards.
GCATCGACAGCAGCAATAGAACGAAATCTGAAATCACGCTGGAGCAGCGCAGCGGATGGCGCGCCCAGAGCCATCGCAAGCAGCGTTGATCCGAGCGCCGGAATAAGCGCACGCAATTCGACATGTCCGAAGGCCTCGGCGAGCACCGGCGCAACGCAAACGATGAACGCAATTAGCACCAGCGCCAGGACGACGTGGAGAACCAGGGCCGCAGCAACGTGGCCGGGGCGCAGATCACGTGTCTGGATCAGGCTGTCAGCCAACGCGCCGCCGACCATTGTCTCGGGGATGATGGTGACCAGAAGCACCATGCCGTACAGCCCCCAGGCTTCCGGCCCTAGAAAACGAGCCAGAAGCAGGAATGTCGTCATCGACGCGACTACGTCGAACCACTTGGCAGCAGCGGCCCAGGCAGCGGCGCTGCGCAGCAACTTCAGAGGATCACGCCGCTGCGCCGGCATTGTCCGCTTCCTCCACGCGGCTGTGGCTCGCGTCATAGCGCCAGACAAGCATGGAGGCGGCCAGAGCCACGACCGGATACAGGACGTGCGAGCCATGCTCGACGAAGCCCCAGCGTTTTCCGAGAAGTGGGACTTTTCGTAGGAGCGGCTTCACGACATGATCTACAATGCGCCAGTCGGCGAGTTGCCGGCGCGAGGAAATGAACCCGGCTTCCTGAAAGCCCCACCGCTGCTTGAGCAGGTCGTGGCTGCGACGCTGCCAGGCGGGCGACCATCTCAGTAGGAAGTAGGACAGGTCGGCAAATTTCACAGGATCGTTGTGCGAGGGAACGAGGAACGTCACGACGGCTTTTGGCTCGACCCAGATGGCGAGGCCCGCCCGCGCGACCCGCCACGAGAAGTCGAGATGTTCCTTGGAAACGATGACGGGATCGAATGGACCAATGCGCGCAAACACCGATCTGCGCACCATCAGGCAGTGAAACTCGCATGTGCGGGTGCGCCGGCGCACCAGATGGTCCGTCGCTTGTTCAAGCGTCTGGCCATGCAGAAAGAGCGTCTCGTGGAAATCGCGCCGCCCCGCCTCAATTCCATCTGCGCCAGGCGCGATTTCGTCTGCTGGGCCGACATGATGGATTATGGTGTGGAGTGGCCTTCCCTCGCAGGTCAGCGGGACAATGACGTCAGCTCCGGTTTCGTCGGCGCAGGCCAGCAGCGCGTCGAGCCAACCCGGTTTCGGGACAACATCGTTTTCGATGAAGGTCACGAACTCCGTTGTCGCGGCAGCCAGGCCGAGATTCCGTGACTCGGACGGCGTCAGTGGGCGGCCGGCTTCGATAAGTCTAAATCCCCGCTTAGCGGCTTCACCGGCTATCCAGCGCAGATCTCCTCCCGCATGCTGGCCCACGACATAGACGAGATCGAAAGAGGTGGACGCGCCGGCATAGATGGCCTCCAGAGCCTCGCGCATCGCACTCGTTCGATCTCGCTGTGTAACGACGATGGTGATCCGGGGTCCGGCGCCAGTCAGTGCCATGACATCACTCTCCTGCTCTCGTCCCGCGTCCGGCGCACCGCCAGCGCCTGTTGATAGATCTCGAGGGTCGCGGCGGTGACCGATTCGATCGTATATTTTGAAATGACGTGGTCGCGGCCGCGGCGTCCCATGTCGGCCCACTCGCCCCGCCTTGCCAGGAGTGTCAGCACGCCTGCGGCAAGGGCCCCGGCATCACCTTCCTGAGTCATGACGCCAGCGTCTACCCCATCGACCAGTTCTGGAATGCCGCCATGGTTGGTTGTGACAAACGGGCAGCCCGTCGCCATCGCTTCCTTTACGGTGTTGATTGAAGCGTCGCGATCTCCGCTTGCCGCGGTTGTCGATGGCGCGAGAAGGATGTGCGAGCCTTCCAGCAACTGCGAAATTCGTTCGTGCGGCAAGGCGCCATGAAACGTCACCCGCTTCGAGACTGACAGCGCCGCGGCCTGCTCCTCCAGCGCGCTCCGCAACGGGCCGTCGCCAACGATGGTAAGATGTGCATCCAAGCCGTGCGCGACGAGGCGCGCGACAGCCTCGACCGCAAACCTGAAGCCTTTCTTCTCGACAAGCCGACCAACCGCCAGAACACGAAGGGGCTCAGCCGGCGCCCAGGAACGGACTGCAAACGGAAAGCGGTCGAGCGCTACGCCTGAGGCGACTACCTGCGTGCGCGATGCCGGGGCGCCGAGGGCGATCGCGCGGTCACGGAAGTAGCCGCAGTTTGCGATGAACGCGTCGGCATCGCGAAACACACGATCATAAGCATGCTCGCCATTGTCCTGGATGTGTTTCGAAATATCGTATCCGCGGAAATGAACCACAACGCGGCCGGTCAGGAAACCTGCTCGACGATGATCCAGAACCGCTTCAGCAAGTGTGCCAAAATGACAGTGAAGGATGTCATATTTGCCGCCGCCTCGGAACAGGCTGGCCTCGTGCAGCGCACGAAGACCTATGCGATCGGGTCCGAAACTCCGGGAATCCAAAACCGATCCAATCTTTAGCCCATGTCTTGCGGCTAACTTTAGGGCCGCAGGCGGGGCCAGCGCGACCCGCCGGCGCGGCGATTCCTTCAGTCGAAACGTTCGGGTCCGATCTTCAAGACCGTAGCGTTTGATCAAGGCGTGGCGTTCGTGAGTTGCATCTCCGGGCCCATCTAAGGCGTAGATGTCCACGGCGTGCCCTTCTTCGATCAAACCCGCTGCGGCATTGGCAATGAATGCTTCCGAAATGACGGGAAATCGATGGACAAAAAAGGCGATCTTCATGTCCGCAGCCCTGTTTGTTCCTCCTGGACAACAGCAAAGAAAGTGCCGCCGCCTTTGGCGCACGCGCCGCAACTCGACCTCCTGTAACTCTTGGGGCCTCTCAGCAAAGCCGATCGAGCTGTGGGACGGTTAGCCGGCATCACGGCCTGGGGCGCGACCCGCGCTTAGCCCAGACACCAACCTCTCTCTATATGTACGTGCGAAAAGACGCGGCCTTATCGTGCCGGATCGAAGGGATGTTAACCAGCGTGGGGTCAGGGCGGCGCGCGGGCGTTTGAACCAAGGCCCAGCGCAATGCGGCGCGCCGCCAGCCTAATCAGAACGTATCTCTCTTGATGCGGGCAATCACGCCCCGCCTTCTTCCGCGTGAGATGCCTTTGTCAAACTGCAAGCGGTCTCGGCCGGTGAGGCGTCACTCCTCGGGCGCCACCGGAATCCAGACCTCGTTGCGCCGCATGAACGAGA
>CANJIL010000069.1 GCA_947474455.1 Hyphomonadaceae bacterium | reverse complement strand
TCATCATCGTCGCAATCGTGATGAATTCCAGCGCTTGCACCCGTTCAATGAAGCGCAGAGCGAGCACTGCTCGTCTCACGCTAATCCACCGTGTACGGAACTATGTGCAGACAGGGCCTTACGGCCCGACGCACCGTAGGTGCTTTATCTTGCACTTCACTGCACCCCCGCCCTCCACCACTGTCTCGCACTTCACTGCACCCCCGCCCTCCACCACTGTCTCGCGCCTCTCACCACGTCAAACCCAACGCCCCAGAGATCGCTCCTCGAACGTCATCGCACCTGGGGATGACCGAGATCGAATGAGACGAGAGCGACATAAGCCGCTCTCGTCAAATTCGTCAGAGCGTTGCCTCGCTTTCCCGGTCGAGATCGTCTGCTGGCTGCATCATGGCCGCCAACTCAGTCTGGATATCGCGCGCCTCTTTGGGGTCAGTCGTCGCCCGCAGTTCGGCGCGCAGCTCCTCGATGTGGCGCTCGATCGTGAAGGTATTCGTGAACATCGTCATCTCCTATGTTTGAAGGACGATGTCGGCGGGCGGGTGTGATGGAGCGGGTCAAGGGATCGCGCCCAGGCGCGACCGCGCAGCGGCGACAAGGGGTCACGATTTTTTTGGCTCTTCCGCCAAAAAAATGGTTGAGGCCCGTCGTCCCTTGAGGCGGTCCATCACGTCCGACAGACTGAGATGACCTGAGCAACCCGCTCTCCTACAGCGGGAAACAGGAGACAACTTGCGGAGACCGGTCCGCATCCGCCAACCGTCAGGGCGGCCAGCAAAAGAGCAGGCAGCAGCGCGGAACGCGCCGTCGAGCGGCTGGCGGCGCTGAGCGCCCGCTGCGTGGCAGGCAGTTTCCTATATTTGTCAGAAATATGTATACGCTGTTCTGACAACATTAACTTGCCGTTTGTCGGCAATATGTATACATATTTCTTACAAAAGGACGGACTCCATGCGCGGCCCCGGGCTCGATCTCAAGACCGCCATCGCCAGGCGCATGGCAGACCAGTCGCCTTTCGGTGTCTGGACGCCGGTCGATTTCATTGACCTCGGCACGCGCGACGCCATTGATCAGGCGCTCCATCGCCTTACCCGAGCGGGCGATATCCGGCGTATCGCGCGTGGTCTCTATGACAAGCCGGGCCTCAACTCGCTGACTGCCAAGGCCACCAGTTCCGATCCCCGCGCTATCGTCGATGCTCTGGCCCGCCGCGACAAGTACCGCATGATCGTCGATGGGATCACGGCAGCGAATGACCTCGGCCTCTCCGATGCGGTGCCGGCACGCATCGTGGTCCATACCGATGCACGCCTGAAGCCGCTCGAACTTGGTAACCTCCGGATCGTCTTCCGGCTGACGGCGCCAAGCAAACTCTACTGGGCAGGCCGACCCGCTATGCGCGTCGTCCAGGCGCTTCATTGGCTGAAGGACAGATTGGCTGCCGACCGGTCCCGCGTGCAAAAACGCCTCACCGCGATCTTCTCCGATCAGACACATGGACCGGCCATCCTCGCCGATCTTCGCGATGGCCTCGCGGCGTTGCCGGACTGGATGCGAATCTTTCTAAAGGACATGCTGGCTGTGTCGCCCAATAATTCGACTGATGGGAGCGCAACGCCCAACCGCCGCAAGGCCAAGGTCCGTGATGGGGGACGTGGATGACGCAGGGCTACGACACCTTTCTGGCGGCCGCCGCGAATGACCGCCGGGACGCCTTCGTTGCCGCTGGTCGCAGGCTTGGCGCGGCTGAACAGAATATCGAGAAGGACTTCTGGGTGTGCTGGACGCTGGATGCCCTTTTCAACCGCCTTCCGGATGGCGGTCCCCGATTGCTCTTCAAGGGCGGGACATCGCTGTCAAAAGCCTTCGGTCTGATCTCCCGTTTCTCCGAGGACATCGACGTGACCGTCTTCCGCGATGATCTTGGCGAAGGCGCCAGCGTCGAACTACTGGAGACGATGAGCGGTAAGAAACGAAAAGAAAAGCTGGAAGCGATCCGGGACGCCTGCCAGGCCTACATTGCAGGGCCGCTGCTTACCCAGCTCGCTGGCCATCTGACCACGTCGCTCGCGAAGGCCAGCATCGCCACGGCCGGCGCCCGCGTTGAGCTCGACGCTGATGACGAAGGGCGGCAGACCTTGCTGCTATGGTATCCCAGCGTGACGGCCGCAACCGATGGCTATGTCCGCCCAGCCGTGAAGATCGAATCCGGCGCAAAATCGGCGCTCGATCCGCACCGCCCGGTCAGGGTCACCCCTTACGTCGCCGCCGAGGTTGACGGGATCGAGCTTGCTGTCGCTAACGTCACAACCGTCGATGCGGAACGGACGTTCTGGGACAAGGTCGTGATCCTTCACGGCCTCAGTCGCTGGTTCGAGAGGCGCGGCGAGTTGCGAGGCGGCGGCCAGCGAGTCTCGCGCCACTACTATGACCTTCATCGCCTGTTGGCCACAGACGTCGCAGCCAAAGCCCTGGCGGACGCGGATCTCTGCCGCGACTGCGTGCGACACGCACGCATGTTCTTCAACAGCCTAGACCTCGACCTCGCAACGGCAGCGCCGGGGTCATTCGTGTTGCGGCCAACGAACGCGATGCTGGGCCCTTTGCGGCGCGATTACATCGCCATGACAGGCATGATCTTCGGCGACGCTCCCGCGTTCGAGGCGGTCATTGCGAGCATCGCCGAACTTGAGACCAGGCTCAACGCCACACCGTAGTGGTGGCGTTCAGCCGGGCGCGTTACTCACGCGCGGGCAGGATTTGTTTTTCGCTCCGGACCGCCCGGGATCAATCGGCGCCTTAAGGGGGCATGATAACTCGCCGCTTCCGAGGCGAGCGAGGCTGCCTGAAACATCGCCCTTGTCTGTCGCGTTACAAGCAAACTGCCTCACAGCTAACAAACGTTGCGAACGGCTTGAATGGAGGAGCATTCCGGCCAGTCAGCCCAAAGGTTACGAATGCACGTTCATCGCCCAAATCCGGACCTAGAGATCGGAGTAGAGTGGACCGCCATAATTCCAATGGACTGCGGTGACCAAGCCGTTGTTCAGGTCCAGCACGACGCCACCGTTTCTCCAGCTTCGGTCTCGATAGGAAACTCGCGCTTCCCCGGTCAGAACCGGGGCGCTGGCTCCGCGCCAATTGTCGCTGCCGCCTGCCGCTACCTCCTTCTTAGTCTCCCACAGCGGCGCATAAGCAGGCGTAAATAGACTTCGGATGGCGGCATCTGCGTCTCCCCAAGTTTCGCCAACGGTGATGGAAAGCTTCGTGCCCTGTGTGGCCGTCCCGCGATTTTGGCTGAACAGCAGCTGGGTCCGTTCGTCCGTGGGGTCAATCACGAACCAGACGCCCGCGATGAGGGCGACCAGAGCAATCGCGAGTATCGTTCGATGGCGTCGCATCGACGTACGATTGCCATGCCAGCGTCCAGAAATGCAATGTCCGTTTCGGGCCCCGAGTCACCCGAAGTAGAAATTGTGGCGATCCGGCAGAGTCGGCCAAGAGCTGCCAGTCGTCCTGCCGTTACGGACGCGGCGGGTGATCGCCCATCAAGGCCGCCTAGTGACAACCATTTTTTTCAAGCTAGCTTCCCGTTCATAAGGGAGATTAGCGATGGCATATCAGGGCGAGTGCTTCTGTGGCGCGGTGAAGATCGAGACGACGGGAGAACCAGAGGGCATGGGATATTGCCACTGCAGTTCGTGCAGATCCTGGTCGGGCGGACCTGTGAATGCCTTTACGCTTTGGAAACCGGAAAGCGTGCGGATCGCCGCAGGCGCCGAACATGTCGCGACCTACAACAAGACGCCGATCAGTGATCGCAAGTACTGCAACAAGTGCGGCGGCCACCTGATGACCAATCATCCGACGCTTGGCGTCGTCGATGTTTTTTCGGCCACGCTGCCGACGCTGGCCTTCAAGCCAGGCCTGCACATCAATTATGCGGAAACGGTTCTTCCGATGAAGGATGGCCTGCCGAAGTTCAAGGACTTCCCGGGCGCATTCGGTGGCTCGGACGAACACGTGCCCGAGTAAAGGCTCGGCGCTTCGGGAGGCGTCCCGCAACGGCAACCGACTGTCCGTTGTGGGCCCCACTTCACGCTCTTCCGATGATGTTACTAATGGCAGCGGCGCTCAGGAATTGCCGGTCGCGCCCGCCCTACTGATCAGGCGGGAGCTCGGAAGCTGCCGTCGCTTCTGCTCGCATCGAATGAAGGAGAGACCGCCCGGGTCGCGTTCATGAAAACCAGCTTGTCGATCAGACCAGGACGCGTCTGTTGCGATCCCCGAACGACCAGGCCCTGCCCCGGTCCAGAGACCAGCCAATCGGGATGCCAGCGCCGCGACAGTGATCGTCCTCGGCGCCGCAGATTGGCGGCGATCTTCTGATCGGACTTCACTGTCGAGGCGCAGATCGTTTCACAGAAAATCTCGACGCTTCGATGCGCCGGCAGCTCCTCGCCTTCACCGAGGCTGAGCCTGGAGCGGACACACGGTCAGACAGCGTGCTGAATGACCGCCACCAAAGAGCGGCGCCGCTTGTACAAGAAGCGTATCATGCTTCTCGCTGCGAAGGCTTCTAGCCTCAGCCTTCAGGCAGACGAAGCAGCTTTTATCTGACAGGACCGGCGCCGGCCCGCGCCCTTAGGTGAAATTTCCTGTTGCAATTGCCACAGACGGATATCTGATCAGGCTCTGGATTTATCGCAACGCGCATCATGGGGGCATCTGCAATGAAGACACTCAGGACAGGACGACTGGCTGCCGCTTTCCTGGTCGCGCTCTTGGTTGGCTATGACGACGGGCGTGCGCAAACCCAGACCCCGCAGGCCCCGAAGGCCCCACCGGCGATTCGGATACCCCCGCCAGCCAAGCCCGCTCCGACCGTACGACCTGGAACGGCGCCAGCCGAAACGCGCCAGCGTACACCCATCCTCGAGGACGCTGATGGCGATGGTTTTGATGGCGTTGCGGGTGGGGGAGTTGATTGCGACGACGCCAACCCGCAACGATACCCGGGGGCCACGGAAATACCCGACGACAAGGACGATGATTGCGACGATCAGAGCATCGGCTACCGGGACCTCGACAATGACGGGTTTATTGACAGCAGGGTTTCTAATCCGCGAGGCGGGACGGGCGATGATTGCAACGACAACGAGGCCACCATAAATCGTAACGCACAGGAGCTGCCTAATCGCATTGATGATAATTGCGATGGCCTCGTCGATAATCTGATTGGAACCTGGTGGACGCCGCGCTGAGCGGCGCAAGCGCCGGCAACGCCATGCCAGGCCCGCTCCGACAGCGCATCGCTTGAAACGAACCTGGCGGCTGCCGCATCAGGACCGCCCACCCTGCAAGGAGAGATGATCATGTTGAGACGCACAACAGCAGCAGCCGGCCTGGTCATGGCGCTTGCCGCATGTGGTCCCGCTGAGTCCAATCCACAGAATGTGGCGGCAGGACCGGCACCGGAAAGTCCTGCCAGTAACAGACAGCTGGACGCCTGCGCGCTCGTCTTGCCTCAAGAGCTTGTCGATATCTTCTCAGGACGAAGCTTCGTGATCGACAATAGCGGGCCAACCGCGCGCAACCAGCCAGGAGGCGCAAACAGGAATATGACGACATCCTGCACCTTTGTATCGGACGGGGCCTCCGTGCAGGAGATGATGGTGGTGAGTGTGCTTGTAACAGTTGCGCCCAACGATGGCGCACAGCAGACGATAGAGGCGATGAAGGCTGGCGTTGCGCAACTTGGACTAGGGGCTGAGCCTGCGGATATTCCGGGGATGGGCGATGGCGCCTACTGGGTCAATCTCGGCAGTCAGCGCACTGCGGTCACGGTAAACGTAAAGCATGACCCCCGGATCTGGCTGGCCGTCAGCGAATCCTCACGCGGCCAGGAGGTCAGCATGACCGTTGGGCGCCTTAGTGATGTAGCAAGACGCGTACTCTCGCGCCTCTGACAGTCTGCAAGAAGAGACACTGACCGATATCATTGGGCGGAGCTGTCAGGTAAAAACCTGAGGGCTCATTGGACTTTCGTCGCTCGTCCAGCCATCAAGCCGTCGCCCAGACGGATGCCGGGCGTGCGCGCAGGATGCACGCGCCTTGGCTCCATCATCGAAGGCGCGCCCGATTCACGCGCGTTCACCTGGGCTCGTCGAGACGAGCTCATCGCGATGCCAGCGCCGCGACAGTGGAAGTCCTCGGCGCCGCAGATTGGCGGCGATCATCCGACCGGACTTCACTGTCGAGGCGCAGATCGTTTCGCAGAAAACGTGGACGCTTCGATGCGCCGGCATTTCCTCGCCATCACCCAGGCTGAGCCTGGAGCGGAAACACGGTCAGATCGCGTGCTGAATGACCGCCGCCAGAAAGCGGCGCCGCTTGCCGGAATTTCGCGCCATTGGGTTGTCTCCGGAGGCTGACGGTCCTGCCCTCGCTGGCATTGCTTCCGCATGGTGCGGATTCGGAAACGAGCGAAAAGCCAAAGCTGTCGGGTGCCTGGCAGCTGCTCAGGGACTCTCCTGCGCTGCGGCGCCTCCTTGCTGCGGACTTGCTATCCGGGGGCGGCTACGCCGCAAACAGCGCCACATCTTTCTTCGTCATTTCGCAGCTGCTTTCCGTAGGCGACCAGTACTCCTCGATTATGCTGTGCTTCATGCTGGCGATGATCGCGGGGATTCCCGTCTTTCTCAAACTTAGCTTGTGGAAAGGTCCGCACGCCAGCTTCGCATTCGCCATGATCGGCGCGGCCGCGGCGAGCGTCGGGTTTGCCTTCGCGCCAGCGGGCAATGTCGTCGCCGCAATGGGACTGAACGCTGCGCTTGGCTTTTTCACGGGCGGCTACCAATTTAGCCTGAACACAGAAATGGTTCGCCTCGCTGACGATGATCGCAAGCAGTCAGGCTAGGATCGCGTCAGCCTCCACTTGGCGCTGCTCACAATGACGAACAAGCTCGGCTACGCTCTGGCCGTTGGCGGCGTCTACATTCTACTTGAGTGGCTAGGCGGGGCCGCTGCAGAATTACCCTCGCTCGCGCTAATTGGGCTTGGGCTTGTAGCGCCTGCAATGATGCTTCTGTGCGCTGCATGGATTCTGGCTATGCCCTCCCACAGGATTTCTCAGCTTCGCAAAGCCGAATGACGGCAATGGGCCCCAAGACGTGAATTCGTAATGTTTGCCCTGACTGTCCGGAGTCGGGGGGTATTCCGGTCATAGGCGGATTGCATCTGTTTTCGCATGATTGCGCACCGGGCTGAATTTGAAATCGCCGTCTCTACCGCCTGACCACTCAAAGTAAGCAAGGCCAGGTGGCAGCGATTCAGCGTCCTTGAACGCGCAACCAGAAGCCTGTCTTGCGGGGATGCGCCGCTTTTAGGTGCGCGACATAGGCCGTGTGATCGGGAGCGCCTGACCAGTCCTTGATCATTGGCGCTATGCTGTCGCATTCCGCCAGATGCCGTGCGGCGTGTTCATACCGCGAAGATCGTCCATTCCCGAGCGTGAAATCGATCATTGCGCGACGCAGGAGCGTCGCCGCCAGAGGTTCCTTGGATTCAAGCAAGGCGGCTGCTGGCGTGTAGAGAAAATACCAGTCTCCATCCAGTTCGCCGGATCGTGCACGCACCAACGCCCCTGCGCCGCGGATGTTTGGCCAGTTGATGAAGAATTCGAGCGCGCTCCGCAGGGGGCGGGTTGCAGCAAACGCCATCGCTTCATCCTGCTTCTCCTCGGCGTCAAACTCTGGCAGGCGTTTCAGGTATCCGCGCAAATGCTCCTGGGACAGTCGCCGCTCGAATGCGCTCCAGCGCAAGGCCTGCGCCTCTTCTCTGCGTCCCAGGGCTTCCATCACTTCGATACGAACGTCCTCCAGTAGATAGGTGTCCCGACTATCTTTCGCGTCGATCGAGTCGAGATGCGCGAGCGCCTCGAGCGCTCGCTGCTCTTTCAGCAGTCGTTGCACAATTCCGGAATCGTCACGCAGACGCGGCCCCTTAAGCGTCTGAGCACGGATATAGAGATCCACGTCGCGCTGTGCGTCAGCGACAGCCGCGAGCGCCGAGGCATGCAAGGAGGCAAGATGATTGAGCCGACCATCCTCGATCACAGGAGGGGAAGCTTCGATATTTGCTTCTACGAAGGTCAGCATCATGGCAAGACCAGCCGGCGATAGGCGTTGAGTCACATCCGCCACCAGATCATCGAGCAGTCCGTAGTCATCCGTTTCTGCAGCCTCATAGCCGCGCTTGGCGAAGGCGAATTGCGCCTCCGGATCGGAAATCAAAGCGAGTGTCGTTGCAAAGTCCTCCGTCGCATTCCGAAACACAGAACTGACGCGCCCGCTTGAATCGTCAACGCGATCGATCGTCGGCCGGCCCAAGGCAAAGAAGCTGAAGAAGCGCTCTGCCGCCAGGCAGGGGTTAGCGGCGGCGAGCGGTCCGGCGATGGAGGCGCGCAATCCGTCGAGCGTTTTTGCCAGATCTCCAGTCTTGTTCCAGTCCACGAAGCTGCGCGAGCGGCGCAAGATCGAAATCTGTCGATCGATCTCGCGCGCCAGCGCTTCTGGATCGTGCGCCATCAATTCCATGCGCAGTTTGCGGGCGAGAACGACATCGTCTTCGGATGCTGCGAGCAATAGCGCCGCCAGCTTCTTCGCGCCTAGCTTGGCAAGGGTATCCGCGCTGAGCTCGAGCTTTGGGCTCTTCGCCGGCGCGGACCTGGTCCTGGGAGGAACCTTTCGGGTCAAGCAACATCCTTTTCTGCGTTCGTCATGCGGCTTTGAATCTCACCTCCGAGCGCGATCGCGCAAGCAATTGTGGTGGTAGTCGAACGCTGTGGCCAGTCGCGAGCCCTTGCTCATCGCGAATGCCTGTCGCCTCTGCCGACCGCGAACGCTATTTCTGGATTCGTACTCCGGCCGCCACCAGTTCATCCACGGTGAATCCACGGTGCTTTCGCCGGCAGGATGAGTCGGGTTTTCCACAGGCTAGCTTCGTGATTCGTTGAGTCCGTTCCGTGCCGAGACGAAGATGCGACGCGCTTCACGCAAGATCAGATCAGCCGATACGCGCCAGTTCGATTTATTCGCCGGTCCGCGCGTTACGTCGTTGGAGCCTTCCTCTTTTCACACTCAACTTCCCGAGGAAAGACACACGTCGCCTTATGAGGCCGAGGTGCTCGATACGATGGTCAGCCTGCTGACACGGCAATGGACCTGTCATCTCAGTTCAAGTGACCGGGCGCGTGAACAGCGCTGACCTGGGCGTGCCTCATACGTCATAGCGAGGGAACGCATCGACCGCCCTCACGAGCGCGGGCCACCCTGCATCGCCTTCGAGCGCATAGTAAGCATCACCAACCGTTTTTGGTGAGTGGCCGCAGATGAAGTCGGCGATAACAGAGTCGACGCCTGCAACAAGCGCGCGCGTCTTGAACGTGTGACGCCAGGCGTGATTTGGCTTGATGCCCGGATCGTTCACGCCGAGTGCGCGCACCCAGTGGGCCAGGTTGTTCGCAACCTTTTCGTGCGGGAACCGCCTCGGATTTGATGGATCGTCGACGCCTTTCCTGCGCAGTGCGGTAGCGTCGAAGAATAGCGGTCCGTCACCGGCGCCCTCGATGAACGCCACGAACCCCTGCTCGAGAAGATGAGCGTGGATCGGAACGATCCTGGCCTCACGGTCCTTGATTGTGCCAGCCTCGGGCGTGAGGCGGATGGCCCAACGGGTTTGCACGCAACGCAGGTCCTGCTTCCGCAGCTGGCAGATTTCTCCGGGGCGGGCGCCGGTATAGGCGAGGAGCCAGGGCGCCCAGCGTCTGGCCCGCTCGAGTCCGGTCGAGTCTACCCGGAGCTGGATTGACTGGGATGCTGGCAGGATCGCCGACATCTCCTGGTTTCGGAATGATCGTTCTCGAAGCTTGACCACCTTCTTCGCGCCGTTCCGGCTGCCAAGCCGGAAGTTGGCGAACGGGTTTATCGAGAGCAGCGCCCCGCCATCGTCGGTCCTTGGGCGCGCAGCCCACCCAAACACGGCTTTCGCCGCGGCGATGTATTGGAAATTGACGGTTTTCTCCGTGCGGTCAGCGGACCGCAGGCCCTCGCGCCACGCGAGAGCATCTTCCTCTGTGAACGAAACGATGTCGCGGCCACCGGTGAACCGCTCAAGGTCCCGGAAGACGGAGATCCAGCGGCT
>CANJIL010000068.1 GCA_947474455.1 Hyphomonadaceae bacterium | reverse complement strand
TCGCTCACCGACTGGCCCTGCGAGACCAGCACATCAACCTGCCGAAGCTTCGCAACAATCTCTTCGGGCTTCCGTTTCCTTGCCATCGTGATCCTCCATCCCGTCCAAAAGCATACCTAAGGGCGGACCACTTCAAAGGGGGCGGATCATCCGGAGCGCCCCGGAATTTCAAGCTGAACTCTCGGACAACTCACGAGTGACATATGAAAATTGCGACAACTCCCGCCGCCGCGCCACGGGCGCCACATCTTTGTCAAAGCCACTCGCCCCATTCCGCGTACGCAACAGAATCGTTCGGATACTCTCAATCCTTGCCCTGTAAACGGGCCATCGCGCCTTGCGCAACAAAACGCGCCCGCGAATTGAACTGCCGGTTCGCCAGCGTGAAGACGATCACAACGGCGGTGGCGGCAAAAGCCCACCAGGCGACGAACCAGGCCAGCACCGCGATGGCTGGAAAGAAGACACGCAGGCCATGCGTGAACTGGCTTGCAGCTGCGATGTTCATGTCGGCCACGCCTTGCGCAGATTCTTCCGCGTCGGCCTATCCTGCTTCAGGCGTCGCAGCGAGCATCACGGCGGACTAATTGAACAGACGGTACGCCAGCCGAACTTGAAGAAGGCGTATGTATTGAGGCCTATCAACAGCGCCATCTTCATATCGAAAGCCGGGCGGTCTATCTCGACATGGACAAAGCTTTCCTCCAAGGCGCCGATGATCGTATCAGTCGCCGTCAACAGCGCGAACCCGGCGCCAACGGCGAGCAGCGCTGTCGAGGCGAAGAATGAGGTTGCCTGCTGCAAGCCGGTGATGATGTTGGCGTCCACCAGCCGGATCTCGCGCGCCCCAATCTGGCGCATCCACTCGCAGCGCTGCATTTTCATCGCGGCCGCCAGAGTGCGCCTGTGCAGAGGCGATGCGTCGATCAGCCAGCCAAGAAACCACCAGGCCCTGAAAAAGAACGCCAGCGCACCGCCATCAAGCCAAGCCATCGTCCGCTCCGAGATTCGGAGCGCACTTTCCAGCACGATGGGGCGTTGGGCCGGAGTTCTTGATCCAGACTTCAACTACGGTTGAGGAAATCCTGCTTTCCGAGCGGCACGCCATTGTGGCGCAGGATCGCGTACGCAGTCGTGACATGGAACATGAAGTTCGGCAGGGCGAAGCCGGTCAGATAGTCGAGCCCCTTGAACGCCATCTCACCGTTCGGAAATTTCAGCACGATCGAACGCTCTTCCGAGCCATCCACGGAACTCGCAGGCACGCTCTTGATATAGTCAATCGTGTTGGCGATGCGCGTCCGCAGGTCGTCAATCGTGGTCTCGGTATCCGCCATGGACGGCGCCGTGCCGCCGGAGAGCCGCGCGATTGCTCCCTTAGAGGTGTCGCTGGCGAATTGGATCTGCGCCGACAACGGCCGCATATCGGGCGCCAACCGCGACGTCACCAGCAGGTTTGCGTCGAATCCCCGCTCCTTGGCGTTCGCCTCGGCCTTCGCCAGCAATCCGTCCAGATTGTTGAGCATCCGTATAAAGACAGGCGCGCTCGCCTTATACATCGAGATAGACATCGGCTTATGACCCTTGATTGGCCTCTTCCGCCGAGGGAATCGGCGGGATCCGATTTGCCATATGGGCTTCGTTTTTTGGTTGTGCAATCTGCTAGGATTGCGAATCGTCGGTGCCCGAGGTTTTCGTGAAATTGCAGTTCTGGTTCGAATTTGCGTCGACCTACTCCTACCCCGCTGTGATGCGGATCGGCAAGATTGCTGAGGCGCGCGGGGTGGAAATCGAATGGCGGCCTTTTCTGCTCGGCCCGCTATTCCATGCCCAGCAGGGCATGAAGGACAGTCCGTTCAACGTCGTGTCCGTGAAGGGCTCGTACATGTGGCGGGACGTCGAGCGCATATGCCAGAAGTATGACCTGCCCTTCCGCCGTCCCGGAAAATTTCCCCAGAACGGGTTGATGGCTGCCCGCATCACGCTGTCGCTGCCGCAGGAGGAGCGACCAAATTTTGTGAAAGCGGTCTATCAAGCCAGCTTCGTTCATGACCGCGACATATCCGACCCGCACATCCTGCACGCGGCGGCGCGGCGCGCGGGACTGGACCCGCTGGAGGTTCTTTCCGCCATGCGATCGGAGCCGATCAAGGACCAGCTACGCGAGGAAACCGCAAAGGCCGCCGATCTCGGTATATTCGGTGCGCCAAGCTTCGTGACGCGAGATGGCGAGCTGTTCTGGGGCAATGACCGTCTTGAGGATGCTCTCGATTGGACGGTCCGCGGAACGCTGAGGCCCAACACCCAGAATTGAAGCTGCTCGGCCGGTTAGCAAATCGGCTGTTACCAGATGCAATCGGTTCCCCCGAACTGACAACTTATCCGCTGCGTGATTCTCGGAACTGCATACACCGAGTCCCGTTTTGTGTTGGCCACTGAGACGGAGAAAGGCGGCCACGCCGTGAACACGCATGTCGAGGACCTGATTGCATATCCGCGGCGATACTTTGATCGCCCGGACGAAGTCCTGGTCGAGCCGATGCTCACCCTGGATGAAAAGCGCCGTATCCTCGAAAGCTGGAAGCTTGACGCGCAACGTCTGGCCGAGAGCACCGCTGAGAACATGTCCGGCGGCGAGAAAAGCAACCTTCGTGAAGTTGCGAAAGTGCTTGTCCAGCTCAAGACAATGGAAGAGCTGCCGGTTGCGCACCAGCCGAAAACATCTTCCGGCGCCGTTCCAGGCATGGCGGTTGGCGCATTGGTAGGCGCGGGAGCGGGGCTTTTGCTTGTTGCGATCACCATTCCCTCGCTCGTCGTTGTCGTCCAGGCGTCTGTTATCGGCCTGGTGATCGGCGGCATTGGCGGAGCGATGCACAAGAAGAAGCGCTGACCGGAACGCAATTGCCGTGGGTACGTTGCTTGACAGCAGATCAAGGAGTTTAGTTGTGAAGTTTTTCGTGGTTTCAGCAGTGCTCGCCGCTGGTACCGGCGCGGCCGCGTGCACGTCTTCGGGCGCCACGGAACGTGGTGCGCTCGGCGGCGCGATTATCGGCGCTGGCGCTGGCGCGATTATCGGCAACAACACCGGCAACGGTGATGCTGGCCAAGGAGCCGGCATCGGCGCAGCGACGGGCGCCATCGCTGGCGGGGTGGCCGGAGCGGCTTCGGATCGCACTAACAACAATGATCGGGGTTATGCATCCAATCGCGGCCCGGATGGCCAGGAGCTAATCTACGACCGCAACTCAGACCGGTACTATTACGTCGACCGCCGTACGGGCCGAACTTATTGGGCCAACGGCGAATATCGCGGCTAGTCCGCGCAGGTGACTTGGGCGCTGTGGCAGCAGCGCTCCAGCTACATCTGGCATGGGAACCTGACCGGCGGTTGGTCGTTTAGCCGGTCGGAAAACGGGATAGCGAGACATGACCGACTTTCAAGAAAAAGAAACTGCCGACCAGAGCGATCGGGAAGTGTCCGACCGGGGCGGTCTCGCTGCCTCGTGCTTTGCCTGGCGGGTAGCCGGCGGTCTGCTGGTCGATGGAGCCATGGCGCTCTTCCCTGCTGGTTGATCTCTTCTAGGAACCTAACGGAACCCGGGCGAGTTATTCGCGGGGCCTGATGGGCTGAGGGGCGCGTGGACGTCATGAAGACCGTCGCACTTTTCAATCCGGCATCCGGCTCAGTTTCGGCTGACGGGGGTGAACGACTGCGCGTCGTGCTGGAAAATGCCGGCGTAAGAGACGCCGAGATCATCGAGATGGATCCCGACGATCGCAAGGGACAAATGAAGAAACTCGCGGCGGTAAATGCCGACCTGTTCGTGGTTTGGGGCGGCGATGGCACGCTCAAGGACGCGCTGGAGACCGTGGGCCAGATCACGCCAAACCTTCTTCTGCTGCCCGGCGGCACGATGAACCTATTGCCGAAGGCGATCCACGGCGACAAGACATGGGACCAGGTGATCATCGACGTAGTCGCCTCGCCGAAACGAAAAATGCTGCCGGCGGGCAAGGTGAACGACGAGCTTTTCTTCTGCGCCATGCTGGCGGGCGCCCCGGCGCGTTTTGCCGAGGCCCGTGAGAGCCTGCGCCGCGGCGAGCTTGTGAAAGCTGCAACACAAGCCCGAGCAGCGATCGATTCGCTCCACAGCATGCGTCTCGACGCGAGGTACGTTGATGGATACAGTTTTGATGGCGGCCGACTTCCGACGACCAGCATCATCGGCGCGGTCATTGGCTCGCTGACCAAAGAGGGGAAAGGCATGGAAGTAGCCGCCCTCGCCTCGCCTACCACGGGCGGCGCGCTCAATGTCGTGTGGACGTCCTTCTTCTCGGATTGGCGAAGCGCGCCCGGCGTGACAGTTGTCCCGGCGACTTCGTTGGACATCGGCAATGACTCTGGCGAGGATATTCCAGTGATCATGGACGGCGAGCAAATCGAAGTCGGATCGAGAGTCCGCCTCACGCTCGTTGAGGAAGCTGCGCAATGCCTGACAGCGGCGTAGCTGCTGCATCTGTCCGACATCGATTTCGGCGCGGAAGATCGCGAGGCGCTTGCAGCGGTGGAACAGTTGGCCTCGCACATGAAACCGGACGCATTCATCATCGCGGGCGACATCAGGCAGAGCGGCAAGCGCTCGGAATTCGAGGCGGCTCGGCCATGGTTCGACAGCCTGGGCGCGGCCGTGATTTCGGCCACAGGCAATCATGACACGCCGGTCAATCACCTGCCCGCGAGAATGATGGCGCCGTTCGACCGTTACGAGCGGCATCTGGAAAGCATGGATATCGTTGGGCAGATCCGGAATTTCGACGACGGGCTGGTCCGCATTTCCGCCATCAATTCGGCGCGGGGATTTCAAGGGCGGATAAATTGGGCCGATGGCGTCATTGATCTCCGCAACCCGGAGGATGCGCCGGAAAAGCTTTCCAAAGAGCCGGGAAACGCCTGGCGGCTTCTAATCTGCCATCACCGCTCGACCGCCGGAGCTTGCGAAATTGGCGGCGGCGAGGCAACACGGCGGCGAAGCGCTGAAGCTGTGCGCAGCGGCAAGATCGATGCGATTATCACCGGATATATCCATGACGCTTTCACCATTCGCGCGCCCCGCGTGCGGCGGCCGATGGTGCAGATGGGATCTGGCGTGCTGTCGACGCGGTTGCGGACGACGCGTCCGAGCTTCTGCGTGATTCAGATCGACGGCGAACACATGGTCCAGGACGCCATCGTGATCGGTCCCAACGGGGCCGAGATTCGGCGGAACTCTGCTTCCGCCCTGAATTCCGGCAGCGAAACAATGGCTGGAACTCAGTCACTCAACGCCCGTTGATCTCCTAGAGAGCGAAGGCCCGAACGTGGTCGGGCTCGGCTGCAGAGGATCCATCACCATGCTTAGCTGGACACTTGTGTTTCTGGTTGTCGCGGTAATCGCGGCTGTTCTTGGATTTGGCGGCATTGCGGCGTCGGCCGCAGGCATCGCCAAGATCCTGTTCTTCGTTTTCCTGGTTCTCTTCGTCGTCTCCGCCGTGATGGGCGCGACACGCCGGGGCGTCTAGACCTTCAGACTCGGGATAGTCACAACGGCCCGGCGAAAGCCGGGCAGTTCGCGTTCGGGCATTAGGGTGCGACCTCGCAGGTGGGGGGGAGGCGGGAAAATCGAATTTCGGAGATTGAGGAAGATTGCGGCGGTGCGCGCGGCGTTGGTCGAAGTCTTCGATAGGCTCGTGCAGGGCCGGCATGCGGCGCAAGCAGGCTAGCATTTGGTCGAGCGGCCGCGGCCTACGCGGCGGGTGTTCGTTGTTTCTCGGGACGAAGACGAACGGGAGGCCTGCGATCTGGGGGGCACGTTCGTGCATGGCCTGCTGGATGCCGTCTTCGGTGGAAGCGCTGTGGCCTTCCAACCTCACGCAGCATTGGGGGAAGGCTTCAAGGTGCTGGGGGCAGTTGGCATTGCGAGGTCTTCGAGCAGGGTCCTGATGAAGTTGGGCGGAAGTTGAAGGAGCCGGGCCACGGGAGCCAGTGGGGAGAAGATCCGCAACAGGGTCATAAACAGAACCAATATCCTGGGAGTATGATGCCCGCTTTGAGGCTGGTGGAATCTGGCGTGCTCTAACTCTCACTCTTTTGAGCCACGCTTTTCAAATCGGGCAGCAAGATTTTTTGGCCATCGTACAAATGCGGGATGGCTCCATCCCCGATCTCGCGCTCTTACCACGGAAATCACTACCGGGCTTATCTCGAGAATCCCGGTTGGCTGCTGGGATGAATTTCGTCGTCATTCCCTTTGGTTCGAGAACCAAGATTCTCGGGACAAGCCCGAGAATGACAGCGGCGCTTTGCGCTTTTGCCGGGAATGTCGGTGATGGTTGGCCGTGACGAGCAGGGAGTTTCTGGCGCAGGGACGGTGCTACTTCGCAGGCGCCGTCGGCAGCACATGGGGGTAGCCGCCGTTGACACCGTTGACGCGGGGCATGCGGATGCGGACGAGGCGGCCGCCAGTCGAGGATTTGCCTTCCTCGAGCTTGCCATGGACCTGCTTGGCGAAGGCGGACATCAGCGTAACTCCTATGCCGGTGCCGGCGGCGGCTCCGACCTCGACGCCGCCAATGCCGTCGTCCTCGACCGTCAGCAGGGCCTCGTTCTCGGTCACATTGTAGCTGACCAGCACGCGGCCGCCGTGAACGCCCTTCTCGGCCAGAAAGGCGTGCTTCACCGCGTTGGTGACGGCCTCGGCTGTGAACAGGGCGAGCGGTACGGCAACGTCGGCGTCGATCGTGTCGGCGTCGATCGCGCTTTCGATCTTAATCCCCTGGTCTTCCGCACCAAGCGCCTGGTCGAGATGGACAGCGAATTCGGAGAAGAAGGTCTTCGCTTCGACCGAGCGGATGTTGTTGTGTTCATAGAGCGAGCGATGGATCAGCGACAGCGCGTTGATGCGTGCGCGTGCGTCATCAAGCACAGCGACGGCGACTGGATCCTTCACTTTGCGGCTCTGCAGGCTGAGCAGCGAGTTGATGATCTGGAGATTGTTCTTCACGCGATGGTGGATTTCCTTGATCGCGGCGTCGCGCGCGGCGAGCGCGGACTCTAGGCGTTCCGTGCGGTCACGGACGCTGACGGCCATCTGCTCCATCGTATCAGCCAGGACGTTGATCTCGCCGGGCGCCTGCCGACGCGCGCGCAGGGGCTGAGCCGAGAGCTTGCCCGAAGCATAGAGGCCGGCGATGCGCCGGAGATAGTCGAGCCAGCGCAGGACAAGACGATCCATCGCCAGCCAGGCGGTGACCAACGCCAGTAGCCAGGCCAACAGAGGCAGCGCGAAATTGCCGAAGGCGCGGACGTTTTCCAGGGCGATGGGCGACGGCCTGGGAGCGGACAGCAACAAGTAGAACTCGTTGCCGGCCAGCGGGGCGATGACAACCTCGCGGTCCTGTTTGCGGATGGAGCGCAATTCGAAGAAGCCGGCCGTGTTGGACTTGATCTTCGCCATCACGCCCGGATCGAGTAACGCCCAGTGATTGCTGGCGAAGACTTGACCGGTGACATCTAGCAGCGCGATCTCGGTGTCCTTCGGCAGTCCGGCGCGCTCGAGCAGGCGCGCGAGGGAGTTGACACGCAGACCGAGCACAAGCGCGCCCGCAAAACTGCCATCCGAATTGTTGCGGCGCTTCGCTGTGACGATGATCCATTCTCGCGAGACGGGGCCGTAGTTGGCGGTCGACTGGACGGTCTCGGTCGGCGTGTCGCGCAGTTTCTGGAACCAGGAGCGGGTTAGCGGGGAGGTGGCGCCCTCGGCGCCTGCCTGCGCCGTGCACAACACCCTGCCGGTGGCGTCGACGACACCGAGGTCGGCGATTGCGGGCAAGCCATCGACGAGGTTACGCAGCGGAGTAGAGCATGCATCGGCAGGCATGAGCGCGTTGATAATGCTCAGGATTACCGGCGCCGATTCCAGCACGTATTCAGCTCTACTGGCCGCTTCCTGCGCGACCAGGGTCATGGTCTCGCGGCGGCGTTCGGTTTCGCGCTCAATATCGCCCGACCAGAGGATGCCGCCGATGACGAGCACCGGCGACAGCGCGGCCGCGAAGATGATGAGCAGCAGGACACGCAGCGGCAGGCGACGAGGCGAGGAGCCGTCAGTCACCCCGTGAGCGGACCCCTCCTGCAGCCAGCGCGGAGGCTTGCTGGAGAATATCGTCAAAAGCCTGGTCAGCGCGGATGTCGTGGTCATGCGATCGTCTCGACCCGGCTTCGCTCAACAGCGTCTCTAGCGCACGGCGTGCACGGCTGACGCGACTCTTGATGGTGCCAACGGCACACTGGCAGACTTGGGCAGCTTCGTCATACGCCATTCCGCCAGCCCCGACGAGAATCAACGCCTCGCGCTGATCGTCGGGAAGTTTGGCCAGCGCGGCACGGAGCTCAAGCAGCTCCATCGGAATGGTGGGGTTGTCGTTGGCGAGAAGCGTGTTCTCCGCCATTTCGATGTCGAGCGGAGCGGTGCGCCAGCTCCTGCGCTTTTCGGAGTAGAACTGGTTGCGCAGAATCATGAAGGTCCACGCCTTGATGCTGGTGCCAGGCTCGAACGAGTCACGGGCTTTCCAAGCCTTGGCGAGGGCTTCCTGGGCGAGATCGTCAGCCTGCGTCGGATCATTGCACAGACTACGCGCGAAGGCGCGCAAGTGCGGAATGGCCGCAACAAGTTCGTTCCTGAACACCTTCTCGTCGGCCGGCTGCATGCCCTGCCTTGGAGGCGACGAGGCGTCCCCAGGGGTGTCCTTGGGCTTGGGAGCGTTTTTTGTATTCACCATCACCCGATGCCAATCATGGTTCGGTTTTCACGGAGCGTTGCTTTAGCGCTGGCTGTTCGTGGTCCGTCCCATTGCCGTCGGATTTCCGCTCGTCGGCTTTTTCCAGGAATGACATGAAGTCGTCGGGAACCTCTTCGTTCACCACATCATCGTACATCTGGCGCAGGCGGCGCCCGATCGGATCTTGACGACGACGGGCGGCGCGGGCGTCCAGTGGTTTGGCCCCCGAATCCCCCCCGGAATGATCTTTTCCCATATTTCGATACAACTTTGTGCTGCTGCTCTATTGTTAGTTTGCGCAGAAATTCCCCGCTTCAGGCCCAGAACGCCGCGCATCACATGATGGTTCCGCAATATCTGAAAAAAGATGGAACCCGGGTTCCACGATTGCGTTCTGGGTCTCTGAGAGAGCTGTATTTAAGACGTGCGGGAGATTTCATGAGTCTGGTTCAGAAACTTGGACCTCATTTGCCCTATCTGCGCCGCTACGCCCGGGCGCTAACGGGAACACAGAAGAGCGGCGATTCGTACGTGAAAGCGGCCCTGCAGGCGCTCGCGTCGGGTACGCACGAGCTCGACGAGCTGCCGCCGCGGCTGGCGCTCTATAAACTTTTCCAAGCGATCTGGGGCGCGACCGGCGCCAAGCTGGAAACCCCTCCCGAAACCGCCGATACGGTTACCCGGCGCGTGATGCGTATCCCTCCCCGACACCGGCACGCCTTCCTCCTGACCGCCCTGGAAGGTTTCACGATCGACGAAGCGGCCCAGATTCTCGATGATTCGGCGGAAAACGTGCGGCAGCTGATCGCCCTGGCGCAGCGCGACATTGAAGCCGAACTGGCCACGGAAGTGCTGATAATCGAGGACGAGCCGGTTATCGCTGCGGATATCGAGGCGCTGGTGCTGGACCTGGGGCACCGGGTTTCCACCGTCGCCACGACCCGCACCGAGGCTGTGGCGGCTGTGAAGCAGCGGCTGCCGGGGCTTGTGCTGGCAGATATCCAGCTGGCCGACGGCTCGTCGGGCATCGACGCGGTGAACGACATCCTGAAGGGCCATGATGTGCCGGTGATCTTCATCACGGCCTTTCCAGAGCGCCTGCTGACGGGCGAGAAGCCGGAACCGGCCTTCCTGATCACCAAACCCTTCCAGCCGGAAACGGTGAAGGCGGCGATCGGACAGGCGCTGTTCTTCCACGTCGAACGGCCGGTGGCCGCCTAACCAAACCATTTGGGCGCGCAGGGTTTCCTGCGCGTCCAAATGGTTAAAATTTCTTTACAATGGCCGGAACCCACGAGGCCCCTTGCACGTAGATTTTGCGGCAAGGGGTTTTGTCATGGCTGCATTCGGAACACTCCTGTCCATTTCCACGCTGTTCGCGGCGTGCGCCGGCTTCGAGGCGGGAGCGGGCGCGCAAGCCGCTAAGCAAGCGTCACTCGCCAGCATGAAGCCGACAACGGCGTCGAGCTGGGCGTGCCAGAGCAAGGTGGTGGAGATCGCACCTGTCTCGGAAGACACCAATGGTGGGGCGACCGCATGGGTGATGGTGCACCGGGTGAAGGGCGAGATCATCGCCGCCGAGCGCGTGAGCGAGCGGGAAGTCGAACAGATCCGCCGCCTGCCCTGCCAGGGCGACCGGCTTGAAGCCCCGCCGCCGCTTGTCGGCTGAGCGTTACGCGCACCGCCTGAAACCGGTCGCTTCCTCCGCTGCGCGGTGGGGTACG
>CANJIL010000067.1 GCA_947474455.1 Hyphomonadaceae bacterium | reverse complement strand
CCGCGCCTACGACACCTCAGACCAGCCCGCCGCCGAGCTGCCCGCATGGACGCACAGATACAACTGGCATCGACCCCATGGCAGCAGTAAAGCTCAAACAACCATCAGCCGCCTCGGCCTCTCCGAGGGCAGCCTGTTGAGAGTCCACATCTAGCGAGCCGCGACCCATGCACGGCCCGCATCGGCGTGAAGCCGAAAGACTGCATGACGAACTGGACCGCTGTGGTCGGCCAGATGGACACGGTCATGCCGCGCCCGAAGGAGGAGTTGCGGACATATCATGCCGAGTTTATGACGCGCTGCAGACGCAAGGTCGGCTGCGAGCCGACCGATGGCAGGCTCAACGATGGCACGCGGACCTTTGGTCAGAAATCGCCAACGGCGCCAGGCGCTAGAGGCGTGCAGGGCCTCAACGAGGTTGTCGGTCGACTGGGATTCAATCCCGATCACACCGATCCAGGCTTCGGCGACTAGTCGAAGATGTCGAACAGGTCGAACCCTTTGCGGCGCTTGCGGCGGTCGCCGCGGTAATCGTCGTCCCCTTCATAGCGATATCGCTTATCTTGTTCGTCGTAGGGATGCTCTTTACGCCACTTGTCCGGATTGCGATGAAACTGGTTCACCTCTTCGTGGAAGCGCTTCTGCGCCTGGATCTGCCTTTCTGAATCCTCGCGCTCCTGCATGAGAAGCTTGTCCAGCTCGCCGCGGTCCAGCCACACGCCCTTACAAGTTGGGCAGATGTCGATGTCGACGCCCTCGCGTGCAATTTTTTGCATCTGGGAATTGTCGTTGGGGCACAGGAACAGCGGCAAGAATCCCTCCTCGAGAACGTACTGGACTCGAGCAGGTAGGGCGCGCGACGGGTTACACAAGTTTCGTTGGCGACAGGCGGATGATAAGTGCGTGATCGGCCTGTGCGCGATTCAATGCGGAATGAGAATTACAGATGACTACTGACGACCAGCTCGCATGAATTACCGTCACGCCTTCCACGCCGGAAATTTTGCGGATGTGGTGAAACACGTCGCGTTGGCCCTGTCCTTCGATCGGCTGAACGTCAAGGACACGCCCTACCGCTACATCGACACGCATGCCGGGATCGGGCTTTACGATCTTGCCGGCGATGAGGCGGAGCGCAGTCCTGAATGGCAGGACGGGGTCGGCCGTGTCTGGAGCGCCGAGCGTGGCGCGCCTGAGGCTGTTCGTGCGGCTCTGGCGCCGTGGCTGAATGTGATCCGGCGGCTGAATTCCGGCGTGCTGCAGCACTATCCTGGATCGCCCGTGCTGGCGGCCGAGATTATGCGCAAGGGCGATACGTTGCGTTTGTGCGAACTGCATCCTGAGAGCGCCGATCTGCTGCGCGAGGCGATGGGGCGGGACAAGCGGGTGAAGATTGAGGAGCGCGACGGGTTCGAAGCGCTGCCGGCTTATCTGCCTCCGCCGGAACGGCGTGGTCTCGTGTTGATCGATCCACCGTTTGAGGCGGGGACATCGGAGCGCAAACGCGATTTCGACTGGATGCTGAAGGCGGCGGTCAAGGCGGTGAAGCGCTGGCCGGTGGGGACGTATGTGTTCTGGCGGCCGATCAAGGATGTTGATGCGGTGCGGGACTTCGATGGGGAGCTGGCGGACGGGCTGATCGAGAATGGCGGGCTGGCGGCGGAGAAGCTGCTGGTTGCGGATCTGTGGGTTCGGAAGATCGGGCCGGGGCCGTTGAGCGGTGCGGGTGTTGTGATTGTGAATCCGCCTTTCGGGGTCGCGGAGCATTTGCAAGCAGTGATGCCGTGGTTGTGCGAGCTGATGAGCCAAGGCGATGGCGCGGGGTGGCGCGTGGAGCGGGTGGCAGAGGCGGGCTGATCAGCTAGCCATATGTGTGTGCGGTCGCATCAGTTTGCCGCGCTCGGTGATGAATATGGCGAGCAGCGCCGCTGAGCCAAGGATGGCGTGACCGGCGACGATGGGGGTGATGGTGCCATCGAACTGATGCGCCACGACACCGCCGATGGTGGCGGAAACGAAGCTGGAGGCAAAGCCGATCAAAGCGGCGCCCGAGCCCGCCAGCGCGCCGAGAGGCTCCATGGCGATGGCATTGTAGTTCGGTCCCTGGAAGCCCACTGCGAAGAAGGCGATGATCATCAGCGAGTAGAACAGCGGGAAGGGCACCGGTCCCTGCAGCGCTATGACGGTGTGGATCGCGCTAACTATTACGAAGGCGATGAGGGCACCGTGCGACAGCACGCGCATGCCCAGACGCTCGACAAGCTGCGAGTTGATCAGGTTGGACACCGACATGGCGATCGCAGCGCCAGCGAACCAGAGGGCGAACCAGTCTCCGGTGGCGTAGACTTCGTGATACAACTGCTCGGACGATGAAATATAGCTCATCAGGCCGCCGAACAGCAGACCCGACGCGATGGTGTAGCCGAAGCTGTCGCGTGTCTTGATGACCTTCCAGTAATTATTGAACATCGTGGGAAGGTTGAACGGCTGGCGCCGCCCCTTGGGGAGCGTTTCGGGCAGGCGGGTCAGAACCCAGACAAACATCAGCGCGCCGAACATCGCGAGGCCCCAAAAAATGCCGCGCCAGTCCATGATCTTCAGCATCACTTGCCCGATGCCCGGAGCGACGATGGGGGCGGCCATGAACACGATCATGATCAGCGACATCACCTTTGCCATCTGGCGGCCGGCGTAGAGGTCGCGCGCGGCGGAGACGGCAATGACGCGGGAGCCGCCGGCGCTTGCGCCCATGAAGGCGCGCACGGCGATCAGGATCTCGAAGGTCGGCGCGAAGACGCACATGATCCCCGCGATGATGTAGAAGAACAGGGAGACGAACAGTACGCTCCGGCGACCGAAACGGTCGGTCAGCGGGCCGTAGAAGAGCTGCGAAACGCCGAAGCCCAGCATATAGGAGACGATGATGAGCTGGCGGTCGTTTTCCTCGCGTATGGCGAATTCCAGACCCATCTGCGGCAGGGCCGGAAGCATGATGTCGATGGCGAGCGAATTGAGAGCCATCAGCATGGCGGTCAGCGAGACGAACTCCCACAGCGGCAACCGCTTGGTAGGCGCTGATGATACCGACTGGGAGGTTGAGTCGGGTGACACGGGGGTGATTGCTCACGTCAGTTGAAGCCGCGGGGTTTATCGGCGTTTTATTGCCTTGGGTAGTGTGGTGCGTTGCCCGGGGTTGAAAGAAGCCTGTGGCGTCACTTTTCGGTTTGTTTCTGGGTTCGGACGCACCTCAGCCTTCGGACCCGCTGTCGCCGTCCGGGACGCGCCGTGGGTAGAGTCTGTGCCGCATTGCTGCGGCGGATGCGCGTTTCCGTGCGCCCCGTGACCGGCCGGTCTTTCCCGGTATGGCTCCGAGGAGTTGTCATCGACACGCCAAGGTTACGAGCCCCGAGGCGGCCTTAGCTCCATGGCCAGTGACCGGCTCAGCGTGTCGGGGCTGGCGCCGATAAGCCCCGGACCCACCGGTTTCACCCCCGGAGGCAATCCAGATGGAGTTCGTTTCACCCTGCAGCCGGGAAGGGTCGAATGCGCCCGCCTCCAGCCACAGCTGGCTTGCTTGAGGGGCTCTCGCAGACCCCCACACTCCAACGGCCCCGCCAGCCGACGCCCCCTGACATCCGGAAGCTTCGGTCGACTTCTGGGCCTCCCTCGTGTCGGGGCGCGATGAGTATCGCCTGAAGACGAGAAGGTGGGGATGGGTGTTGACGTCCATCCTACAGGCAAGGCTGCGGCGAGCGTTGTGGTGCAGCGGGTTGGGGGACAGTTCGGCGACGGTCGGCTGGAAAAAGGGGGGCGTTTCTGCACCGCCGTCTGGTCGAGGTCGGCGAGCGTGGGATCAGCGTGCGTCTTCTGGGCGGGACGCGGGCCGGTGAGATGCGGCTCACGCGCTTCCTGCGCAATCGGAAGGTGAGTTCCGAGGCCGTGTTCGCTTCGGCGGCCGGCAGAACGCGCGCACGGGTGCGCGGTCTGCACGTGCTGGCGATCCAGGACACCACATCGTTGCGCGACGATGGGTCTGGGGCGAGCCTCAACCTCCATCCGGTGATTGCGGCGTGCGCGGAGACCGGCGCCCTGCAGGTGACGGTGATCGCCGACCGCGAGGGTGACATCTTCGAGACCTTCGCGTTGCGGCCTGCGGGCGTCGAGCTTCTGATCCGCGCCGATCACGGCCGGGTGCTGAGCAATGGCGGGAAGCTATGGGAGGCGCTTGGCGAGGCCGAGGAGACGCGCTTTATGCTCGACCTTCCCGCCGCGCCCGGACGGCGGTCGCGCCCGGCGGTGTTCGCGCTTCGCTTCGGCAATGTCGATATCAGGCGGCCTAACAGCCTGTCCGCCAGCCTGCCGGGAAGCGTCGAACTCACCCCTGATCGAGGCGCGCGAGATCGACCCTCCGGCCGGCCATGAGCCGGCGCACTGGCGTCTCCTCACGACCGATCCTGCGACTGCCGCTGCCGCCCGCTCCATCGTCGGTCTCTACAGGCAGCGTGGGCTGATCGAGGAGCTGTTCCGCATCATCAAGACGAGGGGCTTCGACATTGAGCAGGTTAGCATCGAGGAGGCCCGTTCGAAGTTCTGGCCGCCGCCGCCCTGGTCGCGGCAGTCTCTGTCCTGCAACTTGTCCAGGACCGGGAGGGCAAAGCCAAACGACCGCTCGAGGATGGCTTCGAGGCAGGCGATAGACCTGCCCTCGAAGCGCTTTGCTCCCGGCTCGAAGGCAAAACCTCGCGCCAGAAGAACCCTCATCCACAAAGCTCGCTCGCCTACGCCGCCTGGCCCAGCGCACGTCTTGGAAGCTGGACCGGCTACTATGGAAAACCTGGCCCCATCGTCATGCTCAGAGGCCTCCACCAGTTCCGCGCCACCCAACTCGGCTGGAGCCTACGCAATGTGTGTATCCAGTAGCCAGAGCGGGAGAGGCGCAGCGTTCACTGATGGTCGGTCGGTCGGGATTGGGTGGGGGGATCGGTCTCTTTGCGAAGCTAAATCGATCGATCGGTCCTTCCCATGGTTGTAGTCGGGCTCCTGGTCTCCAGCCGACAGGCCGTGGATACGATATCTTCCCGCCGACCAGCTTATCTTTCCGCTCGAAACGTCAAAGCTCCAATGGCCAACCCCGGCCAAGGCCTCAGCCATTTCGAGAAGCTGGACTGGAGTCTTGAATGTCGGAATGTCACTCATCGTTAGCGGAGGGTCAAAAGCCTCGGGACAAATCGCTCAGACGTTGAAGCGGAAGTGCATGACGTCGCCGTCTTGCACGATGTATTCCTTACCTTCCTGTCTGGCCTTGCCGGCTTCTTTCGCGCCGCTCTCGCCCCTGAACTTCACATAGTCCTCGTAGGCGATGGTTTCGGCCTTGATGAAGCCTTTCTCGAAGTCGCCGTGGATGACGCCTGCGGCTTGCGGGGCGGTCGTGCCTTTCTTGATGGTCCAGGCGCGGGCTTCCTTGGGGCCGACGGTGAAGTAGGTCTGGAGGCCGAGGAGTTCGTAGCCGGCGCGGATGACGCGGTTGAGGCCGGGTTCTTCGAGGCCGAGGGATTCGAGGAATTCCTTTTGCTCTTCGTCGGAGAGGACAGCGACTTCCGACTCGATCTTGGCGGAGATCACGACGGCAGCGGAGCCTTCGGCTTTTGCGTGGGCGACGACAGCGTCAGAGAACTTGTTGCCGGTGGCGGCGGAGTTTTCGTCGACATTGCAGATGTAGAAGACGGGCTTGGACGTCAGCAGCTGGAGCATCTTCCAGGCTTTCTGGTCCTCGTTGCTGATCTTCGCACGGCGCGCGGGTTTGCCGGCGTTCAGTTGTTCGAGCGCGAGCTTCAGGAGTTCGAGCGTCTGGACGGAATCCTTGTCGCCGCCCTTGGCTTTCTTCTCGAGATTGAGGCGACGCTTCTCGAGCGAATCCATGTCAGCGAGCATCAGCTCTGTCTCGACGACGTCGAAGTCTGCGAGCGGATCGATCTTGCCGGAGACGTGGGTGATGTCGCCATCCTCGAAGCAGCGCAGCACATAGGCGATCGCATCGACTTCGCGGATGGTGGCGAGGAACTGGTTGCCGAGGCCTTCGCCCTTGCTGGCGCCCTTCACGAGACCGGCGATATCGACGAAGTTCATGCGCGTGGGGATGATCTCCTTCGAGCCCGCGATCTTCGCCAGCACGTCGAGGCGCGGCTCGGGCATGGCGACATCACCGATGTTCGGCTCGATGGTGCAGAAGGGATAGTTCGCCGCCTGTGCCGCCGCGGTGCGGGTGAGGGCGTTGAACAGGGTCGACTTGCCGACGTTCGGCAGGCCCACGATTCCAGCCTTGAAGCCCATCAGGTGTTTTCCTTTGGCGGGGAGGGATTGCGGGGATCGCTCTTCGGCGCGGGGGCCAAGCGCATCACTTCGGTCTGGTAGCGTTCGTCATTGCCGGCGGCGAGTAAGGGGAGGGCGTCGACGCAGGCCTTGAGCAGTGCGTCGACGGCCGGGCGTTCGGCGGGGTGGAAGTCGGCGAGGACGGCGCTTTTCACGGCGCTCTTTTCGCCGGGATGTCCGACGCCCATGCGGGCGCGGCGAACTTCGGTCGAGGCGAGGGCGTAGATGGAGCGGATGCCGTTGTGGCCGGCGGCGCTGCGGCCGGTGGCCATGCGGAAACGGCCGAGCGCCATGTCGATCTCGTCATGGAAGACAACGATGTCCGAGGGGGCGATGTAGTGCTTGCGCATGATGGCGGCGACTGCACGGCCGCTGTCGTTCATGTAGGTCTGCGGCTTGGCAAGCAGAGCCTTCACTGGTGCGCCGTCAGGCGTATTGAGCTGGCCATCGCTGACATGCGCCTCGAATTTCGATTGTGCCTGCCAGGGCGAGAAGCGGTATGCGGACGCGATCGCTTCAACGGCCCGGAAGCCGATATTGTGCCGGTTGCCCTCGTATTGAGGTCCGGGATTTCCAAGGCCTACGATGAGCAGCATGACGGCCGTCCCAAAGGAGGCGCCGGCGCGCCCGGAGGTGCGCCGGCTTGACGTCCTTACTTCTTCGCCGGGGCCTTGGCGGGCGCAGCAGCCTTCGCGCCGGCCGCCGGAGCAGCGGCTTTGGCGCCGGCGGCGGGAGCGGCGGCAGCAGCGCCAGCAGCAGGAGCTGCGGCGTCGGCAGCAGCGGCGGGTTTTTCGTCGACGACGTCGTCCTTCGCCTTGCGGCCGGCGATCGTTATGACTGTGAAGTCCCGGTCAGCGATGGTCGGGCGCGTGCCTTCCGGGAGCTTAATCGCGGAGATCTTCAGCGCGTCGCCGATTTCCATGCCGGAGACGTCAGCCTCGAGATGTTCAGGGATGTTGTCGGCCGGGGCGTAGAGCCAGATTTCGTGGCGCACGATGTTCATCGCGCCGCCGCGCTTGATGCCGGGTGAGACGCCCTGGCCGGTCACGTGCAACGGAACGGCGACGCGGATGACCTGGCCCTTTTCGACGCGGTAGAGGTCGAGGTGGGTGGGTTCGTCGGTGACCGGGTGGAACTGGATGTCCTGGGCAAACACGAGTTGGCGCTCGCCTTTGTGTTCCAGCGTCACAGTGTGCGAGATGAACTTGCCGGACTTGAGGGCCTGGACGATGGTTTTCTTGTCGATCGCGATCGGAACGGGGGCCTTGTCGCCGCCATAGAGGACGGCCGGGACTTTGCCCTGGCGGCGGGTTTCGCGGGCACCGCCGCGACCGGTGCTTTCGCGCACGTCGACATTTAGGACGATTTCGGGCTTGGCCATCTTTCTCTCCGTTTCGTCCTGATGTCGGCGGGTCTGGCCGTACCACCCTGACTACACAGGCAGCGACAATCGCCGCCTTTCGGGATGGCGGGCTTATACGGGAGGGGTGGGAGCGAGGCAAGCGGGCCCGGAAGCCAGTTTTTATTGGGTCTTTTTGCCTCCCGGAGCGTCGGTTGGCGTGACTCGCCCGTTGCGGGACAGGCATCGGCGCAGCCATGCTGCCGGGATATATGAATCAAGGCGTCCGGGACGCCAGCCCCAGAACAGGGTGGCCATGGCTGAGAAAGTGGCAAACACGGTAGTGAGGGAACGGCGCACTTGGCGGGGCGCGGGCGTGCCGCTGCCGTTCGTGCCGTGGGGGCTGGTTCCGCTGATCGCACTGATTCTGCTGATGATCGTGGCGCTGGTTCCGTTCGCGGTCGGGGAGGTGCAGGCGTCGACCGATACCGCGACGCGGGAGGCGCTCGAGAGCCAAGGGGCGGATTGGGCGTCTTATAATGTCTCCGGACAGTGGGTCGTGTTGGAGGGCGAGCCGCCGTCGCAGGCGGCGGCGGATGCGCTGCTCAAAGCGGTGAGGCAGGCGAAGGCGCCGACACTGTTCGGCGATGCTGCGCCGGCGACACGGGTCTACGACAAGTTCACCTGGACGCAGGATCAGCCGCTGCTAGGAAGCGGGAGCCAGCCGCGGTTTGGCGAGACTGACGCCCAGCGTGCTGCCCCGCCGCCCACCGATGCGCAGATCGCATCGTGCAACGAGACGATGTCGCGGCTGCTGAAGCAGGCTAGGATCGAGTTCTCGACGGCAAGCGCGGACGTGGGAGCGACAAGCGACAATGTGCTGACGGCGATAACGAGAGCGGCGACGCATTGCCATGGCGTCCTGCAGATCGAGGGGCACACCGACAATGTAGGTCGGTCCGCCGCTAACATCTCGCTCAGCCGCAGGCGTGCCGAGGCGGTTCGCGAGGCGCTGATCGCGCGCGGTGTGGCTGCTGACCGGCTGGTGGCGCAGGGCTTTGGCGCGGAGCAGCCGATTTCAGACAATACCACCGACGAGGGCCGCGCCCGCAATCGCCGGATCGAGATACGCGCCATCCGACCTTCGCCGACATAACTCATGTGAGACGCTAACATGTGGTTCCTGCTGCTTCAGATCTTCATCCTCATGCTGCTTGCGGCTGCGCTGGGCGCCGCACTCGCCTGGTGGTGGCTCAGCCGCCGCCATGAGGACCTTGCGGCGAGCCGCGAACGGTTGGTCATGCAGGCTCGCCGGATCGACGGGCTGGCGACACGCGATGAGATCGAAAAGGAGTTTGCCAGCGTCGCAAAGCTGATCAGCGGACAGAAAGCGGTGGACCTGCGTCCATTGGAAGAGCAGTTGATGCGGGTGCAGTCAGCGGTGTCGAATATCCGCGTTCCGCAAGTCGATCTCGGGCCGGTTCATCGGGGGCTGGAGCAGCTTGACCGGCGGCTGGGCACGTTCTCGCTCGATCCGGTGATCTCACGAGTCGCAGAAGTCGGCAGCCGGATGACGAACGTTGGCGATGCCGTGACGCGAATGCAGATGACAGAGCTCCGACCGTTGGACGAGCGGCTCTCGCGGCTGGAGGCGGCGCTGCGGGAGCTCAAACTGCCGGAAGTTGACCTCGGGCCGGTGCACAGCGGAATTGCGTCTCTCGGGCTGGCGATGAAATCCATGGAGCCTGTGCAGTCGCGTATCTCGTCGCTTGAGGCGAAGCTGACGGAAATGGGCGCGCGCCTTGAAGGGGCGCGTCGCGCCGACATGGACACGATCGCGGGGCGGTTCGCTAACATTTCTTCCACACTCGCTAGCATCAGGATGCCAGACATGGCGCCGGTGCAGTCGCGGCTGGCCGAGCTGCAGGCGGGCATAAAAAATCTCCCTCCGCCGGATTTTACTCCGTTGCAGAAATCGCTCATCGACCTCGAGACGTTCGTGATGGCGCTCGATAAGCCGCCGCAGGATTTCGGGCCGTTGCACAGCCGGTTCGCCGCGCTTGAGGCCGCGCTCATGGCTGTGCAGACGGAAGTGCGCGAGGGCAAGGCGCTGCAACCCATCGACATGCGGATTGCGGGGCTGGAAGAGGCGCTCGGCGGAATGCCGGGGCCGGATCTGGAGCCTGTGTTGGGCGCCGTGCGGGCCATCGACAGTCGGCATGATCTGGTGGCGGTGGAAAACAGGCTGACGGCCATCGAGTATGGCCTGGCGGCGGTTCATCACATGCTGCGGTCTCGCGCTGATGGCGGGGAGGTGCGTGCTGCGCCGAGCCTGCAGGTGGTGCGCGAGGCGCCGATCCCGGCGGCGCCGTTGCGACCGGCGCGCGAGAGCGATCCGATCAACAGCGCGCGGCGGGCGGATGATCGCGCGAACCTGCTGGCCGAGCCAGCGTTTGGCGCGCCGGACGATCTGGAGTTGATCGGTGGCGTGGGGCCGATGCTGGCGTCTCTTCTGCACGAAATCGGCGTGTTCTACTTCTGGCAGATAGTCGAATGGACGCCGGAAGAGATCGACTGGGTCGAGGGCAAGCTGAAGCATTTCCGCGGGCGCATCCGGCGCGATGACTGGGTTGGCCATGCGCGGGCGCTGGCGGTTGCGCCGACCGCAGCGAAACGGCCGGCGCAACATACGATGCGCGGGAAGTTCTAGGGCTCTTCTCCGCTCACGGATGGTTCAGTTGGGGGTGGCTGCGGCCGCGCTACTGTTCCCGCCATGAAAAGAAGATTCCTTGGGGTTTGGGCCGGGATTGCGATGGCGGCCTGCTCGCCATCGACCGAGCTCGCGCCCGCCGCAGCAGGGCCCGTGGTTGCTGAAGCGGCGCCTGCCGGAACGACGCCGCCCGCGGATGGCGCGCCGACCGATACGTGCAATCTGGAGTGGCACGACGGGTTCATCGGGAAGTCGATCACCGATTCGGGCGCGCCGGTAATGGGCAATCGCGACTGGACGATCGGCGACATACGTCTGCTCGGGCCCGGCGAGCCGCCGCCAAAGGAATTCTTGCCGAGGCGGCTGATCGTCGAAGTCGATGCAGCGGGCATCATCACGGGAATGCGCTGCGGCTGACCCTCAGCTCAT
>CANJIL010000066.1 GCA_947474455.1 Hyphomonadaceae bacterium | reverse complement strand
GCTCACCGACTGGCCCTGCGAGACCAGCACATCAACCTGCCGAAGCTTCGCAACAATCTCTTCGGGCTTCCGTTTCCTTGCCATCGTGATCCTCCATCCCGTCCAAAAGCATACCTAAGGGCGGACCACTTCAAAGGGGGCGGATCAGTTCTTGAAATCTGCTCCGTGAACCGCAGGGGCAGGGGTCGTTGCGGCCGAGCCCTCATCCTGAGCGGCACCCGCAGGGCGCGTCCGTCGAAGGATCGGTGAGCTCGATCTCGCCGGCCTTGATGAACCATCAACCGCGCTTGACGTGCGTCATACGCATCGTGACGCAATGCCCCATTATTGGCCGAGCGCTTGGTCGGGGGCGGAGCGACATCCGCCATGCAGAACGCGAACAGCCCCGGTCCGTGCCGTCTCGCGACAGTCAGTGATTTCAACCGCGCAGAATTCACTCCCGACCTTTCGCCCACTACTGAGTTTCGCGAGTGGCTGCTTTGAGGCGACCTCCTGCCGCGTCCGCGAGGGCAGGATCACCGGCAAGATTGGATAGACTCAACCGTTTCGCCACAATCGCCGGTTCGGCCAACTCGGGGCCCATTATTGCCGCTCGGTTGCTACACTGAACCGCCCCGCTAACCCCGGGGGCTGTTTGGTTTGAGCGATGCTGCGATAGCTGTTTGCTCCTGCGAGGCATCAGCCTGCCTCAAGAGTATCGGGTTGTTTTTCGTTTCGCTTGCCTTGGGACCGTCGTCAGTTCAAGCCAGCGGCGGTTTGAAAATTCGGCGGCAGGTCAGGCAGGCCATATTGGGGATGTTCGACGAAGCAAAGGGCTGACTGGGGATCGCTCCGCGCGGAAGCAACCGGCTTGCAGGTCATGCCACGGCATTTCGAACGGCATTGACGAAGGCCGTGGCAAGAGCGCCGTTCACCGGCACGCCTGGCTTGGGCCAGGCGCTCTGGATAGAGATCACTAGCTTCTGGGGCGGCACGATATGAAGTTGCTGGCCAAAGATGCCAACGCCGCGGAACGCCTGTCCGGGTTCGGTGATCCACCATTGATAGCCATAAGACGTCTTGCGGCCCTCTTTCCCGCCGGGCGCGGACGCCTCCGTCGCTTCCGCGATCCAGCCATCGGGAAGGATCTGGCGGCCGCCGGCAACGCCTCCGCCGAGAATGAACTGGCCGAAGCGCACATAGTCTCTCGACGTGGCGCTGAAGCAGGCACCGCCCCATTCCGTTCCACCTTCTGCCGTGAGCATCCAGTAGCCATCAGCCTCCATGCCGAATGGTTTCCATATTTTCTCAGTCACGTATGGCGAGAGAGGCGCGCCGATGGCGGCGGCGACGATCTCTCCGAGGATGTATGACTCGCCTGTGCGGTACTCATTAAACGTGCCCGATGACCAGGCGCGCTTCAGGCGCGTCATGTGCTCGAGCATCGCGCCTTTCTTGTTCCGGCTCGCGATGATTGCGATGTGTTGGTTCACGTCCGAATTCGGCTGCAGATAATCTTCGACCCAAGCCTCGGGGCCGGACATGCGCAGCAGATCGCGAATGATGGCGCCGTCGAACGCCGTTCCCTCCATGACCGGAAGGTATTTGGTGACGGGCTCGAGCACGGACTTTATATGGCCGTCCTTGATCGCCGCTCCGACAAGGGTCGACGTTAAGGATTTCGCCACCGAGAACGACGTCCATTTCGCCGCTGCGTCATGACCGAGGCCGTAGCGTTCGAGAATTATCCGGCCATCGCTGGCCACAACAAGACCCGCGACCCGGTTGTGGTTCATGAACTCCGCTGTGGTCCAGGAGCGGCCATCATGATCAAACTTGATGTCCAGTTCGTTGTTTGCCTTCGGGAGCGGGAAGACATTGGCGCCACGTGTGAAGGGCCGTGTCGGAAAGAGCTTGTCGATGTTTCGGAAGGCGTAGACTTGGTCTTCTCCTTCCAGGAACAAAAGCTTCGCCGGATCGACATTGCGCGCCGCCTGCGCCCACGCGTGCAGCGAGGTCGCAGACATAAGGCTCGCGGCGATGCCGCCGCCCGCCAGCAGGCGCAATGCCTCTCGCCTTCCAACAAGCCCTGATTTTATAGCTTTGGTCGAATGCAGTTTGTCTCGCATGAGCACCACAAACCTCCCCTCGGCGCAGCGGGTTCAACGACCATATGGCGCTGGTCTGGAAACTGAGAATAGCTTTGCTGTGGCGAGCGACAAAGAACAATCCGTTGTGCTGTCCTCCTTCCCCAGCGGAGGGCGTCTCTTCGCCAATTCCGTTGAAAAACTCGACGGCTGAAGCGACTGAACCGCCCCGCTAACCCCGGGGGCTGTTTGGTTTGAGCGATGCTGCGATAGCTGTTTGCTCCAGCGAGGCATCAGCCTGCCTCAGGAGCATCAAGCTGTTTTTCGTTTGGCGGGCGGTGGGACGCGCGGCGCCTCTTCACAATCGGCCCGTTCCGGCGCCGTTTGATTTAGCTAGTTATGCGGGCGGGTTGATCGCACGCCGTTGCAGTTCGCGTGCCCCGACCATGAACTCGAAGGTCGTCAGAACCAGGGTCAGAATGAGTGTCAGAACGGCGGGCAACACCCATGCGGTGTCGACATAAAATCCGTTGTGAGATCAACGCGTTGTCCTGGTACCAGCTCCCGGGCTCGAACCGGGGACCTCTAGATCCACAATCTAGCGCTCTAACCAACTGAGCTAAGCCGGCATCCATGCATGGCCCTTGAGGGCTCGCGCGAAGGTCGTGGTGATAACGCCAACCCGAAGGCCGGGCAAGACGCAGAATCCTACACGGTCCAGCGTTCTTCGCGTTGGATAGCGTTCCCTGAAAAGGTCAGAAGGCCTGCA
The DNA here is from genome assembly GCA_947474455.1 of Hyphomonadaceae bacterium. GTDB lineage: Bacteria > Pseudomonadota > Alphaproteobacteria > Caulobacterales > Hyphomonadaceae > UBA7672. The sequence goes on along the minus strand of CANJIL010000066.1, from coordinate 8,016 downwards.
TTTTACGGGCTTTCCCGCCTGCGGGTGTGGGATGGGCGTCAACACACGTCCACACCTTGTTCAAGGCAGCAGGAAACTCCCGTCCGAATGCGCGATCGGCGCGCAGCGGAAACAAGGAGCCATTCATATCCAAGCAGACAGAAAAGGCGGCCACATTTTCTGACACCCTGCACTCCAGACGGCGGGAGGCCTAACCTCGCGATCGCAGCGGCGCAGGAAGTCGCAAAGCCCGACTGCGCCTGGGCCAGGATCGCCCCGATGCTGGCGGGCTTCGTGGTCTGTACTGGCGGCGGCTACCGCCGTGTGAAAGCGGAAGGCTCGATCATGTCGGTTCTGCCGAAGTGAGGCGGCCTAGTCCCGGCCGAACAGCTTGTTGAATGCCTTGTCGGCTTCGGCCTTGAGGCGGTCTTCCGCTGATTTGGGAGGCTCGGCCGCCGCCTCTGACGGTTGAGCAGGCGCTGTCGGCTGGCCTTGCCCGGCAGGGGCGGGAGCGGGCGTCGGCGACGCTGGCGTCTGCGCTCCCTGCGCTGGTTTGGCGCCGCCCAGGCCGAACTTGTCCCGCAGCCCGTTTCCAAGCTGCTTGAGCTCGTCCTGGATCTCGGCGCCAGCTCTTGCCTGCAATCCAGCGACTGCCTTGTCCTTCAGGAAATCCCAGTCGAGGCTGAGCCCGATGTTATCCCATCCGCCCGCCAGCTTTATTGGCAGGCCATAGCCATTGAGGCCAGCCTTCTTGTCCGCGAACTCTGGAAACAGGTTCAGCGTCACCTGTTGCTTTCCGATATCCAGCGCGCCGCCACCGGATACGATCACGCCATCGGCATTCAGCTTCAGGCCCGTCAATAGAGCAACGCCATCCTTCATCGCAAAGCCGATATTGAGCGCGCTGAACTTCGTCTGCGAGCTGGTCGAAAACGCAGTCAAGGAAATGCTCTTGCTCGACAGCGCGGTTTGGGCCGCCTTGCCCAACTCCTGCAGGTTCACGCCCTTCAGCACGCCTTCGTCGAACAGGAAATCTCCCTTGCCGACCAGCGAATTCATCATCGCCTGAAGGTTGCCCCCAGACCCGGCGATATCGATCGCGACATCGCCCTGGCCTTCGACCATGTCGAAACCTGCCGCGGCAACCAGCAGCGGCTTCAGCGACAGCTTGTCGAGATTGGCTTTCAGCGCGATGGCTGGCGTAACGCTGCTTCCATCCGCGACAAAACTCGCCCCGCCGGCGCCGCCGAAGAGGGTTGTCTGCTTCACGTCAGCGGTCAGCTTACCGCTTATCAGGGAGACAACGATGTTCGACGGACCAAAATCGAATTTGTCGAATTGTATGCCGCCTGTCTTCAGCACAAGCGATGCATCGGCGAGGCGCAGGGGCGTCAAGTCGATCAGCGTCGTTCCCCAGCCTTTAGTTGCAGGCGCTGCGGACGCATTCGTTGGCGCGCCAGAGGCAGCCGCGTAAGGCGTGATGTTGATGTCGCCGGTTGTGAGTGTGCCGGTTAAACGCGGCTTCCCGTTCGCCCCCGCGAAGCTCAGCGCAGCCTCGCCTGACCCTTTGATGTTATCGAATTGTACGACTGCATTTTTCAGAAGCACGTCTGTCGCGCCCCCCGAAGTCAGGCCCGTAAGCGAGAACGACTTGTAGACGTCACCCGCTGGCAATTCTGCGCCGGCCGCCGCCGCCAGCTTGCGCAGGTCGGGTGCGGCGATTGTGAGATTGCCCGCGAACGTCAATTCGTTCCTGAGCCGGGCATTGCCGCTGAACAGCAAGCCGAGAAGGCCACTGTTGTGTTCGAAATTGACATTGGAGAAGGTGAGGTCGTCCAGCGTGCCGGCGATCTTTGTGGTCGCCTTCGCCTTGCCAAGCGCGGCCGCGGCCGGCGCGGTGATGTTCATCGCCTTTGCGAGATCCGCCAGCTGTGGCGCCTCTGCGGAGGCGTCCAGTTGCAAAGCGATGGCTTTGGCGATGTGCGCCTCGCCCTTGAGATCTGCAGTTAGCAGCGGGCTTTCATGCTTCGCGCCAGCGATCTTCAGCGTGAAGTCGTCGAACGACCCAAAGGCCTGTCCGTTCAGCGACAGCTTGCCCAGCACGCTCCGCGCCGGGAGGTCCTTTACCTGGAAAGCGTCAGCCAGCTGCACCGCGGAGGGGATCTCGCCGTTGAACTTGAAGTCGAAAGACGGTCTCGCGCCGAGTCCCAGTTTTCCGTCGAGCGCCGTTTTGACCAGCTCGGTGTCGATCTTGATTGAGGCCGGCGTTGTGACGCCATCCATCATTGCCTTCGGATTCTCGAGCCGTGACTCAAGCTTGAACGCCAGCTCGTCGGCGAAACCCGAAGCATTGAAAGACAGCGGCTTGTCCAGCGCTTGCATGTCAGCGGAAAGGTTCAGCTCACGAAGCGTGTAGATGCTCTTCGACTGTCGGTCGTCATACGAGACCTTGCCGTTCTCGATCCGCACATCGCGGAGGGCCGCGCCCATCGAGGAGCCTTGTTTCGGCCCCTGGCCTTCGGCGGGCGGTGTGCTGCCGAAGTCGAAGGTCCAGTTGTTCTTGCCGTTCGCGAGATTGACCAGTCCGATCGTGGGCTCGACCAGCACGAATTCCTCGATCTCGACGTTCTGGAAGAGCAGGGGCCAGAGGGCGACTGCCGCCCGGAGCTCTTTCATGGAGGCAAAGGGCGCATCCCCGAACCCTTCCGGATTCGCAATGGTTGAGGCGCCCGCCTTGGCTTCGAGCCGTGGGAAGATGCTGACGCCGATATTGCCGGTTACCTTGACCTGCCGGCCCAGCAGCTTGGAGGCCTCTTCCTCGATCTTGGCCCGGTAGACTTCCTGCGGGATCAGGTTGGGCAGGACGATGATGCCGCCAAGCAGAAGCACCAGCACGCCGCCGACGATGACAAGAATTCGTCCCATCGTTTCCTCTTTGCTTTCCGCCAGTTAAACACAAAATGCGACTGTGGCGCCACCGAGACCGCCAATCGTTCCGGAAACTTGAAATCACTCGAAAATCCATCGTTAAGGTGGCGTAGGATCTGAGTTGAGACGCGCAAGCTTTACCGCAGCCGCCCCTCACCCTAAGTCGGTCCTCCACTATGGGCAGGACGGCCCCGAGGACGCGTGTTTTGACACTGGAACAAGACCTTTCGGCCTATGCGGCGCGGTTCAGGACGCGCCCGCCGCGCAAGAATCCGTTGCCGGCTCACCTGCAGAGGCTGGAGGCCGAGAGCATATTCATCATGAGGGAGGTTGCCGCCGGCTTCGAAAACCCGGTGATGCTGTATTCAATCGGCAAGGACAGCTCCGTGATGCTGCACCTTGCGATGAAGGCCTTCTGGCCATCGCGGCCGCCTTTCCCGTTTATGCATGTCGATACCACCTGGAAATTCCGGGAGATGGTGACGTTCCGCGATCTCATCACTAAGAAGCTTGGCCTCGAACTAATCGTCCACATCAATCAGGATGGGCTGAAGCGCGGCGTCAATCCCTACGCTTCGGGCTCCAATCTCCACACCCAGGTCATGAAGACCGAAGGCCTGCGGCAGGCGATGGACAAGTACAAGTTCGACGCGGCCTTCGGCGGCGCGCGGCGTGATGAGGAGAAGAGCAGGGCGAAGGAACGCATTTTTTCCTTCCGCACCGAAAACCACGGCTGGGATCCTAAGAACCAGCGTCCGGAACTCTGGAGCCTCTACAACACCCGCAAGGCGCCGGGCGAAAGCATCCGCGTCTTCCCGCTTTCCAACTGGACCGAGCTCGATATCTGGACCTACATTACGGAAGAAGAGATTCCGATCGTGCCGCTCTATTACGGCAAGAAACGCCCGACCGTGATCCGCAACGGCCAGATTTTCATGGTCGATGACAATCGCACGCCACTGGAGCCTAGCGAGGCTCCCGTCGATCGCATGATCCGTTTCCGCACGCTTGGCTGCTATCCGCTCACCGCAGCCGTTGAAAGCGACGCCGCTACCCTCGACGAGATCGTCGCGGAAATGCTCACCGCCCGAACTTCAGAGCGCTCCGGCCGCCTGATCGACCACGACGAAAGTGGGTCGATGGAGAAGAAGAAGCGCGAGGGCTATTTCTGATGGCTACGAAGGTCACGCCCCTGCGCCAGCCAGCGTCGCGCGCCTCGGTCCGTGAACTCGCCGCCGCCGAGAAGGGCGTGCTACGTTTCATCACGTGTGGTTCGGTGGACGATGGGAAGTCCACGCTGATCGGCCGGCTCCTGTACGACACGAAGCTGATTTTCGAAGACCAACTCGCCGCCCTGAAGCGCGACAGCGTCAAGCACGGAACGCAAGGCGAGAATATCGACTTCGCGCTTCTGCTGGACGGTCTTGAAGCCGAACGCGAGCAGGGCATTACCATTGATGTCGCCTATCGCTTCTTCTCTACCGACAAGCGCAAATTCATCGTCGCGGATACGCCCGGTCACGAGCAGTACACCCGCAACATGGCGACAGGCGCATCTACCGCCGATCTAGCCGTGATCCTGATCGACGCGCGCAAGGGCGTGCTGCTGCAGAGCAAGCGCCACACCTACATCGCCAACATGCTTGGCGTTCGCCACATCGTTGTGGCGGTCAACAAGATGGACTTGGTTGAGTATAGCCGCGCGCGTTTCCACGAGATTGTCGCAAGCTATCTGCAGATCGCCGAACATCTCGGCTTCGAGTCCATCACGCCGATCCCGATGTCCGCCCTCAAAGGCGAGAATGTCACCAAGAAGGCCGAGACGATGCCCTGGCATCCGGGTCCGACGCTGCTCGAACATCTCGAAGCGATCGAGATTGCCGACGAGCGCGCGAATGCGCCGTTCCGTCTGCCGGTGCAGTGGGTCAATCGCCCCAATCTGGATTTCCGAGGCTTCTCCGGCACGATCATCTCCGGCTCGGTCAAACCCGGCGACGAAGTCGTCGTCACGAAATCGGGTAAAGTCTCGAAAGTGAAGGCGATCGTTACAGCTGACGGCGACCTGCCTCAGGCAAGCGCCGGCGATGCCGTCACACTCGTCATCGACGACGAGATCGACGCCTCGCGTGGCGACATCTTCGCGTCCAGCGACGCCCGCCCGGAAGTCTCGAACCAGTTCACGGCCAACATACTATGGATGACGGAAGACGAACTCACCGCCGGCTATGCCTACATCCTCAAGATCGGCGCCCAGAGCGTGCAGGCGACGGTCACGCAGATCCGGCACAAGATTGACATCAACACGCTCGAAAAGACGCAGGGTAACGCCCTCGGCCTCAACGAGATCGGCTTCTGCAACATCTCCACGGGCCAGCCCATCGCGTTCGATCCTTATCGCGTCATCCGCGAGGGGGGAGCCTTCATCCTGATCGACCGGTTCACCAACCAGACGGTTGCAGCCGGCATGATCGAGTTCACGTTGAGCCGCTCCACCAACGTGCATCGCCAGGCGATGGACGTCACCAAGTCCTCGCGTGCGCTGCTCAAGGGCCACAGGCCGGCCATTCTCTGGTTCACCGGCCTGTCCGGCGCCGGCAAGTCGACAATCGCCAATCTCGTCGAGCGCAAGCTCGTCGCCATGGGTGCACACACCTATGCGCTCGACGGCGACAATATTCGCCAGGGCCTCAACAAGGACCTCGGCTTCACCGACGAAGAGCGTATCGAAAACATCCGCCGCATCGGCGAGGTGGCCAAGCTGTTCGTGGACTCAGGCCTCATCGTGACGGCCAGCTTCATCTCGCCCTTCAGGGCGGAGCGCGATATGGTTCGCGGTCTGGTCGACAAGAGCGAGTTCATCGAGATTTTCGTTGATGCTCCCCTGTCGATAGCCGAAGGCCGTGATCCCAAGGGTCTATATAGAAAGGCGCGCGCCGGCCAGATCCGCAACTTCACAGGCATCGACAGTCCGTATGAACCGCCTGTTTCGCCCGAACTTCGCCTCGACACATCGAGCGCCAATGCCGAGGTGCTGGCCGATCAGGTGGTGGCCTATCTCCACGCTAAAGGCATTGTCGGAGCATCGGTCGATCAGGCGCTGGATTTCAGCATTTGATCCAAGATCGAGACTGACGCCGCATCGCTAAAGGCCGCTCAAAACTTGCTTGCGCCACGTGTGTTACTGTGTAACATCGACCTCGCAGCCGATGCGGCTGGAACGGAATCCCGATGTTTGGCTCCGAAGCTGCAATCGTTCTGGGTGCGGGTGCGCTCTCCGTCGCCGGCGTAGCGTTCGCGCTGCTTGCCGCGACGATGGCGAAGCGCGTCACCGACATTGTCGGCATGGCCGGCGGTGTTGTGATCCTGGTTGTGGCTCTCACCCACCTCGCGCCCGAGGCGTTCGGGGCAGGCGACGTCGAACGTTTCTTCCTCTTCGGCGGCGCTTCAATCGGCATCCTGCTCGAACTCGTTTTCCGCGTGCGTTCCACACCTTCGCCAACAACAATGCGCGTTGGCGCGTGGCTCGGTGTTATAGTTCTGGCGATCCACTCCACGCTCGACGGCGCCGTCTACACCGCTGTTTTCTGGCACGGCGAAGGCTCAGGCCTGCTAGCCTCGCTCGGTCTCATTCTGCATGAGGCGCCCGAAGGCGTCGTCGCCATGGCGCTAGCCCTTCAGGCAGGTCTCCGTCCGCCCGTCGCGGCCACCGCCGCCATTCTTGCCTCCTCCGTCACGACGCCGATCGGCTGGGTGATCGCCCACGCGATCGGTGAATCGGGACACGGAGCGATGCAGGCGATGTTCGCTGCTTCGGCCGGCCTTCTCCTCTATGTCGGCTGGCATCTCATGGCCGGCGGCTGGCGCGCCATTCGCGCGGGAAACGGATCCTGATCGCCTGAACCGCAGCACGGAATCCAGTGAAAGCCGACGTTCTACGCACGACTCTTGCAAAGATTGATGCGGAGGCTCCCCCGGGCTCGCTTCTTTCATCGTCCTCCGCGGCATATATTTTCGGCAAGCGCCGGAGATTCCCATGGCCGATATCTTTGAAAACCCCTTGGGCACAGACGGGTTCGAATTCGTCGAATACACTTCGCCCAGTCCTCATGTGCTCGCGAAGCTTTTCGAAAGCCTTGGCTTCACCGCTGTTTCGAAGCACCGTTCGAAGAATGTGATCCGCTACAAGCAGGGCGACATCAACTTCATCCTCAACATGGAGCCCTCGGGCCAGCCTGCCGCCTTCCGCGGAGTTCACGGCGCCGGCGCAAACGCGATGGCCTTCCGCGTGAAAGATGCCGCCAAGGCCTATGCCGAAGCGATCAGGCGCGGCGCCGAGCCGGCGTTCGGCACGGTCGGCCCGATGGAGCTCAACATCCCGGCAATCCATGCTATCGGGGGCGCCTACATCTATCTCGTCGACCGCTACGGCGCCCGCGGCATCTACGACATCGATTTTGTCCCAATCCCAGGCGCTGACGAAGCCAAGAATTCGGTCGGTCTTACCTATCTCGACCATCTCACGCACAATCTGCACCGCGGCAACATGGCGAAGTGGGCCGACTACTATGAACGCATCTTCAACTTCCGCGAGATCCGCTACTTCGACATCGAAGGCAAGCAGACCGGCCTTGTCTCGAAGGCGATGACCAGCCCATGCGGCAAGATCCGCATCCCGCTCAACGAGAGTCGCGATGACAAGAGCCAGATCGAGGAATTCCTCAGGGACTATGGCGGCGAGGGGATTCAGCACATCGCGCTCGGCGCCGACGACATCTACGCCAGCGTCGAAGCTCTGCGCGCACGCGGCATCCCGTTTCAGACCGCGCCCGACACCTACTTCGAAGGCATCGGCCAGCGCCTGGGCAATCACGGCGAGGATGTGGAGCGCTTGCACAAGAACCACATCCTGGTCGACGGTGCGCCGACGAAGGGGCAGGGCCTCCTGCTCCAGATCTTCACCGCCTGTCCGTCATCAGATAATTTGAGACCTGTTGCTGCCTGATGTTCAGGAGGTTCGGCTCATCTGGTTTGAGTTAAGCAGCGGCTCTGGCGTGGTGCAAGCGCCGTAGTTTCATGGTCTTCCTTTTCGTCTTCTCACGTTCAAGCAGG
>CANJIL010000065.1 GCA_947474455.1 Hyphomonadaceae bacterium | reverse complement strand
CGTTGCGTGATCCAGCTTTCCTACGCCATAGGCGTGCCCGAGCCGCTGTCGATCTATGCCGGCTGCGATGGCACGGAGAAGGTTGATCTCGCCAAGCTCGAGAAGCGCCTTGGCGAAGTGATGGACCTGCGTCCGCGCGGCATCCGCACGCATCTCGGCCTCAACAAGCCGATCTATGCACGCACCTCCGCCTACGGCCATTTCGGCCGCGAGCCGGACGCGGATGGCGGGTTCTCGTGGGAGAAGACGGATCTCGTCGGCGCCCTCAAGGACCTGGCATAGGTTCGCATTCCCCTCGTGGGCCGGTTTGCTCGGGTCACGGGTGGGATGAAGCGCCAACTCCCGGCTGGATCGAATCTCGCGGGCTGTTTCGTGCATCTTCGAGCGCCGGCGACTTGAAAACAGCGGCGAAAATTCCTGGCCATCCTCCAAATCGGGAATGACTTCATCCTACAGATGAGCGTTGCCGATCAGGCGCGGGCGTGGTTTCACGCGCGGATGGATGAGCACCAGCACAGACACCGGCTCTACGGCCGCGCTGCCGGCAAACCGTTATCCAGGCGGCAGCAGGGGCTTGTTGAGGACCTGCTACCGAAGCTGGCGATTCCCGAAACGGCGAAGGCCGCGCTCGTCCCAGGGATAATATTCGGCGCGATGGCGCGCCAAACCTGGCTTGAGATTGGTTTTGGCGGCGGGGAGCATCTGGCGGGGCAGGCGGGTCTGCATCCCGATGTTGGCTTTATCGGCGCCGAACCGTTCATCGACGGCGTCGCGAAACTGCTGACGGCGATCGAGGAGAGAAAGCTGTCGAACGTGCGTGTGCGGCGCGGCGATGCGCGCGATCTCGTGGCGCAGTTCGCCGATCAGTCGATCGACCGCGCCTTCATCCTGTTTCCTGATCCCTGGCCGAAAACCCGTCATCGCAAGCGCCGTCTGATGCAGCCGGATTTCGTGGCGGAGCTGGCGCGCGTGTTGAAGACGGGTGCGGGTCTGCGGTTTGCGACCGACTGGGCCGACTATGCCAATCGCGCGCTGGCGGATGTGTTGCGCGACGGCCGGTTCGAATGGACGTCGATGCGCGCCGATGACTGGCGTTCACCGCCTGCCGATCATGTGACGACGCGCTATCAGGAAAAGCGGCTCGGGGATTGCGCGCCGGTGTTTCTGGATTTCGTCCGGCGGTGAACGTCTTCCCCCGACGGGGTATGGTGATCTCCGGAAATACCTCGCAGACTTTGCCCGGGCTCCGGGTCACCAGATGGAACGGCAGGAAAGCGAGGGCTTTCCTGCCGTTTCTCGCTGTTCCAGGATACGACGCTTTTGGCCCAGAGTGGTCGGATGGCCTTGTGGCGTTGATCCGTTGTCCCAAGGGCTCATCGCCGGTCGCCATCGACATGGCGCTCGGAGCGGAAATCCATGCCGAGCAGGAGCGCCTCGGAAAAAATTCCGGCAGAAGTGCGCCCCCCGCCTTGCCTTGCGTTACAGGCAAGCGGGCGGTTGAGTTTACGGCGTGAGCTGCGTGAACTGTTCCGGGGTATGGCGACGTCAGCTCGACGTCAGGCTTCGATGATCACCTTCAGCGCCTTGGTTTTGGCGGCATTGCCGAAAGTCTCGTAGGCCGCGAGGATGTCGACGAGCTTGAAGCGGTGCGTGATCAGACGCTTCGGATCGATCTTCTTGGCCTTGAGCACCTTCAGAAGCATCGGCGTGCTGACTGTGTCGACTAGCCGTGTCGTGATGCTGATGTTGCGATCCCAAAGGCGTTCGAGGTGCAGCGTTACCGGTACGCCATGGACACCGATGTTGGCGATGACGCCCCCAGGCGCGATGATCTGCTCACAAAGTTCAAATGTCGCGGGAATGCCCACGGCTTCGATCGCGGTGTCGACCCCACGATCATCCGTCAGCTTCATCAGCGCGGCAACCGCTTTGCCGTCCGCGCTGTTGATGGTCTTGGTCGCGCCGAACCGCCTTGCGATCTCGAGGCGGTTGTCGTCGAGGTCGATCATGATGATCTCGCCGGGTGAGTAGAACTGCGACGTAAGAAGCGCAGCCAGACCGATCGGGCCGGCGCCAACGATTGCCAGTGTGGCGCCAGGCTGGACCTTGCCGTTCAGGACGCCACACTCGAAGCCCGTGGGCAGGATGTCGCTCAACATGACGAGGGCTTCCTCGTCGGCGCCTTCGGGGATGGGATAGAGGCTGGTGTCAGCGTGCGGGGTGCGGACGAACTCGGCTTGCGTACCATCGATGGTGTTGCCGAGAATCCAGCCTCCCGTGGTGCAGTGAGAGAACATGCCTTTGCGGCAATAGTCACATTTTCCGCAGGCGCTGACGCAGGAGATCAGGACGCGGTCTCCCGCCTTGAACGCGGTAACTGCCGCACCGACGCTCTCGATCACACCGACGCCTTCATGGCCGAGGACACGGCCGGGCTCACAACTGGGCAGATCGCCCTTCAGAATGTGGAGATCAGTGCCACAGATAGTCGTCTTCGTGATTTTGACGATCGCGTCGGTGGGCGCGATGATGGTCGGCTTGGGGTGGTCTTCGAACGCTTTCTGTCCAGGCCCGTGATAGACGAGGGCCTTCATGATCGACAGCTTGGTCATCGCATTCATTGCGGATACCTCAGCGGTGTTTGGGAACTGGGCGAGGGGCGAGGCCCCCGCCCATCACTCGCCCTCAATATGGCGCGAGCGATAAACTCTCGACAGGCTCGGAAACTACTCAGTCGGCACAAGCATCCCGGGCAGGATCACCGAGAACTGCCAGCCCCTGGCGGGCGGTGTTGTCGTCGTAAATCCGACACAGGTTTGAAAGCGAGCGAGGCTGTCTCAATCGACGGGGCTGGCGGCGCGTTGGCGCCATCGTTCGCTGTCAGTTAGCCGCCACGCTGCGACCGTACGCTGACAAGCTTGTACGTTTGTGTCGCACGCCAATTGCTCAGGCGCCGCGAGCAACTGTCGTACCGCGTACAGACTCGAAGCCGGCCAGGTTCCATCGTGTTGTGGACGGATGATTGAGGGGTCTGGAAGGATGACGCAATCACAGGCCAGGATTGACGCCGATCTGGAGCCGTTTCTAAGGCCTGCCGGATGCGGGCGGCGAAATTGCACCGCGCTTTCTGATGGCAATGCCGAGGTAACGCGGCTTCATCGCGCCGAAGCAGCGCTCGCTGAAGCGCTCAAGCGCGAACGCTCGCTCCTCGTTGAAAAAGATGCTCTGATCCACCACACCGAACTTCTAGGCAGAGAAGCAGATCACCGCCTCCTCAACGGTCTGCAGATGGTGTCGAGTCTCTTGTCGCTGCAGGCAAGACAGGCAGAAGACCCAGGTGTGGCGGCACAGCTCAAGGAAGCTGCAAGGCGTGTTGTAGCGGTCGCAAGCGTACATGGCAGTCTCCATAGCCTGGACCAGTCGGAGCATGTGCAGCTCAAGGTCTATCTGGTGGCGCTTTGTCAGAAGCTTGCCGGACTGATAAGCGCCGATATCGAGCAGAACGAGCTGGTCGTCGAGGCCGTTGAGCTTAGGGTTCCAGCCGCAATGGGAGCGTCGCTCGGTCTTATTGTGAGCGAACTTGTGACCAACTCCACGAAATATGCGTTCGGCAGGATTACAGTCAGATTGGCGCCGCATCCGGATGGGTACGCTCTATCCGTGTCTGACGAGGGACCAGGACTTCCGGCAGGTTTTGATCCAACGAAGTCGTCAGGATTGGGCATGAAAATCATATCGTCGCTCGCGCAACAGATCGGCGGCCGGGTGTTGATTGGCGAAGGCGGCGCGGGACGAGGAACTTCATTCGCAGTCGTGTTTCATGTGACCTGACGAGCGGGCGGATTGCCGACAGTGGAAGGTGGAGACCCGCCGGTTGCGGACCGCTTTGCGAAAAGCGTCTTGGATGGGCGCCGTCACTTGCTGAGTGTCGAAACGTCGAAACGGAATTGTTCTCAGAAACCAGCGGTGACCTTTGGAGCCTCGTGGTGGTCACCGCCCCAATTCTTTGCGATTGTCAGAGCCGCTTGGGGTGGACGCGTCGTGTCCGCGGATACCATCCGACAATGCCACAGCTTGGACAGGTGGCTCTTCATCCTGTTCGAGCCAATCGTGTTCAAGCACCTTCAGCCGGCTCGTCACAGTGAGCAAGAACGCGGTCGACCATGCGATCAGAATGACTCCATTGGCGCCCTCGATGGCGCTCAACACGCGCCAGTTCGGCGTCAGGACGACGTCGCCATACCCCAGGCTTACAAAGGTCACGGTAGAAAAGTAGAGCGCCTCCTCAAAGCTGCGGAGCTCTCCCAGCGCCCGAAACAACGTAGCGTAGATCCAGATCTGCATCGTGTGCAACGCGAACAGGCCAAAGACGGCGAGCAGAATCATCCCTGCTTGCCGCAGGCGGTTAGCGTGCCTGCGAAGCCGCACATGCGCGTCGTTCATCAGCCTTGTCAGCAGCAGCAACCCAAAAAAGTGCATGAGCGTGGTCAGCGCGACCATCATCGTGGCTGCGGCCAGGTTCAGGTTCAACTGATACAGTGAAACGTCCATTGGCTGTGCTCCTCGGCGCCGCCCACGCGCGCTCCCGTGTTGATCGTTCTAGCGCGGACGCCCCGGTTGGCCGATGATTCACTTCGGCAATTCGAACCAGCCATTGGTCGACTTGGATCAACGGCTGTCAGCCTCGAGGCTCCTCACCCTGACAATACTGCGCCGCGGGGCGAGTGCTTAGGTCCCAACGACTGGCGCGGCCGCATCTCTGGCACGCTTTTCGGTTACGCTGATCCCCACCGCGTCTGCAAGACAGTGGAGAGGAGCGCTCAGTTCCATAGGTCTGACGTCGGGCAAGGCATCTGGCGGCTCAATGTGCTGGACCCCGCGATGACCCAATCCAAGGCTGTCTCGCCGACCTTCTATTTCTTGAGCGATAAGAGGTGCTCGGCCAGCGACTCCAGCTGGTCTGGCTGGACACGCACGTATGGCATGTCGCGATGCAGGCTGCTGTGCAACCACACGTTGAGCGCCATGGTCGTCATTCCTGGCGTGTTGGCGATCGCCTCGAATGTCGGGGCCTTCGGATCCGGGGATCGGGTCTGGCCGGAAACCACCGCGTGGCAAGCAGAGCAGGCCTTCTCAGCGTAGACAAGACCTGGCGAGCGTGGCGGATTGCTCGTCGCCTGCACCGGCGAACTATTGCTGACCGGGGCAGCCTGAGGTGCGGGTCCGGTGGAACAAGCGGTGGCGATAGAAGCGCATCCAACGACAACCAGCCAACGTAGCATGGCTTCCTCCCTGCAGATTCCCACGACGACCGAACTGTTCCGGGAAACTCGGAGAGCGTCCGCCGATCGTTGGCGACATCATTGATCTAGCTCAAAAGGCGCTTGCAGCTCACGGCGATGTCAGAGCTGCGCGGGCGCGATGCGGGCGTGAATTCCCATGTCGATGAAGAATCGCCGCTTCGGAGCATCAGAGCTCATACGGCCCCTTCTTGGCCTGACCTCGTCTTGTGAAGGTTTTCATCGGCTCAGTCGGAGACGGGCGAAAAATTTTTTCATCCGCGTGATCCAGGTCAAAGCCGTCAAGGGCAAGCGGCGTCAGACTCCGGAGATGGTTGAACGCGTCACAATCCTGCTTCTGGCGCTCTGCATTTCTGGCTGCGCGAAAGCACCTGCTCCGGCGGCTGACCCTGCTGAAGGCGCTGGCTACGCGGTATTGGTGGCGGACGCCACGCCGGAACAAGTTGAAGCGGGGAGGCGCATCGTCCAGCTTCAGTGCGTCAGTTGCCATGCCGTCCGCTCCGGAGACAGGAGCCGCAATCCTGATGCACCCGCGCTGCGTACTCTGGCTGAGCGCTACCCGGTTGCCGGGCTCGCAGAAGCGTTTGCTCAGGGCGTCATGACAGGGCATCCCAACATGCCTGACTTTCGATTCAGTTCGGCGCAGATCAAGGACATTCTCGCCTATCTTGAAAGCATACAGACACGTTAAGCAGCCGAGCTTGATCGGCGCCGATCTGACCGTCCGTCTTTAGGGTAATTCGGCAGAGGGTGGGTTCCCCGAGCGGCCATAGCGGTTGTCTGTGGCAAGGACGGCCAGATGGTTTTCGCCATACTTCGCAACCTGACGAACGACCGCTGTGAGGCGACGTACAGCCTTTCGTCAAAGCGTATTCTGAAGGACGCAGGGCAAGGTTCTGCGTTCAGAGGATGCGATAGCTGACGAATATCCCAATTGTCGCCTGATCTTCCGTGCCGCGTATTTGCACGAGAGGGCTACCAGCCGTGTCTCCCGCGAGCCGGTCGTAGCCAGCAAAGGCTACGGCCGTCCAGCGGTTCTCCCGATCGATCGGGATGATTGCGGTTGCGCCAATTCCGTAAGAATACAGCCCGCCGCCCGCTTCGTAGACGGGCAGGCCAGACGCAAGCGATTGCGTGCTGGTCACGCCGAAATACGCGGTGGTGAAACTGTCGTCGACCAGGCGGGCGCGTGGACCGATCGTCCAGATCACAGGCGGGCCAAACGCCATGCTACGGCCAGACCAGCGTGCACCCACGTCTGCGACAAATCCTTTATGTCCGGTGATGGCCTTCCGGGCTTCGGCGCTGAACGTGATGCCGGCAAATTCATAGTCCACGAAGCCGCCGAGTTCGACGCTGGTGTCGACATCGCCGAGGCCGATGAGGTCGGTGGAATCATCTCCCGTCACCGCAAATGGCTGGTCGCCATCATCGTCCCGCGAGAAGCGGACGCGTGCGATGGGTCCAGCGCGCAGCGTGTCGGTATTGATGACACGATAGCCGACGCCTTCCTGAACGGAGGCGAAGAACGTGTCGGCGTAGGTAATTTGAATGTTGGGGAGAATGGACAAGCGATATGTGTTGTCACCCTCATAAGTTGGAGTGGCGAGGCCGCCGGCGCCTACGGTGAGAGTCCAGCCATCATTGGCGGGACGCTCCTGGGCGAGGGCGGGCACGCCACAGAGGGCAAACAGCACCACAGCCGGACGCATACTCGGCACTCCTTGAAAGCTGACGCCGCTAAGCGCGTGTTCGCTTGCAAGCTTGCCGGCAGTAAGCAAGCTGGATACGAATTTATGATTGATTTCGCCAGCGAAAATCCTGTCTGGACGGCGCGTGCGCTGCAAGCAGCGTTTTGATCTTTTTGGCGCGTCGGTCGGGTGCAGACCTGTCTTCGACCTGTTGGTGCAACCATAGAAGGGCTGCTGGCCCTGACAGCGTCCGCGAATGAGGTCCCAAACCGCCTCGCAGGCTATGACGCCCTTGTCATTCGGTGGGGTTGTCCTCGTTCGCCAGGTTCGGAGGTTTTGGGAGAGCGCCCGGCCAGGACGCCGACGCGGGCGAATACAGCGCAACGCAAACGTATGACGATCCGCCAGTTTCCCGTGTCAGACGCCGAGAGATTACTCCATTGCGCTTGTCAGATCGATGTCAGGGCCGGGGCGAAGCTGCTCGGTCGCGACGCGCTTGGTTCGAAAATCCAGGGGCGGGTCAGCGCGTCCACGCTTGATGTGATGTGTGGCCGTGTTGCTACATCAACAACTCCGCGAGTTTCATCACAACCATCGGATTGCCCTTCATCTTGGCGCGCCCCGTCATCATCAGTGACTGTCCATTGATCGTGCCGTCGAGAAGGCCCTTCAGATCGTCGGCGCTGATGGTGATCGTGGCGTCAGCCGGACCCCGGACCTGCGACACGCTCGGGGGTGTGCTGACGCCGTCGATAAGAAGGAAGCCCTTGTCCTTGAGATCGAAAGCGATGGTTTTTCCAATCGGCTTTCTGCCAACGAGCCGCCGGGCAATTTCGGCTTCGATCGATTCAACGTCTGTCATCGGTGTGTTTCCCTATTCCCATCCAGTTGAGGCAATTTCCCGCAATGGCGTCCCCGCTTCGTATCGGGCGCACAGCTCGTCGGGGTCAAAGGGCGCCCCGATGGGGTTCTCGGCGAAGGCGTCCGAGTACATGAACTCGAATGCCTGATCCATCGGCATTGTGTCCGTCTGGATTTCGACGCTGTTCCCGTCCGGATCGAGATAATACATGGACAATACCGGCCCGTGATTGACGCACATCACCGGCTCGATCCCTTGCTTCTTGCAGCGCTTGTAGTTGGCAAGCCAGACGCCGACGCCGTCGTAGGTGAAGGAGATATGTTCCAGGCCAGACATCGCACGACGCTTGTCGATCTGCTGAAAAAAAGTGCCAAGCCCGCGCTGCGCCGCGACGTCCTTCTCTGGCATGCCGACAATGAGCAGGCGATGATGCTCCTCGTCGAAGGTGAGCGCGCAACCCATTCCATCGTCGGCCTCGAACACCATACGCGCGTTGATCACGGCCATGTACCAGTCTCGCGCTGCACCGACGTCTGCTGACCGCAGAACGATATGGGAGAGTTTGTAGACGGGGACGGGCGGCATCTCGTCCAGTGGAATTCGTTTTCCAAGTTTGTGCATGTCTAGTTCCTCGTGTGTGAGTGCGAAGGCGAGCTGGGTCGACGGGGTCCCGGCGGAATATCGACACGGAACGCTTTGCATCTCAGTCCACCAGTTTCGCGGCATTGCGGATCATTGTCTTGAGCCTCGTCTTGCGGCGACTTGCTGACGCGTCGGCAGGAGAGACTTGCCCATGCAGTCGGGTCCACCGGGCCGCCGAAATGATCGCGGCGCTCAAAATTCCGGGCCGAGGGTCCTTGTTCGGATCCACGCCAAGTCGACGAGCCAACCCTGCAGCAAGCTCTTCCTGGATCAGATTCTCGAAGGCGAGAATAGCCGCATGGACTTCGGGCGCAGGCGAGGAACGCAGAACTTCATCGCGAAGTTCTTCAAACTCGGGAGGCCTCACCGACAAGGACGCACTTGCCAGCGCCGAAACCGCTGCGCTGAACGGAGAAACGTCTGCCGGAACCGTGTTCAGCGTTTGCCTTAGCTCAGACAGCCAGACTTCTCGATCAGCGTATAGGATCGCGTACTTGGAGCCGAAATGGCGCCAGAAGGTTGTTGCATCGACATCAGCGGCCTCGGAAATTTCTGCAATCGTGACGTTGTCAAAGCCCTTGTCGCGGAACAACCGCATCGCAACCCTCTGGATGAGCTCGCGCGTTTGCTCGCGTTTGCGCGTGCGCCGTGAGGCAGGCGCTGCGCTCATCGCGCTTGCTCATCGATCGATCGGTCAGACCGCATGCGAGATCACCCGCTCCCAAAATGCACCACTATCGTAAATGCAATGCTATTGCATTTATTGGGCGCCTCGTCTACTGAAGTCGGCGCGAGACTTGGCGGCCAGGCCGGCTTCGGGCGCTTGCAGGGTCCGCGCTGCGATCGGGTCCGGCGGGACGGTCCCACCGCCAGTGTCTGTGCGACCGAAAACAGCCGCCTCGGCCGGAGACAAGCGTGACAAAACCAAGATTGGTCGTGATCGGCGGCGGGCTCGGCGGGCACAAAATTGCCCATGCTTTGCAGTCCGCGATGGAGACTGTGCTGATTGATCCCAAGTCATTCTGGGAAATTCCCATGGCAATGCCACGTCAGCTGGTGAGGCCGGCGGAACTTGATTCAATCGTTGCGTTCCAGCGCTTCCTGCCAAAGGTGCGGCACATTCAGGCGCGGGCCGTGGCCGTCACGCCCGAATTGGTTCGCGTCGATGGCGGGGAAGACGTCCGTTTCGACTACCTGGTCGTTGCAACCGGAGCGAACTACCGAAGCGCGCTGGTGAAACCGCTTGAGGGAGACGCTGCGTCACGGATCGAGTACTATCGATCGTTGAATGCGCAGGTCACGGCGGCAGGGCGCATCCTGATTGTTGGTGCCGGCCCGATCGGCGTCGAGATTGCTGGCGAATTGTCCGAAGAGTTCCCCGAAAAGATCGTGACGCTGATGGAGCGCGAGGGAAGACTGCTTCCCCACGCTTCAGAAAAGCTCTCCAGCTGGGCTGCCGAAGCCTTGGCAAAGCGAGGCGTAAATCTTGTCGTTGGCGATGAACTCCTCTCGCCGGTCGCGCCAGGCTCAGATGTGGACACTGCCGGGGGAGAGGCCGTCACCGGAGCGGGGCGTCGGATCGCCTACGATCTGGCGCTCTGGTGTCTTGGCGCGCGATCAGATGCGACGTTTCTTGCCCAGAACTTTCCCGACGCGGTGAACGACAGGGGAGAAGTGATCGTCAATGCCTGCCTGCAAGCAGCTGGCGCACAAAATGTCTTTGCGTTGGGGGATGCAACCAACTTTCCGGCAAAAGGGGGCGTTCCCCTGCACGGTCAGGTCAAGGTCATGCAGCGCAATCTGCTTGAGATCGCCAGAGTTGGACCGGCAGCCAGGCTGTTGCCATTCAAGCCGCCTCCAGCACTGGACCTTGCCGTGATATCGCTTGGCCGGAACGCGGGCGTCATGAAGCTTCCGTTTGGCGAATTCCGGGCTGGCTGGATGGCGAGAGCCTTCAAATCTCGCGACATGCTGGTTGGCCATTTGCGGAAGGACATCGGAGTCTAGGGGCGCTCCGCGCGCTGCATCCGATGTTCGGGAGATTGCCAGCGCCCCGCTGCAGCGCCGGCGTTGCGTCGGTCTTTTCGCTGGTCGCAGGCAGAAAGTTTGTCAGTGGACAAGAGTATTCGCCTGCGAAACGCTGCTTTTCAGCGAAATCCCGCCCGAGCGTGATGTCGCGGCCAAAGGCTGTCGTCAGCAGGATCCGGCTTCGGACCATGCTGCAGCGGCAACCCGTGCGGCGGGCTAGTTCGGCGGCTTCTGGAAGACGGCGATGAAGTGATCGGTGCGGCCTTTGACGCCCGGTCGGAAGACGTTGAACTTCTGGTCGTCGGACTTGCTGTCGAACAGGATCACTTCGACCGGCTTGAAGCCTGCGGCCGTG
>CANJIL010000064.1 GCA_947474455.1 Hyphomonadaceae bacterium | reverse complement strand
ACTACGAATCTGGGGGTCAGGAGTTCGAATCTCTTCGGGCGCGCCAGCTTGTTCCACCAAATAACATTCGCGACCCGGTTAATCGCCCAAGGGGCATCGGCTGCCTGCCTTCCGTGGCGAGGCAACAGGTTCGACATCAAAAAAAGCGATTGCGCCGTCGCGCAACCGCTCCTTTGAGCTACTGGTGGAGATGGGCTAAGGATCGAACGCTGTTGGCGGGCGATACCTTACTCAGCATCGGTATCAATGACACCCGACAATGTGCCCCTGACTTCCACGGGCTCGCCGCGACCATCGCGCTCGAGCTGCCGAGCACCGGCGAGAATGCCAGGAAGACTATAATTGGATTCATGACAGGCATATTCGTACATCGGCGCCTCGGCGACACGGAACATCTCCTCTACCTTCCAGGTCTGCGTATAGATCGAAGGATCTTCGATCGTGACCTCGTAGAAAATTTCCTTGGCGTTCCAACGCGTCCAGCGTTCGGTCGCCTTGCCGTTCGATGTGATGAACGAACGGTCCAGATAGTAGGGGTTCACGGTTTCGACGACGAGCGTATTGCCTTCATACCAGGCGACGGAATCGCCACTCCATTTCGTAATTATCTTGGGTCCATGGCTCGCTTGGGCTTCAGCTGCGGTCTTGAAGATCGGGATGACGCGCACATCGTGGATCATCTCTGCCATCAGCACGAGATGCGTCGGCGTCTGCACCAGTTGGATATTGTTGTTGTACATCCCGCTGGTGATGATCGGCCCGGACTTGACCCAGGAGATGCAACGCTCCTGCAATGGACGCGTCTCGGGACCGGTATAGTCACTTCTTGCAAAATTGCGGCCTCCCTGCGTCTTGCCTTCCTGGAGTGGAACCTTTCCGGACGGCGGATCGACGACGTAGGATGTGCGGTACTCACCCTTCACCTTCATCAGGCCGGCGCCGGGATCCATCCAGAAGCGATTGTAGGCGAGGTTGGAGTCCTTGTCCGAAAGCAGCTTTTTGGAGGATTCCTCGTCCACTTTCGAGATTTTGTTCTCCTGCTTCTCGTAGATGGTGTAGGAGTTTTTGTTGAAGATCGCCTGCGCTTCGGCCTCGGTGACAGTAGTCTTCGTCACACCTGCGTCGCGCTGAAGTCCGGTGAGCGACGCATTGGTCCACTCGCCATTCAAATCGGGCGCACCCCAAGAAGTTTTGGGCGGCGTGTATCCGGCTTCCTGGGCAAATGCGTTCGAACCACCAAACACGGCGGCAGACGCCAACAACAGCGATACGAACTTCACGGCGATTCTCCTCTGTAGGCTTGACCAACAAGCGCAACGTCAAGCCAATGATTTGGCGCAAGCTAGCACACTGGGGAGAAGCGGCCTGTTGCTATTATTTGGAATATGGACCCGCTTTTTCATCGGGTCCATGCCTTTGTGCAACTTTTGAACGTTACACATACCTTTCAATGCTAGTTGTCGTTTACGATAGGGTAGTGCGACCTGGCGACTGTATTCCTCACCGTGCGCCGAGACTAACGGTTGGTTGCGTACACACCGCGAGCGATTGCGCGGGCGATACAGCCGGCTGCAAGCTCGCCGATGCGGGCGATCGTGAAGGGACGTTGATCAGTTCGTTCGATCTGCGCGGTCGACAGACAGAACACCACGTCGCCATCGAACGGCGCGAAAGCGGGGCGCACAGCGCGTGAGATTCCCGCCATCGCCATCTTGGCGACGCGTTGCGCTTCGGCCGGCGTGAGCGTGATGTTCGTCGCGATACAGGCGAGTGTGGTGTTGGTGCGGCCAGCAGCGAGTGGCCAAGCCGCGGGGTTGGTTTTCGCGTCACCCCAATCGTCAAGGTCAAGTGCGAAACCAGCTGGTGGCCGCCGACCGCCGAACTCGTCGCCCTGCTCGTAAGGCCAGGCCCAGAACACATTCGTGCCGGGCATGGTTGTCGCGCCAAACGAATTGACTGCCGCCAGCGCGCCTACAATCACACCGTCTTCTGTAACAATGCTCGCTGAACCAAGACCGCCCGACGCCTTGCCCGCGCGCGCGCCATATCCGGCGCCGGAGCGGCCAAGTGCGAACTCCACTCTTGCGTCGCTCAAGGCCGCCATGCCGAGCGCGCGATAGGGCGGCGTCTGGCCCCATGATTTGTTTCCCGGGTTGGTCAGATCGTAGAGGATAGCGGCCGGCACAACGGGCGATGGCGGCGCTGAGCTATTCGGCGCCGGCCTGTAGCCCTGCCCGGCGGCGCCGAGGGCGGCGACCACCCCGTCAGCGGCGGCGAGGCCGTAAACCGATCCGCCTGAGAAAACCAGCGCGTCGATTGCATCGACCAGAGTATCCGGCCCCAGCGCATCCGTCTCGCGCGTGCCTGGCCCACCCCCGGCGACGACGACCGCTGCGACGGCGCGAGCGTCGGGAAGGATGACCGTAACACCCGTCGCGGCGCCTGTATCGTGTGCAGACCCCACTTTGAGGCCGCCCGCGTCGGTGATCAGGTTGAAAGGCCCCGGCCGCGCCGTCATTTGACAAGCCTTAAGGGTCGGTTCAGTTGCGGTCATTCACGGACAGTATAAGGCCCTGTATGCGGGCCCAACCGGTTCCGCGCAAGAAGGAGCGCCATCGGCATGCGCCACTCGCTCATCGCAATCGGTGCGGCGCTCGTGCTAGCAGCGTGCGCGGGACCGTCGGGCGCTGTTGCGCCGGCCTCGCCAGCACAAGCATCTGCGAGGGAATGGCGGTTGTCGGGCCGGGCGATGGTCGCCGCCGCGGACAAGCGCGCTGTTGACGCGGCGCTGAACGCGATGAAAGCGGGCGGTAGTGCAGTTGATGCGGCAATTGCCGCCCATGCCGTGCTTGGGCTGGTGGAGCCCCAGAGTTCGGGCATTGGCGGCGGCGGATACATGGTCGTCTATGACCGCAAGTCAAATTCGACGTCGGTGTTCGATGGACGCGAGACGGCGCCTGCGACGGCAACGGCTGACTACTTCACCCTCAACGGACAGAATCTGGGTTATCTGCAGGCAGTATATTCGGGAAAGTCGGTTGGCGTTCCGGGCGCTGTGGCGCTCTACAAGGCGGCGCACGAGAAGTTCGGCAAGCTGCCTTGGGGTCCACAGTTCGATACGGCTATCCAGCTGGCGGACGAAGGCTTCATCGTTTCGCCCCGTCTCGCGAATTCGCTGGGCCAGCGCTTCCAGACAGGACCACTGGGAACCAACCCAGCGAGCGGCGCCTACTTCTTCCCCAATGGAAAGGCGCTGGCCGTGGGCGACCGGCGTACCAATCCCGAATACGCGGCAACGCTGCGCCGCGTCGCAAAGGAAGGACCGGCGGCTTTCTATACCGGCTCGATTGCGGACAACATCGTAAGCGTGGTCCAGTCCGGTGAGATCAAGGGAGAACTCTCCTTGAAGGATCTCGCTAGTTACAAGGTGCTGGTGAAGCCTGCCGTGTGTGGGCCGTTCCAAGGCTACAAGATCTGCTCGGCTCCGCCTTCGTCCTCGGGCGGCGTGGCGATGAACCAGATCATGTCTCTCTATGACGCGATCGTCGCAAAGAAAAATGACACGACAGAAGAAACGCTGTTGCGCGACTTCGTGCTGGCGCAACAGCTCGGTTACGCGGACCGTGATCACTACGTAGCGGACCCCGACGCGGTGGACGTGCCGGTCGCGGACCTGCTGAACCCCGCTTACATCAAGTTCCGCGCTGAAAGCGGGTTTGGACCCGGCGACGCACCCCAGCCAGGCGATCCTGGCGCCCTGCTTCACCAGAAACCGATCCGCGATCAATGGGGTCGTGACGCAAATACCGCACAGCCAGGCACGACACACATGTCCTTCGTCGATTTCGAGGGCAACGCGGTTTCGTTCACCGCCACGGTGGAGGGCCCGTTCGGGTCTTCACGCTGGACGAACGGCTTCGTTCTCAACAACCAGCTTACCGACTTCACGCGCCCGCCAACGCTGAACGGCAAGCCTGTCTCGAACGCGCCCGGGCCGGGCAAGCGCCCACGCTCCTCCATGTCGCCGACGATCGTGTTCGATAAGTCGGGCGACCTTTTTATGGTCACCGGATCGCCGGGCGGCAACTCGATCGTCGGTTACGTTACTAAGACGCTGGTGGCCGTGCTCCACTGGGGAAAGACGGCGCAGGAAGCGAGCGCATTGCCAAACATTGTCGCACGCGGACAAATCGTGCGCGTTGAGACATCTGACGTCACGGCAGGACCCAATGCCATTGGCAAGACTTGGGCGGCCGTCCTGACAAGCGCGGGCTTCAAGGTGCAGGAAGTCTCCGGCGAAGTGTCCGGCCTCAACCTGATCGTCGCTCGCAAGAACAAGTTCGAAGGCGGTGCGGATCCTCGCCGCGAAGGCGTTGCCGTCGAAGCGGTGAAATAGCGCGAAACCTGACCGCACCGTCAAAAGTCAGTCGCACGTTCAAGACAAAGGAACCGAAATCCTTGAGCAGGTTGAGCGCGTTCTCATGCGTATCGGTCTGCTGGTCGATGTATTTTCCGTCGAGGTCTTCAACGCTGGCGTTGCGCAGCGGGTCGAGCTTGGCGGTATGGTCGTTGTCCAGATGCAGACCCGCAAGCCTTCGCAGCCAAGACGGCCCCGACGGTTGACGCACACCTCCAGCAAGTGAAAGCGCTCGACAAATCCCCCGCTGACGACGTGACGAGAGCGCCGGTCAACTAACGCTCGTAAGAAGACCGGACACGTGCGGTTCTGCCACCGAAGCGGCTCTGATGGCTCCCGGAGCAATCCGCCCCCAGATCATTCAAGGCGCGGCCGGAAGGCGCAGCCGGAAGACAGCGCCGGTCTCGCCATTGTGGAAAAGTTCGAGCTCGCCGTTCATGCCTCGCGCGAGTTCGCGCGCGATCGCAAGTCCGAGGCCTGCACCGCCCCGCGATGCTGATCCCGAAAAAGGCTGGAACAGCCTGCTTACAACTGTCACCGGCACACCCGGCCCGTCGTCTGCCACCTCAATAACGACCGCGGTGCGATCACGTAGAATCCGGGCCTGGATTTTCCCGGGCGTGGTGCGGCCGGGCTGCTCCTTTATCGCGCGCGCTGAATTGCGGACCAGATTGGCGATTATGCGATGCAGGTGATCAGCGTCGGCCATCACGCAGACACGTGTGTGCGTTTCAAGTCGCCATTCGATGTCGCCATAGCCGGCCAGCCCTTCCGCCGCCGCCTCGTCGATCGTGGGCGCAAGATCGACCGACGTGATGTTGGGCAGGGACGGCTCCGCGCGACCATATCGCAGTGTCGCTTCGGCAAGACCTACGGCCCGTTGGATGGCCCGCTCCAAGCGCGGTGCGGCACGCTTCACGCGTGGATCTTCGGATTGCGCGAGACTCTCCGATACGATCTGCGCGGCGGCGAGTGAGTTGCGCAGGTCATGATTGATCTTCGCCACCGCTTCGCCGAGTTCGGCCAGACGCTTGCGCTGACGGAACGCGGCTGAGACAGTCTTCTGCATGCTTTGCAGTGCCGAATTGGCCCGACGCATTTCATCAGTATGGCCGGGGACAGGATCGATATCGGGGCCCTCCGGCGCGTTAGCGAAAAGCACCATGCCATTCGTGATCTGACGCACAGGCTGAACAACGAGCCAGTAGATCGCGAAATAGACCGCCGCACCCACCATAGCGGAGATGACGATCGAAACCAGCAGCAGTGTGCCCGAGAAGGCGTACAGCCCTTCCTTCAACGCCACCTCGGGAACGATCACCTCGAGTTCGGCGTCTTCCGTCATGGACGGCGCCATGAGGATGCGCAGGAACCGGCCTTCCGGCGCAAACATATGCGAGAACGCGCCGATGATCCCGAAACTCGACTCGTTGCGCAGGTCGATCGTCACAAGGTCCTTACCGATGTCGATCGACGGCGCGAGGATCTGCTCACGGAATTCGCGCTCCTGGACCGCCACGGACACAACCTGCGCTTGCGTCAGCAACTGGAGCGAGAGTTCATCGCTTACACGCCCGTCCGGGGCGGCTTCAACGGCGAGCGCTGCGATCTCGGCCGCCTGCGCGCGCTGGGTCAGCCAGTTGTTGCGATAGGAGCCGGCCAGAACCGGATAGATCAGCAAAGTCGCGAAAAGCACAAATCCCGTGGTGAGGACCAGCAGGCGGCTGCGCAAGCCAGAGAGTAAATGCCTCTTCTCCCCCGCCGGCGCATCCGCCGCGGGGGCAACCACGTCCAGTTGTCGAACCTCACTCAGTATCTCGTCCCCTGAGCGTTTCCCAAGTATTCTGGCGTCTGCTCGGCATGGCCGCCCCTATCAGAACAGGGCCATTCCCGGTACGCTCATTTTATTCCCAATCGCGCCAACTCGCCGGAGCTGCGCCAGCCTTGGCGATCACATTACATATGGATTATACGACAAATAGTCGGAAACCCGTCGCACACGCGAGCTAAATTGCGTGCTGCAACCCTGCTTGACTTGCCCCACCCGACCGGGTAGTTCCCCCGCCTCCGCGAAGGAATAAGGGGCAGTGACCCGTGTCCACCAAAAGGACTTTTCAACCCAGCAACCTGAAGCGCAAGCGGCGCCACGGGTTCCGTTCGCGCATGGCGACCAGGAACGGTCAGAAGATTCTGGCCACGCGTCGCGCCAAGGGCCGCAAACGCCTCAGCGCGTAGCGTTGCCTACAACCCCTTCAAGCGAGCTTTCGGCCAACCAAAACCCTGTTCCCTTGATGCTCGAGCGCCTCCGCGTTCGACGCGAATTTCTTTTTGTTGCAGAGGGTTATTCGGAACGCCGCCGGCTTCTGGTCGTACAGGGACGCCGCCGCAATCCGTCGCGCGATATTGTCGGGGAAGGTTTCACCACCACCAAGAAGGTTGGAGGGTCCGTCGTTCGGAACCGTGCGCGCCGCCGGTTGCGCGAAGCTTCCCGCGCGCTTCTGCCGCTTCTAGGGGTCGCCGGCGCCGACTATGTTTTCATAGCCCGCCAGGACACCGGCTCCGCTCCGTGGCCGCGTTTGCTTGACGATATGGAAAGGGCGTTGATAAGCCTCCGGCGTCGCCTGTCTTCCGGCGACGGTGCCCCACAACCGGGGGCGGATCCCCTTTCATCGGCCAGGGCCTGACCTCCATGGAAAAGGAAGATCAGCGGAACCTTATCCTAGCGCTTGTCCTGTGTTTCGGCCTGTTCATGCTTTACAACGTGTTCGTGCTGGAGCCGCAGCAAAAGGCGGCGCAGCAACAGCGCGCCGTGGCGGCGGAGAATCAGCAGGAACAGGCCGTTTCACCGACACCCACCATCCGTCCGCGTGACGAGATCGTTCAGGCCGAACTGACTTCTAATCAGCGCGTGGTCATCGATGCCCCGGCCATTGACGGTTCGATCAACCTCAAGGGCGCGCGCATCGACGACGTGTCGCTAAAGAACTTCTACGAGACGATCCAGGACAAGGAAGCGCAGCGCGCTGCAGGCGAGATCAAGCTGCTGTCTCCCGACGGCGCCGAACGCGCCTTCTACGCGACCGTCGCGTGGACAACTCCGACGTCGACCACGGACAGCATTGTCTGGACCCAGACCAACTCCGGTCCGCTCACCCCGGAAAATCCGCTCAAGCTGAATTATACGACTGACGTCACAAAGATCGACCGCACGATCGCGATCGACAACGATTACATGTTCACCGTCACCGACGTTCTGACGAACACGAGCACCACGCCGATTACACTGACCCAGCAGGCGCAGCTGCGCCAGCGCCTCCTGCCCGAGCACACCACGACCCCGGTTTCCGAGCAGCAGGCCCATCGCGGCGTGCTCGGCGTCTATGGCCCGGACAAGAACCAGCAGGTCAACTATCACGACCTCAATCAGGGCAAGGCTGTCGCCAAGCATGTCACCGGCGGCTGGAACGCGCTGACCACGAAATACTGGATGGCGGCGACCATCCCTGAGCAGGCGGAAGAAGTTCAGATGCTCGCCGGCACAGCGAAGGAGAACGGTCAGACAACGTTCACCGCCGGCTACGCTCTTACGCCTTATACGATCCAGCCGGGCGCGCTCGTCACCAAGACCACGCGTATCTTCGCCGGCGCAAAGCGTGTGTCTGTGCTCGAGCGTTACGAGAACGAAGACAAGATTCCAGCGTTCACCGACGCCGTCGACTGGAGCTGGCTGTTCTTCATCACCAAGCCATTCTTCTGGCTACTCAAAATTTTCCAGGGCTGGTTTGGCTCGTTCGGTCTCGCCATCCTTGCGCTGACCGTCGTGGTCAAGACCGTGTTCTTCCCGCTGCAATTTGGCATGTACAAGTCGATGTCGAAAATGCGGCTGCTGCAGCCGGAGATGAAATCAATCCAGGACCGCTTCGCCGCCGATCCGCAGCGTATGCGCCAGGAACAGGCCAAGCTCTGGCAGCGTGAGAAGATCAATCCTCTCGCCGGCTGCCTGCCGATCATCCCGACCATGTTCGTGTTCTACGCGCTGTTCCACACGCTGGCCGTCACCATCGAGATGCGCCACACGCCGTTCTTTGGCTGGATCCGCGACATGTCCGCACCCGATCCGACGACGGTCTTCAACCTGTTCGGTCTGATCCCGTGGGACCCGTCCTCGATTCCGTTTATAGGCGGATTGTTGCACGTCGGCGTCTGGCCGCTTTTGTACGGTGGAACGATGGTGCTGCTGCAGGGTCTCTCTGCGCCGCCCGCGGACAAGATGCAGCGCGCGATCATGCGCTGGATCCCGCTGATCTTCATGGTGCTCTTCGCCGGCTTCGCCGCAGGCCTTGTGATCTACTACGTCTGGTCGAACCTGATCTCCGTCGTCCAGCAGTACATCATCATGCGCCGCACGGGCGTTGACACCGAGTTCGACAAGTTCATCGCCAAATACCTTGCCAAGAAGAACCCGGCCTAGCCTGAGGGGCCAAGCCCCATGACAGACAGCCTTTTCACGGACGATCAGATCGAAGCCGGCCGCAAGCTGTTTGCAGGGCCGGTAGCGTTCGTCAAAGGCGTGGTCTCGCTCCACGACCTGCCCCCCGGCGATCGACCGGAGTTCACCTTCGCTGGCCGGTCCAACGTCGGCAAATCGAGCCTCATCAACGCGCTCTGCAATCGCAAAAACCTCGCGCGGGCATCGAATACGCCGGGGCGCACGCAAGAGATCAACTTCTTCGATCTGGCTGAGGGCCGCTTCTGGATGGTCGACCTTCCCGGCTATGGATTCGCCAACGCGCCCAAGGCGAACGTAGACACATGGAGCCTGCTCAACCTGAATTATCTCCGCAGCCGCTCGAAACTGAAGCGTGTCTTCTGTCTGGTCGACAGCCGGCGCGGGCTGGGCGATGTCGATCTCGGCGTCATGGAGAAGCTCGACAGCGCCGCTGTCCACTATCAAATCGTTCTGACCAAGACCGACAAGATCAAGAAATCCGAGGTCCCCGAAGTCATCGCGGCGACCAGGGCCGCGCTGATGAAACAGCCGGCCGCTCACCCCCACGTCATTGCAACGTCTAGCGAAAAGGGCCTCGGCATCCCGGAGCTTCGCGCGACAATTCTGACGCTTGCCTGACCCCGACGAAACCCCGGCTCCGTCACGGACCTGAGCGAAATTTTCTCATGCCCTCCGTCGGATCGACGCCTTCTTGGGCCGTCCTACTGGACACAAGCGCCCCAAGGCCCCACATCGCCCGCAGGCCGCAAGACAACATAACGAGAATCCAGCCAAGCCGGGGGTCTGAACTCGATGTCGCCAGTGCTCTCCATCCGGGGTCTCAGCAAGTCTTACAAAGGCGGGCTGCAGGCCCTGAAGACTGTCGATCTTGATGTTGAACGCGGTGAGATCTTCGCACTGCTCGGCCCCAACGGCGCCGGCAAGACGACGCTGATCAACGCGGTCTGCGGGATCATCACACCGACGACCGGCGAGATCACCGCCGCCGGCTTCGACACCCGCAAGGACTATCGCTCCGCGCGCTCCCTGATCGGCCTCGTGCCGCAGGAGATGCACATCGACATCTTCGAGACGGTCTGGGCTGTGACAACTTATTCGCGCGGCCTCTTCGGCATGCCGCCTAATAACGCGCTTGTCGAGCAGGTGCTGCGCGACCTCTCGCTCTGGGAAAAGAAGGACACCAAACTGCAGGCGCTTTCGGGCGGCATGAAGCGCCGCGTCCTGATCGCCAAGGCGCTGGTCCACGAACCGGAAATACTGTTCCTCGATGAACCGACCGCAGGCGTCGACGTGGAACTGCGCCGTGACATGTGGGCGCTCGTTCGCAAGATGCGGGACCGCGGCGTCACCGTGATCCTGACCACCCACTACATCGAAGAAGCCGAAGAGATGGCCGACCGCGTCGGCGTCATCGCGAAGGGCGAACTCATTCTCGTCGAGGAGAAAGAGACGTTGATGAAGAAGCTGGGCAAGAAGCTGCTCACCTTCAATCTGCGCGACAAGCTCGACGCGATTCCGGACGGGCTCAGGGAGTGGGGTCTCGCATTGAAGAAGGACGGTCACGTACTCGAATATACGTTCGATACGCAGGCCGAGCGTACAGGCGTCGCCTCTCTCGTCCGGCGCATGGGCGAGGTCGGCGTGTCGTTCAGCGATCTCGATACCAAGACGTCCTCGCTGGAGGACATCTTCGTCAGCCTCGTCCACACCCCCAAAACCGCCGAAATGCAGAAGAGCTGAACCATGGCCGATGCATCCACGACGGCCCGTCCCGCATTGCCCGATGCACCCCCGCGCCGGCGCGTTTCGGCCTTCAACGGTTATAGCGTCTGGGCGATGTATCGCTTCCAGATGGTGCGCTTCTTCCGCACCATAGGCGAAAGCCTCGCAACACCGGTTATCACCACGGCGCTCTACTTCGTTGTGTTCGGTTCGGCGATCGGGGGCCGGATGCAGCCGGTGGTCGAAGGGCTTCAGTACGGCTCCTTCCTGGTGCCCGGTCTTATCATGCTGTCGATCTTCACCAACTCGATCTTCAACGCATCCTTCGGCATCTACTTCCCGAAATTCACCGGCACGATCTACGAGCTTCTCTCGGCGCCGATTTCCTATCTCGAGATCGTCATCGCCTTCGTTGGCGCCGCCGCCACCAAGTCTGTCATTCTCGGTCTCGTGATTCTCGTAACAGCCTATCTCTTCGTGCCAGTGCAGATTCTGCACCCAGTCGAGATGGTGCTATTCCTTGTGCTGGTGTCCTTCGCCTT
>CANJIL010000063.1 GCA_947474455.1 Hyphomonadaceae bacterium | reverse complement strand
GCACAACCTCGTAGCTGACCACCTTGTACATCCCCAGCCTCTCGAACCGCCAAAGCGGTCGAAAGGATTAATGGCGAGGTATTTTTACTCCGCCCGCGAAGTGCAAAACGCACCCGCCTGAGTGAGGGAGTTTTACTCCGCCGCGTACACAGCGAGCAGGGTCGCCAGATCCCGCGCCGGAAACGGCGCTCCATCCCCTAGAACAAGCGGTAGTGTCATCACGCCGGCAAGCGTGATCGCGCCCCGAACGCCGGCCAGGCTGATCGCCGTCACCAGCCGAAAATTTGGTTTAGGAGCATTCGCGCTGCGGCTTATTGTGCGAAAGATGGTGAAACGGAGCGAGGCCCAGACCCAGATGAAGCGCAACACCACCAGCACAAGCATGATGGCGATGGCGTAGAGCGCGATCTGCCAGGGCCACTGCTCTCCGCCGGCCGCCAGGGTCTCGCTGGCACCAGCGACAATTCCGGGCAGCTGCTCGCCCAACAGGACAAAGATCACGCCATTGAGGGCGAACTGAACCGCGTCCCAGACGACGCTGCGCCGCACTCGGGTGGACGCCATCGCCTGCCCCGACAGCTCCACGTAACTCATGGTGATGCCCGCGGCGACGGCGGCAAGAGAGTTGGCTCGGTTTCTCTGAACAGGTTTCGGGGTTGGGATAAGTGGATTTCCGCCTCGGTTATGCCCCGGCTGGGATTGGCTGCAGCTGGTTGAAGCACGCCTGGTCCGGTGTTTGCCGGTCAAGGCCAACATGCGGGCGTCCCGCATTGTAGAAGGCGAGATAGCGGCCGATCGGTGCGCGGGCCTCACGCCGATTCACACACGATGATCCAGACTCAGCCGCCGCGGTTTACAATTGACGCGGTGGCGACCAGTTCGTGCAGCAGGGCCATGGTCGCCTGGCCAGAACAGTCGAAGGGATTGAGCTCCGCGCGTCTGAAGTATTTGAGGAGCAGCGCAGGGTTGATATTGGCAATGTTCACCTGGCCCATTGTCCACGCACCAAAATTGCGCTCGGCAATCTCCTGATAGGACAGAAGGCGCACCTGCTGATGCCGGTCATCGCGGGCGATAGCGTTGTACAATTCGCATACCTCGTCTCGGCCACCTTCGAGAAGCTGGATGAAAACGTCGCCTGACACGCAAAGCAGGCCCGTAATTCCCTGCGCTGGGTTGTTCTGCCGTGACTGTTCCAGAATACCATCGAGCATGGCAGCGCTCGTGGTCGCCACCGCACGACTCGCGTAGAGAAGACGAACTAGCATTTTCTTGACTCAGTCTTTGAGATTCAGGAGTGAAAGGAACTCGCGGCGTAGCGTGTGGTCCTTAAGAAACGATCCGCGCATCACGCTGTTGGTCATCTTGGTGGCATCGTCCTTGACCCCGCGCCAGTGCATGCAGAAGTGATCCGCCTCCATCACCACCGCGAGTCCGTCTGGCCTGACCTTTTCTATCAACAGCTCTGCCATCTGCGTGATCGCTTCCTCCTGAATCTGAGGGCGAGACATGATCCATTCGGCAAGGCGCGAATATTTCGACAGGCCGATCAGGTTC
The DNA here is from genome assembly GCA_947474455.1 of Hyphomonadaceae bacterium. Classification (GTDB taxonomy): domain Bacteria; phylum Pseudomonadota; class Alphaproteobacteria; order Caulobacterales; family Hyphomonadaceae; genus UBA7672. The sequence continues at coordinate 9,642 of CANJIL010000063.1, read as the reverse complement.
GAATGCTCGTTGGGCATCAGGCCTATCCACAGGCGGCCCATGATCGGGCAGAAATGGTGGCTGCAGGCGCTGCGCACCGTGATCGGGCCTACGATCATCAGCTCATTGAGCGATGCAGCGTTGGGGAACTCGGTGACAGACGGCGGAGGCAGATAGCGGCCGCGGAACACTTCCGTAAGATACATTTTCGCGACACGGCGAGCGGTGTCCTGTGTATTGTGATCGCTATCGGTGTCGATGACCAGGCTTTCCAGAACGCCTTTAAGCTTGCCCTCGACTTCCAGAAGAAGGGCGTCCAGCTCGCCAGGCTCCAGGAAGGCCGCGATGTTGTCATTGGCGTGGAACCGCCGCCCGGCCTTTTGCAAGCGGGAGCGGATAAGCGCCGAAACTGGATCGGCGGGCTTTCCTGGCGGCTTCACTGGCGCGTCCATAGTTCTTTCTTCTTCCGGACAGACTTCGGAGACAGGTTCAGCCCAGTCGTCGGTCGGGCTGCGGGAAGTACGCAGCCAACACCTAGAACACTATTTCTGCGCCGTCCCACGAAAACAGCCGGCCTGAATGTTCCGGCGTCAGGCTATCAATCACGGACAACAAATGGCCCGCCGCGACATCTGGCGTGAATAGCTTACTAGCCCGCGTTCCGTCCCGAAACGGCGCCGACAGCGCAGTGTCGACCGTGCCCGGGTGCAGAGCCACGCAAGCAGCGCTGCGATTGACCCGGCGAAGTTCGATGGCAAGGTTCCGGATCAGCATGTTGAGCGCGGCCTTCGAGGCGCGATACGCGTGCCATCCGCCGAGGCGGTTGTCCGAGATCGACCCGACGCGCGCGGACAGCGCGGCGAACACTGACTTATCTGATTTGGACAACAGCGGCAGCGTATATTTTCCGATCAGTGCAGGACCGATGGCGTTGACGGCGAAGGCACGATGAAGCGCCCCTGCGTCAAGTGAACGCCAGGTCTTCTCGGGTTGCAGGTTCGGTGCGTGAAGCAAGCCGGTTGCGACCACGACCAGGTGTACCGGGCCATCCGCGGAGCAGGTTTCGGCTGCGCCACAAATGGATGCTTCGTCCTCCAGATCAAACGTGAAGGCTTGCACCTTCGTGCTGTCAGGCCCGGCAGCGTGCCGAGCGCCGGCGTACACGACGGCGCATCGTGGATCGAAACTCAGCGCACGAACCATGGCATCGCCAATGCCGCCGGCGGCGCCGAACACGGCCGCGCGATAATCATCAGGGAAAGATGGAAGGATCATATCGGTTATTCCTCACATACGGATACGCTCCCCTTCCTCTATGGATCTTCAGACGCCGGGCGGCGTTGTGTCTCACGCAGCGTGCACGCGCCCGCCGCCTTGGATTGATGGACAGATCCGCTTGAGGCTGAAATGCGTATCCGGCTCACCATGGAGCCACTAGATGAGAATAGCCCTCCTCGCGCTAGCCACGCTTTCCGCAGCGGCGTGCGCAACTGTGGACGTTGAGGAGCCCGCCTTCAGCTTGGTCCGCGAGGATGGAGCCTTCGTAATCCGAGATTACGCACCGACAATCATCGCCGAAACCACGCTTGCCGGCGAGGCGGTCAAAGCGCGCAACGCAGGCTTCCAGCCACTGGCAGACTATATTTTCGCGAAGGATCGCAACGGCGGCGAGATCGCAATGACCGCGCCGGTGACTCAGGCGAAGCGCCAGAAGATCGCCATGACCGCACCGGTTACCCAGGAATCCTCGCTCGCGGGCTGGACAATCGGGTTCACCATGCCGGCGAATTATACAATGGAGACGCTTCCCGCTCCCGCCAATCGGGCTGTCAGGCTGATCCAACAGCCGGCCCGCAGGATGGCGGCGATTGTTTTCTCCGGCCTCGCTGGCGAAGAGCGGATGGAATCAAAACGCCTAGAGTTGCTCGACAGGATCGCAAAGGAAGGTCTTTCACCTGTCGGTGAACCCGTCTTTGCTTTCTACGATCCTCCGTGGACGCTGCCCTTTCTGCGGCGCAACGAAGTTATGGTCGAGGTCGCCGCGAGGTAGCCGCGGGACTGTCAGCTTAACTCGGCAACACAAAATCTAAGGCCGGACACGGAATTCTGCTCAAGCGACCGCCCTCGCCCAGACGGAATCCGCCCGTGCGCGAAACAGCCGGAGCGTCGGCGGGCTGATCATGTGTCGCTGCAAATCGAACGCGTTGTAGATCGCCGCGTGCGTGGTCAGAAATCGCTGAGTGGAATCTCGGGACTTGAACCCGAGCACCTTTGGCTCTCGATCTTCGGATCGGCAGATGCGAGCTCCAGCTCGTACACCAGTGCCCGGGACACCACCCACGAATATAGTGGGTTTCTTTTCGACTGGGGCGAGATCACGTATCCTCTGTTGCCGAAACGCCTGACAAAGTCCGCCGGCTGTTTAGCGCACCAGATTCTGTAACGCAGGTCGCGCACGCAAAAACTGGACATAAAGCCGTTCGAGAAGCCACAGCGCCGGGCCCCACCTTGCGAGAAGACCGACCGGACGCAGCAGAGGAATTTTTCTCCACATCGCAGCGAACGCCGCCGCGCCTGAAAGAAGCGCGCCGCCATCTTCCTTTGCGTGGAACCTTGCCAGCAGTTCTGCACGATCAAGAGGGCAATCGCCCTGCTCGCTCGCCACGTCTACAAACCGGATTGCACCGCGGGAATCGAGGCGCCTGATGAACGAAATCTCGCGCCGGCAAAGCGGACATCCGCCGTCAAACCACACCGTCAGTTGGGGCATTGTCATGGTCCCTAGATGGGGCTTACGAACCGCCCACGCAATCTATTTTATATTTCCGGGTCACTGTCATGGTCATCAGACGTATCGCGGTTGTTGGAGCTGGCATCGCTGGTCTCGCTTGCGCAAGTCGTCTCGTCGCATCCGGTCACCAAGTGAGTGTCTACGACAAGGGCCGGGGTGTTGGGGGCAGAGCGGCGACGCGGCACATGCGGGTTGGTGCATCTGATCTGCGATTCGATCATGGGGCGCAGTACTTCACAGCCCGAGATCCGGACTTCCGCTCTCTCGTTGGTCGCCTTGTCTCGGCAGGCGCCATCGAGATTTATCCGAACACCGTGACGAACATCACCGATACAGAGCGTTCCCCCTTGCCAGACGAGCCACGTTTCGTCGGCACAGCAGGAATGAACGGGATGGCGAAAGCGCTGGCTGATGGGCTCGACGTCGAATCCTCATGCCAGGTTATGAATTGTATTCGGGACGCAGGGGGATGGACGCTTGCTCTTTCGACCGGAGCCAGGACGGGTCTTTTTGATAATGTCGTGATTGCCGTGCCAGCAGAACAGTCGGCGGAATTGCTTTTGCCAATTGCGCCATCGCTTGCGCAGGAAGCGATGGCTGCACGCACATCGCCGTGCTGGGCAGCTATGCTCGTATTCTCAGCACCGATTCAAGTGAACTTCGAAGCAGCGCGCGTGCGCGACTCTTCACCGTTAGCCTGGGTCGCTCAGACGAATGGCAACGGCGGCGACTATTCCTGTTGGGTGCTTCACGCAACGACGGATTGGTCTAGAGAAAACATCGATCAGTCCGCCGAGTGGGTCGCAGATGAACTGGGCAAAGCATTTTTGAGGCTTGCAGGCATCGGTATGCAGCCGCTGCAGATGTCCGCCCATCGTTGGCGCTATGCGCAGGTGGAAGTCTCTGTAGGGACGCCATTTGCCTGGGACGCGGATTTGGGAATTGGAGTATGCGGAGACTGGCGTTTGGGCCCACGCATCGAGCTCGCGTGGCAGTCCGGCGATGCACTCGGGTCGGCCATTTCGCAGACTAACCCGCTCTAACGAAATACCGCGATCACGTTGCAAGACCAAGTACCAGCAAGTGCCCCACTCACCTAGACGACATACAGCCGACAGCACCGGTAACTGGGGGTACAGTGCTTTTAAATGACAGCGCCTTTGTATTGTTTGATGACGCGCGCCTGGGAAAAGGTGCGGCGCGACTGTTTTCTCAACCAATCGAGAAGATAGTAGCAGCGACGCTCGCCGAAGTCCCCTTCGCGTTGGCGCTGGTGCGAGCGGCGCTGCACAGGGGCAACTATGTCGCCGGCTGGCTGGGTTACGAGGCCGGAATCGCCTTCGAGCCGCGGCTCATGGCAAGGGCTACGAGGCATGTGGACAGCCGCTCTCCATTGTTGTGGTTTGGCGTTTTTGACCGAGTCAGAAACCTGACCGGAGATGAGTTGACGAGTGCGCTCCCTGATCCGGCAAGCGCCTGGATGTCGATGCCGCGTCCACGAATGAAGCGCGCGCACTACGAAGCCGCATTCAATCGTTTGCACAGATACATCGTTGCGGGCGACATCTATCAGGTTAACCTAAGCTACCGGGCGGATGTAACGCTTCTCGGTAATCCGCTTGCCGCATACGCGCGACTACGTGGTGCGGGGCAAGGTGGCTGGAGCGCAGTCGTCCGCGACGAAGCAAGCTGGCTGTTGTCGACCTCGCCCGAACTCTTTTTCCGCATGTCAGGTAGGTCGATTGAAACGAAGCCGATGAAGGGAACCGCCAGGCGTGCAGCGAACCCGGCAGAAGACAGACTTGCGGCCGAGCGCTTGCGATTGGACCCAAAGGAGCTCGCTGAGAACATGATGATTGTGGATTTGCTTCGCAGTGATCTTTCTCGGCTCGCCAAAAGGGGGACAGTAAGTGTCCCCGAACTTTTCACTGTCGAATCCTATCCGACGCTGCATACGCTCACTTCGACGATACGAGCGGAGATAAGAGAAGAATACGACGTCGTCGATGTTCTAAGCGCGCTCTTTCCCTGCGGTTCCATAACCGGCGCGCCAAAGATTCGCGCGATGGAGATCATCGACGAACTCGAGATGGATGGCAGAGGAGCTTATACAGGCTCCATCGGATGGATGGCGCCAGACGGAACCGCTGAGTTCAACGTCGCAATCAGAACACTAGCCGTTTCGGGTGGGAGGGCCGAATTGGGCTTGGGATCAGGCATCGTCTATGATTCCACCGCTGCTGGCGAATGGAACGAATGCCTCGTCAAAGGTGAATTCGTAACTGCACAAGCGGATCCCTTTGCGTTGATCGAAACCATGCGGTTTCAACCAGGAGCTGGGATAGCCCTTCTAGAACAACACATGAGGCGCCTGGCCAGTTCAGCGCGTGTGTTCGGATTTCGATTCAACGCACGTACTATTCGAGCGAGGATTGCGGCAGCGATCGCAAATGCCACAGCTCCAAGTTCGGTGCGTCTACTTCTCCACTCAGACGGAAAGACGAGCGTTGAACTCAAGGACGCGCCAGTGCGCACAGAACGAAGCGCCGCCGTTCTGGTGGTGCCGGTCCCGGTGGAGCCGGATGATTTCAGGCTTTTTCACAAGACCACACACCGTCATTTCTATGACGCGGCCCGCCTGAGTGCAGGAAGCGATGAAGTCGTTTTTATCGATGCATCAGGGTGTCTGACCGAAGGGAGCTTTACAAATCTGTTCGTTGAACGCGCTGGTGTGTTGCTTACGCCGCCTGTTGGGCGAGGGTTGTTGCCTGGCGTTCTGCGGTCTTCTCTGATCGAAGCGGGCCGAGCCCGGGAAGCGGACCTTACCCCCGAGGATTTGAAGGGCGGGTTTTTGCTTGGCAATGCACTCCGCGGTCTTTTTCCGGCGCGACTCATGCCCGGAAAGGATCCGTAATCCCTGGAACGCTCCGGCAATGCGCCGATGAAGTGGGGTCGACCTGCCTCAGCATTTTCGGACCAAGCGAGCGTGTCAATGAAAGCTTTTGGGCGAAGTCCAGCCGTTCGAAACCTTTCGGCCCACTGGCGGAAATGCGCGCGGAACCGATCATTCGTAACGTTGGCTGGCTATGATGCGGTTGGCCTTCGAACTGAGCGGTCTCCCAGGTCAATGGCAACGCGCCCTGACCTGCCCTTCTCCCCGGCGAGTTACCAGGGTCTGACCGGCTCAGGATTTCGGCTGGCGGAACTCACGCCAGCGATCCGAGATCAACGCGGCTGCATCACCCAAGCCTCGATCGGAAAGCACAGCTCCGTCCAGTGATGCTTGTATTCCATGGACGGTCCGTAGAGCGGCCCCATGTCGTAGCGTTGGGCGCCTTCGTCGCAAAGCCAGCGGATCTGTTCGAACTGCAGGAGGTTGCCGACGGACATGTCGGCATACTGGTCATCAAAGCTGAACTGCTGGCCGCGATAGATGGCGCCGGCCATGCCACCAAAGATGAAACCGATATCGCGTCCCTCATGAGTGGCGAACATGACGTGCGCGTCGCGCGACACTGAAAGACGGCGCAGCATGGCTGCGTAGAAACGGTGCATGTCGGCTTGATCCATACCGCAGCGACCGATGCCCTTCCAGCTGGTCCTTTCCACGGCCAGGATCCTGTCGAAGACCGCCTTGCCCTGCTCGACTGAAGCTGGCCGGCGCCGCTCAAACAGGACGCCGGCCTCTCGAGCGCGCCTCAGGCTCTGACGCAGCTTCTTGCGGTGGTTGGCGGACCGCCGCGAGAGGAAGCCATCGAGACCACCTTCGAGCGAGGCCGCGCACTGAACGCACGACGCGCGCAACACGGTAAAAAGTGGGATGGGCGGAAGCTGCTTGCCGCCTCGAACGCCGCTCACCTGTAACACAAGCTGTAAGCAATGCGCCCGGCGGAGGCGCAAAAACTCGTTTTTTATCAGACAATTAGAGCTACTGCTCTGGCGGTGGAAGAGAGCCTGATGGCGAACTATCGCTGTCCGGATACACCTGCGACCGATACTGACGTGTGCAGGCTGCAAACGTCCCCCCAGGATTGAGGTTGTGGCATCCGCAATTTTCTCCTATTTTCTCAATCAGAGCCTACCATTCTGATGGAGTCGGCAGTTGGAGAGCGACGTGATGACCATCAGGGAGGTAGCTGATTATCTGAAGCTGGCTGAAAAAACAGCCTATCGCCTCGCAGCCGAAGGCAAGATCCCCGGGTTCAAGGTCGGAGCCTCTTGGCGCTTTCGGAAGAGCGAGATCGACCGATGGATCGTCGCTCAAGAGCAAGGGCGGGCCTGATCCATGGGGAACTCAAAGTGACTGTTCTCGAGGACCTGAAGAACGGGGCTGTCGTTCAGGGCATCATACCCAGCCAGCCCGTCGAAATCGTTTCCGTCGACTGGATAGGCCAGCAGGCCGTCAATCTCGTCTACCGCGTCCCCGGTGGGTCTGTGGCCGAGACCACGCTCTATCGCGACGATGAGCACCGCCTGTCCGTTGAAACCCGCGGCCACGCCTGGTCCTTCGACGCCGACGGCGCTCTGCTCCGGCTGGTGACCGAGGCCAACCGGATCAAGCTGGCGCACTTCTTCGACCCCTACCTCGCCATCCACACCAGCCTGGTCGAGCCCCTGCCGCACCAGATCTCTGCGGTCTACGGCGAGATGCTCACGCGCCAGCCGCTGCGGTTCCTGCTGGCCGATGACCCGGGCGCCGGCAAGACGATCATGGCCGGCCTGCTGATCAAGGAGCTGATCGCCCGCAGTGATCTCGAACGCTGTCTGATCGTCGCGCCGGGCAGCCTGGTCGAGCAGTGGCAGGATGAGCTCGGCCAGAAGTTCGGTCTGGAGTTCGACATCCTCACCCGCGACATGATCGAGACCTCCCGGTCCGGAAACGCGTTCAACGATCACCCCCGGCTCATCGCGCGCCTGGACGTGCTGGCCCGCAACGAAGACCTGCAGCAGAAGCTCTCCAGCTCCACCGAGTGGGATCTGGTGATCTGCGACGAAGCCCATCGCATGTCGGCGTCCTATTTCGGCGGGGACGTGAAATACACCAAGCGCTACCAGCTGGGCCAATTGCTGGGTCAGGCGTCGCGCCACCTGCTGCTCATGTCGGCCACGCCCCACAATGGGAAGGAAGAGGACTTCCAGCTATTCATGGCATTGCTGGATGGCGACCGGTTTGAGGGTCGCTTCCGGGACGGCGTCCACTATGCCGACACGGCCGATATGATGCGGCGCCTCACCAAGGAGGAGCTGCTCCGGTTTGATGGCCGACCGCTTTTCCCGGAGCGCCGCGCCTACACCGTAAAGTACGAGCTCTCGCCTATGGAGGCCGAGCTCTACAGCGCCGTCACAGAATACGTCCGGACCGAAATGAACCGCGTTCAGCGGTTTGCCGAGGGCGATGGCAAAAAGCGCAACAATGTCGGCTTCGCCTTGCAGATCTTGCAGCGCCGCCTCGCATCGTCGCCGGCCGCGATCTACCAGTCCCTCAAGCGTCGTCGCGAACGTCTGGAAAACCAGCTTGCAGAGGCGCGTCTTGCTCGCCGTGGCGGTCGAACCGACTTCAGCGTCGCCAATGTTCGGGAAGACGACCTGCGCGACATAGAGGAATACGGCCAGGACGAGGTCGACGAGATCGAGGACCTGATCTCGACCGGTGCGACCACTGCCGAAACCATCGAACAGCTGGAGATCGAGGTTCAGACCCTCAAGGGGCTGGAGAGCATGGCGCTGAACGTTCTCGGCTCAGGCCAGGACACCAAGTGGACCCAGCTCAACCGCATCCTCGATGACGACCTGATGGTCGATGCCGATGGTAACCGGCGCAAGCTCATCATCTTCACCGAGCCCAAGGACACGCTTCACTACCTCGTCGACAAGGTGCGGGCCCGTCTCGGCAAGCCTGATGCTGTGGATGTGATCCACGGCGGCGTGACCCGTGAAGAACGCCGCAAGATCGTCGAGCGGTTCATGCAGGACCGCGACATGCTGGTCCTCATCGCCAATGACGCAGCGGGCGAAGGCGTGAACCTTCAGCGCGGCCATCTAATGGTCAATTACGACCTGCCCTGGAACCCCAACAAGATCGAACAGCGCTTCGGCCGTATCCACCGGATCGGCCAGACCGAGGTCTGCCACCTCTGGAACCTGGTCGCGGCCGACACCCGCGAGGGCGAGGTTTATGGCCGTCTGCTGGAAAAGCTGGAGGCTGCCCGTGAAGCGCTCGGCGGCCGTGTCTATGACGTCCTGGGCGAATTGTTCGAAGGCACGGCCCTGAAGGACCTGCTGTTCGAGGCAATCCAGTACGGCGAACAGGAGGATGTCAAAGCCCGCCTGTTCAAGGTCGTCGATGGAGCCGTTGATCAGGACCATCTTCTGCGGCTGCTTGAGCGCCGTGCCCTCACCAACGACACCATGCCCCAGACCAAGGTGCATGAGCTGCGGCTGGAAATGGAACGGGCTGAGGCCCAACGGCTACAGCCCCACCACGTTCAGAGCTTCTTCGTCGAGGCCTTCCAGCACCTGGGTGGCCAGATCAAACGCCGGGAGGAAGGCCGCTGGGAAATCCTCCATGTGCCGGTGGTCCTGAGAGAGCGCGACCGACAGATTGGCTCAGGCGCACCGATCCAGAAGAAGTACGAACGCATCTGCTTTGAGAAGAGCCGGATCAATCAGCAGCCGGTGGCGGCCTTCCTCTATCCGGGGCACCCGCTGATGGAGGCGGTGATCAGCGTCATCCGCGAGCAGTACGACCACCTCATGAAGCGTGGCGCGGTGATGGTCGACGATACCGACCCCGGCGAAGGCATCGAGGCCCTGTTCCTGCTCGAACACAGCGTCCAGGACAGCCGGCTGACCTCCACCGGCAAGCCGCACAT
>CANJIL010000062.1 GCA_947474455.1 Hyphomonadaceae bacterium | reverse complement strand
GTGCGGATGCCGCGCGGACGCAGGTCCATCACTTCGCCAAGGCGCTTCTCGAGCTTGGCGAGATCAACCTTCTCCGTGCCATCGCAGCCGGCATAGATCGACAGCGGCTCGGGCACGCCTATGGCGTAGGAAAGCTGGATCACGCAACGGTCCGCTAGACCCGCCGCAACAACGTTCTTCGCAAGATAGCGCGCGGCATAGGCCGCTGAACGGTCAACCTTCGTCGGATCCTTGCCCGAGAAGGCGCCGCCGCCGTGCGGCGCTGCACCGCCGTAGGTGTCGACGATGATCTTGCGGCCTGTGAGACCGCAGTCGCCATCCGGTCCGCCGATGACGAACGTGCCCGTGGGATTGATCCACCACTTGCAGTCCTTCGCGATCGGCAACACATCGCCCAGCGCTTTGCGGATATACGGCTCGACAATCTTGCGGATGTCCTCGCTGGTCTGCTTCGCATCGGTGTGCTGGGTCGAGAGCACGATAGAAACGGCCTCTTTCGGACGGCCGTTTTCGTAGCGCACTGTCACCTGGCTCTTGGCGTCCGGCGCTAGCGTTTTTTCCGCGCCGCTGTGGCGCGCATCGGCGAGCAGCTTCAGAATCCTGTGGCTGAACTGGATCGGCGCCGGCATCAGCTCGGGCGTCTCGTTCGTCGCGTAGCCGAACATGATGCCCTGGTCGCCCGCGCCCTCTTCCTTGTTGCCGGAAGCATCGACGCCCTGCGCGATATGTTCGGACTGGCCGTGCAGCAGCACTTCGATATCGGCGCTGCGCCAGGAGAAGCCTTCCTGATCGTAGCCGATATCCTTGATCGCCAGACGCGTATGGTGGGCGATAAGATCCCTGGTGACAGCGTCAGTGCCGCGGAACTCGCCTGCGATAACGACCTTGTTCGTCGTCGCCAGCGTCTCGGCGGCGCAACGCAGCGACCAGACGTCGAGGCCCTGCTCGATTGTTGTGCGGTAATAAAGATCAACCACTTCATCCGAGATCCGGTCGCACACCTTGTCTGGGTGCCCCTCGGAAACGCTTTCAGAGGTGAAAAGATAATTGGAACGCGCCACGCAGGACTCCCCGGGAAAAGGCTCGCCATGCAATAACCTGACCAGCCATATAAAGAAAGCTTTATACGATTTAGCAGACCCCAACCGAGACTTGAGCTCTTCAATTCCTTCGGTTTTTCAAGGGTGCGGCTGATTTTCCTGCCGGTCGGGCGTACTTCTTCACCATCGTCAGGATCGATTTCCGGGGGCCCGGGTCTCTGATCTGCCGGAACACCCTGACGCGTTCCGCCAGTTGCGCGTCTTCCGGACCGGGAAAATCCTCGCCCTCCATCGCCGCCCTGCTGCGCCGGACGGCTGAATGGTGGGGCTCAAGCCCCTCGTCGAAATAAGCAATCGAGGTCTTGAGAACCGTGGCTATGTCGTAAAGGCGGCCGGCGGAAACCCGGTTCTTGCCGCTCTCGTATTTCTGAAGCTGCTGATACGTGACGCCTAATCGGGAGGCCAGTTCCTCCTGGGAAAGCTCCAGCGATTTCCGCCACTTACAAATGCGCTCGCCAACGGCCTGATCGATCAAAGAGGGATCGCGCTATTCCAATCACCAACCTCACCGCGTGCACCCCGGCATAGCGTTGCTGTAATTTCAGCGCCGCGGCAGCACCAATAGCCCGGCGTTGAGCCCCAACAAGATGATCCAGAACATGCCGTCGCGCCAATTGCTATAAGGGGTCGGCTCTGCAGCCGCGGGGATGCGTGCATCGAGGATGCTGGAGCGCCAACCTTCCGGGTCCGGACCATAAAGGGCGGGATCAGCGGGATGTCCGCGTGCGGTCCATCGGCCGAAGGCGTCGATCATTCCAGTATCGCCACGGCTGGCGACGCGCGCCATCGGCAGGCCTTCCTCGATCGCGCGATAGCGGGCCTGAGCAGCGTGCTGGGCGGGTCCCATCAACTCGCCGAACCAGGCGTCGATGGAGATGTTAACCAGCCACTCCGGACGATCTGCTCCATGCGGCGAAAGACCAGGGAAGATCGCCTCATAACAGATCAGCGGTCCGAACGGCGGAATGCCGAGAACATTGACGGTCGATGGCGATGGGCCCGCAGCGAACCCGCCGGGCGCCAGATCCTGCAGAGTCTTGAGGCCAATCACGCTCAAAATATCGGCGAAGGGCGTGAACTCCCCGAACGGCACCAGCATGTGCTTGTCGTAGATATCGAGCGGGCCGCGCACATCACTGTCGCCGCTGAGAACGGCGAGCGAGTTGTAGGCCTTCTCCTCGGGCGTGCCGATATTTTCGCGGCGGGGCATGCCTATGATAAGACGACGATTGCCGATCGCGTTTGCGACGACATCAAGCGCTTCAGGCCATTCGAACAGATAATAGGGAAGCGCACCTTCTGGCCAGATGACGATGTTGGGCGTATTCGCCGTATCAGGGCCTGACAGTGCAATGAAGCGCAGCACGATCTGTTCGGCGACGCCGGGCTTGTGCTTCTCGGCCTGCGGCACGCCCGCCTCGACAAGGCGGACGATAGGGCCGGTCGCAGGAGCGTCAGGTGGAACCTCGCCCAGCCGCCGCGCTCCCCAACCCCAGATCGCGCCAAACACAATGGCGGCGACGACGGCCGGCGCAGCGCGCGATCCGGTTGTTCCGCGCGCGCGCGTATCGGCGAGCGTTGCAGGCGAAGCCATCGCCACGACCGTCAACGCAGAGAGGCCGTAGATTCCCCAGATCGACGCCGACTGCGAGATCGCCTCGCCCGGCGACCAGATCATGCCGGGGAGGTTCCATGGCAACCCGCCCAGGCCGAACAACGAAGAACGAAGCCACTCAGCGAACATGAAGGCGACTGCGAAGACGATCAGCCTGGCCGGACCGACAAACCAGAAACGGAAGGCGATGTTGATGACGCCGGCAAGGATGGCCGACAACAAGCCGGGCAATGCGATCAGCGGCATCCAGATGAAGACCAGATAGGCGTCAGGGTTCACCAGGAACGCCCAGGCGATCCAGTGCATCCCGACGAGATAGTAGGTGAAGCCGAACGCAGCGACACGCCAGAACGCTGCACGCTTCGGCTTTGGCGCCAGCCGCGCAGCATCGAGACTCCAGACGAGACCCGACAGTGCGATAGCGAAGGCCGGCCAGATATAGAAAGGCGGGAATGCAAGGTTGGCGAGAGCGCCAAGGCCCGCGCAGAAGGCCAGCCCGCGCCAGCCCTGCAGCCCCGCGACCCAAAGATAGACGGGCGCGAGAAAATTCCCGCGCGTCGGATGCGGCGGTTCGGCGGCGGCACGGCTGTTGATCATAGCCCCTCCCCGGGGCGCCGCTGCGGGCGCATCACCGGTCTATAGCCGCGGTCTTGTCCTCTGCAAGCAGGGAAGGCGCCGGCTTGGCGCCGCGCAGGCGCGCTCTGATCACGCGGCGTGGATCAGCCGTAACAACTTCGATGGTTGGGCCACGCGGATGCTCGACCGATTCGCCGGCCTGCAGGACGCGGCCCGAAAGCACGGCCACGAGGCCGCCGATAGTGTCGACTTCCGATTCGAACTCGTCGATATGCAGGGATAACCCCGTCTCGCGCTCAACATCGTCGATCGCGGCAAGGCCATCGACTTCCCATGTCGAGCGGCCGCGGCGTGTGATCATGGGGCGCGCGCCGTCGTGCTCGTCCTCAATCTCGCCGACAATGCCTTCGACAAGGTCCTCGAGGCAGACCATGCCGCCCGTGCCGCCATATTCGTCGACGACGATGGCGATGTGGATGCGGCTCGACTGCATCTGGACGAGAAGGTCCGGCAGCGGGATCGACTCAGGGACAAACATGATGTCGCGAACGAGCTTGTCGAGACGACGCGAGGCGAGCAGTTCGGCGCTCCAGTTATTGCGCACGCCTTCCGCCACAACATCCTTGATGTGAATGAAGCCCAGCGGCTCGTCGAGCGAGTCGCGGAACACGGGCATGCGTGAATGCGATTCACCCGCGAACACGCTAAGTACTTCCCCGAGCGTCGAAGTGATGTCGACAGCTGCGATGTCAACCCGTGACGTCATCACGTCGCGGACGCTCGATGTCTCGAATTCCTTGAGGCGAAGGCGGATCGCGGTCGGGGTCGCGGCAGGTTCAGCGCGCGGACCCGGCTCGGGCTCAGAGCCGCCCGCGATCAGACGGGCGAGACGGGTGCGAAGCGTTAGACGCTGGGGAGGCTCTCCATCGTTGGGCATGGGTCAGCCTTCTCCGGTTCCGCCGGCATAGGGGCCGGTGGCGTAGGGATCGGGCCAGCCAAGGCCGCTAAGAATCATCGCTTCCAAGGGTTCCATGACCTTCGCGTCTTCGGATTGAATGTGATCATAGCCAAGCAGATGAAGAAAGCCGTGAATCAACAGGTGGCTAACATGGGCCTCGAATGGCCGGCCCATCGCCTTTGCGTCGTCCAGAGCCGTTTCATAGGCCACGGCGATATCGCCAAGATGCAAGGGTTCTCCGGGAATTTCCGGGCTATCTGACGGAAACGATAGCACATCCGTCGGCTTGTCGAAGCCGCGCCACTGCTTGTTGAGGGCGTGCATTTCTGCGTTGTCCGTCAGCAGGATGGAGATTTCGCCGGCTGATTTCAGCTGGTTCGCCGCATGGCCCAGCACATGGGCAGCCAGCGCATTGACATCGCCGAGCGATTCCCAGCGCGGCTCGGCAACCCGCAGATCGATGGACACGACCCCATGTTCGGCGGGTGTGGTCACTTTCGCGCTGCGCCTTTTGCAGCGTCCCTGTCATAGGCGTCGATGATCCGACCCACGAGTTCGTGACGCACGACGTCAGCGCGCGTCAGTTCCTCAAGTGCTACGCCCTTCACACCTTTCAGAATGGCGATCGCGTGGCCGAGACCGGACTTCAGGTTGCTCGGCAGATCAGTCTGTGACGGATCGCCAGTGACGACCATGCGCGAGCCGCGGCCGAGGCGCGTGAGCACCATCTTCATCTGCGGCACGGTGGCGTTCTGCGCCTCGTCAATGATGACGAAGGCGTTCTTCAGGGTGCGGCCCCGCATGAAGGCGAGCGGCGCCACTTCGATCTCGCGGCGCTCCTTGCGGCGGTCCACTTCCTGTGCGCCGAGACACTCGTTGAGTGCGTCCCAGATCGGCAGCATGTAAGGGTCGACCTTCTCTTCCAGCGCCCCAGGCAGGAAGCCGAGCTTCTCGCCGGCTTCCACCGCGGGCCGCGCCACGATTAGGCGCTCGCGCTTGCCGGCTTTCAGTTCGGCTGCGCCGACCGCGACGGCGAGATAGGTCTTGCCGGTGCCGGCGGGTCCTACGCCGAAGATGAGGCCAAGATCGTCGCGGCGGAGTTTTTCGAGATAGGCACGCTGACCCGGCGTCTGGGCCATGACAGGTTTGCGCAAGCCCATGATCGCATCGCCCGAAGCCGCAGCCAGACCATCGCTGAGCGTCAGCCTGATTGCGGCCTCGAGTTCGGAGCTGGTCGCTTCGGCGCCGTTCGCGATGCGACGGGCGAACGCCTGCAGCGCGTCAGCCGCGTGGCGTGCGCCCTCGCCATTGCCGGTGACGACGATCTCACCGCTCTGCCCCTGGCTGTCGACGCGCACATCGTCGTCAGCAAACGTTTGCTCGATGAGCTGCAGGTGGGCATGCGCCGGACCGCATATATCGCGCAGCATCTTCGGATCAGCTACCAGCACAGTAATTCGGTTGGCGCGCGCGGACTTGGGTTTCACGCTCACGCTGTCGCCTCTGCTGCAGCTGTGACCAGCCGGCCCCTCAGGCTTGTCATGGTTGCGCCGATGACTTCGATCTCGGCCATGCGTCCCGTCATATGTGCACCGTTATCAACGTGCACAGACTGCATATACGGCGAGTAACCGAGCGCCTGGCCATCGCGGCGAGCAGCCCGGGAGAAGAGAACCTTCATCCTGCGGCCGATGCTTGCATCATTGATCGCCTGCGCCTGTTCGTTGAGGAGTGATTGCAGGCATGCAAGGCGTTCGTCTTTGATGCGCTCGTCGACCTGCAGCTGCATGCCGGCGGCGGGCGTGCCCGGACGTGGCGAGTATTTGAACGAAAATGCCTGCGCGAAACCGACGTCCCTGACCAGTTGAAGCGTCGCCTCGAAGTCAGCGTCGCTCTCGCCCGGGAAACCGACGATGAAATCGGAGGCGAATGCGATATCGGGACGCGCAGCGCGAACGCGCTCGACAATGCGCAGATAGTCGGCGGCCGTGTGCTGTCGGTTCATGGCCTTGAGAATGCGGTCGGAGCCCGACTGCACGGGGAGATGCAGAAAGGGGGCAAGCTGTTCGACGTCGCGATGCGCGTCGATCAGATCGTCCGCCATATCGCGCGGATGCGAGGTGGTGTAGCGGATGCGCTCGACGCCGCCGATCCTGGCGATGTGACGGATCAGATCGCCCAGGCGCCACTCAACTGCCCTGGCGTCGTGCGCTGGCGCTTGGCCATGCCAGGCGTTTACATTCTGGCCGATGAGCACGATTTCCTTCACGCCCTGGCGCGCCAGCTCGCGGGCTTCCTCGACGATCGCATCCACGCCGCGCGAGAACTCGGCGCCGCGCGTGTAGGGCACGACGCAGAAGGTGCAGAACTTGTCGCAACCCTCCTGAGCCGACAGGAAGGCGGATACGCCATCAACCTCACGCGTCTTCGGCAGCGCGTCGAACTTTTCCTCGGCCGCGAAATCGGTTTCCAGCACGTCGCCGGTCTTACGCGACAGTCTCGCGATCATCTCCGGCAGGCGATGGTAGGATTGCGGCCCGACGACCATGTCGACCGCAGGCTCGCGGCGCATGATCTCCTCGCCTTCGGCCTGCGCAACGCAACCTGCGACCGCGATGCGCAAATTGCCGCCGGTTTCCCGTTTCAGATCGCGCAGGCGGCCGAGTTCGGAGAAGACTTTCTCGGTCGCCTTCTCGCGGATGTGGCAGGTGTTGAGCACGACGAGATCGGCCGCCTCGGGCGAGTCCACGGGCGAATAGCCCAATGGCTTCAGCACGTCCCTCATCCTTTCGGAATCGTAGACGTTCATCTGACAGCCATAGGTCTTGATGAAGAGGCCTTTGGTGTTGGGCTTGAACTCAGCCACTTACTTCTTCTCGTCCTCGATCAGGGGGACGCCGTAGAGTTCGAGCCTGTGGTCGATCAGGCGGTAGCCGAGTTTGCGTGCGATCTCGATCTGCAGCTTCTCGATCTCTTCGGACTTGAACTCGACCACCGCGCCGCTCTTGGCGTCGATCAGATGGTCATGGTGCTCCTCGGGCGCCTCTTCATAACGCGAGCGGCCGTCGCGGAAATCATGACGCTCGATGATGCCGGAATCCTCAAACAGCTTCACGGTGCGGTAGACGGTGGCGAGCGAAATGTTGGGGTCGACCGCTGCGGCGCGACGATGCAGCTCCTCAGCGTCGGGATGGTCGGCCGCCGTCGATAGCACGCGCGCGATGACGCGGCGCTGCTCGGTCATCCGCAGACCCTTCTCGACACACCTCTGCTCGATCATCGGACCTTCTCCGTGAAGCGTTCCGGGGAACCAGACCGCAGGGCACATATGCGGGTCAGGCGCCCGCCTGTCTACCGGCAGGCCCGACCTTGCGGGACATGACGAGCGCATCGACCCGTCCATCCCGGGTACGATAATAGGCTTTTCTAACGCCGATTTCCACGAATCCGGACGATCTGTAGAGACTGATCGCGGGAAGATTATTACCGGCGACCTCCAGAACCCATCGTTCAAGCCCGCGATTCACGGCTTCCGTGTCGAGAGCCTCGAAAATTCGCCTGCCCCAGCCAGCGCGGCGCTGATCCTGCCCGGTTGCGATAGTGAGCAGCTCCGCATCGGCGCCTGCAGCAAGCGCAAGGCCGAATGCGACGGCATCGCGATCACCGCCGACAATCGCCATGGCTTCCGCCCGCGCGAGCCAGGTTGCGAAATCGTCTTTGCTCCAGCCATCGTCGAACGCGGCGGCATGAAGACGGGACAGATCTGCAGCGTCACTGATGACGGCGGGCCGGAGGCTCATCGGCCGACCGGAGCGCATGGGCGTGGCGTCCGGCTTGCGGACATAGACCGGGCTAGGCGGCGGCAGGTCGCGATCTGGCAGGCGGGCGACAAAACAGGCGGCGGCGGCGGCGGTTGGCGCGGATTCCCGCTGGTGCAGATTGAGGACGGAGCCAAGGGAGGCAATTGCTCCGCAGAGTGCGCCCGGCTGCGCAGCTATGGCGCGAACCGCGGCTTCATCGGCTTCGCCTGGCTCCTCGATTCCCCTGCCCCCGGCGATCCGCTGGATCCACCATGTGCGTTCGGGTGGGCGGCGTTTGGCGAGCAACAGGCCAAGCACGTTTCCCTCGCGCGGCAGTCCCTCAAGCGCCTCCAAGCTGGTGACGCCGACGGCGGGCTTGTCCAGCGAGAGAGCGAGCCCGCGCGCAAAGGCGACGCCAACACGAACGCCAGTGAACGAGCCGGGGCCGACGACGACCGCTATCCGGTCGAGCGCGGCGAAGGCCGTTCCGGCGTCAACCATGAGTTTCTGAACGAGGGGAGCGAGGCGGGCGTCATGGCCCTGTTGCATGGGTTCGGATAGTTCGGCCACGACGGCGCCGTCGCGGACCAGCGCCGCTTCGCAAGCGTCTCCGACCGTATTGATGCCCAGGATCAGCATGGCGGGCTCTTACGCGCTAAGGCGGGCAAGCGTCAAAGGATGCAGCACGCCTCCTCGAAGTCGAGCCGGGGCGCGCGCGGCCGGACCCGGGTTTCATCGCCATGGCCGATGTTGATCAGGAAGTTGGCGCGCCAGGTCTTCATCACCGGGTCGGCCAGGAAGAATTCCCTGTCCACGCCCTCGCGACGAAAACCGTTCATCGGCCCGCAATCGAGACCGAGCGAGCGAGCAGCGATCAGCAGATAAGCGCCCATCAGCGTGCCGGACTGTATGGCGTTCCATTCTGCATTCGCCTGATCGGCGAACCAGTCCTTGGCGTTGGGGGCGTGGGGAATCAGCTTGCCGAGATGATCCGCGAAGGCGAGATCGTAGGCGACGATTGCTGTATAGGGCGCAGCCATCGTCTGCTTCCTGTTGCCTTCGTCGAGATGCGGCTCGAGACGGGCCTTGGCTTCCTTCGAGCGCACGAAGAGAAAACGTCCTGGCGATATGTTCGAGGCGGTGGGGGCGATCTTGGCGAGATCATAGGTCGCTCGGATCAGGACTTCCGGCGTTTCCTCATCCGTCCAGCCGCGCCGGGTGCGTGCAGTGCGGAAGAGCTGATCGAGAGCGGCGTCGGCGAGCGGCTTGGCCATCAGGCGGCCGCCTCTACCGCGGTGACCTCCGGCACGTAGTGACGAAGCAAGTTCTCGACGCCTTGCTTCAGCGTGAGCGTCGAGGACGGGCATCCCGAGCAGGCGCCGCGCATGGAGAGATGGACAATGCCGGTGTCGACATCGAAGCGCTTGAAGATGATATCGCCGCCGTCGTTGGCGACGGCAGGGCGAACGCGTGTGGCGATCAGCTCCTTGATCTCTGCGACGATCTCGGCGGTTTCGCCTTCATAAACGACGTCGTCTTCGGCAGCGGGAGCTTCAGCTTTGGCGACATCGGCAATCACGGGCGCGCCAGAGACGAAATGGTCCATGATTGCGGCGAGCGCCTGCGGCTTGAGAACTGCCCAGTCCGCGGCGTCGGTCTTGGTGATCGAGACGAAATCGGCGCCGAGAAACACACCCGTCACGCCATTGAGGCTGAACAGGGCGGCGGCCAGCGGAGAGGCTGTCGCCTCATCAAGCGAGAGAAATTCGTAAGGGGTGGCCGGCGACACGGAGCAACCGGGCAGGAATTTGAGGGTGGCTGGATTCGGCGTGGACTGGGTCTGGATGAACATGGGTAACTGCCTGTTTCTATACGCTAGATGGGCCCAACGCGCCTTGCATGCAATGCGGTCCCGATCTCCAATCAGCCGGCCAGACCGCCGATTTCATCCAGTTGTGCGTCCGTCAGATCGCCGGGGATGACGGTGACCGCTATCGGGCGCGTTGCGATCCGCTTGCCTTTTGCCAGACGCGAGACCAGCGGCCCGGGGCTGCGGCCGGCGCCCGCAGCCAGGAAAAGGGCCTTTATTGTCTCGTCCTGATCGACTTGTTTGCGGATGGCGTCGACAGGGTCCTGTTCGCTGATGACGAGTTCAGCCTTTACCCCCACCCGGCCTTCAACCCTGTCAGCATGCCGGGAGGCCTTGAGCCGAGCCGAATCCATCGCGTCCTGGCTTATATCCTTGTCCAGGCCGATCCAGCCGCCCAGCCCGGGCGTTTCGGCGCAGCGCAGTATGACGAGGCCGGCGCCCACCGCCTTCGCCCGCATGGCGGCGAAGACCAGCGCGCTCAGGCATTCCTCGGTCTCGTCAGAGATCGCCAGGAATTTGCGTGAAATATTTGTCATCTTGGCATGAGGCGCTGTCGCGACCGTCCGGTCAAGACTGACGCGGCCAGCTACTTAGCGGCGCGGGGCGCAGCCGCGATGGACGTGGGTGCGGGCGTTGCTAGGGCCGCAGCGGCAGGCGGCGGCACCGGGGGCTGCTGGGCCATGGCTGCGAGGAAATCGTCCGTCGCTTTCTGGGCCTGACCAATGAGGAAGCCCATCGACGTCGCGTGATTGCCAAACACCGAGCCATCCGGATCGCCATTCAGCACGACCAGCGGGTGGAATTGAGCAGCGGACTTCCAGGCTTCAAGCGCTGCGCCGCGGGTCTTCACGGCGGCCGGCGTCTCGGGCCACTGTAGCGAGTCCAGCAGCGTGAAGGCCACGATCGCGCGACCCTTGGCGGAATAAACGGCGCGCGTCGCATCTTCGTCGATCGGGCTGCCGCCAACGCTCTTGGCTGACGCGGCAAGCTCTTCCTGGCTGGTCGTCGCCCACGACAAGAGCAGCGCAAGTTGTTCGGAGACCTGCTGGGGCGTCGAAACGCTGGTCACGTCGCGGCGACGCAGGCGGCTGTCATAGTTGGACAGCGCATCACGCGCCGCCTGGAGCTGGATGGCGGTAGAGGCCGATGCCACAAGCCTTGAAGCGGCTTCGAGATCCCGGTCAGCACGATCAACGGCGTTAGCCTGCGTGTTCGCGAGCCTCATGAAATCACCAAGGCTCGCAGCCATGGCGGACTGGTAAGCGGGCTTGGCGGTGAGGCGCGCCATCGGCGACCAGGTTGGCGCATCGCCGGCCCAACCCAGGTCGTTGAAATGCTTTTCCATCAAGGCGGCGACGCCGCCTGCCCAGGGAGCTGTCCAGTCGGACCGGTTTACAGCGCCGCCGACATCGTAATCGCCGACATCACTCGATGCGACGACCATGGCGGGATAGGCGCCGACAGCGGCAGCGATCGCC
>CANJIL010000061.1 GCA_947474455.1 Hyphomonadaceae bacterium | reverse complement strand
GCCTACCCTGAACGTGCATTAGAGATGTTGATCGCAGCTGCGCCATCGCCAGCTTTTCGGAAGGAAATGGTGTCCTCTCATTCAATGGCGAATCCTGCTGCGATAGCGAGCGTCAGGACGCCCGCGTTCGGCGAACGCTCGAAGCGATCTGGAAAAGCGGCGCAGTGCTTGAAGCCAGCCAACGATTGGACCAGTAGCTGAAGATTTCCGCCCGGGCGGTGAGGTCTATAATTTTGAAGAACGCGACCTCCTGCGCGATCTTGTCTGCCTGCGCCTCGTCGGGGGATATTGGTGCTTCGGGCTCGGCGGCTGTCTCTAGTTCCTGTGTCATTGCTCCAGAACATTGATCTGGAGCTGTCCTTTCCGGTCCCACGCCGGGCGACGGTTGCCCCCGAGAACATCCCGCAAATGTCATGAGCGGACCGCCTGAAAGAGGCGCAATCCGCACGATGCGTCACAGATGACGGTTTTACGACTCGGCTAGCGATGCTATCGGGCGCCAGCCAGTGCTGGAGCCGCCATGTCCCCGCCCAAAGCCGCCCCGAAAAACGTGCCCGACCGCGTAGCGGTAAAGCGCGTTCTGATCTCCGTCTCCGACAAAACCGGGCTCATCGAGCGTGCTAGGAAGCTCGCCGCTCTTGGCGCGGATCTGGTCTCAACCGGCGGCACGTCGAAAGCCCTCAAGGACGCCGGCCTCCAGGTCCGCGACGTCGCCGATCTCACCGGCTTCCCCGAAATGATGGACGGCCGCGTGAAGACGCTGCACCCGAAAGTCCATGGCGGCCTGCTGTTCCGTCGCGACCTTGCCACCCACACGAAAGACGCAACCGACCACGGTATCGAGCCAATCGATCTCGTCTGGATCAACCTCTATCCCTTCGAAGCCGCCGTCCAGTCCGGCGCCGGTTTCGATGACTGCGTCGAGAACATCGACATCGGCGGCCCCGCCATGCTGCGCGCCGCCTCCAAGAACGCCGACTTCGTGGCCGTCTGCACCGACCGCGCCGACGTCGACGCAGCTATCAGCGAGATGGAGCAGGGCGGCGTCACGCTGAACACTCGCCGCCGCCTCGCCGCCAAGACTTACGCCCGCACCGCCGCCTACGACGCCGCCATCTCCGAATGGTACTGGAAGCAGCTCGAAGAAGAGGCGGGCGACTGGCGCGCCTTCGGCGGCAGGCTCCAGCAGACACTCCGCTATGGCGAGAACCCGCACCAGAAAGCCGCAGTCTATGCCGGCGCTGACAAGCGCGCTGGCGTCCTCACCGCGCGTCAGGTGCAAGGCAAGGAACTCAGCTACAACAACATAAACGACACCGACGCCGCCTACGAACTCGTTGCCGAGTTCGATCCGAAGGATGGCCCCGCAGTCGCCATCATCAAGCACGCCAACCCGTGCGGCGTCGCCCTCGGCGGATCCGCGCTTGATGCTTACAAAATGGCGCTCGCCTGCGATTCCACATCGGCCTTCGGCGGCATCATCGCCGTCAACGTGCCGCTGGATGGACCGACAGCCGAAGCCATCACTGACATCTTCACCGAAGTCGTCATCGCCCCTGGCGCTGATGAAGCCGCGCTGGCCTTCTTCGCGAAGAAGAAGAACCTCCGCCTCCTGCTCACTGATGGCGTGCCCGACCCCTCGAAGCCCGGCGTGATGGTCCGCACCGTCGCCGGCGGCCTTCTCGTGCAGGACCGCGACATCGGCCGCATCACCGCCGCCGACCTCAAAGTGGTCACGAAGCGCAAGCCGTCCCCGCAGGAAATCGCGGACATGATTTTCGCCTTCCGCATCTGCAAGCACACCAAATCGAACGCGATCATCTACGCCAAGAACGGCGCCACCGTCGGCGTCGGCGCCGGCCAGATGAGCCGCGTAGATTCTGCCCGCATCGCCCGCCGCAAGGCCGAAGACGCCGCCGCTGCGCTCAACAAGGCCGACCCCGCCACCATCGGCTCGGTCTGCGCCTCCGACGCCTTCTTCCCGTTCGCTGACGGTCTTCTCCAGGCAGCCCAGGCCGGCGCCACCGCGGTCATCCAGCCCGGCGGCTCGATGCGTGACGAGGAGGTGATCAGGGCCGCCGACGAAGCTGATCTCGCCATGGTCTTCACCGGCATGCGCCACTTCCGGCACTAGCCGAAAAAGTGTCGGCGGACGTGGGAGCACACGTCCGCCGTTTCATCAGGCGTCTGCAGGTCTACTCTACAGCGTCAGTTCTTGGTCTTGTTCGCGCCCTTGAACTTCGATTCCTGCGCAACCTCACGGTCTGCGGCGTCGAACTCGATCGGCGCGGCGCCGGGCGCAGCCGCGGCGTAGGCCCGTGATTTCTTCGCGAGACGCGCCATCGACTCGTTCATCGTGCCTGCCGACATCGCCATCTGGTTGCCGCGAGCGACGCCAACGGCGTCGGCGTCGGCGATGTTGTCGAAGTTGGCGCCCAGGAAGACGACTTCCCAGCCCTTCGCTTTCACGCGATCCAACGCAGCCTTCACACCTTCACGCGTAACTTCCTTCGAGGCGTTCTCCTGTCCATCCGTCATCACCACGATGACGGCCTTGTCCGGCTTGTCGGCGTCGGCGAGTGCGATGATGCGGATCAGCGCATCAAGCAGCGGCGTCATCCCGCGTGGAGACGCATCAGCATCCGTCACCGCTTCCCAGTGCAGCGCCGGCTGCTTCCTGCGCAGGACGTCGAACTGCAGCCCCGCCTGATCATCGAAAACGGCGAGCGTGATGTGGCTGTCGACGGAAGGTCCGTCCTTGTTGTTGGCAAGTTCCTTTGCATATGCGTTGACCGAGGAGAGCGCTTCTACCCAGAGCGACTGCATCGAACCCGAGCGGTCGAGAAGGATGTAAGCTTGCATGCACTGTCCCCTTTTCTGGAAATCCCCAACCCCGTGCGCACACAAGCGCGCCCGCTGGCGGGACATGGGTGCGGCAGGGCGCCGCGCCAGAGGCGTGCTGCTAATTAATCTGCAGGGGCTTTCCCGAGCTTCCGCGCGCGTCAGCCACGTTTATTCAGCGTCGCCGCCGCATGCGCCGCTGTTCAGGGCATGCAGCATCTGTTCTTGCGTGAACTGCTTACAGCCTGCCGCCTCCCAGTCCTTCGCGATGATCTCTCTGATGCGCGGCGCCTCGACGCCTGCATTCGGGCAAACGCCAGCCGGTTCATGCATCACCAGCCAAAGCTCGTTCTGCTTGAGTCCGCGCGCCGTCAGCCCGGCGGCGCACGCCTCCGCAGCCTGCACGTCCACCCCATCGGGGGGGCGATAGTCGTCCATCGTGACATCGTAGGGCTTGGCGGTGTCGCAAAGTCCAATGGTCATCGCACGGGCCGGGCTCATCGCGCCGGCTTGGCGGCAGTCGGCAGGCCATTGTGCGTCTAGCTCACGCAGGCGTTCCGCTGTCATGTTGACGGACGGACAGACACGGTCGGACGCCATCACGATCGCCAGCTCGTCCTTCGTCACCCCAGAACCCAGCAGCGCGCTCTCGCATTTTGCGCGCGGTTCTATGGCGCAACAGGCGATCTCGGGCTCCTTCTCTCCACAACCGGAGAACAGGGCGATCGCGGCGACAAGACCTAGGGCGCGCATCATGGCTTCTGTGGATTGCATGCCGGCGAGGTGACTTGGGTTCAGCAAAGCTGTCAACGCGCGCGGGCCAACCTGCCTTAACCCCTCGCTAACCGAAATGGCGCCCACTCCATCTGACAATTCCCAGTGGAGACATGCGTGATGTCGGCTTGCTACCGGCTGGTCCTGGATTCGGTGTGCCGCAAGAATCATCACCGCCTCGCGGTGATGGCGCTCGAGCATCTGCAATCGGACGATGCCGAGGCCTGGCGCAATGTTTTCCTCAAGCATCGCGACGCCTATCTTGAAGGCGCCAAGGCGCCGGATGAAGTCTTCAAGGACTTCCGAAACCACGTCCTCCATGTCCGCGACGGAGCCAATGGGGGCAAGGATTGGGGCGGCGCCCCGGCCGCCGCTCGCGAATGGTATCGCCGCACCGTCCGCGCCCTGCAGGCGCAGGACTGGAAACACGCTGCCTACAGTGCAGGCGTGATGAGCCACTATGTCGTTGACCCAGTGCAACCATTCCACACGCACCAGACGGAAGAAGAAAACACCATCCACCGCGCCGTCGAATGGTCGCTGTCGAAGGCCTTCCCCGAACTCTTCCTCATCCTCGTCCAGGATCTCGGCTTCCCTGACGTGTCCGTGCCCGAAGGCGACAACTGGCTCGAGCAAATGGTTCGCAACGGCGCGTTGGCTTCGAACAAGCATTACGAGACCTTGATCGACCATTACAACTTCGCCGTCGGGGTCAAGCGTCCGGTCGAAGGTCTCGACCAGGAGATGAAGGATGTAGTCGCTGGGCTGATGGGCTATGCCGCCGTCATGCTGTCGCGCGTGCTCGACCGCGCCATCGCGGAAGCGAGAGCCGAAGCGCCGAATGTGAGTCTCGTCCTCGATACGATTGGCATCCTCGCCAACACCCCCGTTCGCGCTGTCTCGAAGCACATCGATCACGTCGCCGAGAAAAGGCTCGTCGCCAGCCAGTTCACGGAATTCCGCAAGACCGGCAAGGTCCGCGAGACGCTGGGCGAGGACGACAGGCTCGTCCGCAGGATGTTCGCCGATGAAGTGCTGAAAGTTTCACTTGCCAAGCTCGACTGCCAGTGGCCGGCCGAAACCGGCATGGCGAAGGGGCAGGGCGCTGCCCCGCGTGTCACGAAGAAGGCGAAAGCGCCAAAAGCCGAACGCGTCCTCGAACCCAAGCCTGCTCCAGCGCCAAAGCCCCCCAAGGCGGAAAAGCCTGCCGCTGTCGCCAAATCAACAACGGCTCCCGCGCCCGTTGCCGCGCCCGAGCCCGCACCGCCCGCCCCCGTCATTTCCCGCATACGTTTGTCGCGCGAAGCGCTGGTTGGCGACGCGCCTTCCATAGGCCCCAAGACCGCGAACCGCCTCGCCATCATCGGCGTGAAGACGGTCGGTGATCTCCTCGCGCTTGCCCCCGAAGACGCCGCACCGCGCATCAAGGCCGGCCACATCAATGCCGGCGTCATCAAGGACTGGCAGGCGCAGGCTCTGCTTGCCTGCACGGTCCCCGATCTCAACGGCACGCAGGCCCAGCTTCTCGTCGGCGCGGGCATCTATAGTGTCGATGATCTCGCCACGTCAGACCTCGACAGCCTGATCGACGCCATCACGCTCTACGCCCAGTCGAACGAGGGAGAGCGCGCCCTGCGCAACCAGGCGCCCCCCGAGCGCGCTCGGGTGAAAGCCTGGATCGAAGCCGCGCTGCACATCTGTCAGGGCCGCTCGGCGGCCTAACCGCCGTTATTGCGCTTCGAAAACATGAACCGTCGGCAACGGCTGTTCAGATTGGCTTCGCGACTTGTCGCAAATGAATGCGCCGCTCCATCGCGGCCATGCTCGCTGCAGCTTTTCTGCGGGAATCTGCATTCGCAAGCGATTGAAACGGCATCGCTTTTTCCTTCTCGCTTAGCTTTTTTCCAAGATGAACAGATGAGTCCAGCTCCGTTCAGGCGCTGCGCGTTCTTATGGGCCTACGAGATTGAAAGGAGTGCCTCATGCGTCTCATTGCTTCCTCTCTTATGGCTGGCCTCATTGCGTTCAGCTCTGTGGCGCCCGCCTTCGCCGACCCGCCCCGCCGTGGTCATGACGACCGGGGCCGTGGTCATGACCGCGACTGGAACGACCGCGACTATCGTGATGGCTACCGCGACGCCCGTCGCGATGACCGCCGTCAGGATCGCCGCGACTACCGCTGGCGCGGCCGTGGCTGGTACGACAGCCGTGGCGATCACCACGATTGGCGCCGTGGCGACCGCTTCGACGATCGCCGCCACACCGGCTATGCCGTGTTCAACGACTACCACCGCTATCGCCTGCCGCCTCCGCGCCGTGGCGAGTACTATTACCGGGACGACCGCACCGGCGAGATTCTTCTCATCGCCGCCGCGACCGGCCTCGTGCTCTGGGCGCTGACGAACTAGCGCTCGACTGACCCGCGATCCCGCGTCGACCCGGCGTGCGATCATCGCTTGCGGCCGCCCTTTCCCCAAGGGGCGGCCGCTCCCGTTTTCGGAAGAGAGCTACGGCTTTGGCTCTGAGCCGACTTTTCTGGAATGCGTGGACAGCCAAAATCGTACCCATGTCAGACACTACTGACGATTTCCGGGACGGGCGGCGCAAGTCAGAGGTAGCAGACCAACAGGGTCCGATACCTGCCACGATCAAATCGGGTGGCTCGCCAGGAGGGCGCCCGCAACCCCAGAGTGACGGCATCGGTTGCGGTGGTCGCGGCGCCTGCCGGCTCGGTGCACCCTCCGTGCAGCAAGGCGTCGATTCGAAATCCCGCGAGGCGCTGTTCAAGGCCGCCCTGCAGCGCAGCAGCAATCCGATGCTGATGCAGGTTCATTCGGGCGCGACGCGCGTTGTCTCCAACTGATCCACAGACGTAGCTGAAAACGAAACTCACCCCCGCAATGGGATGGGGTTTCGCGTCGCCGCGATCGCCATGTCGCAAAGCCCGCTCATTTGTTTCATCGAACCGCCAAGCGCCCGTCAGGCGTCTGTCACCGATTCAGCGGACAGAATCGGCGCAGCCAGCCAAGAGCTGCGAGAAAAGCCAAGGCCATCCTCCATGACGACCAAGCCCGTCACGATCAAGCTGCTCGCCCTTGCGGCCGCTTCCCTGACCGCAGCGATAGCCTTCGCCCCGCAAAGCACGGCGGATGCGGCGCCCGGAAAATTCGAGATAGAATTCCGTTTCAATCACGGCAAGTCGCCGCTGGAGAACTACTCTCTGTTTCTCCGCCGCGCGCACGAAGCGTGCAACACGGATGGCCGTCTGCGCGTCGAGCGCGCTTTCGAGAAGCATTGCGTCGAAACAACGACGGCCAATTTCGTCGTCGCCATGGGCCGCACTGATCTGGCCGCCATTCACGCCGATTCCACAGATCGCCGCGTCGACTCCTCCCGCCGCCTCGCCGCGCGCTGAGGACCGTCACGACGTTACGCGGGCGGGGGCCTCGCCTCCGCCCGCGCCACTATGGCGGCGTCATGGGAAACAGCAGGCCCGTCAGGCTGGCGACAGCCAGCGTCAGCGCCAGCGCGGCAACACCCGCCGCCGCCAGCCAGGCGCGCGTGAGGTTGAGCTTGTCGACAATTCGGCCGATCTTCGGCGCGCCGCCGGGCGCCAGCCGCGTCTGCAATTGCTGCACGACCCAATAGTGTGCGGCCAGCGCCGCGAAGAACGTCACCAGCATCATGCCCGTCAGCGCCATCAGCCAGCCTCCCTGTCCCTGTCGGCGCACGATCAGGTCAATCGGGGCATGGAGCAGGGGAATAGCCAGCACCGCCGCCGGCCCCTTCGCCAGCATCGCCCAATAGGCCCGCCCCACCGATTTCCGGATCGCTGCGCCAGCCTGCGCCACATAGTCCGCGGTCACGACGCCCTTGAGGGCGGCCACGATCCCGTTCTGGTCCTTCTTCGCAGCGCCTTCGGCAATAGATCCGTTCACCTCCGAGGCCAGCACCGTCGCCAGCGACGCATGCAGCGCATCGCTGACGCGCGGCGGCATCCGGCGCGTCGCTTGCAGCGCTTCCTTCAACACGACCAGGTCATCCGACAGCAGCATCCCTGCTATGTTGTGGTAGTCGAAAATGTCCTGTTGCGGCCCGAAAGCCCGCACCTGCGTCCGCTTTCCGTTCACTTCCACCATCACGGTCGTCACCGGCGTCACCGCCGTCGTGTCGCGTCGCAGCGTGTCCCCGCTGATCTCTACGATCGACCGGTGCGTTGCAGCCAGCCCAAGCACGGCGCTAATGCCTGACAGCCCGTTCAGCACCGCCGCCGTCTCGGGATCAGCCGACCGCGCCGCCGCCTCAAACGTCTCGCGGATCGAACATGACAGCTCCGCCACAAAATGCCGCCGCCCCTCTCCGTCACATGTTTCGCAGCGCAGATAGCCGGACCCCCGACATTGCGGACACCCGATCGTCTTCTGTCCCTGACACGTCGTGCAGACGATCGTCGTTCGTCCGCCGCATTTGCCGCACTTGATGATGCCCGCGCCATTGCAGGCCCCGCACGTCGCCGTCTCCTGCACATGCTCGATGCGGTGCGATGACGTCTCCTCGTCGTAGATCTTGCGTTCCTTCTGCGTCACAACCGTGCGCATGCCATTGCAGGTCGGGCAGGTGATCTCCCCCGTCGTGTTGCAGGTCTTGCACGGATGGCTGCCGCGCCCTTCGCATGCCTCGCACGTCAGCGTCCCCGCCGTCTCACACAGCGAGCAGGCGATCCTCCCCGCACCCTGACACGGCGCACACCTCTCAACATGTCCCGCACGCGCCAGCGGCGTAAAGCAATCGCTCACCGAAGGGTGCATCTGCGGCGCATCGCAATGCTCCGCCGCCCACGCCCCCAGCCGTCCATGCACGGCCGCGCGCGACGCCGCCAGCTGTCGCTCGCACTCCCGCCCCAGCGCATCCTTATCGGCAACCTCGATGGCGCCTGCGGGCAGGGCGCCATTCCCCTCGCTCCGCACCGTCTCGAAGACCACGCGGAAGACCTGCCGCGCGATCACGTCGACATTCACATACTGGCTGCTTTCCAGCGTCAGGTGGCCGCGGTCAAAGCGTGTCAGCGGCTCGACGAAATCGCCGATCCTAGTCAGCAGCCGGATGCCGGGGTCTGTGGCGAAACCTCCGTCGCTGCTGGCGCCTGCTGTCACATCTGTCCTCGGCATGTCCACCTGCCGGTCCGCCCTAGCATCGCGGCGAAGTCGGTCAAGCGCGTTCGCGTCTCCGACGCTGACCTGGGCTATGCGACTTGTCACTCCCGGATATACTTGCGGAGCCGAGGCATACTCCGCCGCCATGGATGCGGCGCACAAGGCGTTGATGGATAGCGCGCGTCACTTGGGAAATGCCCGAGTGAGATCCATGGCGAGGCGCGGCGCCAGGTGCAAAACGGAATTGCAGCGAACAGACTGAATTGGAATGTGAGTTCGAGGCCGACGCTATCGCGGACCAGGCGGGAAAGCGCTCGCCTTGGGACTCGTCTTTTCGAGCGACCCTTGCAGCATTCGCGACGAGTGTTCGCAAAGCAAAACGGCCGCCTCCTTGCGGAAGCGGCCGTCCCATATCAGATCGGTAGAAGGGCGGTGCTTACTCCGCGTCTTCCTTGGCTTTATCGCCGCCGCCTTCGCTGCGCGGGGCGCGGTCGCGACCGCCGCCGCCACGGCCGCCACGGCCGCGATCACGATCGCCGCGCGGACGGTCGCCGCCTTCACGGCGCGGACGGTCGCCCGAGGGGCCGTCATCCGTGACGCCGGGAACTTCCTCGCCCGTTTCCTGGTTCACGGCTTTCATCGAGAGGCGAACCTTGCCGCGATCGTCGAAGCCGAGCAGCTTCACCTTCACGGTGTCGCCCTCTTTCACGACGTCGCCCGGCGAGCTCACGCGCTCCGCCGCCATCTGCGACACGTGGACGAGGCCGTCCTTCGCGCCGAAGAAGTTCACGAATGCGCCGAACTCCATCACCTTCACGACCTTGCCGGTATAGATCGCACCCACTTCGGCTTCCGCCGTCAGGCCGTGGATCCACTTCTGCGCAGCCTCGAGGCTTTCCTTCTCGACCGCAGCGATCTTCACCGTGCCGTCGTCCTCCACATTGATCTTCGCGCCCGTCTTCTCGACGATCTCGCGGATCACCTTGCCGCCCGTGCCGATGACGTCCCGGATCTTGTCGACCGGGATCTTCATCGAGATCATCTTCGGGGCGTTCTCGGAGACTTCCGTGCGCGCTCCATCCATCGCCTTGTTCATTTCGCCGAGGATGTGAAGACGGCCGGCATTCGCCTGGTTGAGCGCCGTCTTCATGATGTCGAAGGTGACGCTATCGATCTTCAGGTCCATCTGCAGCGAGGTGACGCCAACCTCGGTGCCGGCGACCTTGAAGTCCATGTCGCCAAGATGGTCCTCATCGCCCAGGATGTCGGAGAGGATGGCGATCCCTTCCGCGTCCTTGATGAGGCCCATCGCGATGCCCGACACCGGACGGGTGATCGGCACGCCCGCGTCCATCATCGCGAGCGAGGAGCCGCAGACGGTCGCCATCGACGACGAGCCGTTCGATTCCATGATCTCGGAGACGATGCGCAGCGTGTAGGGGAAGTCATCGCCCTTGGGCAGCACAGCCTTCACCGCGCGCCACGCCAGCTTGCCGTGACCGATCTCGCGGCGGCCCGGAGAGCCCCCGCGACCGGTTTCACCAACCGAGTAGGGAGGGAAGTTGTAGTGGAGAAGGAACTTCTCCTTCTTCGTGCCTTCGAGACCGTCAATGTACTGCTCGTCTTCAGCCGTGCCGAGCGTCGCGACGCAAAGCGCCTGCGTCTCGCCGCGGGTGAACAGCGCAGAGCCGTGCGTGCGCGGCAGGACGCCGACCTGCGAGACGATCGCGCGGACCTGGTCGGTCTTGCGGCCGTCGATGCGCGAGCCGGTGCGGATAATGTCACCGCGCACGACTTTCGCTTCGGCTTCCTTGAACTGTTCCTTGAACACCAGCGGATCGGCGCCGTCCGGGTTCGCTTCGGATTTCACGAGCGCAGCCTTAGCCTTCTCACGCGCGGCGTTCACCGCGTCATGGCGCGCGCCCTTGTCCTTGATCTTGTAAGCGGCGGAGAGATCCGCCCCCGCAATGTCCTGGATCGACTTGAGAAGCGCGGAGTGATCCGGGCTCTCGAACGCGAACGGCTCCTTGGCGGATTTTTCGGCCAGCTGGATGATCGCCTCGATCACGGCCTGGAAGCTCTCATGACCGGCTTTCACCGCGCCGAGCATCACGTCTTCCGAAAGCTCCTTGGCTTCGGATTCAACCATCATCACGCCTTCGGTCGTGCCGGCTACGACGAGGTCGAGCTCGAAGCCTTCCATCTGTTCGGCTGTCGGGTTGATGATGTAGCCGCCATCCTTGTAGCCGACGCGGGCAGCCGCGATCGGGCCAGCAAACGGGGCGCCGGAAATCACGAGGGCGGCGGATGCCGCAACCATGCCGACGATATCCGGATCGTTTTCCTGGTCGTAGGAGAGCACTGTCACCGTGACCTGCACTTCGTTCTTGAAACCGTCGGCGAACAGCGGGCGGATCGGGCGGTCGATGAGGCGGGAGGTCAGCGTCTCTTTTTCGGTGGGACGGCCCTCACGCTTGAAGTAGCCGCCGGGAACGCGGCCAGCCGCGTAATATCTTTCGAGGTAGTTCACGGTCAGCGGGAAGAAGTCCTGGCCTTCCTTCGCCTTCCTTGCGTAGACAACCGCCGCGAGAACACTCGTCTCGCCGTAAGTCGCCAGCACTGCGCCATCGGCCTGCCGCGCGATGCGGCCAGTTTCCAGCGTGAGCGGACGTCCCGCCCAGTCGATCGTCACACGTTTAATGTCAAACATCGTATCTTGCTCTTTCCTGCATACGAAAACCCGCCGGACCCCGGTGGGCCGGCGGGTGTGGGAGGAACCCGGCCTAGCGCCTGAGTTCCAGCTCTTTGAGGATCGTCTGATAACGAGCCTCGTCTCTCGACTTCAGATAGTCGAGCAGTCGGCGGCGTTGCGAGACCATCTTGAGAAGGCCGCGGCGCGAGTGATTATCTTTCTTGTGCTCTTTGAAGTGGCCGGTCAGGTAGTTGATGCGGTGCGTCAGGATCGCGACCTGCACTTCGGGGCTGCCCGTGTCACCTTCGGTGCGGGCAAATTTCTTGATCAGGGAGGCTTTTGCCTCCGGCGTGATCGACATCGGGTTTCTCCTTGGGCCGGTGGGCCAGTCTATTTGTTGAACACGCGAACCGGCATGAATCTGCCGGCCCGGACTTCGCCCAGAGCCACCGCGAGATTGTCCAGACCCACCTTTTCCGTGGCGAGACAAATGCGGGAGGCATCCTCCCCGTTCACTTGACGAGGACGGCGCATCTCCCGAAACGCCTCGACCTGATGGGGCAGAAGTACGATCTCTCGGCCCTGCCTGAGCCTGGACGCCTCTTCCCCGGTG
>CANJIL010000060.1 GCA_947474455.1 Hyphomonadaceae bacterium | reverse complement strand
GACAGCCCAGTCCCATCGCTCTCAATGGCTCCGCCAATGGCGACATAAGTGACATCGCAAAAAAAACAGTGCCGATTGCGCCGCATGCATGCAGGCGCCAACCGCCTAGCGGGGCTTTGTAGAGCGCCATGCCGGTCACAAAAAAGCCGAGCTGGCCGGGAAGCTGGTGTGAAAAATCACGGTACTGTTCGAACCCGGCCAATCCGATACGCCACACATTTGCGCCGAGGTATATCAGCAACAAGAATAGCCATCCGAACCTGCCAGCAACTCGCAGCGTCCAGGCCAACCCCGGCAGTATCAGGTAGAACATCACCTCGATCTTAAGCGTCCAAAGCGCCCCGTTGATCTCCGGGACGCGATTGGCCTCAAAGACGCCGGGCAGACCTGGCGCCAGGAAATTCGCGAACGCGAGATTGGCGCCTAGATAGCGCGCCACGGCGGAAGGATTGGCCCCGAGCTGCTCCGCAAAAAGGAATGCCGCTACGGCCGAGATTATGACAACAACCGCATAGGCAGGATAAAGGCGTCGCAATCGTTTTTCGACGTAGAGCCAAAGCGAGGATGAACGCTCCAGGCTGGCGAAAACTAGATACCCCGACATGACGAAGAACCCCTGCACGCCGATCTCGGCAAGTTTGCTCAGAGACGCTTCAAGCCCTGACCAAGCAGGAACGCCGCTCAGAAACACAAGGTGGTAGAAGGCGACCATGAGAGCCAGCACAACCCGTAGAGTATTGAAATTGTTGTCGGTTCGTACGGCATTCATCGTGCTAGCCGGGTACGTCCGCGGCGCGCGGCGGGACATTCACTATCGTGAGTACGCACAACAACGCGGAAACGGCCCACCGCCATTCGTTCCACAGATCGAAGGACACCCAAGTCGCCATGACCCCGGCAATCAACGCAGCGATGCGCGGGGTAGCGTTTCCGAGGTGCTCGGGCGAGGGAAGGCGAAACGAGGCTAGCACGACGGCCAGCGAGATCAGCGTGGCGCCGACCGCTCCCGTCTCGACCCAAAGCTGAAGCAGCATGTTGTGCGCGTGATTGGGAATGTGGAGTTGGCCTACGAAAACACCTTCGGGAATAGTTTCCAAATGCGTTCGCAAGACACCGACGCCGGAGCCAAAGATCGGGTTCTGCCAAATGATTTCGATGACGCTGTGCCAGATCAGCTGTCGATACTGAATCGAATTGCTGGCCGCGGATGCTTCGACCCCGGATGACACGACCTGAAACACGAATGGCGCCGTCATGATCGCTAGCGCAATGAGGGCACCGATGATCCTGAAGCCGCTGCGGCGGAATTTGCGGAGGATCACGTAGAGAATCGCCATGATGAGCAGGAAGAGCAAGCCTGCGTCCACTTCGCGCTGAATCAAGATCGCTGCTTCCGCCGCAATCACGGCGGCGCCGATAGCGATGGCATAGACGCGCCCTCTTCCCTCAACCAAACCCAAGACAAGAAAAGGGGACACGACAGCCATAATAAGAGCGTTACGCGTTATATTCTGAGCACCTTCGTCCTGCTCTTCACTGCCGTAGATCCCGAGGACGATCGGTTCTGCGAAGATAGTCAGCACGACGACCGAAACGAGCTGAACAATGAGCGCGATCGTCGCGATCCGGGCCACGAGCATGCGGCCTCGCTCGTTCATGGTCTGCGCGGCGGCGATAAGACCACCGCCGGCAAGCAACAGCAGTCCAACACGCAGTATTTCGCTGCGCACCGACAGCTTCTCCAAATCAATCAAAACCGAGGGTCTGGGCGACCACAACGCGGACGCGGCCGCATATGCGAAGAAAGCAATCAGCGCTATCATATAGATGCGGATTCGCAGGCGCGGCGCCCACACAGGGCTGGTCGCGAGCGCAGCGACGCCGGTCAGGGGCGCAAACCCGAGGGCGCCGACAAAGGCAACTACTGGCCAAACGGCGAACACGAAACACAGGACTGCCGTTGTCAAAACCGCCTCATAACGAACCGCCCCCGCCGTCGGCTCTAGCTGGTGCGACGGGTTGCGGCAACTCTGGGACTGGGGTTCATGCCGGATTTGCGGCGATCAAATTCTGTGATGACGCGGCCACGATGGCTGAATATTCGCCAGGATCGCTTTGCTTACCGGTTGCCCTGTCAGCACGCGCCGCGCATCAGAGATTTTCAGCCATTCGCGAATACGTATTAGACTAGGTGCTTGGCTGATGTGCTTGTAGCGACACATCGACGTCCAGGACCTAACCATGACCGATCTTTTGGCCGAACGTTTCATTCTTCGTATCAGCTGCCGTGACGACGTTGGCATCGTCGCGGATGTCGCCACATTCCTCGCGGCGCGACGTCTGTTCATCGTCGAGACGGCGAACTTCGGCGACCCGCATACCGGGTTGTTCTTCATGCGGACGGTATTCAGCCCGCGGGTTGGCTTCACTGCAACGACCTTCAAAGCAGAATTCGAAACGCTGGCGAACAAGTGGAGTATGGATTGGGAGCTCCGCGATGCGCGAGCCAAGCCAAGCGTTCTGATCCTGGTTTCGAAACAGGATCACTGCCTCAACGACCTGCTCTATCGTCATCGCATCGGCGCGCTGGCGATGAACGTTTCCGCCATCGTCTCCAATCATCCAACCTGTGGCTGGCTGGCGGAACGGCACGGCATCCCGTTCTATCACGTACCCATCGATCGAGACGGCAAGGAAGCGGCGGAGACACGGCTGCTGGAATTGGTCGATGCGATGAAGATCGATCTTGTCGTGCTCGCGCGCTACATGCAGGTCCTGTCAGACAAGGCATGCCGCGCGCTCTCGGGGCGTTGCATCAACATCCACCATTCCTTCTTGCCCGGCTTCAAAGGCGCAGCGCCCTATACGCAGGCCTTCAATCGCGGCGTGAAGCTGATCGGCGCGACGGCGCACTATGTGACAGCCGATCTCGATGAAGGCCCGATCATCGCGCAGGCTGTTGAACGCGCAACGCACGCGCACTCGCCCGAGGAGATGGCGGCCTTGGGTCGCGATATAGAAGCGCGCGTTCTGGCAAGCGCCGTTAAGCTGCACCTCGAGGGCCGCATTTTCGTCAATGGCGCGAAGACCATCGTGTTGGACTAATCAGGATCGACCAGTCGTCCGATCGGCATTTGGCTCAGCGCTTCCCGCGACCAGGCCTTCATCTGGCCTTGGACAGCCACCTTCCCCTGCTCGGCGAGAGCGCGCCGCAAGGCGGGCGATGCAGCCAGCGCGCGCAGCTTGGCAGCAGCGTCTTCAGCGTCTGGCTCTGCCCAGCTGAGGCCGGCGGCGCGATAGATGCCAACGGGATCGCGTACCGGGACAAGGGTGTGACGGATGAGAAGCTCGGGCATCCCGGCCATGAAATCGACATTCCCTGACCAGCCGGTTGCGAGCGCGGGCACGCCCGCCAGGAAAGCCTCGGCCAGCGTGAGGCCAAATCCTTCAGAGCGATGGGGCGACAGGAGCACACTTGCGGCCGCTATCAGCTGGCCGATCTCCGTGTCGTTTACGCTGCCTGTGCGGAAGAGGATGTCGCCGCGCTGAGAAGCGGCGGCCAGCGCAGCATCACGAAACTCCGGGTGCGCATCATCGGACTGCACTTTCAGGATCAATCGCGTCGATGGCGTCACGTCCGGAAAGGCGCGCTTGTAGATGTCGATGGCGCCGATCAGGTTCTTTCGCGCGGCGCTCGACTTCAGGTCACCCATCGCAAGCACGACGAAATCATCGCTCGAAGGATCATGCGCGAACGGCGGCGGGCCGAGCATCACGGGATGCGGCATCACGCGCACCGGCTTCGAGATGCCGGAAGCTAGAAGGGCATCCGCCACGAACTGGCTCGGCGCCCAGATCTCATGGAAAGCGCCCGCAGCTCGCACCCATTGCGCCGGAACCTCCGGCAACTCGTAAGCCCAGAAGGCGATGCGATAGCGCCCAAGCCAGTCCTTGGCGGCAATGCGCGACATGGCGGCGATGGCCTCGGGCGCATTGACATGCAGCAGCCAGACGCCGCCCGGTCGCGACAACGGCAGGCTTGCGGCTGATCCATCACCGGCAGCAAACAGAGACGCGAGATCATGGGCAGTCACGGCGAGTTCGGCCGACCTGAGCCCCTCGATGGTGAGCCTCGCTGCTCGCGACACCCCCTTTGTGTCGCCAATGAAGCCCGAAACGACAAGTGGCCCCGGGATCAGTGCGGGCTCGCCCCGCGCCCGCGCTGCGTCCACCCGACGCTGAGCCAGCGCGATAGCCGCCCCCTGCCCGTATTTGCGCAAGGACGGCGGCACAAGGGCGTGCCATGTCCTGCGCAACGCCGCACCGGGTGTGGGGGTCTTCGACATCGCGTGAGGGATGGCCGCTCGTCGCCGTCCAGTCAATAAAGCCTGCTGCGCCTTTGATTTTTGTAGCCTTCGTGTATGGCTGGCCCGCGCCCGGCACGGGCGAAATGTCCGTTTTCCTGAGGCCCACGGGTTGCAGATCCTCATCGATGGCGATTATGCGCGTGACCGCCACGGGACGGGGATCAGCACATATGCGCGCACGCTGGCAAAGGGGCTGACCGCGCTGGGCCATGGCGTGTCCTGGCTATCCGGCGCAAGCGGCGGCGCAAGCGGCGAACCGCTTGCCGACGCAACAGCCGTTTTCGACCAGCCCCAGCCTGCGCGCGGCCCACGCGCCTGGGCGCAGACCGCGACCCGCATGGCCGGCGGCGTGATGACCGGCAGCACCTCCGCCCGGAAGGTTGATCGCAGCGATGCCGTGGTCGCAGCGCCATCCGACCCGGATGGGCAGATCGTTCATCTCGCA
Source organism: Hyphomonadaceae bacterium (assembly GCA_947474455.1). Lineage (GTDB taxonomy): Bacteria > Pseudomonadota > Alphaproteobacteria > Caulobacterales > Hyphomonadaceae > UBA7672. The sequence goes on along the minus strand of CANJIL010000060.1, from coordinate 7,433 downwards.
CCCGAGCTGTTCGTGCGCGCACACTATCGCCACATGCTGACGCGCCAGTTCACCGAGGTGAAGATCAGCGCCCCGGTCGATGTGCTTCATCTCACAGCGCCGCTTCCTGTTCGGATGAAAGGTGTGAAGCGGGTCGTGACGATTCACGACCTTATTCCGATACGCCTCCCCTACACCACACCCGATAACAAAGCCGAATTCATCGCCCGCGCGCGAACATGCGCGCGCGAGAGCGATCTCGTCATCACCGTTTCCGAAGCCTCGAAAGCCGACATTGTCGGCTTGCTCGATATCGACCCCGCAAAAATCGTGGTGACTTATCAGCCTTCAGATCTACGCCCGCTTTCAAGCGAGGAATTGGAGCGCCTGTCCAATGGCCTGTCACGCTTCGGACTGACACCGGGCGGCTACCTGCTCTGTGTGGGCGCACAGGAGCCGAAAAAGAATGTCAGGCGTCTGATCGAGGCTTATCTCGAAGTCGATACACCGATGCCACTCGTGCTCGCGGGCCCGCGTGGATGGATGTGGGAGCAGGAAGTTGGCGCGGCGCTGGCGCCGTTGAGCGAGAAGGCGCGATCGCGCTTGAAATTCACCGGCTATGTCGATCGCGAAGACCTGCGGCGACTCTACGCGGGAGCCTGCGCATTCATGTATCCATCTCTCTATGAAGGCTTCGGCCTGCCCGTGCTGGAAGCCATGATCTCGGGATGTCCCGTTATCACTTCGAAGACATCCTCGCTGCCCGAAGTGTGTGGAGACGCTGCCGTGTATGTCGATCCGTTCGAGCGGGAGGACATTCGAGGAGCGATAGAAAAGACTGTGAGCGACGACATGTTACGCGCCAGACTTGCGGAAGCGGGTCGCATGCAGGCCCAGATTTTCTCCTTTGAGAACTATTTGAAGGCGCTAAAGGAAGCCTATTCCAGGCTAGCGGGATAAGACGAGTTAATGAGTACGCACTTTCATCCAAGCAATACTCTGGTGTCGTGGGGGCGTGTCGTGAAGGCGACGCATCTCGTGGCGCGCCCGCGCTTTACGGATGAAATTGGCAGACTTGTACGAGGCTTTTCAGCGACCGAGCCTGGCCTCGCGGTGGGCCTGCGGCGCTCTTACGGCGACAGCAATCTGAACCCCGGCGGGTATGTCATCGACATGACAGCACTCGATCGATTGATCGCATTCGATGCAGATACAGGCGTAATGCGCGCCGAGGCCGGCGTTTCGTTGAGCCAGGCGTTGCAGGTTCTCGTGCCACGCGGCTGGTTCCTGCCGACCACCCCCGGCACGCGATTCGTCACGCTTGGCGGGGCTGTCGCCAACGACGTGCATGGCAAGAATCACCATTCAGCGGGGACGTTCGGAGCATCGGTCACGCGGCTGAAACTCCACCGTACTGACGGCGCCGTCCATGAACTTGCGCCAGGAGATGCGTTGTTCCGCGCGACAGTCGGCGGACTGGGACTAACTGGCGTAATCGAGTGGGTCGAGTTCCGCGCCACGCGCATTCCCTCGGCCGAGATCGACGCGCAGGACACGCCGTTCGACCATGTCCATGAATATTTCGACATCGCCGCCGAGAGGAAGGACAGATACGAACACACCATGGCCTGGGTCGACTGCATGACCGGCGGTTCAAAGGTTGGACGCGGGATTCTATCATCTGGAAACTGGTCACCCAATGGCGAGCTGAAAGCTCATCAGGAGGAGCCGAAACGAAAAATCCCGATAGATGCGCCGGGATTTGCGCTCGGTCGGCTGACCGTGTGCGCCTTCAACAGCATCCGGCACGACCTAAAGACGATGCGCGCCGGCCCCTATCGCCAGCACTACGAACAGTTCCTCTATCCACTGGATGCTATCGCGCACTGGAACCGCCTATATGGTTCGAGAGGCTTCTATCAGTACCAGTGCGTACTCCCCCCTGAAACAGCGCGTGACGGCACGCTTGAGCTGCTCGAGACAATCGTCGCCTCAGGCCAAGGCTCGCCTCTGGCGGTGCTCAAGGACTTCGGCTCAAACCCGCCCGTAGGACTCCTCTCCTTCCCCCGCGAGGGAACGACGCTGGCCGTGGACATACGCAATCAAGACGAGGAAACGCTAGAATTGATGGAAACGCTTGACGGGATTGTCGCCTCGGCGGGCGGACGGCTCTATCCGGCCAAGGACGGACGCATTCCGGCGGCGCTATTCCAGTCCGGGTTTCCGAAATGGCAGGAATTCCGTGCGCATGTGGATCCGGGCCTGTCATCGGCCTTCTGGAGACGGGTGTCGACGTGACGAACGGTAACCATTCCAAGCCATCCAACCGCGTCGTGATTCTGGGCGCGCTGTCCGCGATCGCCATGGCGACCGCCCGGATTTACGCGGCGGAGGGCGCAGCCCTGATGCTGGTCGCCCGCAACCCTGACCGGCTGAAGGCGCTGGCCGACGACCTACGCGCGCGTGGCGCCGTGCAGGTTGAAACAGCCTCCCTGGACCTCGAGGCCGCTTCGACAGATGCGCCCCGACACATGGCGGACTGGAAAGCAAAGCTCGGCGGCATCGACCATATCCATGTGATCTACGGCTATCTCGGTACGCAAGTGAAGGCGTCGGCGGACCCGATGGAACTCGCTCGCATCACGTCGTCGAACTATTCAACGGCAGTGCTCTGGTGCGAAGCGGCAGCCAATATCCTTCGCACGCAGAAGCACGGTTCGATCGTGGCCGTTTCATCCGTGGCCGGCGATCGCGGCCGGCAATCGAACTACGCCTATGGCGCGGCCAAGGGCGGTATCGCGCTATACGTGCAGGGACTCGCACACGCATTGGCGCCCACGGGCGCTCGCGCTGTGGCGGTCAAACCCGGCTTCGTCGATACACCGATGACCGACGACATGAAGAAGGGCGGCGCCCTGTGGGCCAGCCCCGAAAAGATCGGCAAGATCCTCCGCCGCGCCGCCGACAAGGGCGGCCCGATCCAGTATGCCCCCGGCATCTGGCGCATGATCATGCTGGTAATCCGCACCGTGCCGTCATTCGTCTTCCACAAGACGAAGCTGTAGGATCCAAAAACCTGCCTAGTTTCGGCAGCTTGCCTCGTCTCCGGCCCCGCGGCATCCAATTAAACGCGATCTTGAGTTCTTTGCGCTATAATTACCAGTGTAGCGCAGATCGTGCAGCGCTTCCGATGTTTTACTGAGAGGGACCATGGTGGGACAGGATCGCAGCATCAGCGCGGATCGCCGCACTGTCGCTGATGCGCGGACCAACGACAAGGATGCGGTTGGACCGAGATCCCCGATGCGATGCAGTCATTAAGTGTAGTGCAGATAGTTCTATCGCCGCACTAGCCAACCGTTCGGGCAGTACGTCACGTTGTGGCCGAAATAGTCACACTGACGTTCGTCGATTTCATATCGTTCGCCGGTCTCTGCGAGAAACTCTGCGACCGCTCGGTTGGGACCGTCTTCGTAACGTCCATATGGGTCCGTGGGCAGATCGGCGACGACGCCATCCTCCACAACCAGATAGTCGCCTCTGATCAGTAGGCGATCGAAGTAATCCATCACAGCCTTCGTAGTATCGTAGGTATGTGCGCTATCCTCGACCACCAGCCAGGGATGAGGCGATGATGCTAGGAGACCGTGAGGGAAGGTCCTATCCGGGGCGCCAGCATCGCCGTGCATGAACGAGACCCCATCGAACGCTTGGGCCGGCGGAGAAATGTCGAGGCTAATGACTTTTGTATCCAGACCCAGAGCGCTTGCTTGGTCCCTGAACCAGACCGCGCTTCCACCTTCGCACGAACCAACTTCGATGATGGTTCGCGGGCGCAAGCTCTCCAGCAAGCGCATGTACAACACCACATCGAAAGGGTTCTTGAGAAAAGCCACCCCGCGATATCTCGTCGCCATCACACCAGCTTGCACGCGTGACAACACCTCAGGTGAGAGTCCGACCGCGAAAGGCCGACCACGTACTTGATCGATGCGGCGGCTGGAGGTTGTTGATTTCGACATTCTAAACTCGCTCTGCGCTGGCGGTCTGCCGACCGGTCGAACACTGCTCGCCCGCTGTGGCGAACTTTACGCCACATGCCTAGCACCAACGAATGGCCCGACCTCTCGCGGCTTCCTAACTCCCGGCCAGCTTCCACACATGATTAAATGCGATCCGAGCGCAACTTCAGCACCGAAGGGAGTAAGCTGTCATACGCATGCGGCTCAAATGTACCAAAGAACAACGGCCGCCTAGATGATTTTTCAAACGGCTTCCCGCGGAGCCGAACATACTCGTCATGAAAGAGATCCCACTTCGAGACAGGGCTGTTGGTTGCTATGCCGCCGTGCACCTGATGGAATGTGGCCTCCCCGAGAAGGATAATCAGTTCGCCCGTGGGATCGTCGCAGACCCGGCGCCAGGTATCGAGGTTGGCCAGCCCACCGCCAGGCGTCTTAAATCCCGGATCGAAACCACCAATTTCGCGCCAGTGATCAGCAGTTAGAAACAAGGCGTTCGTCTCTGCCGGGACGGCGAACCAACCATCCGCAGATGATCCAGCAAACACTGAGACGCCGAACAGCCGATAGCCGTCCTCCTCCCATTCGGATCCTGCGAGCAGCACATCCTCAACTGCCTGATTGTATCCGGTCAAGACGCTTTTCATTTGAACTTCGTGCCCAAGATGAAATGCAAGCGAACCGATCACGGGCCTGCTGTGAAGTTTCGAGGCCGCCAGCGCACTCGCAAGGAGACCCGGCGACGCCATGCGGGCACCGTCGATACATACGCCGACGAGCTCGCCCCGCGCCACCGCCAGTCCGAGATTTATGGCGGCCACCGGCGAGACAGTCGGGTCCTTAACGTGATGAACGGAAATATTCTCGCCGAGCGCGCGGATTGCAGCTTCGTCAAACGGCTGTGTCGAGCCGTTGTCCACAATGATGAGCTCATAGTCCGAAGCTGCGATGCCGCGTTGCATCGCCGCCGAGAACGAACGGACTGTTCTCGGCAATTCGCGGCTCATGTTGTAACAGACAATGATCACGGAGAGTGCGGGACGAGGTGGGCCGTTCTGCAGCGCTGCCCTGACGTGCCCAGCTGTTTGCGCCGGTGCGACGCCATGCGTCCGGCAATAGATCAGCGTGTCGAGGATATGTGTGAAGTCACCACCATTCGGCGCGAGCGCCCCCACTCGCGCCAGAACCGCCGACGGTGGAGGTGTATCCGCCAAATATCCCCGCACAATAGGATTGTATTGATCCCACAGAACCCGATTGGCAGGATTGAGGCCGGCCACCAGCAGAAGGCCCGTGGGATAGGTGTCGAGCGGAATGAGCGCCAGATCGGGCCGATAGGTCTGCAACACTTGATGCAGCTTCCATACATCTCCGGTCCAGGCACGCGTCGATCTTTTGCGATCTGCCTGCCTTGGATGGTTCGGAAAGATATCGTCGATAATTGCAACTGCGCCGGGCCGCGCATGCCGCTCGACATGCATGAAGTCCCTCAGAACCTGTTCGAAGTGATGAAGCCCATCGATGAACGCCAGGTCGATCGCCAGGTCCGCGGGCGGTGAAGCGAAATAGGCGTCGCTTGCCTGCTTCACGATCTGCGTGTTGGCCGGCAGCGGCCTTTGGACGTCGGGATACGGATCTACGCCGATCGCCGGACATTGCGCGAGCGCAAGGCTCTCACCTTGCCTGATGCCGATTTCCATATAGTTGGCGGGCGTGAGGGTCGCGTGCATGCGCGCCAGCACTTCCCGGTAATGCTGTGCGCCCTGGAGCCGCTCCTCTTCCGGCGTGCCCGCCTCCCCCGACCAGCCGGGATACGACAGCGGCGCTTGGATGATCTCGCGCAGCTGAAGCGCCCTCGCTTGCTTGTGCCGGAAGACCCCGACCAGGTCCTGCCATGGGCCGCGCTCATCGCGCCAGACTTCGATCAGGTCGCAGTTCACGCTCTTGGCCAGCGCCGCATACGCGTCGGGGTAGAACCGGTAGCAGTCGACCGGAAAGCGATGGATCTCGCCGGCAGACGGCGCGATCAGGAAGATGAAGCCGTCAGGCTTCAGCACACGGACCATTTCCGAAAACGTGCGCCAGAAAAACTCGATATGCTCGAACGCCTGGCCGGACACCACGATGTCGATCGAAGCATCTTCCAGGGGAATAACATAAGGATCGGCCAGGACGACATCCACGCCCGGTCCAGCGTCGATGTCCGCAGCCATGTAGCGAAAGCTGGATGGAAAGACCGACCGGTAACTGCCGTTTACGTCCGATCCGCCAAGATCAAGGATGATCCCGCCCGTCTCGGCCAGTCTGGTCGGGTGGATATGGCGCTGGAAGCACTTCTCCATGTTTTCGCGAGAGGTGGGGTGCATGCTCGTGGTCCCTCGGGCTTTGCCGCAGCATTCGGTCGAAGCGCTTTTTCCGTGGTCGTGATGCAGCGTGTTGCGTCACGTTGATAGCCGCACCATCGCCTTGATCGCAATCATGATTGTGACGCGCTGGTAGTAGGTTGAGGGTGGATTCAAATGATGAACCGTCCGGCGCAGCCCGGCCTGGCTACCGCGCTTGGCAGACGAAGGCCGTCTGTTGCATCGTGCTCTTTTCGTAAGCCGCTTCAAACCGCCAACCAGTCGCCTCCAGCAGGCCGATCAGGACATCCGGACGATAGGTGCTCATGTGCCCCGGGGTGCTGGCATCCTGCTCCCAATAGTACGGCCCGTCCTCATCAATGAATGCCGTGAAATAGAGTAGTCCGTCGGTTGCTACAGCTCGGCGTAACTGCTGGAAGGTCAGTGTTGCTTCCTGCGGCGTCTGATGCGTGATGACCGATATCATGCAGGCGGCGTCCATGCCGGAAAGACCGATTTGTGTTAGCGCGTCGGAACCAAGCGTCTGAGACCCTTCAGGGTTGTAGTAGACGTTGCGCGCGTTCAGATGCGCGAACATGAACGGGTCATCCGGCATGTTGGCCTGAAGCCAGCTGATCGCTTCGCGATGGACATCGACGCCGGCGTATAGGCCGATCGGAACTTGAAGATTCGCGATGGTTTTGGCGAAACGCACGCCACAACCGAAATCTAAGAACCGTTTGCCCTCAAAGGACGACCAGCCGAAGCGCTTTCGGATGCCGTCGAGAAGATGCCATCCCGTTACTTCTACGGGGTAGGCGGAAACGTGAGGCGCGTTGAATCCAAACGGCGGATCGACATGGCGAAAGACGTGCCCGTCATTCCGCAGGGCAAACCGTTCGCCATTACCCATGCTTTTCGACCGCTATCCGCATTGTCATTGTGACCTGCTCGGTTTCTTCGGACCAGCGCTAGTTTGAGTAGGCGGCCAGTTCTGCCTTCTGTGTTTGCCCGTGTCCGAGCGGTTGAGCGACGGAGCGGAGCGCGGAGGCCCCACGTACCGCAGCGGTCCGCTCCGTCGCGGTCACGG
>CANJIL010000059.1 GCA_947474455.1 Hyphomonadaceae bacterium | reverse complement strand
GGCGGCTTCCGAGGACTCGCATTTCCAAAAATTTGCGCCGATCCGCGAAGAATACCGTCAACTCAAGGCCGCAAATCCGGACTTCACGCCAGCGCAGCCTGTGGCACCCACCCGGTGCTGCGCAGGCCCCCGACGCCGGCAGGCAAGGTGTGGCTGGAGGATGCGGACGCGGTGGCGACGGTGGACCTCGCCAACTCCTGTTATCAGCTCATGTTGCGGCTTGTGTGCTATGCCCACGGCATCCCCCGACCAAATCCCGATAATGGCGTCGCACTCAATCTCGGCATTGCGCTGATGCGCGCGTGCACCTTGCTCGGCGAACGGGCCGCGCGATTGCCTGCAGGCCCGTCCAATCCAGGCCGCAATGCAGGTATGAGTTTCACGGCGCTGCGGGATTCCGCGCCCTTTGCCCCTGGAGCAGGCGCGCGCCGCTTCTTCATCGAGCGGCTTGAGGAATTCGCGGCGGCCGGTGAGATGCTCGCCAAGGATGGCGAGGCAAGGGCCATAGCCGCGGCAAAGCTGCTGTCCGACCTGGCGAAGCGTGCGGCCAGCCTCTTCGAAAGCGTGGGCGAACCCGCCCCGGTCGCGCCGCCGCCTGTTCCTAAGGGCGCTATCGGCAATGAGGAGACGACGAAGGCCAACGGCATCGAGACGGTGGTCGGCGAGAAGATCACGATCGACTTCGAAGCGATGCATCCATTCGCGGCAATGCGTGACGGGCGCGCCAACGGTGTTCCTCGCCAATGTCGAAGGACCGTGGATTCATCCCAACACGATGGATGCCGAAAAGCTGGTGGCGATTGCGGAAATCTGTCCTTTTGGTGCGATCCGCTACCACCGCAATGACGGACGGCCCGAAGAGGCCGCCCCGCCTGTGAATTTCGCAGTCATCCAGGAGGCCGGGCCCTATGCCGTCCGCTGCGACATCGTGCTGGTTGGCAAGCGGCAGGGCTTCCGCATGACGCTGTGCCGCCTCGAAGAACAAGCCATTTTGCGACGGATCGCACCACGACGTGCATTTCGACGCTTCAGGCGAACCGCCGACGGGCCAAGCCGACATGCTGGCGGTGTACGACGGCCCGCTTGCCATCGACCCGCAGACCGATGGGCCGCTCAAGGTGCGCGGCAATCTCGAGATCACGGCTGGAACGGCACGAGTTGTGGCGCGGGTGCAAAGCGCCTTGCTGTGCCGCTGCGGCGGGTCGGCGAACAAGCCATTCTGCGACGGGACCCGCCTGAAGAACGGGTTCAGGGGCTGATCCATGTTCTGAGGCGTGCAGACGCACCCGAGCGCTACTCCTGAGCGGAGTCAAATACTCGCGAGATTAAAGCGCGCGCGGACGCTACGTCCGCCTTCGCATTGACGCGAAAACCGCCCGGAAAAGTCCACATTCACAAGGTAAAATAACCCTGCGACGCCGCCGAGTTAATGTTCGGGACAGACCCGTTTCATGTTCGCGGTGCTCCCTTGGCCCAACAACAGTCTGCACCGATATCTCCTCCCCGAAATGCGGTGCAGACACGGAGACAGATATGAAGCGTGGAACTATAATTGGCGCGACTGGCGGGCTGATTGCGGGTGTGAGCCTCGGAACCCTCGCCCTTGCGGCCCCGTCCTTCGCGCTGTTTAATAACAGCGCGGCCTCGATTGCCGCGCCAGCGGCGGCGCAACTCGCGCTGCCAGCCATCAGCCAGCAGGCGCGCTGGGGCAATCTTCCAAACCTTGCTGACCTGGTGCAGGCGGTGTCCCCTTCCGTCGTGCAGATCCAGGTTCGCTCATCCAACCCGGTGCAAACCTCGCGATTCAACGGACGCAACCCCTTTGAAGGCACGCCGTTCGAGGATTTCTTCGGTAACGGCGCGCCGGGACAAGAGCAGCAGCAGGGTGAAGCGCCTGACCGTTTGGGGTCCGGTTCGGGGTTCTTCATCGAGGGCGGCTACATCGTCACCAACAACCATGTTGTCGACGACGCCAAGAAGATGACCGTTGTGCTCGACGACGGCCGCGAACTGGAAGGCACGCTCGTTGGCACCGATCCCAAAACCGACCTCGCGGTCCTGAAGGTCAGCGGCTCCAACATCCCGCGTGGTCTGCCGTGGGGCGACAGCACAGCGGCCCGTCCGGGCGACAGCGTGTTTGCCGTTGGATCGCCATTTGGACTGGGCAATACCGTGACAGCAGGCATCGTCTCGGCGCGTGGACGCAACATCAATTCCGGCCAGTATGACGACTTCATCCAGGTCGACGCCCCGATCAACCAGGGCAACAGCGGCGGCCCGCTGTTCGACCAGACTGGTTCGGTTATCGGCGTGAACTCGGCAATCTACTCGCCTACCGGCGGTAACGTTGGGATCGGCTTCTCGATCCCGTCCGACATGGCCAAGGGCATCGTCCAGCAGATCATCTCGCACGGTACGGTCGAGCGCGGCTGGCTGGGTGTCGCCATCGCCCCCGTGACGCCAGATATCGCAGCGAGCCTCAACCTGACCGCCACGAAGGGCGCGCTTGTCAATTCGGTCACCGATGGCAGCCCGGCCGCCAAGGCGGGCCTGCGTGAAGGTGACGTGATCCTGAGCTTTGGCGAACGCGAGATCACCCATATCCAGGATCTCACCCGCTCTGTCGCCGACACTAAGGCGGGCACATCGCGTGATCTCAAGATCGTGCGCGAAGGCCGTCAGCAGACGGTGAAGGTCAATATCGCCGCCCTGAAGGACGACGCAGCTGCGCCGAAATTGGCCAGCGCTCCTCCCAGCCAGGGCGCCGGTCCAGCCTCGCTGAGCCTGTCCGACATCGGCATCGCCCTCGCTGCCGGTGACGATGGCGTTGTCATCTCGTCGGTGAAAGTCAATTCACCCGCGGCAGACGCCGGCATCCGCGTCGGGGACAAGCTGGTGAAGGTCAACCAGGCCAGTGCAAACACTCCGGATGCCGCCAAGAAGGCGGTGGACGAGGCCAAGAAGCAGAATCGCAATGCAGTGCTTCTCCAGCTGCAGCGCGGAGAGCAGAGGTTCTTTGTCGGAGTTCCTTTCTCGGACGGCTGACCCCGTCTGAGGAAATGCAGGCGCGGCCGTTCCGTCGTCCGTCCCCCAAGTGAGCGGAACGACCGCGCCTGTTCCTACAAAGAGGCTTCCGATAACCCGCGGGAGCGCCTAATTTCATGACCATGCGTATCCTGGTTATCGAAGATGAGGCCCGCACGGCGGACTTCATAGAGCGGGGGCTCAAGGAAAAGGGTCATGCCGTCGACGTGTGCCGCACGGGCCCGGAAGGCCTGAGCTTTGCGCTCAGCGGGCAGCATGACGCCATCATTCTCGACCGAATGTTGCCGCAGATGGACGGGCTCACCGTCCTCAAGGCGATACGGGCCGAGGACAAGCAGACGCCCGCTATCATCCTTTCTGCGCTTGGGCAGATCGACCACCGGGTCGAAGGACTGAAGGCGGGCAGCGACGATTATCTGGTCAAGCCATTTGCGTTTTCCGAACTGCTGGCCCGGCTCGAGGCGATTGTGCGCCGGCGCGATCCGCGTGCGGCCGAGCAGACTGAACTGAAGGTCGACGACCTTCGCCTCGACCTGGAAAAGCGCCGAGCGTTCCGTGGCCCGCGCGAGATTGATCTCCTCCCACGCGAATTTGCGATCCTCGAATACCTGATGCGCAATGCCGGGCGTCCTGTGACGCGCACCATGCTGCTCAACCATGTCTGGGACTATCAGTTCGAGCCGCAGGCGAATGTGGTCGATGTGCACATATCGCGGTTGCGGCGCAAGATTGACGCGACAGGCGAACGCCCTTTGATAGAAACACTGCGCGGCGAGGGATATCGGGTGCGATCGGGCGCTTAATGGCAAAACCGCTGAGGTTGGGGACGCTCAGCGCAAGAGTGATCGGCCTCTCGGCGCTGATGACGCTTGCGATCATCAGCGCGTCCTTCACGCTGACCTACATCGCTGCAACCCGCATTATCGAACAGGAAACCGCCGAAGTCGTTGCAGCCGAACTGCGCGGCATCGTCGATTCGAGCGATGGCGGGCGAAACCTGCCGGAGCTCATCGCCACAATCCGCGAGCGTGCGGTTGGCGAATCCGAGGCGGTCTATCTGCTGGCCGACGTCGATGGCGCGAAAATCGTCGGCAATCTCTCGAACTGGCCGGCCAATGTGCGCACCGACGGACAGTGGACCAGCGTGCGCGGCGTTCGCGCGCCCAACGGGCAGGAAATCGAGATCGGCGCGGTGGCTTTCGTTGCGCCATTCGGCACCCGGCTGCTGGTCGGGCGCGACATGCGCGCGGAACGCAACTTCCAGGCGGCGCTTATCGAATCCGGCGCCGTGGCGTTGCTCGCCGCGGTGCTGCTTGCGGGCGCGTCCGGCTTCATTCTCAACCGTCTCGTCATGCGGCGCATTGGCGACATCGACGCGACCGCACGCGCCATTGTGGCGGGAGACCTGTCGACGCGCATACCTGTACGCTCGGGCGGCGACGAGTACGGGCATCTGGCGCTCACACTCAACGCTATGCTCGAACGAATAGAGACGCTGGTAACTGAACTGCGCACCGTCACCGATAGTCTGGCCCACGACCTGCGCACGCCGCTGACGCGGCTGAAGACACAGATCCAGCGGGGCAATGACACGGACCTGCCCGATGCAGCGCGCCGCGAGGCGCTGGGACAGGCGGGGGATGAAGCTGACCGGATCTTGTCGTCCTTCTCCGCAATGATCGACATCGCGCGGGCTGAGGCGGGCGCCGCGCGCGACCAATTCACCGAAGTCGATCTCGGCGCCGTCGTGCGGGACGTGTTCGAACTCCACCAGCCTCTAGCCGAAGAGATGGGAGTCACGCTGTCGTTCACGGAGGAGAGCGCTCCGGTGAAGGTGCGTGGCCACGCGCAATTCCTGGCGCAGCTTGTCTCCAACCTTGTCGACAACGCGCTGAAGCACGGCACCAGCGGCCTCGAGGTCTCGATGTCGGTGCGGCGCGACGGCGCCATGGCCGAAGTCGACGTGGCTGACCGCGGACCGGGCATTCGGGAGGCTCAACGCGCCGACGCGCTGAAGCGTTTCGGCCGTCTCGACGCCGCGCGGACGACGCCGGGATCCGGCCTTGGCCTGTCACTGGCGGCGACGCTGGCGCGGATGCATGGCGGCGAACTGCTGCTGGAGGATAACGCACCCGGTCTCAGGGTGCGGGTGCGGATGCTGGCGGTCGGCGGCGCCTGAGGGTGAATTAAATCGCCGCACCTGCGAAAACCCAATTAAAACGACGTTCTGGAACTCGGACCGGCAGGTTTTGCCTACCCTTTCTTAACCACTCATTTGCGAGGGTTAACGGTCGCAAACCATAACCTGCATGGAGAAAGAGGCATGAATGGCCTGGAGGTTCTCGACTTTGGCCGCGACGCGCTCTGGACGACCGTCTGGATGTGCGCCCCCGCCATGATCGCCGGGCTCGTCGTCGGTCTGGTCATCGCCTTCTTCCAGGCTTTGACGCAGATCCAGGAGATGACGCTGGTGTTCGTGCCGAAGATCATCGCGATCTTCGCGGCCTTGCTGATCTTCCTGCCGCTGATGGGTGCGCTGCTCGCCGGCTTCGCCAATGAAGTTTTCGCCCGCATAGCCGATTTCTAGGGAACCCCGAAGGTTGGACTGGCTCAACCAATACGCCTGGATCGGAGCGCTGCTCTTCGCGCGGCTCGGCGCCGTGTTGATGCTGGCGCCGGGTTGGGGCGAGCAGGTTGCGCCCCCGACCATGCGCCTGGGCGTGGCCGTGCTGGTGACGGCGACTATGGCGCCAGCGCTGGCGGCCAACGCGCCGCCGCTTCCCGCCGACATCACGGGCGCCATCCCGATGATCATCACCGAAATAATCATCGGGCTGATCCTGGGTCTTGGCGCCCGTTTGATGATGAGCGCGCTTCAGGTTGCCGGCGCCACGGTCGGCATCGCATCGGGCCTCGGCTTTGCGCAACAGGTCGATCCGATCGCCAGCCAGCCGGCCGCGATCTTTTCCGGCTTCTTCTCGATGATGGGCGTTGTGCTGCTCATGTCGGCCGGCCTGCACCGGGTTATGATCGAGGCCGCCGCCGACAGCTACGCGATCTTTCCACCAGGCGCGCTGCCGCCGATCGGGGATGCGTCCACGTTCGTAGTCGACGCGGTGTCGAGTTCCTTCCGCCTCGGCATCCAGATCGCAGCGCCCGTGCTGATCTTCTCGCTGGTTTTCAACGTCGCGCTGGGCCTGGTCTCGCGCCTGATTCCGCAAGTGCAGATCTTCATGACGGCGATGCCGCTGTCGGTGATGCTTGGCCTGGCGGTGACGGCGCTCGGCCTTGGCGGCGGGATGATGGTCTGGCTCCAAGAAATGGACCGCCAGATGCACATTTTCACGGTGAGGTAGCGCACACCTCATGGCCGAAGAGCAGGATAACAGCCAGAAGACAGAAGATCCGACACAGAAGCGGCTGGAGGAAGCGCGCAAGAAGGGCGACATCGCCAAGAGCCAGGATGTTCCGATCTGGTTCCTGATGATGGCGGCCGCGGCGATCATGGCAAGCGCGGGGCCGCTCGCCGGAATGATCGCCGATCCGCTGGTGCGGATCATGGATCATCCGCATGCCTTCCAGCTCAGCAATGGCGGCGCGCAGCAGCTGATGGGCAGCCTGCTCATCGCGCTCGTCCCGCCGCTCATGGTCATCTTTTCGGTGATCGCGGTGGCCAGCGTGCTCGGGCATATCGTGCAACACCGGCCGCTGTGGACCGGCGAGAAGGTCAAGCCGGACCTGTCCAAGCTGTCGCCCATGAAAGGCCTGCAGCGCATGTTCGGCATGCAGGGCTGGGTCAATCTCCTGAAGTCGTTGGCCAAGATGGCCGCGATCGCCGGGGCGATGATCTATGCCGTCTGGCCCGAAGCTACCGCGATCTCCGAAGCAGGGCGGCTTGATCCTGCGGGGCTGCTGGCCATGACGCAGGCGATCGCCGGCCGGCTGCTGCTCGCTGCCGTTGTCGTGGTCGGCGTTATTGCTGGCGCCGATTTCATCTATCAGCGCTGGAGCTTCATGCAGCGCATGCGCATGTCGCGCCGGGACGTGCGTGACGAGGTCAAGCAGCAGGAGGGCGATCCGCACATCCGCGCGCGCCTGCGCCAGATCCGCCTTGAGCGGTCGCGCAAGCGGATGATGCAGAACGTGCCGAAATCAAGCGTGGTCATCACCAACCCGACCCACTACTCGGTCGCGCTTCGCTACGATCCCGGGAAGGACGCCGCGCCAATCTGCATGGCCAAGGGGGCCGACGAAGTCGCGCTGCGCATCCGGGAACTGGCCAAGGAACACAACATCCCGATCGTCGAGAACGTGCCGCTGGCGCGCGCCCTGTTTGCCTCGGTCGAGGTCGAGGAAAGCGTCCCGCGTGAGCACTTCGAGGCGGTGGCCAAGGTCATTGGCTTCGTCATGAACACCGCCAAGGGGAGGCGGCGATGAGCGCCTTCGCCATGCTTCTCCACAGGAAGCTCATCGCGAGCGGCGCACGCGGCTGGCGCTCCCCGGATACCAGCGCTGGCGGCGAGAGCCCCGCAGCGACTCGTCATCCACCCCTAGGGAATGAGCTGGCGGTCGCGAAAATCCCTGAGAGTCAGGTCATTAATACCGACCAGGGCACTACCCCGGATCGGACCGAATCACCCCAATACTTGTCGCGTGAACACCGGAAACTCCCCCATGGCTGACGCTAACGATTCTCTCGTTTACGAAACGATCGAGACACCCGCTTCCGCGACGCGAAAAGGCTTCGATTACATCCAGCTTGCCTTTTGGGCCGCGCTGGCCATCGCCGGCGGTGCAGCCGGCATGGCGTTGACGTGGAGCGAGGCCGTCGGCCCCGCTGGCGCGGTGCTGGTGATTGCCCTGGGCGCGATGGCGCTGGTTCTGGTTCTGTGGGTGATGCGCGGGGCTGGGCGGAAGCTTGGCGTGTTCCCAGAACGCGGCGCGGCCGAGGCGGCCGTGCAATCGACCAAGCGGCACCTCTGGCTCGAAGCGCTGACCGAACCGGCGCTGATCTCCGATCGTGGCGGGGCAACCGTTGCAGCCAACGCCAGCTATCTGGTAATCGCGCAGCTCGCACACGAGACAGGTGTCGACAGCGTTCACGCACCGTCGGTCGATCGGCTGTTCTCGTCGAACCCCGGCATGGCGGCGCCCATCTATCGGCTCTCCAAGGCGGTGAAACTCGGCATCGCGAAAACTGAGATGCTGCCTGCACTGTTGTTCGGCGACAGCCACACAGCGATGCAGTTCGAGGCGAGCGTGGCCCCGCTGGGCAAGACGCGCGCACTCTGGCGCCTTCGTCGTGTCGAGGCCGGGTCACAGACCGCAGGCGTCGGCTCGGTCGATCCGCGCGCGCTCTATGTCGAGGATGCGCCTGTCGGCTTCTTCTCGGCGCGCCGCGATGGGCGCGTCGTGTACATCAACCAGACCCTGCGCCAGATGCTCGGTCTTCCTGATGGCGAAAACGCGCTGCGTCTTGAAGACATAATGCGTCCCGAAGGCCTCAAACTGATGAAACGCGATGTGCGCGGTACGGCCAGCCAGCGCGCCGAGGTCGTCCTCCGCGCCCGCGACGGCGTTGAGACCACCGCCACGCTGATCACGACCTGGTCAGGCAAGGGCGGCGAGGCGATGACCCGCTCGATCGTCTATGTCGCCAGCGCCGCCGAACAGATGGCGCGCCGCGCGCCCGCTCCGGCCAACGCAACTACCTCTCCAGGCCGCGATGTAACGCGCGCTGACGACACGATGTTCACCGATGCGCCATTCGGCGTCGTGCGCCTCGATGGCGAAGGCGTCGAGAGCGCCGTGATGATGGACGCCAACCGCACGCTCGTCGAAATGACCGGCGGTCGCGCCCAACCCGGCGCACGCTTCGCAGACCTGTTTATTGCAGAGCAGGGGCCTACTGCGCTCGCTGAGGAACTCGGCAAGGCGCTTGATGGCGCACGCAACTTCAAACTCGCCGGCTACAAGGATCGCTCAGCCGACGTGTTTGTCACGCTCGACCGCCAAGGCCGTCCATCCGCCGCCTATGTCATCGACACGACGGAACGGACGCTGCTCGAACAGCGCGCCGCGCAGGGCGCCAAACTGCAGGCGATCGGCCAGCTCGCGGGGGAACTCGCTCACGACTTCAATAACCTGCTCACCGTCATTATCCTCAACGTTGACCGCCTTGTGGCGCGCCACCCCCCGGGCGATCCGAGCTTCTTCGAACTGCGTTCGATCAACGAAGCTTCTTCGCGCGGCGCCGAGCTGGTGCGCACGCTGCTGGCCTATTCACGCAAGCAGGTGTTCCGCCCCGAAGTGCTCGACATCTCGGATGCGCTGGCCGACTATTATACACTTCTGCGCGACATCATCGACGAGCGCATCAAGCTCGACATTGTGCACGGCCGCGACCTGCCGCGCGTGAAGGTGGACAAGGGCCAGATCGAAACCGCGATCACCAACCTCTGCACCAACGCCCGCGACGCGATGATCGAGAAGAACGGCGGCGGCCGTCTCACGATCCGCACGTCGAAAGCTGACGCAGCCGCCGCCCGCAAGGATGGCTTCACGCTTGTCACCGAGGGCGACTATGTGATGATCGAAGTGGTCGATGATGGCGCGGGCATCCCGCCGGAGATCATGGAAAAGATCTTCCAGCCCTTCTACACGACAAAGGATCCGGGCAAGGGCACGGGCCTCGGCCTCGCCACCGTGTATGGCATCGTCAAGCAGTCGAACGGCTACATCTATCCGGTCTCGAAAGTCGGCCGCGGCACCACGTTCAAAATCTTCCTGCCGGCCTGGGCGGAAGAGCCGCAAGCCGCCGGCGAAGCGCCAACCGAGACCCCTGTTCTGGCTGAGCCCACCCTCGCGCAGCCCGCCAAGAGCGGCGATCTCGCCGGCCGCGGCAGCATCCTGCTGGTCGAGGACGAGGACGGGGTGCGTGGCATTGCGGCTCAGCTGCTCGCTGCTTGCGGCTATCAGGTCATCGAGGCCAGCGATGGCGAGAAGGCGCTTGAGATCATCAAGGAGCACAGCGGCACCATCGATCTCCTGATTTCAGACGTCGTTATGCCAGGCATGGATGGGCCGGCTCTGCTGCGCGAAGCGCGGCCATGGCTGTCGAAGACGCGCGTCATGTTCATCTCGGGCTATGCCGAGCGCGACCTCGCCAAGACGTTGGAAGATGACCGCGCGATCTCGTTCCTGCCCAAGCCCTTCACGCTGAAGCAGCTGGCCGAGCGCGTGAAACAGGAGCTGGCTGCAGCGGCTTGATAAAGCCGCTGCTTAGCCCCTCAGCACCGCGCCAGTCGCCTTCGCGACGGACTTCACAATCGATTGCGCCACTGCCTCGATCTGCTCGTCCGTCATCGCCGAGCCGCGCGGCTGCAGCGTCACTTCCACCGCGACTGATTTCTTGCCCTCGCCAATGCTCGCGCCGCGGTACACGTCGAACACGCGTGCAGCAGCAATCAGCTTCGGATCGGCCTTCAGCGTCATGCGCGTGATGTCCGCCGCCGGCACCTTCTCGTCGATCACAAAGGCGAAGTCGCGCCGCACCGGCGTCTGATCGGCCTTGTCGAGCGTAGGCCGTGTCTTGCCGGCCTTGGCTTTTGCCGTTGGTAGTGCGTCCAGCACAAGCTCGATCGCCAGGACTGGCCCCTCTACGCGCAGCGCCTTCAGGAAGACAGGATGCAGTTCGCCGAACGAAGCAACCACCTGCTTAGGTCCAAGTCGCAGCGTGCCCGCGCGGCCGGGATGCCAGTGTCCGCCCTCCGCGGCGCCGACCTGGAAACGATCCGGCGCCTGATCGAGCGCGGTGAGGATCGTGAACAGGTCAGCCTTGGCCGAGAACGCGTTGTAAACCGCAGACGCGCCCTGCCAGTCACGCGCCTTCGACGCTTTCACGACGGCGGCGACATGCATGCGCTGGTCGTCCGGCTCGTCGCCCGAATAGACCGGCCCGGCTTCGAACAGCCGCACATCGTCCGCGCCATGGTCCGCATTGCGCTGCGCAGCTTCGGCAAGGTTCGCCAGCATGGACGGCCGCATATAGTCGAGGTCGGACGCAATCGGATTATCAATGGTGAGCGCCGGCTGCAGCTTGTTCGCCCCGCCGATCATCGGCGCGGCCTTCTCGTGGAACATGAAGCTCCACGTCACGGTCTCGAGGAAACCGCGCGCTGCCAGCACGCGCCGCGCGGTCCGAACACGGTTCTGCAGCGGCGTCACCACCACGCGCACCGGGTTGTCCGGCGCCGGCAGCGTTTCATTCGGCAACTTGTCATAGCCCTCGATGCGGATCAGCTCCTCGACGATGTCGGCGGAGCCTTCGACGTCGGGCCGCCACGACGGCACGTTGACCGGCCACACCGCGCGAGCCTCCCTCAGGCGCGCAGGCACGATCGGATCGAAGCCGAGCGCGCGAAGGATATCCTCCATCCGTTCGGCGCTCATGTCGACGCCGGTCAGGCGCTTCATGTCGTGTAGCTGGAAGTTCACTGAAGGCGGGCCAGCGGGAACCTTGCCAGCGACGACGACCTCGGAGGGCTCGCCACCGCAGGCGTCGAGGATCAGGCGCGTTGCGAGCTCAATTCCATCGACGCAGGAATATGGATCGACGCCGCGCTCGAAACGGAAGCGCGCATCGGAAAGAATGCCCGTCGCGCGGCCCGTGCGGGCTGTGCGCTTGGGGTCGAACCAGGCGCTTTCGATGAAGACGTCGGCGGTCTCGATGGAGCAGCCCGTCGACGTTCCACCCATGATGCCGCCGAAACCAATGGTGCGATTGCCGCCATCGTCTGCGATCACGCAGCAATCGTTCTCGACCGTGTACTTCCCGCCGTCGAGGCCCTCGAACGTCTCCTTCACCAGGATTTCTGGTATCTCCGCGCTCGGCGCCGTCTCGATCGTCTGAAGCCTGCCGAGCTGAACAACGATGTCTCCCTTGAGCTTCTTGGCGTCATAGACGTGCAGCGGGCGCGCGCGGTCGAACGAGATGTAGTTGGTCACGTCGACCAGCATGTTCTTCGGATTGATGCCGATCGCCTTCAGGCGCTTCTGCAGCCATTCAGGAGACGGGCCGTTCTTCACCCCACGGATGAGACGTCCCGCGAACACGGGGCAGGCCCATGGCGCCTCGATACGCACCTTGATCGGCGAGGGAAATTTGCCCGGCACAGGCGTCACATCCGACAGCTTGAACTTGCCAAGGCCCTTGGCGCCCAGATCGCGCGCAATGCCGACCACGCCCAGCCAGTCCGGCCGGTTAGGTGTCACTTCAAAATCGATGACCGTGTCGAGCGCAAGCGCATCGGCGACAGACGAGCCGATCTTCAGATTGTCCGGCAGTTCGATGATGCCGCCGTCAGCGATGGCCTGTTCGTCGGAAAGGCCCAGCGCCTGTGCGCGGGGCTGCCACTCCTCGAAGCGCGCAATGCGCAGGCGGAACGGATCCTCATCTGTCTGCATCTCGCCGCCCGAGCACAGCATGCCGTTCGAAACGACGCCGCGCACCGGCTTGGGAACCAGCGTGATGCCCGATCCGGGAATGAATGCGCCAATCGGCGCATACGCCGTCACAAGACCGGGGCGCGCATTCAGGCCGCCGCACACGATCTCCTTCACGCCGTCCAAGGTCTCGACCTGGCAGACCTGAAGCTTGTCGGCATTCGGATGCTGCTTCGCTGAAACGATGCGCGCGATCGTGAACTGCTTCAGCGCATCGGTCGGATCGTGCGCCTCCTCAACCTCAAGGCCGGCCATCGTCATGGCGTCGAGTATCGCGGGAAGGTCCGCGTCCGTGTCGAGATAGTCCTTCAGCCAGGACAGAGTGAATTTCATTGTGCGTCTCGATTCCAGACCATGCCAGTGTCCTCGGCCCCGCAGATACGGAAGCCGAATTTTTCATAGAGCGGCGGTACGCCCTCGTCCGCGAATAGCGAGACGAAGGATTGTCCAGGCGCGTTAGCGTGCAGCCATTCTGTAAGCCGGGTCATTATCATCCGGGCACGC
>CANJIL010000058.1 GCA_947474455.1 Hyphomonadaceae bacterium | reverse complement strand
GGCGGACAGATGGCGGCGAGAGCGGGCTCGAAAAAGGCGCCCAGTCAAAACTTTTTAACGCCGAAAAATCCTCCAAAAATAGCGCATTAACGGCCACAGTCCGCCAAACCTCTCTGTAAGGGTCGCCGGGGAAGCGTCAAATTCCGTTGTCTACCCGTTCCCGTCCACCGTTAGCACGGGCGGTGCATTCCAAACGGCCGAGCTCCGAGGATCGCCCCGTTGCAGAGACTGGATTCCCTTGCCGCACCGCGACCGCACGACGTCTGCGTCGTTGGCGTCGGCCCGATCGGCATCGCGCTGGTTGAACGTGGCAAACGCGCACTGCTGTTGGCATCCGGCCGGAAAGAGCCATCGCAGGCCCACATCGATCTTGGTCGCGCCGCAGAGCTCGAACCGGTCCGGCATACGCCGCTTCGGTGTTACCGGGGCCTCGGGCCGGATCGGGCAGGTACTGGTCCCTGCCCTTGAAACGCATGGTCAAGATGGAGGCGCCGCGGTCTCTCCAAAGGCCAGTTCTGGTTACCGTCAGCAGGTACGGCGCCATCATGACTGGCAGGTCGGAGATCATCCTAACGCAGTCTTTTCTGCGGGTTCGAGTCTGGCCGCATCATCGCCTGCCAATAAACCCCGCGGGCCAGTTGGCGGCGTCAGTTCTCAAGGCTATAGGGGCGCTCCGAGCCGGATTCAGGCTCATTCCAGACACTTCTCCCGGGAACACGACATGGCCGTCCAACGCACCTTCTCCATCATCAAGCCGGACGCCACCAAGCGTAACGTCACCGGCGCGATCAACGCCGTGTTCGAGAAATCCGGCCTGCGCATCGTCGCGCAGAAACGCGTTCGTCTCACCCGCGCCCAGGCCGAAGGCTTCTATGCTGAACACAAAGCGCGCGGTTTCTTCGGCGAGCTGGTCGATTTCATGACCTCCGGCCCCGTCGTCCTGCAGGTCCTCGAAGGCGAGAACGCCGTCGCCCACCACCGCGAAGTCATGGGCGCCACAGACCCGGCCAAGGCCGCCGACGGCACTGTCCGCAAGCACTTCGCCCAGTCGATCGGCGAGAACTCCGTCCACGGCTCGGACTCCGAAGCGTCGGCCGAACGCGAAATCAACTTTTTCTTCCGTCTCGACGAAATCGTAGGCTGATCCCATCACGCGCACATTCCGCCCCGCGCATCCGTCAGAGCGCAAAGCGCTGGAGGAACTGCAGCGCCGCGCATCCCAGAAATGGGACCCCGCGCGCCCTGAACAGATGCAGCACCCGGAGGCGATTGAGCTGAAGGCCGACAAGATCGCCGCCGGTCTTGTCATCGTCTTCGAACATTGGGGCGCCCCCGCCGGCTTTGTCGTCGTCGTGCCGCGCGAGGACGGCAACGCCGACATGGACGGCCCCTTTGTCGAGCCGGACCTCTGGCGCGGCGGCATCGGCCGCAAGCTGGTGGAGGAGGCGGCGCAGTTCGCTATCGCCATCGAAGCTGCAATGCTGATTGCAACCGCAAGTCCACGCGCCGAACCCTTCTATGCCAAATGCGGTTTCAAGCCCTCCAGCGTCCGCTCCACTCCGCACGGTCCCGTCTCCGTGATGCAGCGCAGCCTGGTATTCTGAGCTGCACTCGCCCCGTCTTATCAAGGATACCGTTATCCGCGCTCAGCTTCTGGCGGCCGTTTCATCGTTCGTCTTTGCCGCGCGCAGCGAACAGAAGCCTGCCGAGCCAGTCGCGCGATGTAGGTGGATGTAGGTGTGAAGGTGAGGCCTTCCGAACCAGCGGGCGTTTCCGTTCCGACGGAAGCGCCCAAACGCATTACCTGTTTGCACGCTGCCGGCTTGGCTGAGCCGTGACGCCGCGTCAGTAACATCGCATGTGATATAGTTATTGCGCATGCGATGTAGCTGGCTTAGACGTCCGGGATGACGCAGCCCAACCGCCGCATGTTCTGGCTCCTCGCCCGCGCCCAGCGCCGCGCCGCCGCGGCGGCGGACTTGAGCCTTGCTGATCTAGAGCTCACTTCCACACAAGCCGGCGCACTCTTCTGCTTCAAGGACGAAGGCCTGCTCATCGGCGAGCTCGCGAGCGCGCTCGATCTCGCCCAGTCCGCCGCCTCCGGCCTCGCCAGCCGGCTGGAACATGCAGGCCTGGTCACGCGGGGGGAAGAGAAGGGCGATGGCCGCGCCGCGCGCCTGCGCCTCACCCCCCCCGGCAGGCGCAAGCGCGACGAAGCCGCCCGCCGCGCCGCTGCCGGCAACGCCTGCTTGCTTCAGGGCTTCACCGAGCGCGAAGCCGACATCGTTGTCCGCTGGCTCAATCAGGCGGCTAGGATAACCGCCCCGCTCAAGCGCTCCAGACAGAGGGAAAGGGCATGACCGATCTCGTCAAGATCAGCGAAGCCAACGGTGTCATGGAAATCGTCTGGAACCGTCCGGACAAGAAGAACGCCCTCTCCAACGCCATGTACCGCGACGCCACCGCAGCGCTGGCCCGCGCCGTGGAGGGCAAATCGATCCGCGTCGTGCTACTCGCCTCCGAAGGTGACAGCTTCACCTCCGGCAACGACCTCGCCGATTTCGCCGCCGCGTCTCTGAGTGGCGATACTCCCGCCGCCCACGAGTTCATCGAAGCCATCATCCAGTTCCCCAAGCCCATCGTCGCCGCCGTCCCAGGGCTCGCCGTCGGCGTCGGAACGACCATGTTGCTCCACTGCGACCTCGTCTTCGTCGCCGATGACGCGAAGCTGACCACGCCCTTCGTCAACCTCGCGCTCGTTCCCGAAGCCGCCTCGTCCATGCTGATGCCCGCCCGCATCGGCCACGCGCGCAGCTTCGCCATGTTCGCTCTGGGCGACGGTTTCACCGGCACCCAGGCCGCCCAGCTCGGTCTTGCCAATGCCGCTCTGCCAAAAGCCGACGTCATTCCCGCAGCGCGCGAAGCCGCAGCTAGGCTCGCCCTCCGCCCCCTTGGCGCCGTCATGGCCGCTAAGAAGCTCATGCGCGATGGCGAGAAGATCCTCGCCCAGTCTCGCGCCGAAAGCGTCGTCTTCGGCGAACGTCTCCGCTCCGCTGAAGCCATGGAAGCCTTCACCGCGTTCCGCGAGAGACGCCCGGCGGATTTCTCGAAGTTCTAGCGGCCAGCCCCATATAGTGACGTGCTCCGCCGCAGGAGACAGGGCTTCGCGGCAAAGATGCAAAACTGCATGGTGATTATGCGGGCAGGTTAGTTTGTCTTCCGCAATGAAACGTGGTCCGATTTACGCAATAAATCCGATGTAGCTCGCCTCCCCCGCCGCGGCAACGACGGCGCCCTGGAAGGCGTGGTCGCTATTGCAACCAATTGTGATACATATTTAGTGAATGCAGCGGATTCTGATGTCGACAACGACATCAAAAAGCAATGTTAATCAGCATGCTGAGCGACGTCGCTTCGCAAGCAAGCGACGCAGGAGGAGCGCTATGAAGTTTTCGTCGGTCTTGATGCCGGTTCTTTTTGCCCTCGCAACGGTGCCGATGGCGCTTGCGCAGGCTACCCCGAACTACGCCCCGCCCAAGACCAGCTGGGGCGTGCCGGACCTTCAAGGATACTTCAGCAAGGCGTCGCTCACGACCCTGACGCGCGCCCCAGGCGCCACGAGTCTGATCGTCAGCCAGGAAGAACGGGACAAGCTGTTCAACCGCAACATTTACACACGCGTGGCGAAGGAAGAGGCCGCTCTTTCCCCGGCAGAGCTGCTGAAGGATGCGAACCCCGATCGCGCCTACAACCGCTTCTGGATGGATCCGGGTGCGGACCTTGGCAAGATCAACGGACAATATCGCTCGTCCTGGATCGTCGAGCCGGCTGACGGACAGATCCCGTTCCTCAAGAAGCCCGAGGAAGGAATTTCCGCCCTGGCTTCGGTGGACGAAGAATACGCCGACCTCCCGAGCAACAACCCTGAAGAACGCGGCAATGGCGAGCGCTGCGTCTATCACAGCTCCGGCGGCCCGCCGCTGCAGAACCAGATGTACAACAACATCGTCCAGGTCGTTCAGAGCCCGAGTCACGTCATGATCCTGACGGAGCAGATTCACGAAGCACGGATCATTCAGATCGGTGCGACGCACGGCGTCGTTCCGAAATGGGGTGGTGATTCGATCGGCCGCTATGAGGGCAACACGCTTGTGGTCGAAACCACCAACTTCGAGCCCCGACAGGGCGGCATGATCTCGCCCAAAGGCAAGATCACCGAACGCTTCACGCGCGCGAACGATGGCCAACTCCTCTATGAATTCGCGATCGACGATCCCTCCCGCTACGCGCAGGTGTGGAAAGCCGAGATGCCGCTAAACGTTTCCGAACAGCCGCCCTACGAATACGCCTGCCACGAAGGCAATTACAGCATGTTCAACACGCTCTCCGGCGCCCGCGCGTTCGAGCGTGAAGGCAAGAAGAACGGCAAGCGCAAGGCAATCTTCGCTGGCGTCGCCGAGGCAAAAGAGTAGACTCACCTCATAGCAAAACGACGTTCATCCCCCAGTCCTGCGGACTGGGGGATTTGATTCCGCGCGTCATGCTGACAATGGCTAAAGCGGCGTAGAAAAGGTCTCCGGCCCTCAAACTTCCGCCAGGCGGGAAGCCTGGGACAATCAGATATTCAAGATACACGATTGTGTAATCGACGCCCTTGCTATCGCCGATAAATGGGACGAAATTCCCATTACATTGGATCGGCGAAGGAGAGCCGCTGTGAACAAGTCTTCGATTCTGGCCTCGATCATGTGCGTTGCTGCGATATCGCCGGCGGCGCTGGCGCAGGGAGCGCCAGCTTACAGCCCTCCCAAGACCAGCTGGGGCGTCCCGGATGTCCAGGGCATCTTCAGCAGCGCCTCACTCACGAGCTTGACGCGGCCGCCGGGCACGAGCGGTCTGATCGTCAGCGAGGAGGAGCGGCAGAAGCTCTTCAACAAGAACATCTACACACGCGTTGCAAAGGAAGAAGCCCACTTGTCTCCGCAGGAGCTGTTGAAGGACGCCAACCCGGACCGCGCCTACAACCGCTTCTGGATGGACCCGGGCGCTGACCTTGGAAAGATCAACGGGCAATACCGTTCGTCGTGGATCATCGACCCTGCCGATGGCCAGATCCCGTTTACCAAACCTCCGACGGGCGCAGGCGCACGTCTGCTCCAGTCAGCTTCGGCGGAAGAAGAGTTCGACGATTTCGGAAGCGACAATCCGGAAGATCGCAGCGCCGGCGAGCGTTGCATTGGCGGCTCCCTGATAGGGCCGCCGCTCAACAACACCATGTACAACAATAACTTCCAGATCGTGCAGACGCCGGATCATGTGATGATCATGGCGGAGATGATGCACGATGTGCGGGTAATTTCCCTGAAGGGCCAGCATACGCCCGGGGTGATCACGAAATGGGGCGGTGACTCGGTGGGTCACTTCGAAGGCAACGCACTCGTCGTCGAGACCGTGAACATCGACTCCCGTCAGAGGAGCCAGATCTCCGGCAAAGGCAAAGTGACGGAGCGCTTCTCACGTCAACAGGACGGGACGCTCCTTTATGAGTTCACCGTAGAAGACCCCACCCGCTACAAGCAGGCTTGGAAAGGTGAGATGCCGTTGAATCCGGTGGAAGGTCTGTACGAGTACGCCTGCCTCGAAGGTAATTACAGCATGTTCAACCTGCTGAACGGCGCGCGCGTCATGGAACGCGAAGGCCGCAAGAACGGCGCACGCAAAGCGATCTTCGCAGGCATTCCAGAATAACTCGAAGCTGACGCCTCAGGTGAACGCGTCGCCGGCGAAGGCCGGGGTCGAGTATTCAAAAAACTAAAGGCGCGCGAGCGACAGCGGGAGGCAGCCACGAAGTTCTCTTCCCCCAGCGGGGAGGAGCCACGCGCACGCCTGTCTCAGCAAACACCACCCAGGTCTGGGGGCACGCCTTCACCAGTGAGCCTGTCCCCCGCCTCGTCCACCCAACCATCAGCGAGCGTTGCACCCCCGCTCGGGGGAGGAGACGACCAGTGCGCTGGTGAGATTGGGGATGGAGCCATCCCGAATTCGCAGGGCGGCCCAAAAGCATCCCGCCTGATCTCAAGCGCTATGCATCGAAGATGGGGGACATAGCCCACCAGATTCCATCGCCCGTAGAGCTGGCGTCATACTCCTCCGATATTCCAGCTGCTGCTGACCGTCTTGTGCATGCTTTTCCCGCTGGACCCCGTGGCCCAGCTTTGCGAAGCCACGCGCTTCTTCATCACCAGCTTAGATTTCGGTGTGACGAGAGCAGTTGCTGGAAGGGGCAAGTGACATGTTTGGCGCCGAGAAGTCAGACGCCGCCGCCCCAACCGTCGTTGTGAAGTCGCTGCATGCGAAGATCGGAGAGTTGACGCTGGAGAACGATTTCTATCCGGCGCGCTCGGCAAAGCGGGTCTGTTGCCGAACGGAAAGCGATGACCGATCGGAGCCGCGAACTTCCTGTCGCCCGGCAAGCGGCGATGCTCGGCATTAGCTGGAGCAGCGTCTAACGACCTACCGGCCTATAGCGGGCGGCTTCGTCTGTCCGCCGGCGGTTGTCGATTGGTTCAGCCGCAAGGTCCTAGCTTGGCCGCTGTCGATCTCTATAGACGCGAGCTTCTGCATTGAGGCGGTCGAGGGGGCTCTGGATCGCTGCGGCAGTCCGGCGATCTTAAACAGCGATCAGGGCAGCCAGTTCACGTCGATGGCGTTCGCGGACGTGCTGAAGACGGAGGCGGAAATCCACTTACCAAGACCCCGGGTCCTGTTCAGATAAACCGAGCCACCGCTCGCATGAGAGAGGGGGCAGCCACGCGCGTGGACCGCCGCTCTCACCACTTCCCGAAAACGACCGCACTCCGCCTTGCGCTCACCTGCGAGAACGCGACCGTGCGCTTGCCACAATCCTTACCGCGCTGTTTACGAAAAACTTCCCGCGCACTGCTTGCGAAAAGTACAAAAAGAGAACACAAGAGAGAGCAAGAACGGAGCAAGAACATGAACGGGCTGGTCAACTTCTGCGGGGCTAACGGCACCTCCTACAAGTTCGAGCGTTTCGGCGCTGATCAGGACTGGGCGAAGGTCGCCGGCGTGGTTCTGTTTGCGGCGCCGGAAGGCAAGTCATGGCGCATCATCCGCGTGGCGGATCAGGGCGGCGTCGAAGGCGATGTCTCGACTTTCTGGCGTTGGCGCGAAGCCCGCCGCTATGGCGCAACCGCCATCTTCATCCGCCGCAACGCGGACATCAAAGCCCGCCGACTCGAAGCCGCCGATCTGGTCCAGGGCCTCGATCCGGTCTTCGCGACTGGCAGCGAACTCCAGAGCGAACTGCTCGCGGCCTAGAACAGAACCTCGTCAATCGGCGATGGGGGGGAGTCTCCGCCCTGCATCGCCAGAGTTGAGACGGGAAGCGGGCCCGCGGAATGATCCGCGGGCCCGGTCTGTTTTGAGGTCTGGTGAAGGGGAGGTCGTTACTGCCCGATCCCGCCATTGCCCGGAGACTTCAACGCCTCTTGGCTCGCCGCCGTCTTGGCCAGCCGCGTCAGGTTCACGAATTCCGCGCGATACCCGAACGCATCCTCGCCCTTCGCGCCATTCGCCAGATCAATCACCCGATCCCACGTGAACGCCTTGTCGATGTACGGATCGCCCCGCAGCATCGACCCGTAAGCCGCCACCGCCGTCGCAAACCGCGTCGACTCCGGTGACCGCGAAATATCGCTCACCTGATCCCCCACGGTAATCGGCCGATCAACCAGCTTCGACCTGTCTTCGCCCGGTATCTTGTAGCATAGCTTCAGGAACACGAATTCGTTCGAGCTGTTCTGCGAGACGGGTCGCGGCGCTTGCTGATAACGGCTCGGATCAATCAGCGTCGCCTTCGACCCGACCGGCGTGAACTCATAGATCGCCGTCACCGAGGACCCGGCACCAATCTCGCCCGCATCGACCTTGTCGTTGTTGAAATCCTCGTGGTTCAGGATCCGTGTCTCGTATCCGATCAGCCGGTATTCAGCGACCTTCGTCGGATTGAACTCGACCTAAATCTTAACGTCGTCCGCTATCGAGAACATAGAGCCGGAAAGGTCATCGTTCAGAACCTTCCGCCTTCGTTCAGGTTGTCGATGTAAGCCGCCATGCCATTGCCGTATTGCGCCAGCTTCTGCATCAGCAGGTCGTTGTAGTTCCCGCCGCCGAAGCCGAGGATTGACAGGTAAACGCCGGTCTCGCGCTCGCGACTGACAAAATCCTCCAGCGCCTCGGGATCGTTGATGCCGACATTGAAGTCGCCATCGCTCAGCAGCAGCACGCGGTTGATGCTGTTCTTGCTGAAATTCTGCTTCGCAAGATGATACGCCAGGCGCAGTCCTTCACCGCCCGCTGTCGAGCCTCCTGCAGAAAGTCGATCAAGCGCGACGTTTATCTTCTCCTTTTCTTCACCAGATGTTGGGTCGAGCACGGCCCCGGCAGCGCCAGCGTAGACAGCGATCGAAACCTTGTCCTGCGCCGTCAACTCGTTCACCAGCAGCTTCAGTGACTGGATCGCCAGCGGCAGCTTGTTTTGGTCAGACATCGAGCCCGACACATCAATCAGCAGCGTCAGATTTAGCGGCGGCAGCGCATCGCGCTTGATGTCATATCCTTGCACCGCGACATGCATCAGCTGCCGCCCTTCGCTCCATGGCGAGGGCACGATCTTCACCGTCGTCTCGAACGGTTGACCTTTGGACTTCGGCAGTTCGTAACCATAGTCGAAATAGTTGATCAGCTCCTCTATACGCACCGCATCCTTCGGCGGCAGGTGCCCCGCATTCAGCATGCGCCGCACGTTCGAGTAGCTGGCAGTATCGACGTCGATCGAGAAGGTCGAAACCGGCTCCTGCGCAACCAGTTTCACGCCACTGATCCCGACGGCCTGATACCTGTCGCGATTGACATCGCCCGGCATGGGCTGTGGCGCCATTTGCGCGTATGTGCCGCCGCCGTAAACCATCCCGACCAGCGGAGGCGGCGGGTCAGGCGGCGTGGGCGCATCTACTTCTGGAGCCCTAGGCATGCGCGATCCTGTAACCACCACACCCCTGGCTTCCTCGGCCTTCGCGTCTCCCCGTCCCTGACTGACCTGCACGACGCCATCCTCTGAGGCGGACGGCGGAGAGGCGCATGCGGCGAGAGTGAGTGCAGAGGCGGCGAACAGGCACGTTGTCTGAAGACGAGTTATCTGAGTCCCCATTGCTCAATGCAGTGTGGGGACGGCGCGCGCCGAATAGGGCGGGTTTGCGTTACCGCCGCGTCTGACTGTGCGCTATTTTTTGCCAGGTTGAGGGCGCTGCGAGGCGACCCAGTCGGCGATATCCGACTCCAGAACCGGCAGCGGACGAGGGCCCGGACCGAGAACCGCCTGGTGGAACGCCTTGATGTCGAAGCCCGCCTTCAATTGCTGCTGAGCACCGGCGCGAAGCCGTCTTATAGTTTCACGGCCGGTCACATAGGTGCAGGCATGTCCGGGCCAGATCATGTAGCGGTCGACATCGGTTTCGATATCCCAATGGCTCATGCCGGTGGTTGTTTCGAGATAGGAGACGGCGGTGGCCCGGTTCCATTTCTGGCTATGGATGCCCGTGTCTGTGACTAGACGCGCGGCGCGGAACAGCAGCGACTGCAGGTAGCCAAGCTTCGCCGCCTTGTCATCCTTGTAGGCGTCGAGTTCGTCCGCGAGATCTTCGGCGTAAAGCCCCCATCCCTCGCTGAAGGCCGGTTGTGTGATCAGGTAGTTCAGCAGGGGCTGGTTCTGCCGCTCGCGGGCCAGGCCTGCCTGGATGTGATGGCCGGGCGCAGCCTCATGAAAGCTGAGCGTCGGCAGCGTCCATATCGGGAAGTCCAGCGTCGAGTGCAGGTTGAGATTGTATGTCGCCAGCCGGGAACCATCGAGTGGCGCCGCCAGGTAGTAGGCGGACGCTGCGCTGTCCTGCACGATCAAGGGCGCCTCTCGCAGCTGGACCTTTCCTTTCGGTCCGACAACGATCATGCGGCTCATGGCCGTCTCGGCCCAGGTGATCCGCTCGCGCACCGCAGCCATCAGTGCGACGCGTCCCTCGGGCGTATCGGGGAAGAGATGGGCCGGATCGGTCGACAGAGCCCGCAACCGTGCGCCGATGCTTCCTTCGACCAGACCCATTTCGGCGAGCAGTGGCTCTACCTGCGCGCTGATCTGGGCGACAAGTTTGAGGCCCGCGTCGTGCAGCTGCTTTGGCGACATGTCGGTCGTCGTATAAAGCTTCAGCGCGTCGCGATAGTAAGTGTCGCCATTCTTCAGACGCCACACGCCCGGATCTTCGGATGCTTTCGGGAGCAGCTCCTCGAGCAGCTTGACCAGCGCCTCGTATTCGCCCTTCAGCGGCCCGCCGACCTGATCGGAGGCGCGCTTCACCAGCCTTGCGATGTCTTCCTCGGAGATATCTGGAATCTGCGCCAGCGCTTCCACGAAGTAGACCACCAGGGGATGCTCGCGCGGAATGCGCGGCGTTAGCTGTCGCGCCTTGTTCAGTGTGCGTTGTATGATCGTGCGCGGCGGCATGGCGCCGGCTTCGATGTCTACCTCGAAGCGCCGGCGTTCATCGCGCAGCGCTTCGTCCATGTGGTCGAGCCGCCCAAGCCAGTCCTCCGCATCCGCGCGCGAAGCCACTGATGCTTGCAGGGTCATGAACTTGACGAGGTCGGTGTAGGCGCCGTCCGTGTAGTTGATCAGGTACGGACTGGTCCAACCAAGGCTGGTGGCGCCATAGCCATGCGCCTCCACGGCCACTGCGGCGTGCAGGATCGACAGCGTTGAGTCATATGTGCGCTGCGCGTCGCGGCTCAGCGCCGACCGGTCGATAAGCTCCAACTGGTGCAGGAAGTCGAGCCTTTCCGCGCGCCTGCGTTCCACGGCTGACATGGAACGGTCATCGAGCAGGGCTTCATAATGTCGCCCAAATACCTCCGCAGACAGGCCAAGTGCATCGGCCTCTTCGGGCGAATGGTCCATTTCCGATTGGCCGAGCCGCTGGACGAAAGCCGCAAGTGCGGGATCCGCGCTCACCTGCGAAGGTGAACATGCGGCAAGAAAAGCCGGAAGCGGTCCCGCTGCAACAAAAAGCAGGCCTGCGAAAGGAGATTTCCAGTCCAGCACGGTCATCCGATTCGCTTGGTTGAGGCAGCCAGAGTTTTCCGATAAGGACCGCCCAGCATCAAGTCAGGAGCTAGTTAATGAGCACTCCAGTCCAAGGCGGCCAGCCCGAACTGACCGGCCAGGTCATGTTCTACAAGCGGCCGGAGCCGCTCTCACTGGAGAGGCACAGGAACCTCGGCGTCAAGCAGGTTCCAGCTCCGTTTTCATTTCTTAAAACCGCCCATGCGGTGCCGATCACGGTGAGCGAGTTCGGCGTGGCGGCGACCTGCTTTCCCATCATTTTCGTCGGCGCGGAGAAGACGCCCGTGGCCGTGATGGGCGTTCGCCAGAACGAGAACGAGTATGTCGACGCGGCCGGCCAACCTGATCCGGACACGTATCTGCCTGCATTCGTTCGCCGTTATCCATTTGTGTTCGCCTCGGATCCGAAGAGCGACAAACTGCTTCTCTGCGTCGACACCGAAGCTCCGATGGTGTCCTCGACCCCCGATGTGAAGTTCTTCGACGGCGAGCAGGCCTCGAAATTCACGCAGGACGCGATCGAGTTCTGTAAGGAATTCGAACGCCAACGCCGCGCCACTCTCGAATTCGTGGAAATGCTCGACAAGGCGTCGCTGTTCGAACAGAAGTCGGTTGCGTTTACGCCCCGCGACGCGCAGGGAAATCCTGGCCAGCAGCAGAAGATCGCGGACTACTGGGCGATCTCTGAGGAGGGCCTGAACGCCCTGCCGGAAGGTAAATTCCAGGACATCCGCAACACGGGCGCCCTCGCGGCGATCTATGCCCACATGGTGTCGCTGATGAACTGGCAGCGCGTGATCCAGCGCACCATGCGCCGCCTGGCGACCCAGCCGTCCCAGATGGCGAACTAGCCTAAAGAGGCGGTTTAGCCCGCGGCTGAACACCGGTCGCTCACGTTCCGGGGAGGGGGATGGACCTCTACCGGGGCGCGACCTTACCTCCTGTGCTACACTGGTCCGCTGCGCCGCTGCGCAGGCGTATTGTGGCTGACTCGAAGCGAGGTTTTGGCGTGCGCACACCCCTGTCCTGGGTAAGAAAGTTGCTGGCGGCGGCTGTGCTGTCGGCAACCGCTTTGCTCAGCCCCGGACTGTCCCATGCCCAGGTGACCGCCAGTAGCCCTCACGCCGAGGGAACATTGCTGTTCGAGCGGTCTGCGGCGACGCCGGGGGACACGTTCCTTGGTGCCGTGAAACTCGACCTTGCCGACGGCTGGCACGTCTACTGGAAGAACCCCGGCGACAGCGGCCTGCCGCCTTCCGCCACGTGGGCGTCTTCGCCCGGTGTCACGCTCGGCGACTTCCGTTTTCCGGTGCCGCATGCGATCCCGCTCGCGACGCTTATGAACTATGGCTATGAGCATGAGCTCATCCTGCCATTCCAGGTCACCATCCCCGCCAACGCGAAGCCGGGTGACGACATCACCGTCGGCGGCAAGATCGAGTATCTGATCTGCGCCGATCAGTGCATTCCCGAGGATGTCACGCTCTCCACCAACCTGCGCATCGCCACCACGCCGGGTACGGACGATGCCGGCAGCGCCGAGATCGTCCGCGCGCTGGGCAACATTCCAGTGCCGCTGACGGGGCGCGCTTCGGTGGAGCGGACTGAGACAGGATTCCGCGTCGCTGTTCTGGACGCAGCCGTCGCCAGCGCCGTTGCCGGAGCGAAGAACATTCGCTTCTTCCCGGAAGGTTATGAGGTCGTCAACGCCGCGAAGCAGGTGGTGAAGACCGGTCCCGAGGGCGCTTCGATCGAACTCACCGCATCGGATTTCGCGAAGCCGGGCGATCAACCTATTCCGGGTGTCATCTCACTTGCAGGGGCCGATCGCACGATAAAGGCGTGGGAAGTTCCCGCCACGCCCGGGCCGGCGCCTGAGGGCGTCGCTGACAAGGACTTCGTCAACACCGAACCGGCTGGCGCTGCCGTCGCCACGCCTTCGACCACCGTCATTGTTCAGGTGCCGCCAATGCCGTTCGGCGAGCTGATAATCACGCTCGGCCTTGCTTTCGTCGGTGGCCTTGTCCTCAATCTGATGCCCTGCGTCCTGCCGGTCTTGACCATCAAGGCGGCGGGCCTCGTCCACACCGCGCATGATCCCAAGCAGTCTCGCGCGCATGGCGTCGCCTATCTCGCGGGCGTGGTTCTGTGCTTCGCGGCCGTCGGCGCGATCCTGATAGGGTTGCGTGCAGCAGGCGAGCAGGCCGGGCTTGGATTCCAATTGCAGTGTCCTCCCATCACCGCGCTGTTCGCCTTGATCATGTTCGCGGTGGGCCTCAACCTTCTCGGCGTGTTCGAGATGGGCGGAGCGCTGATGGGCGTGGGCAGCGGCCTCGCAGAACGCGGCGGGACATCCGGCGCCTTCTTCACAGGCCTGCTCGCAGCCTTTGTCGGCGCGCCGTGCGTCGGTCCATTCATGGCGCCCGCGTTTGCTACGGCTCTGGCGCAACCTGCTCCGGTGGTGATGGCCGTGTTCGTCGCGGTTGGCCTTGGGATGGCCGCTCCGTTTGTGCTCCTCAGCTTCACGCCCGCCTTCGCTAAGGTTCTGCCTAAGCCGGGCCGCTGGATGGAGACGTTCCGCCAGGTGCTGGCGTTCCCGATGTTCATCACCGTTCTCTGGTTGCTCTGGGTGCTCGCGGGCCAGTCCGGCGCCGATGGTGTAATTGCGGTTGTTGCTGGCGGCATCGCGCTCGCTTTCGGCGTGTGGCTCGCCAAGAAAATCGGTCACGGTGCGGCCGGCCGCATCGTGGCCGGGCTGGTGATCCTGGCGGCCTTCGTGGTTCCTTCGCTCTCGACGACCTGGTTGAAGGCGGAGGTGGCCTCAGAGATTTCTGTGAACGCCTGGTCGCCTCAAAAGGTCGCCGAGCTTCAGGGCGAGGGCAGGGTGATCTTTGTGGACTTTACCGCCCGCTGGTGCGTCACCTGCCAGTTCAACAAGAACGCCATCCACGACGCCATCGTTGCGAGGACTTTCTCCGATCTCAACGTGGCCTTCTTAGAGGCGGACTGGACCAACAAAGACAAATTGATCGCCGACGAACTCGCCAGGCATGGCGCAGCGGGTGTTCCATTGTACCTTGTCTATCCCGCTGAGGGCGGCGAGCCGCAGAAGCTCGAACAGCTGTTGACGCCTGGAATGATAGAAAAAGCGGTCCGGCAGGCCGCTGGATCATTGTGAGAGTTTGGTTCGAAACTCTGACAGAGGCGAGAGGAGGACGAACGAGTTTCAATGGTGACAGACTTCCGACGGCGCTGGGCGCAGCGGCCGCTTAGGTCATCACAGCAGGCGCGCTAGTCGTGTCGAGCGCAAGCGCTGCGCCTCCGGGCGATTCAGCACCGGCCTTCAAGGAAGTGAACACAGCCGGAAAAAGTCTCGTTTGCAGATTCCAGGCGCAAGAACGTGGCCCTCGAATGGACTAATGACGGCTGCCCCTTCGTGCAGAAGCACCGCAACCCGCAGAGTACGCAGAAGACGCAGGCCGGCGCGACGGCTGGCGGCGATATGGTCTGGCCGTCGGTGATCTCGTCGAAGCCGGGTTCGCAAGGCTATGCCGATGGCGCATGCGCCCACAAGTTGACTAAGGATCGTGGCGCGAAACCTACCTACGTCCAGCTCGGCCCAGAGGGTTCGATGGGCAGTGCTTATGGCGCGAAGACGCCGCCGCACATTTACCTGATCACGCCTGATGGCAAGGTTCC
>CANJIL010000057.1 GCA_947474455.1 Hyphomonadaceae bacterium | reverse complement strand
GTCCTTGACCATCACTTCGGTCCCATTGGCAAGCTGAAAGCCCGCGATGTTGACAGCCTCGCCATTAGCATGTTTGCGCCACCGGGCGGCGCGGGCGCTGTTCACATGCCGGCATGAGTAAGCACTCATCGTTTCGATGCAGCTGACCGATTGTCCGAGGTTGCGTTCGGCGGCGTGGATTACCACATGGCGCTCCCGCATGTGCAGCGACGCGGCTAGGCTGCAGCTCATCGACAGCGTGCCCGAGTAGGGCGTCGGTGAGCGGTCGAGTGCAAACACGTCGAACAATCCGTACTCGGCCTGCAGGCCGCCGCGATCAACGCGGGTGTATCGCCCGCCCGCTGCATCCAGCAGCACAAAGCACTGGGCGGGATCCTCCGCAAGGCGGTCGAGTTTGAAGCCGTCGCCAGGCCGGGCTTCCAAGCGAGATCCAGCTGCTTGAACGGGTTGTGCTGGGGCGGCGTCAGCCAGTTGAACAGCCAGCATCCCCAAAGTCCCATCAGGATCGTGAGTACGCCCATGCCGACGAGCCAGCGACAACAGGCCGGTTGGGGTGAACGCGATCCATTTTACAGGCTTAACGCCTGAACGCGCATCAGCGTTTCGTCGGGCGTATTTGGCGTCAGCGTGCCTGGCGTCTAACGCCTTACTTGTGGGCGCGGGAGGCTATCAGCACCTTCAGTCCGTCCATGAACGTCTTCAGGCCGAACTCGAAACCCTCCGCGGCTGTGCATGTTCCTGGAACCGGCGGGCTGGACTGCTCCTGTATCGCGGCGCCGATGGCGAAGCGCCGGATCGTATGCATCGCAAGGCGCGCCTCCATCTCAGTTAACCCCAGACGCATGAGCGCCTTTCTGTTGTCATCCAGCGGCGTCTTGGTGTTCGGCGGCTTGAGCAGCGGCCGCGCCATCACTTGCGCGCCGTCGCGACGGGAAAGGGCCGTGCTCCTTATAGCGCGCGCGCTGTCAGCCAGCCAATCGAGCGCATCGAAGCCCGGCTCGTTCGCGTTGCCGAGGTGCAGGCACTCCCTGAGCATCACGGTCGACATTTCGTTGAGCAGTTCGTCCTTGTCCTTGAAATGCCAATAGAGCGAGGCGCTCTTGATGCCGAGTTCAGTCGCCAGCCTACGCGTCGAGAGACCGTCGATGCCGACCTCATCCAATAAACGCAACCCCGTCCTCACGATTGTCGCGCGGTCGAGACTGCCTTTTTCGCGGACTTCAACAACTGCATGGACTTCCCCGGCGCTGGTCGCCGTGGCTTCTGCGGTTTTCATACATCAACTCCCTGCCGGCGCCGATTTCTCCTAAGCCCAAAGAAGGGCCTAGGGAGCGCTTCCCTTGCGTCAGAGACTAGGCGCGTGCGGCAGCCTTAAGAACTCACAAGGTGCTGAGGAATACAGCTAAATCGCGCCAGGGGGCTATCGACCAGTACGAAGTTGCAAGACCTGACGGCGAGGGAAGGACAAAGACCGCAGTTTCAACGGGATGCGTCCTGGTTTGCCGGCCCGTCTCGATCCGGCCGGTCGGCCGGCCCAGCCAAAGGCTCGCCGCTGCCTTGCTAGTGAAAGCCAGGGCGCTGGGATTCAAACGCTTCACTTTCCGCGTGAAACCGGCGATGTCGAAATGCTCCCTGGCGATCTGGCTGTCGACGCCCCAGCTGACCTTACAGAAGTCAGTCAGCCCAACGCCGAGGTCGAGCAGCAACCGATATTCATGCGGCGCCAGCAGGCGGGGCGTGATCTTCGCTTGATAGAGGGCCTGCCAGAAGCGATTGCCCGGATGGGCGTAATAGGCACGCTCGGCCGCCGAGCGCGGACCCGCCGCCGTGCCGACAAACCAGACCTTGAGATCCGGCGCGAGCCGGTCTGGCAGGACGTGCCCTCTGGCGCCGGCCATCAGATCGTTTCGCTCATGCTGCCGCCATTGCGTACGATCTCGGGCAAGGTCGCGGCCTGCTCCGGCGTGAGCCGTTCAATCGGGACAAGCCAAGTGTGGACTGTGAAAACGATCGCGCTAGTGGTCCCAAGTCGTCTCAGTGTCTGACGTTCGACGCGAACCCAGATGGGTTTGTCGCGATCGAATGGTCTTCGCTCATGCTCCAGCCGGGGTTGGTATAACTCAGGATCATTATAGCAGAGTATGTTGGCGCGCCACACGGCCTGATCCGGTTGCAACATCGCGAACACCCGGTCAACACGCTTGCCCATCGCAGCATTGTAGCGGCTAACCGGTTTGTGGATGCCCATCATCCCGCGCCCAACCTTCTGGCTTAACGTCCAGCTCGCAGGGAAGCACAGCACGCCAGATCTGAGCACATAGCCGTCCGGTCCCGGCTGTAGGATCAGCATATCCTCCTGCGCGAGCCTCGCTGCTGTCATGAGCGGCGTTTGCGCGTGAAGTAAAACCGGAACGCCGTCTGGCCGCACAATGCTGTCGCCATTGCGCTTGTAGGCCTTGTCCGCTTCGACGGCTGCGATCACAGCTTGAAGCATGTCGTGCTCAGCTGGATCGGGCATCGATGACGCCGCCATCACATCATGCGGCCGCTCCATCAGCAGTTGGTCGCGATACGCCATCTGCGTGTCGAACGCGTCGTCGCGCTGCAACCACTCGCCAGGCTGCACAGGCTGCAGCCCGGGCAGGCGAGCGGCGAGGGAATCCATCCACGGGGCGACGCCCAGATACGACTGGCAGATTTCGTTGGCGCGGGTCACGCGCCTCACTCCCGCCAAAGGCGACGGAAGTCAACGAAGCCGCCGGATTGGCCGATAAAACAATGCTTACTTGCGCCGGAATGCGTCAAGTGAGACCACTGTTCCCTCTGCGGCGCCGGGCTCCACAGACGGTGGCGCGACTGCTGGCGAAGCGCCGAGGCCGGGCATGATAGCCGGATTGTCAGACGCAACCGAAGGCTCGGCATCGAACTGCAGTCCGAAATTCACCGAGGGATCGAAGAACCGGCTCACCGCCGCGAACGGAATACGCAGATGTTGCGGTACGCCTGAGAACTTCAGAATTATCTCGAACCGGTCATCGAACACCTCGAAGTCCCAGTACTGGTGCTGGATGACGACGGTCATCTCGTCAGGAAAGCGATCCTTGAGATAGTCCGCCATCTGCACGCCCGGGGTCCGGGTGCGGAATGTCACAAAGAAGTGGTGCTCGCCAGGCAGACGCTCGAGCTTGGATGCTTTTTCCAACGTCGTGCGCACGACGCCCTTCAGCGCCGCTTGCATCAGGGCTTGATAGCCGATGTGATCCGTTGAGGATCCCGGTGACCGGTCCAACATTGCCCTCCCTCGCCTTGGCCTGAGAGCTAGAGCCTCATGCGCGCTGGGTAAATTAGGTTCAAGTCTGAGGCGAACGATATCTGGCGCCACGCTTTGCTGGACGATAACGCTCAATAACTTGATTTCGGCAAGAGCGGCAGTGAACATTTCATTTCTATATCCGCGAAACGGCCCTATCGTCGGGCTAATGACACGTCCTCCGAAGTCTTATCGGTCACGGAAGCTCGGTGATCGCGATCTTTCGCCGGAGACGCTGATGATGGGTTATGGCTATTCGCCTGGCCTTTCAGAGGGCGCCCTTAAGCCTCCGCTCTTCCAGACGTCGACATTTGTCTTCCGCAATGCGGAGGAAGGGAAAGCGTCTTTCGAGCTGGCTTATGGTCTGCGCGAGAAGAAGCGCGGCGAAGAGATGCACCTGATATATTCGCGCATCAACAACCCCAACCTCGAGGTGCTGGAAGACAGGCTCGCGGTTTGGGATGGGGCCGAAAAGGCTCTGGCCTTCGCGTCCGGCATGGCGGCCATATCCACGACGCTGATGACGTTCCTGCGCCCCGGAGACAGTTTCGTATTCTCCGAGCCCGTGTATGGCGGCACCGAATTCCTGGTTCACAATATCCTGCCCCAATTCGGAGTGAAGGGCGTCGGGTTCATGGCCGAAGGCGGTGAGACGGGCTTCCGCGAAGCAGCCATGCAGGCGGCGGCGCTGGCTGCGAAAAACGGCGGCAAGGTCGGCGCCGTCTATGTCGAAACGCCAGCCAATCCAACGAACGGACTGGTCGACATATCGCTGGCGCGCGAGATTTCGGAAAATCTGAAAGGTCCGGCAGGTCGCCCACCGGTGATTGTCGACAATACGTTCTTGGGGCCGCTCTGGCAGAGACCGCTACAACTGGGCGCCGATCTTTGCGTCACATCGCTCACCAAGTACGTAGGCGGACATTCGGATCTCATTGCGGGTGCAGTTTCCGGCCAGGCCAACTGGGTCGGGCAGGTGGCCGTGCTCCGCACAATTCTCGGGACGATGACCGATCCGCACACGGCATGGCTGCTGTTGCGTTCGCTTGAGACGCTGAAGCTTCGGATGGACGCCGCCGAACTCGGAGCAAGGAAGGTGGCCGCCTTCCTCGAGAAACATCCGCGCGTCAAGTCCGTCTGGTATCTCGGCTTCCTGCCGATGGATCATCCCGACCGTGCGCTCTTCGAGCGCCAGTGTGTCACCGCCGGCTCCACCTTCGCTTTCGAAATCGAGGGCGGAGAGAAGGAAGCCTTCGCCTTCCTGAACAAGCTGCAGGTCATCAAACTGGCCGTCAGCCTTGGCGGCACCGAAACGCTCGCTTCGCACCCGGCAGCCATGACGCATTCCGACGTGCCCAAGCAAAGCCGCGAGCGGCTGGGCATAACCGAAAGCCTGATCCGCCTTTCCATCGGCGTCGAGAACCCGGACGATCTGATCGCAGACATCGCTCAGGCGCTGGACGTCTAGGCTATGCCGGACACGCTGCGAGAAGGCGACTTTATCCCCCAGACGGTCACCCCGCCTGAAAAGCCGCTGCCGCTGGTGCGCGGCCTTCTCCAGATGATCGCAAATCCGCTGCATGTCTGGCCGCGGGCGATGTATGAAAATCCATACCACGGCGTGCGCTGGATCGGCCGCACCTTCCATTACTTCCGCCGGCCCGAACACATGAAGGCGCTGTTCCTCGACCACGCCGACGTGTTCCGCAAATCCCAGTTCCAGAAGAAGCTCGTCGGTCCTGCATTGGGAGAGGGCCTGCTGACCTCAGAAGGCGAGCACTGGAAATTCCAGCGTCGCGCCGCGTCTCCCGCATTCCGCATCGATGCGCTGCGCGCGATCGCGCCTGCCTTCACATCCTCAGCCGAGACAGCGGCCGATCGCATGATAGCCGCTGCTGCGCGCGGACCCGTTGATGTAATGAGCGAGATGCAGCACGCGACGCTGGACGTGATCGTCGAAACCATCCTCGGCGGCGCTGATCCAGACTTCGGCTACAATCGTATTGCCGGCACCGTCGAGGACTACATGAAGACGATGGGCAAGCCCGACATGCTCGACATGTTCGGCGCCCCTACCTGGATCCCGCGCCCCTGGGGCGGCAAGGGCAGGCGCGCCGCCAGCGGGCTGAAGCAGTCGGCTGTCAACGCCATCGAGCGCCGCCGCGCCAGTGGCGAGACACGCAACGATCTTCTCGGCCTGCTGCTCGCTGCGCGCGATCCCGAAACCGGCCGCGGCCTTTCCGAAGATGAACTGCGGGACAATGTCGTCACCTTCATTGGCGCGGGCCACGAGACGACTGCGCTTGCACTTACCTTCGCGCTCTACCTGATCGCCAACGCCCCTGAGATACAGGACAGGCTGGTGCGGGAAGCGCGCGAGGTCTGCGGCGACAGCCCCATCGACGCCGCGATGATCGACGCGATGCCATTCCATGAGCAAGTCATCAAGGAAACCATGCGGCTTTACCCGCCCGTCTCCATCATTGATCGCGTGGCGGCGGCGGACATCGATTTCGGCGACGTGCATGTGAAGAAGGGCGATTTCGCTTTCGCTCTCATCTACATCATGCATCGCCACAGGCGGCTCTGGGAGCAGCCGGAACGCTTCGACCCTGACCGCTTTTCCGAGGAGCGGGCAAAAGGCATTTCTCGCTTCCAGTATATGCCGTTTGGGGCGGGGCCTCGTATCTGCATCGGAATGAAATTCGCCTACATGGAAGCCATCGCGATCCTTGCGACACTGGTGCGCCGCTTGCGCTTTCTGCCGAATGCCGATCACAAGGTGGAGCCGAATATCCGGATCACGCTCAGGCCCGAAGGGGGAATGCCGCTCTTCGTGGGGCGCCGGTAGGAGTGTGTCTTGCGTTCGCTCGCCCGGATTCCCGCCCCGAACGATCTGATGGGGTATGTGCAGGACCTTCTCTGGTCGTCGGGAGAACTCGGTCGCTGTATCTGCCGGCGCGGGTGGGTGAAGCCGGATGTATGGGCGCTCGCGCCGGCTCACGGAGAGGCCGCGCGGATACTTGGCCTACCTGCGGGCAACGGGCCGCAGACCCCCGACGCCAACGAGTGGCTCGACACCTGGATCATCGCCCAGGCCAAGACCGCGCAACATCTCTGTCTGGTTGCACACGATTCACTTGCGCCGCCGGTCGATGCGGACTCGGAAATCTTCGCCAGCGCCGGCCGCTGGGACACGCGCGGCGGCGAAAGCTACTTCGTCATGGCGAAGGAGGCGCTGGCGCCCGGCGCAGTGCAGAAGGCGACGCGGCTCATGATCGGAGATCAATACGTCTTCTTCGTCATCGAGGACGAATGGCCGTTCGGCGAGATGCGCACGCTCGACACGCTTGCCTACAGCGTCCGGCACGTGATCGTGCCGATCGCTGAAGGCGAGAGCTACGGCATCGTCTCCGGCGTCTAGGCCAGCTTCGCTTCCAGCGTGATCTCGATCGACGACAGCGCTTTGGAGACCGGGCAGTTGGCTTTGGCTTTTTCAGCGCTGGCCGTGAAGTCTGCGCTGCTGATGCCTGGGACATTGCCGGTTAGCGACAGGGCGCTCTTTGTTATGCCAACGCCAGGCTGCACCGTCACCTCGGCTACCGTAGTCAGCTTCTCTGCCGGATGTCCCGCCTCTGCAAGGAAGTGCGAGAGCTGCATGGTGAAGCAGCTCGCATGCGCCGCCGCGATCAACTCT
Source organism: Hyphomonadaceae bacterium (assembly GCA_947474455.1). GTDB lineage: Bacteria > Pseudomonadota > Alphaproteobacteria > Caulobacterales > Hyphomonadaceae > UBA7672. The sequence continues at coordinate 8,678 of CANJIL010000057.1, read as the reverse complement.
TCCGGATTGGTCGCGGACTTGCCGCTCTCGTCCTCGAAGCGCGCCTTGAACGTGTAGGGAGAGTCATTGATGACGCCGCTCTGCGTCGAGATCGATCCTTTGCCGTCGCGCAGCGCGCCGGACCATACAGCTTGAGCAGTGCGTTTCATGGGGACGTCCTCCGATGTTGCTGATCGCAACATAGAGCCTAGGCGTGTCTGCAGGGAGCGCTGAGGTCCAAAATGCCGGAAAAATGAGTGGGGCGGCTTCTGTTGCCAGGCGCCGCCCCGAGCCCCGCCTGAGCTTGCTAGAGCGCAGGACTTAAGTGTGCGGACTAGTTCCGCTGCTTACGCAGCAAGAGCTTGGTCCTGAGCAAAGTTGTCGTTGGCAACTATTGCGTAAAAGGCTTCTATCGGGGCCAAAGCGGGCAAAGTCTTCACCTTTACACGTCCGTCGATCCTGTGTCGGCCCCAGACAGTCCGGCCAACGACCGGAGTGAAATCTGGTGGAGCCGCCGGGCACTGCCCCCGGGTCCGGTCCGCTTATTACGCGAGGGTTTATCGCCATAGTTCCTTGCGGAACAATATGAATATAGGCGCTAAATCGTTAAGCGCCAACCATCATGACCGGCTGCCCAGCAAACCGACATCTACACCGAAAATCGCAAGAATGATCAACGCCGCGAAGCCCAGCAGGGCGACAGCGCCGAGAATGCGAAGGGCATAGATGAACTGGTACAGCGTGCCCTCCGATGCGGGTCGCAAGCCTAACACTCCGAAACAACGCCGTCTCAATGCCTGCTGATGCAGAACGCATTCAGGCGATTGCCGTCAGGGTCGCGAAAATACGCAGCGTAGAAACCGCCGCGCTCGCAAGGCGCACTTTCACTCGATCCGCCATTGTGCAGCGCAATTTCGTAGAGCCGCTGCACCTGCTTGGCGTCTTCGGCCTGCAGGGGGGTCAATCCCTTATCCGGCATCGGCGCAGCCTCGGGCAGGGCGACGCCAAAGCCGGCAGCTCCGCCAGGCAATCCCCAGCCCACGAAACCCTCAGCTTCCACCGACCGGCCAATTCCCATTTCCCGCGCGATAGGCTCATAAAACCGCACTGCCCGGGCCATGTCCCGTGTGCCCAACGTTACGTAACCCGCATCGGTAGTGCGCGCTTGAAATGTCTGACTACTCGCAAACCCGGCGTCGTATGCCATGTCAGCTTCTCCAGAATCACCCGGAATCAGGCTCTGGAACAAAACTAGAACATCATCCTCACGCTGGCAAGAGTCCGCTGCAGCGTTTTCGGCTAGCATCGCTCGTTCGCGAAACGAATACATCTGGCGTGAATGAAGGTTTGGCGTAAGCATCTTCGCCATTGGGCTGCCAGGGAGGGACGGATGCTGAAAAAGCTGCTCGCCGAGTTTGTCGGCACGGCCACGCTGGTTCTGTTCGGATGCGGATCAGCTGTGCTCGCCGGACCTGAAGTCGGCCAGCTCGGGATTTCCTTCGCATTTGGCCTCGCCATCGTCGCAATGGCTTATGGCATCGGCCCGGTATCCGGCTGTCACGTGAACCCTGCAGTCTCCCTCGGCGCGTACCTCGCCGGCCGCATGACGATCAACGAGATGGTGCAATACTGGGTCGCGCAGTTTCTCGGCGCGCTTGTCGGGGCAGCCATCCTCTACACCATCGCCAGCGGCAAGGCGGGCTATGACATCGCCGTTAACGGTCTTGGACAGAACGGGTTCGGCGATGCCTATCTCGGCGGCTACTCGATGACGGCCGCGCTGACATTCGAGATCGTGGCGACCTTCCTGTTCGTGGTGGTGATCCTCGGCTCCACGCAAACCAAGGCGCCGTCCGCTTTTGCGGGCCTCGCCATCGGCCTCACGCTGGTGGTGATCCACATCTTCGGCATTCAAGTGACCGGCGTGTCGGTGAACCCCGCGCGTTCGTTCGGCCCGGCTGTTATCGCGCAGGGCGCAGCGCTTCAGCAGCTTTGGCTTTTCATCATCGCGCCATTCGCTGGCGCGGCGATGGCAGGCCTCGCTTTCCGTACAAGCATGCTTGAAGCCGACGGCCCCGTGGCGCCGGCGGAAGAAACTGTCGAGATACCGCAACAGACCGCAAACCTCGCGAAGAAATAACCGAGTTCTTCCTGTTCGGCTTTTCCCAGACGCGGATGAACCTGCCCGGTGGCGGCTGGGTTCTCATTCCCGAGCCGTATGACCGCAAGCCCAGCTATCCGACCTACGCGGCGAGGCAAGGCGTCGGCGAGAATGCACTGATCGCCTATCGCAACTGGCGTCCCACCATGTCGGGCCACCCCGAATGTGACGGCATGATTGCAGTTGGCGCCGCGGACCGTTTCGAGAGCCTGAGGGAGTTCATGCAAACGGCGCGCGGGGCTCTCTCGATCCAGTGGGCCGCGGCTGACACCGTCGCCGGTGCAGGATGGTCCGCGAACGAACAGACATATCCGATACAAGAGCGATCAGGCGAAAGCGGACCCGAACTCGTCCAGGCGCTCGCCGTGCATCGCTCAGGCTTCTTCGATGTCTACGACGATCCGGCACTGATGTATGTTGCAGGCCGCGGCGCAATCAATGTCGGCGTGTGGATCGCCAACCGACAGGGCGGGGCCAGGCGTGCACTCCAACTTGTCGATCGCGTTGCAGCATCACTGGAACGTTGAGCTGACCCGCGAATCGACGTGAGCAGATTTAATCTGCGTGTCACTCCATCGCCCCATCCTCGCCCCATATGTCGGCTTCAAGGTGTTGCAGCCGCCCACCGAGGCGTTGCGACGTCGGAACAACAGGCCTTCCACGGCGTTTGCCGCGCTGGGTCACTCAAAGCGCTTGTTGTTGCGCTTTGTGATTACGCAGGGAGTTTGCGCTATGGTTGAAACACGCCCCCTCGAAGAGTCTCGCCGTGACGAGCGCCTGCTGGTGGATCGTCTGATAAGGCGACAAGGCCTCTCGCCTGACGAAGCTCTGCGCGCTGTCGATGACTATCGCGAAGGCAAACGAGTCGAAATCGATCCTATCTTGATGGAAGGGCTCGACGCGATCTAGCCCCAGTGCTCGTGATCGCTCGGTTGCATCATACATCATGCGCTCTTTTCGGGAGTACTGTCCGCTGACAGCTGGCCACGCCTTGAAGTGCTCCGGGGCGCCATGCGTCTGATTAGATCTCGAAGGCCCGGATCAGGCCCGGCTCAGCCATGTCTTCAGCCGGGGTCTGGAACAGGCAGCCTGGTTCGGCGCGTGACGCCGCTATGACGCGGTCTTCATATCAGGGCGGAGCGCCGCGATCTGGTCCGGTGGCATACGAAGTAAGACACCCAGCGTCAGCTCGCTTACCTCCCGTTGGTCTGTTGAGTTTTGCACAGGGCGGGGCGGAGCCGTAACGCTTGCCAACGCCGTCCCGACTCCCCATGACTCAGGCTCATTCACCGACTCAAGGCCCCCGGCTGATGCGCCAGTATCTCGATCTGCTTCGCGACATCATGGACAACGGCGTTGAGCGGAGTGATCGCACCGGAATCGGCACGCGCGGCGTATTCGGCCGCCAGATGCGATTTGACCTGGCTGACGGCTTCCCGCTGCTCACCACCAAGAAACTGCATCTCAGATCTATCATCGTCGAATTGCTCTGGTTCCTGCGTGGCGAAACCAATGTGAAATGGCTGCAGGAGCGTGGCGTCAGTATCTGGAACGAATGGGCCGATGAAAACGGAGAGCTCGGCCCGGTCTATGGCAAGCAGTGGCGTTCCTGGGCTGCGCCCGATGGCCGGGCGATTGACCAAATCGAATGGGTGAAAAACGAGATCATCGAGAATCCAAACTCCCGCCGTCTGGTCGTGTCAGCGTGGAATCCGGCCGATATCGACGGCATGGCGCTGCCGCCCTGTCACTGTTTGTTCCAGTTCTTCGTTGCCAACGGAAAGCTGTCTTGCCAGCTTTATCAGCGCTCGGCCGATGTCTTCCTCGGCGTGCCTTTTAACATCGCGTCCTATGCGCTTCTGCTCATCCTGATGGCGAAAGCCACAAAACTGGAGCCTGGTGAGTTCATCCACACCTTCGGCGACGTTCATCTGTACGCGAATCATTTTGAGCAGGCCCGCACCCAGATTCAGCGCCAGCCCAAGCCGCTTCCCCGGCTCACGCTCAATCCATCTAAAACCGACCTATTCGGGTGGAATTACGAAGATTTCACGCTGACAGGCTACATCCCCGAAGCCCACATCAAGGCCCCCGTCGCAGTGTAACGGCGCGCGAAAGCACCGACCGTTCTGAAAGCTGATGCAGCGACATTCGAATGGATTCAAGGATATCGATGCGACCGAAACGATCGGTTGGTTACGCCGCAACACCTCGGGCGGGCTTGGGCGGTTCCCGCGTTAAGGTTCACGAAACCAAGCTGTAGAAATCGCAATCATTCAACATCTTGTGCTTTTTTGTGCTCCAGCTGATGAACCAAGGCCGCCCGGACTTTCATCCCCGAGGCGGGTGTGATCCGTCGGAGGGATCTGTCCTATGAAAATGACCTTTGCCACGCTCATCGCGGTAGCCTCGCTTGGCTTCGCCGCCTGCTCGGAATCGAAGCCGGCTGAAACCACCACCACGACGACCACCGTCGAAACCCCGGCTCCCGCCCCGGCGCCGGCTCCGGAAGCCCCCGCGGTTGACCCTGCCGCTGCTCCGGCTGACCCGGCCGCTGCTCCGGCTGCCGAAACCACCACCACCACGACGACGACGACGCCAGCTCCGGCCCCGCACTAAGTCTGTTCTGACGTTCAAGAAGCTCGCAAGAGTTGCGGTTGGGGCGGCCTTTCGGCCGCCCTTTCTGTTTTCGGGGTGAGCCAGCGGCAGCTCACGCCGCGGCAGGATCCACTTCGCCACGCCTTTCGCGATTGCGGATCATCATCGACACTACGACCGCCCCGATCATCTTGCCGATGATGAAGAAGACCCAGTTTGCGAGGTTGAACATCTCGCCGGGCGGATGGCCGAGACCCTGCTGCGCCAGATCCGCACCAAATAGGAATACGGTTGTATCGATCGGCGCCGCCAGCGCGCTGGACAGCCATATGCGCGTCGACAGCCGGTACTTCGTGAAGGTGAAGAGCAGCCAGTCGGATGTTTCAGAGATCGCAAACGCAATGCCTGAAGCCAGTGCGATTGCCGGATACGAATAGTAGAACGACCACGCGATCGCCAGCGCCATCAACGCCAGCACTTTATGGCCCATCTCCCGCTGCACGAAGTCGCGCACCACGAACACCATGCCCGTTGCGATGGTCAGTGGGTTGAAGATAATTTCGTGCGCGGTTCCGAAAACGCCGCCAAATAAAGGCGTCAAATCGACCTTGGGAACCTCAGGTCGTCCGAAGCTCCAGTTGAGCAAAGGGATCAGCGCGACGTAGATGTACGCCCAGGCGCGGCCCTTCAGATACCAGATCACGGCTCCGGTCGCGATGAGGCCGATCAGGACAAGCGGCAAATGCGCTGGATCGCGCGCGGCGATCACCTTCACGAACTCGTTCCAGAAGGCGTCCATACCCTACCCGCTTCTAAGCACTTGCATCGACAGACGAACGGGAGTTCGACTGCCTTCCTCGCCGCCCATCTGTGGCTTTCGGCGTCAATACAGGGTCCAGCGTGTCATCGTCCACTTTTCCCGTCATGAATGATCCGATTGGCGTCCGGATCGTCGCGGCCATAGGCAGGCGAGGCGAGCTGGGCTTCGAAAATCGGCTGCTGTTTCGCCTCAAGGCCGACATGGCGAATTTCCGCAAGGTCACGGCGAAGACGCCGCTCATCATGGGCCGCAAGACCTGGGAGAGCTTTCCGAAGCATCCGCTGCCCGGTCGGCCAAACATAGTGGCCGCGCGCAATCTCGATTTTCTTGCTGCCGGCGCATTCGTGTTTTCCAGCCTGCCTCCGGCTCTCGCCGCCGCGCGCGCCATGGCGGCTGAAGCGGGTGTTCCGGAAGTCTCGATCATCGGCGGCGCCGAGATCTATGCAGCCGGTATTGAGCTCGCGACCCACATGACGCTCACCGAAGTCGAGGCAGAGCGGGAAGCCGACGTCTTCTTCCCCGCTTTCGACCGCAAGGCATGGCGGGAAGTCTCGGCCCTCCACATCCCGGCCGACGCGGATAACGAGGCGCCTTGCGTGATCCGCGAATTCGAACGCCGCTAGGGCGGCTGTGGTTTGGCCTTCGCTCGGCTATCGGTTAGGCTGAGTCTGTCTATGGAGAACGGAATGCAAAAGCGGATTGCCAGTGTAGCGATGCTAGCACTTGCCGCATGCGCCACGCAGTCGGCTGTCGTGACGCCCATCGCCTCGCTTACCTCGTCCGGCGACGCGACTGTCGATGCCCTATTGGCGCTCAACGCGCTCTGTTCCGCGGAAGCTTTGGGTGTCGGTGCGCCGAAACCTGATCTGAAGCTCGCCGGCGGCATGGGTACGGGCGGCTTCAAGGTCGACAGCGAGAATCCCGAAGCGCAGGCCTGGTTCAACTACGGGCTCGCGCTCAGTCACGCTTTCTATCACCAGGACGCAAAGGTCGCGCTGCACAAGGCGGCAGAGATCGATCCCGCATGCTCGATTTGCGCGTGGGGCGAGGCGTGGGGGCTCGGGCCTACGCTGAACTACGGAATTGACGATGATCAACGCAAGCTGGCGCTCGCCGCCGCGCTGCGCGCGCAGAAGCTGGCGAAGCCGGGCGACGACAAGGCGCGCCGCCTCGTCGACGCGATGGTCGCGCGTTACGCTGACGCTGCTGCGGCTGTAGAAGGAAAGAGTGCTCTCGGCGCGCCCAAGGCAGGCGAGGGGAAAACCGAACCAGCCTTCGGTCAGGCGCTCGCGAAGATCGCCGCCGACTATTCCCAGGAAGAAGAAATCGCCGTGCTCGCCGCGCATAGCCTCCTGATACCGGTGCGCGCCGACGATAAGCGTGGGCTCAAGCCTGCGCTCGCTCTTCTTGAAACCGTCCTGAAGCGACATCCCGACGACACCGGCGCCATCCACTACTACATCCATGGCACGGAGTTCGATGGCCGCGCGGAAGATGCGATCTCCTATGCTGATCGCCTTGGCAGGCTCGCGCCCGCCGCCAGCCATCTTGTGCACATGCCAGCCCACACCTTCTTTTACGCCGGGCGCTACCAGGATGCGGCCATCGTCAACGCGCAGGCGATCGAGGCGGATACGGACTGGCTGGCCAAGGGCGGCGATCCGCGTCCGCCGCGCGACGCGACTGCTCGCATTCCCATGTACTATTCGCACAACTTGTCGTTCGGCCTCGCAGGCGCACTGATGTCTGGCGATGGCGTGCTTGCGCTGCGTTACGCGGATCATGCCGCAAAGGTCTATCCCGATGACGGGCCGACGCTGCGCCGCGATCCCACGCCCCGCACCTATGTCGCGCTCGCGCGCTTCGCCCCGGACAGGATGCTCGCCATTTCCCAGAGCAAGCACGACGACGCTGATTTCCGCGTCTACCGGGCCTATGGCCGCGGCGAGGCGTTGCTTCAGAAAGGCGACTCGGCCGGCGCCCGCCAGGAGCTCGCAGCCTTGCGCAAGGAAGAATCGGGCGCGGCATACAAGGTCGCCGCTGCGGTCCTCGAAGGCCGCATCGCCATGGCGGAAGGCAATGCGAAGTACGCGGCGCAGATATTCTCTGACGCCGCGAAACTGCAGGAAACCCAGCTGACCGACTATATGGACCCGCCGGAGTGGTGGTACCCTGTCCGCCGCTCCGCCGCGGCAGCCTGGCTGAAGGCAGGGAATTTTGCAAAGGCAGAAGCCGAAGCCACAGCATCGCTCAAGTCGTGGAAGGACGACCCGCTCGCGCTTTGGGTTCTCGGCAAGGCGCAGACCCGTCTCGGCCGTGCGGAAGAGGGAACGGCTTCACTTGCGAAGGCCCGCTCGCTCTGGAAGGGTAATTTCAACAGTATCACCGTGGAAGCGATCTGACTGGCGTCTCGTGTCAGCCCTGTTTCAGCCTGGCAAAATCGGTGGAGGGCCTGCGTTGACGGGCGTTGCGCATGCGCCGCGCGCAGCGCTTCGGCCAGCTTCGCCAGAATGGCGTCGTCAGCTGTCTTGATCGCGACGGGTTTGAGTGAAAGATACTGATAGGGGTAGAGAGCCGCGGTAAGCGCGTGACTGCCTTTAGGCGGATCGATCACGATCGGCAGGATGGGACGAGCCTTGCCAATGGCCAGGCCGATTTCCTTTCGAACCCACGGGCGTTTGACTGACCTGCGGCTGACAAAGACAGCCACGAGAAATGCGCTTTCAATCCTGTGCTACAGTTCTTTCGACCACTTCGAACCAGCAGTAAGGTTGTCGTCGAGCCAGATCGTATAACCCCATTCCCGCATCAGCTCGACGAATGGAAGCACGTTTGCCGGATCGTCGCGGGCGTAACTGATGAAGGCGTGGCCCTCACGCCAGCGTTCCGGATCGGACCAGCGCGCGAAGGTCGGGCGATGCTCCGGCGCGGATAGCAGGTCGCCAGAAGCGCTCGCGTGCCGGGGCCGCATTTCCCATCGTGAGACGTGTGATGACGGTGCTGCTGCAGCTTGGAAACCGCTTCCGCCAGCGCCTCGTCCTAGCGGTCGGAAAAGTCGCGGCCTGCTGGCGCGAATCCGAGGCGACCGAGAGCTTGGCGCAAGTTTGCGCAGGCGATCCC
>CANJIL010000056.1 GCA_947474455.1 Hyphomonadaceae bacterium | reverse complement strand
TCTCGCCTGGAAGATGGGCGACCTTTATGGCGGATCAATACGCCGCCTTCCGGCGGGCCGATTGTCGTTGCGGCGCTCGAGCCTTTCGCTCCAAACTGGCTGTTCGACTGGGCGGGGGGCCTTATCTGGATGACGCTGGATTGCGAGGCCGCGAGCGTTCGCGCAGCCGCGAAAGCGGCTGGCGGGCATGCGATGCTCATGCGAGCGCATGAATCAATGCAGCGCACCACGCCGCCCTTCCATCCTCCAGAGCCGGGCGTTGGCGCATTGGAAGCGCGCGTGCGAGCAGCCTTTGATCCGCAGGGCGTCTTCGAGACTGGCCGATTCCTGGACGCAACGCATGCAGACTAACTTCTCTCCATTGCAGCTCGCTGATCCCGCTACCGCCGCCTCCGAGGGCGTGATCCGCAGTTGCGTCCATTGTGGCTTCTGCACCGCGACTTGCCCCACTTATGTCTTGCTCGGTGACGAGCGCGACAGTCCGCGCGGGCGCATTTACCTGATCAAGGAGATGCTGGAGCGGCAACAGACACCCACTGCGGAAGTCGTCAAGCATATCGACCGGTGCCTGTCCTGCCTGTCCTGCATGACAACGTGTCCGTCAGGCGTGAACTACATGCATCTCGTCGATCATGCGCGGGCTTACATTGAGAAGACCTACAAGCGGCCGCTGCGCGAGAGATTCTTGCGCAGCATGCTCGCTCTGGTTCTGCCCCATCCAAGGCGGTTCCGCCTGGCGTTGCAGTTCGCTCGCCTGGCGCGCCCTCTTTCTCCCTTGGCAAGGGCGTTGTTCGGACCGCCAGCGAGCGCGATGTTGGCTCTGGCGCCCAGCGCCCTTCCATCTTCAACACCGGTTGAGGCATCGCCGCCGGTAAATCCGCGTGGCCGCATTATTCTGCAGCGGGGTTGCGCAGAACCCGTCTTGCGACCGCAGATCAGGAACGCCGCCATCCGCCTGTTGAATCGCGCCGGCTATGAAGTCGTCCTTAGCGATGACGAAGGCTGCTGCGGCGCGCTCGTCCATCATCTCGGCCGTGAAGCCGAAAGCCTGACGGCGGCGCGCAGAAATATCGACGTCTGGATCCGCGAGATTGAAACAAAGGGCCTGACAGCCATCGTGGTCACGGCGTCCGGGTGCGGCACAACGTTGAAAGACTATGGCTACATGCTGCGGAATGACCCGTCTTATGCGGAAAAGGCGGCGCGGGTTTCCGCGATCGCCATGGACATCAGCGAGCTGCTTGCGAAAGTCGATCTGCCGGCAGGTAGGGCCGGAGGGCTTATCGTCGCCTACCATCCGGCCTGTTCGCTGCAGCACGGCCAGAAAATTGTCGACGCTCCCACGCGCCTGCTCGCCGCCGCCGGCTTCCAGATCCGCGTGCCGACGGAATCACACCTCTGCTGCGGTTCTGCCGGCACATACAATCTCCTGCAGCCGGAAATCGCCGGACAGCTTCGGGACCGCAAGATGGCCAGCATCGAGGCGCTATCGCCGCAGGTCATCGCCACCGGAAACATCGGCTGCATGATACAGATCGGCAGCCGCGCCAACGTGCCTGTCGTTCACACGGTCGAGCTGCTTGACTGGGCGACGGGCGGCCCGCTCCCGCCAGCCATGGCAGGTCAGGATTTCAATCGGAGCACCACATGAGCCGCATCAGCCTAAAGCAAGCCAACGTCATCATCGAAGCCGCCCTGGCGAAGGGCGTCGAAGCCAAAATGAAGCCGCTATCGGTTGCGGTGGTCGACGCCGGGGGCCATCTGATCGCCTTCCAGCGGCAGGACGGAGCCTCCATCGCGCGGTTCCAGATTGCTGCAGGCAAAGCCACTGGCGCACTCGCGCTGGGCGTTTCATCCCGCAAGGTCGCGGAGATCGCCGTCGAGCGGCCGACATTCTTTGCCGGTCTGGCGGCCGCAGCGCCGGCCGGCGTCATTGCTGCGGCAGGCGGGGTGATCATCGTCGAGAACGGCGCCCCGATTGGCGCGGTCGGCGTCACCGGCGATACATCGGACAATGACGAGCTGGCCGCCTTCGCCGGAATCGCAGCCGCAGGATTGACCGCCCAATGACACACCTGGTCGACAAGGCTGGACTAAAAGTCGACGGGTTTTTGGCAAGCTTCATCGATGACCGCGCGCTTCCGGGCAGCGGACTGTCAACCGACACTTTCTGGGACGGGTTTGCAAAGATCTACCAGCAATTCACCGGCCCTAACCGCGCCTTGCTGCACACCCGGGACAAGCTGCAATCCGAAATCAACGCCTGGCACAGCGCCAACCCCGGGCCAGTCCACCAAGCCGCCTACCAATCGTTCCTGAGCGACATCGGTTACATCCGTCCTGAACCGGCGCCGTTCACAGTCAGCTCGTCGAACGTCGATGATGAAGTTGCGAAGCTGGCTGGGCCACAACTGGTTGTGCCAGCGACCAACGCGCGCTTCGTCCTGAACGCCGCGAATGCCCGCTGGGGCAGCCTCTACGATGCATTGTACGGCACAGACGTCGTTCCGGGCGTCCCGGCTGCTCGCGGTTATGATGCGGCGCGCGGCGCAGCCGTCATAGCTCGCGCCAAGGCTTTTCTCGACGATGCCTTCTCACTGGAGGAGGGCCGCTGGGCGGACGCCAGGGGCTTTCAGATCATCGATGGCCAGCTTTCGATCGCGGACGCCAACGGTTTGTCCGACGCGAAGGCTTTCGTCGGATATCGCGGCCCACCACGGAACCCAACCGCCATCCTCCTGCGCCATCACGGCCTGCATGTTGAGCTTGTGATCGACCGCACTCACGCGATTGGCAAGGACGATCCCGCTGGCATTGCCGACGTGGTTCTTGAAGCGGCGCTCAGCACAATCATCGACTTCGAAGACTCGGTCGCCGTCGTCGATGGTGAAGACAAGACAAAAGCCTACGAGAATTGGCTCGGGCTGATGAAGGGAGATCTTACTGCAACGTTCGACAAGGGCGAACGGGCGATGACGCGCAGGCTTGCCGAAGATCGCCGCTACACCGCAGCAGGCGGAGGCGAGCTTATGCTTCCAGGACGCAGCCTGCTGTTCGCCCGCAACGTCGGACACCTCATGACTACCCCCGCCATCCTGCTGCCCGATGGCTCCGAAGGCTTCGAGGGAATTCTTGATGGCGTTGTCACGAGCCTGATCGCCCTTCACGACCTTCGCCGAACCGGCGCCACGATCAACAGCAGGGCTGGCTCGATCTATATCGTGAAACCAAAAATGCACGGCCCAGATGAGGCCGGATTCACCCACCAGCTGTTCGACGCGATCGAAAAGCTCTTCGGCTTGCCGCAAAGCACCATCAAGATCGGTCTGATGGATGAAGAGCGCCGCACATCAGCGAACCTGGCCGCCTGCATCGCCGCGCTCAAGACACGGCTGGTGTTCATCAACACGGGCTTCCTCGACCGGACAGGCGACGAAATACACACCTCGATGCGAGCCGGCGCTATGGTTCCAAAGGGTCAGATACGGCACTCCGCCTGGATCAAGGCTTATGAGGACCGCAACGTGCAGATCGGCCTGGCCAGCGGACTGTCCGGCCGTGCGCAGATCGGCAAGGGAATGTGGGCTGCGCCAGATCGCATGGCCGACATGCTCGATCAGAAAATCAGCCATCCGATGAGCGGGGCCAACACGGCCTGGGTGCCCTCTCCGACTGCAGCAACGCTACACGCCGTGCACTACCACAAGGTGGATGTCTTCGCCCGCCAGGCCGAGCGCAAGGCCGAACCCGTTGCGCCGCTGGAAACCTTGCTGACCATCCCGCTGGCCGGAAGCCGCAACTGGTCGGCACAGGAAATCACCGACGAACTCGACAACAATGTGCAGGGCATTCTCGGCTATGTCGTGCGATGGATCGACCAGGGCGTCGGCTGCTCCAAGGTGCCGGACATTCACGACGTCGGCCTGATGGAGGACCGCGCGACACTGCGCATCTCCTCGCAGCACATCGCCAACTGGCTGTTGCATGGCGTCGTCACCGCGGCGGAAGTCGATGCCGCGTTCGCCCGGATGGCCGCGAAGGTTGACGCCCAGAACCGCAACGACCCAGTCTACCAGCCGATGTCCGGCCGCGAGACGACAAGCCTGGCCTGGCAGGCGGCAAGGGCTCTGGTGTTTGAAGGCGTCGAACAACCAAACGGCTACACCGAGCCGCTGCTGCATGGCTTCCGGGCTCGCGCAAAAACGCAGCAGGCAAGCTGAGGAACGCTGGTTGGGCGCAGGCCCGGGGGGCAACGCCGATAATCGCGCCTAAAGCCTGTGGCGAGCTTGAAAGCGTTCAGGCTCCGTAGAGACGAGATCTATGCTTCTGGATCCGCAACCGTCGCAAACCACGCGACTCTTGAGCTGATCAATCTCGACATCGCCGCGCCGGACAAGGAAAAAGCGCGGGTCAAGCGGCGTCTTGGCCAGACAAGCCGCGCAGATGCGCCGGAGATATTGCCGGTCCTGACCGTCTCGCGGAGCTTCATATCCCACCGTATGGGCGCAGTTATGCACAGGCGCGATCACGATTCGAGTCATTATTGCTGCGTCATACCGGCGTGATGCTTCTGGTGCAGGGGTTCTGCAAAGGAGAAAATCATGCGTGCTGCGGTTCTCGCCCTTGCGGCAATCCTCGCCGGTGCAGCTCCGATTGCTGCGGCCCACGATGGCGCAGCCATCGCACGCGAGCGCCGCATCACCTTCCCCAAAACGCCGGACGGCCGCTCCGTCCTGGCGGTCGATCTCCACACTCACAGCGTATTTTCGGATGGCGCTGTCTGGCCTGATGTGCGCGTTGAAGAAGCAAAACGGGATGGCCTGTTCGCCATGGCTGTGAGCGAGCACCTCGAATACCAGCCGCATATCTCCGATATCCCGCATCCGGACCGCAACCGGTCCTACCAGCTCGCATCGGCAGCCGCCGCCGTCACGCCGGATTCACAAGGCGTCGCCGCGCGCCCCCTTATCGTGATCCCGGGCTCGGAAATCACCAAGCTGGTCATGCCGCCAGGCCATATCAACGCGGTGTTCATCACCGACGCCAACGCGATCAGGAATGGCGAAGTCACGACCCAGCTGCAGGTCGCCAACGCCCAGGGCGCCTTCACCTTCTGGAATCACCCCTATTGGACATCGCAGACGCCAAACGGCCTCGCCACTCTGACGCCACTCCACGCGCAACTCATCAAGGATAAATTGCTGCACGGCATCGAAGTAGCGAACGGCGCCGATATGTCAGACACGGCCTTCCAGATCGCGCTGGACAACAACCTCGCCATTCTCGGCACATCAGATGTCCATGGACTGATCGACTGGGAGTACGATCTTGCGGGCGGCGGGCATCGTACCGCCACGCTCGTGCTGACGACCGCTGAAACATCCGATGGCGTCAAGGCCGCACTGAAAGCCGGCAACACGGTTGCAATCTACAACGATAACCTCGCCGGCAAGCCGCAGAATGTCGAAGCCGTTGTCCGCGGGTCGCTGAAGATCGACGTCGGAACGCCGCTGCCGAAAACGACGGTGGTTCCCGTGAGCGTGATCAACGACAGCCCCGTCGACTACATCCTCGAGAATGTCGGCCCGGAAGGGTTCTACGACGAAGGTCATGTGTTCACGGTCAAGGCTGGATCGACCTTCGCCCTGCTCCTTACCAACGTCCCGGATCCTTCCAAACTGAGCCTGACGTTCAAGGTGCTGAATACCTACATCGCCCCGCGTCAGCATCTGCAGCTGACCCTGCGGGATGGTGTTTCGAACTAAACCTTGGCTGAACTGGCTGCCTGCGCGGTCACCGGACTTCAGGATCACGCTGCCTTCTGACAACCAATCATGCCGCCGACGGGCAGGATTGTCGCAAAGCCTTTGCTGTCCTTGGTTCGCAGCACGCCCTTGTCGATGATCGCGCCATCCTGGATGGGCCGCGAACGGTCGTAGGTCAGGTCCACGTCAAACGAATACTGTCCGCTCGCGAAAGTCTGCTTTTCAAAATGACCCAGCACACGCTCGCCCGCAGTAGTCTTGCGCGTAAGCTGGCGGGTGCGTCCGCCGATCTTGACCGTTGCCTGAGCAGGGACCTCTGTTGCGAACAGGATGAACACGGGCCTTTCCGACCGGCTCCAGAGGAAAAGACCGCATCGGCCCGGCGAAAGCTTTTGCGCTGACAGGGCGTCGAGCCGCACGCCGCCGACATCGACCTGATCTGAGGTGCTTTGAGCTTCAGCCAGTCCGGCAAGAACAAGAACCGCGGCCGAGCAGATTGTACGCTTCAGTAAGGAAGCCATGTCATTGTACCTTTAGTGTCGAACGCGCTGCCTTCGCCGTTGGGCGCGAATCCGGCAGCAACCAGGCTAGCCGCCAGTTCGGGCTTGGCCGTCCTGTAGTTCACGTTCCATTGTCCCGTACCATCACTGCCGAGATCAAGCAAAGCCGACGCGCTGTCACCTGCCCCGTCGCCCTGAAGCATAAGCCTTCCGAACTGCCCCGCGCATGAGGCCACACCTGCCAATAGGGGGGCTTGGCTCCCGGTCTGCTCTGCGGTCCGCGCCAGCACGTCGCTCTCGATCCGGCCGCGTGCGCTGGCGCAATCCCGCCCCGCAAAGCGGATATCAACGCCCGTGAGCGTCGTCTTTCCGGACACACGCCCAACCCCCTGGACACGCATCCCGGATATGGTCAGAGACGGCGCCTCAATTCGCCGATCCCCATTGAACCCGGCATAAATTCCCGCCTGTCCGGATATGTCCGGGCCAGCGAAGTCGACCCGACTGACAAGCTGACCCTGCAGGAGATCAAAGAAGGAAACGAACACCGTGGCGTCGCCGCCGTCGAGGCCGCCAAGGTCCACCTGACGAAGCGTAGATCGCCAGATCGTGCCCTCGGCGCGCTGGAAGGTCAGCACGCCTTCCGATCCGCGGAACAGCAGCTGCGCCGGCGCCAGGGCAATACCGGCGACCAGCAATACCGTCAGGAACAGGCCGATATGCCAGATGCGAATCATGATCTGGACGCGATCGTTGCAGTGGTTTCCACGATATCGCCCTCCCCAGCTCTTGTGAGAACGATACGGCTGACGACCAGTCCGGCGCGCTCAACGGCGTCAAGCCATTGATAAATCGTATGGGCATTGGCCGGGTCGAACGACATGCGGACGCCAGTTGGTCCCTCCGGTTCAATTCGCGCCGCGTTAAGTCCCAACCGGCCCGCCACAGCCGTCGCCACGCCGCGGACCGACCCATCAGACGCCGGCACAGGGACAGCTGCCTCAGAGCCTTCAAGCGTCTTCAGCCGGGCGAGGTCGTCGCGCAGCTGTACGGCGCTCACCAAGTCGGCGGTCGCTGTCGCGCTGTAGGACGAAGCGGCCTGGTAGGCAAACAGCAGACCGCCGCCGCCAATGATTACCAGCCCTGCAAACTTCAACAGAAGCTGTTCGCGACCCGTGCGCGAACGGAACCAGGAAAGAAAGCCATCAATCATGACGCCTCCATCGAGACTGTCAGATTCACGCGGCCCTCTGCCGTCTGCATCTGCCCGATCTTGAGGCTGGATGTCATCTTGCCGAGATCAGCCATGGCCGCATCGAGCGCTGCAGGTTGCGCGGCCGAAAATCGCAACGTGACCAGCTGTCCGGGCGTGTCCCGCCGGACCTCGTCCAGCCGAACTTCCGGATGTGCTTTCACGATGTCAGCGGCCAACACGCTGCTCGAAATGGCTGGGTTGGCAGCCGGTCTTCGAGCCGCATTGAGTGCAGCTGTCACCTGCGCACGCAGATTGGTGATCCGCCTGGTCGCAGGACGAAGCTGCAGGAAAGTCTTTTCGTTGGCAGCCGAAATTTCAGCCGCCGCCTGCGCATCCCGCATACCGTCAGCCGCCATCACGCCAAGCTGGAGCAATGCCGCCACAATCGCCAGCCCAAATGCAAACCCCCAGGCGCCGACCTTGGCGCCTTTTCGGCCGGCTATGGCGAATTCTCCCTGCCGCAGGTCGGGTGCGTAATTGGGAGGGGCGCAAGCTGCGCGACAAAGCACAGCAAGCCCATCAACCGCTGCGACTGGTTCGACCATCGGCGCCAGCTGCGGAAGACGCGAAGCAATCGCCGCGGCGTCTAGGCCCGAAACCTGGATTGAAGAAACTTCTCCCGGCGCTTGCGCCAACCATGATGGCAGCAACGCCAGGGCCAGATCGGATTCGATCGCGAACGAACCCAGGGAACCGCCCCCGACAACAGCATGCCCGCCAAGATCAACAACCTGCACGACGCCCGGCGAAACTGGCCAGATCGCGCAATCGAGGTGAATGGCGGACGGATTCACGCCCGCCTCATTGCACCGCTCTATCCAGCGTTGAAGGCGGCGGCGGTCGACGGCGGCAACCAATCGCCGGCCTGCCCCTGCTCCGACAGCGTAGACCGTATGCTCCTTGTCGATCGCGAGCGCCCCCTCGAACAGGTAGGCGGCGGCAGCTCGCGCCTGCACATCCGAACTGGCTGGCAATTGAAGGCTTTTGATCTGCGCTTCGGATCCCGGCAGCACCAGCATAGTATCAGCCGCCGCGGCGGACGGCGCTGCCTCGCCTGTCCTCAACTCGCCCTTCTGCAGGAGCTTGCCGCTATCGCGGCTGACGCGCGCCCAGTTGAACGGAGCTTCGGGATTTTCACCCGCAAAAAGGATCGTCAGGACGGAGCTCATAGAAGGCTCCGGGTATTCGCCCCAAAAACACGCCGCACAACATGCCCGCGTCCGCTGCCGGCATCGACGAGCGCGACACTCGTCTCGGAAGCATCGCGATAGGCCACGCTGATTGCAATCACATACCAGCGCGGCGCAAGCACGAACATCGCCCGCGTTGTCTCGCTCAGCGGAATTGGAAACAGGTTCGGATGAGCCAGGAACTGGTCAACGCTGGTCCATCCTCCTCGCGGCCGATCGCGGATCACGCGTTCAGCGCCTGCGGGTGTCAGATCCCGGCCCGCAATCGTCGCCAGAAGCGCGGCCTGATCCACACGCAGCGTGTTTATGCTGATCGAGTTGGGAGCCGCCATCGGGCGAACGCAGACGAGGGAGGCGATCCGGGATATCGTCGCCGCATCGAAACCACCGACGGAACGCAGCTCGCTCGGATCCGCCATGAGCCGGTTCGGCGGCAGATAGACTGCAGACGAGCCGCCATAGGCGTCGTCTTCAGCGCCCCCTGTCCCGGGCGAATTATCGGAGTCGATCCAGTCCGACAGTGATACCGCAAGGGTGCGGCCTTCGAGGACGCCCTCCAGCTCCAGCAGCCGCGACAAGCGCGACTGCCCGGCCTCACTAGCGACCAGCGGGCCGTCTTCCGCCTGTTGCGCCAGGCCGTTGAGGTTGAAGCAATTGTCGCCATCCCAGACGCTGATCTGCATGGCGCCTTCGTCG
The DNA here is from genome assembly GCA_947474455.1 of Hyphomonadaceae bacterium. GTDB lineage: Bacteria > Pseudomonadota > Alphaproteobacteria > Caulobacterales > Hyphomonadaceae > UBA7672. Next base: position 7,184 of record CANJIL010000056.1, on the reverse strand, counting down.
ATAGGCAGAGTCAGCGTCTGGCCGAACCATTCCGAAGTATCGATTGCGGTCTTGTCCGCGTGCTCGATGTATTCGTTGATGCGACTTGTTGCGTAGGCCTCAGCCCCCAGCAGGTACCAGCGTGATTGGTCCATCTGCTCCTGATTGACGGTTCGCTGGATGCCGAAGCGCGCGGCCTCCAGGATGGTTATGGCTAGCATGCTCATCACGGACACCATCACGAGCACGGTCGCCAGCGCCGCGCCACGCTCTCCTTCGCCGGGAAGTCCGTGATGACCCGCCGATTTGCGCATCAAAGTCCCGTCAGAGCCTGCAGCCGCACGCGGCCATAGCGCGGCAACGTTGCAATGATGGCGACCGCACGTGGAACCGTCATGCCGGTCGCCGCCCAGTCTTCCCGCCACCCGGCGCCGTCGTGGAATTCGAAGCGGATATCCTTGGCGCCATCAAGCAGCACGCGCTCGCCGCTTTCAGCGGCGGTTCCAGGATCAAGTGCATTCCGCGTCCACCTCGCCAGGCGGCCGTCGACGTCAATTCCGTACTCTACTGCAACGAGCGAAGTCGAAAGCTGATCTTCCGCGCCAATCTCGCCAGCGCTGCGAACAAAGGCGATTCTTGGCTGAGCGCCGCCGACGCCAAGAAACACCCGTCCCTGCTGTCCCTCGACGCGTGTTGGACGCAGCGCGATTTGTGCGACATCGGAGACCAATAGAGCGCGGGCAGATTGCAGAACACGCAGGTCCTCCTGAGCATCGCCGACCCGGCTCTGCGCTTCCACGCTTTGGCCCAGCATCGCGACGCATCCGCCCGCGACGAGGGCAAACACAAACAGCGAAACGAGCGCCTCAACAAGCGTGAACCCGGCTTCCTGATTGTCAGGCGCGTTCATTGTACGCCTCCCGCCACTCTGTAGGCCGTCACGCTCGCTTCCGGGCGCTCGCCCTGGGCTTCATACGCCTCAGACTTCAGCCGCAGAGTCGTCTTGTCGTCTGTTGCGGCGATTTCGAGTTCCCACCGCCATGTCTTGCCGCCAAGCGTGGTCTCTCCCCGCTCAACCCCAGGCTGGAGCGCGGAGCGCTTAGCCATCGCGTCGATCAGCTGGTTTTCGGCGACAAGACTGGCAAGCGCACGCGATTCGACACGTGAAAGAGCGCTAACCGACTGGCCTTGCATGGCAATCAGAGCGACGCCTGCCAACGCAAACACGAACAACGCCACCAGCGTTTCAACGATGGTGAAGCCTTGTTCGGTCTTTGGCGCTTTCTGCCGGTCAGCTGGCGCGATCGACATGAACCGCTCCCTCTTTATCGATCTCGACCGACCACCTTACAGCGTCACCAATCACGACCCGCATGGGTGTTGCGCCGCCGAGAGGATCAAGGACGGCGACGTGATCGCCTGACCGTTCCGTTGGCGAAGGCGCTTCGATTTGCGCGTCCGAAGATGCAGGCCATGCCTGAAAAGCCAGTGCGTGACCTGATTCAAGCCTACGCCAGCCGTCCGCTTCGCGCCGTTCAAACCCATACCCCTCGGCCGTCACCACCAGCGCGATCTGACGGTTGAGAAGCACGCTTTCATCCGCAGCCGCTTCGAGGCGCGCCGCAAGCCTCTCCGCAGTATCGCGCACGGTCATGTTCTGCCCCGGCCACAACAGCAGGACAGCGCCCGCAAGCATGCTTGCGATCAACAGTGCGGTCATCACCTCGACGAGGGTGAAACCGGCTTCAGGAGACGACGGTTCAGTTTTTCTTCCCGATGTCCGCATCGAGGCCCTCCCCGCCGGGACGACCGTCTGCGCCCAAGGAATACAGGTCGAACGCGCCGCTCTCTCCTGGCACGACATACTGGTAGGAATGGTTCCACGGATCGTTCGGCAGGCTGCGAATGAATGGTTCGCGCGCCTTGCCCGTGGCGTCAGTCGTCGCAGCGAGGGTTTCGATACCTTCCTCGATCGTCGGGTAGCGGGAATACTGAAGGCGGTAGAGTTCCAGCGCTTGTTGAAGGGTGGCGATGTCGGCGGACGCCTTTTCCACGCGCGCCTTGTCCTGGCTCGGCAGCACGTTGATGACCACAATCGCCGTGATGAGGCCGATGATCACGATCACCACCATCATTTCCACAAGGGTGACGCCCGCGTCGGGGCGCAGCTTGTGCGCTTTGAGCGGATCGGAAAGATTTGCATTCGTGGACAAGCGCGTCTCCTATCCGATCGCGAGTTGGTTAAGCTGAAGTATTGGCAGCATGATCGCCAGCACGATGCTCGCAACGATGCCGCCCATCAGCACAATGATGGCGGGCTCCACCAGGCTCAGGGCAGCCTGAAGGAAGGACTCGAAGTCCTGATCCAGCTGCTCGGACGCCTTCTCGAGCATCGCCGGCAGCTCCCCGGAATTCTCGCCGCCAACCGCCATGTAGATCACCATGGGCGGCATCAGCGTGCTTTGACGCAGCGCGCTGGAAAGAGGCTCGCCCTCTTCAATGCGATCTCCCATGGCGGCGACCGCCTTCGCCACCGCCCGGTTCGGCACTGAATCCTTCGCAATACGCACGCTTTCGAGAACCGGAAGGCCGCTGGCGTTGAGCATCGCAACCGATCGCACGAACCGGCTGGCGTTGACGTTCCGCACCCACTTTCCAATGATGGGCAAGCGCAGCAACAGCTTGTCCACAACCATGCGCACAGGCTCGGTCGCGAGCGCCGTGCGAATTACCACGACAGTCGCGAACAACCCAAGCAACAGCAGCGGCCAGTAACCGCTGATCAGGTTTGAGGTCCCGATGAGGAGCGTGGTCAGGAAGGGGAGCCGGCCCTCGAAGGCCTTGAACTGGTCGACCAGCGCGGGAACCACAAAAATCATCAGGCTGGTGACGACAGCAGTCGCGACCATCAGGAGCGCGGCCGGATACACCATCGCAGTCGTGATCTTCGATCGAAGCGCATGTTCGCGCGCGAGGTGATCGGCAAGGCGGCTCAGCACAACTCCGAGATTTCCCGAGCGCTCTCCACCGGCTACCGCAGCCCGATAGGCGCCGCTGAAGCTGGTCTTGTGCCGGCCAAGGGCGTCGGCAAGACGCATGCCCTCCTGGATGCCATTGCGCACATCCATGACGATGCGGCGGACGACAGCATTTTCCTGCTGCTGCGCCACGATGCCCAATGTTTCATCGACCGGGACAGAAGCTCCGACAAGAGCCGCAAGCTGGCGCGTGACCAGCATACGGTCCTTGTGCTTCAGCGATCCTCGCGCAGCAGGAAGACTGCTGGCGGCCCCACGTTTTTCGCCTGGACCGCCCGCAGCGCGGATCTGCACAGGAACCAGCTTCTTTGCTGCAAGCGCTGCACGGGCCGCCTGCTCGTTTGCGGCATCGATGCCGCCATGCCGCTCATGTCCGTCGATATCGACTGCGAGGTAGTCATACCGCGCCATGGCCTAAGCAAGCTCCCCTGAACCTGCGCTGCGCAGCACATCGCTTAGCGATGCGATGCCGGCGGCCACGCACTTGAGCCCGCTGGCGATGAGCTGATCGGCGCCCGCAAACGCATAGGCAGCCATTTCCTGCTCGGTCGCATTGGCGTGGATCATGCGGCGGATTTCATCATCCACTGTCATGCATTCGTAGAGTCCAATGCGGCCGACATATCCCGATCCACCGCAAACGGGACAACCATGCGCTTCGAATGCAGCCGGGGGAGCGCCGATCGTCGCCAGAAGGCCCGCTTCGCGTGGCCCGATCACGGCTTGCCGCTTGCACGCATCGCACAACCGCCTCACCAGCCGCTGCGCCAGAACCAGCCTCAGCGTCGAAGCCAGCAGATAGGGCTCGACACCCATGTCCCGCAGCCTCGCGATAGCCGCGACGGCGCTGTTCGTGTGAACGGTCGAGAAAACGAGGTGACCCGTCAGGCTGGCCTGCACCGCGATCTGCGCGGTTTCCACATCCCTGATCTCGCCGACCATCACGACATCAGGATCCTGACGCAGGATGGCCCGCAGACCCGCTGCAAATGTCATCCCGATCCGCGGATTTATCTGGGTCTGGCCGATCCCCTCGATCGCATACTCGACCGGATCTTCGACCGTGAGAATGTTGCGCGTGCGGTCGTTCAAGAGGTTGAGCGCGGCATACAGCGTCGTGGTCTTGCCCGAACCCGTCGGGCCAGTCACCAGAATAATCCCGTTCGGCGCCGCAAGGCCTGCCTTCAGCCGATCGAGCATTGCGGGTGCAATGCCAAGAGCGCTGAGGCTGCGCAGACCCTGATCCTTGTCCAACACGCGCATGACAACGCGCTCGCCATGTCGCGAAGGCAGCGTCGATATGCGGACATCCACGCCGCGCCCACCCAGCGTGAGCGATATCCGGCCATCCTGCGGCAATCGTTTTTCCGCGATGTCGAGCCGCGCCATGACCTTAATGCGCGACACCAGACGCGCCTTGGCATTGCCGGGAACCCGCAACACTTCCCGCAGCATGCCATCGACACGCAGCCGAACGATCACGGCCGACTCGAACGGCTCGATATGAATGTCGGATGCGCCCTGCGTAATGGCTTCTGAGATAAGCCCGTTGATGAGGCGAATGACGGGCGCGTCGTCCTGACTGTCCAAGAGGTCCGCGGTCGCGCCTGCTTCTTCCGAGAGCGCGTCGAGTGAGGCTTCGTTGTCAAACCCGCGCGCGATCGTGCGCGCCGCCTCGCTCGTCACGGCGTAACGCCGCGACAGCGCTTCCTCGAACGCGGCGGGATCAAGCTCTACAATCTCAAAGGGGGCGGCCAGCGCCCTGCGCACCTCAACAAGCGCCAACGCATCGCCGCCTGCACGCATGCCGACGCGCCAGGGCGGGCCGTTTGACAGCACCACCATCCCGCGCGTCTTCGCGAAGACGTATTCCAGAGATCCTGTCTCCTCGAGCGCTTGGGTGGCGTCGGTCATGGCGGGCTCGGCAGGGGCGTTTCCGGCGCAGGAGGAGGAGGCGTGGGAGGAGCGGCGGGCGACGGCGCGGAAGAAGGCGCCGTCGGTGGCAGAGTCGAAGCGCCCTTCAGGAATTCGCGCTCGACACGATCACGTATGGCTGGATCAAGGCCGTCAAAGCCCTGCACGGCCTGATACTGGCGCAGTGTTGCATCTCTCGCCTGCTCGGGCGTGCTCACAATTGTTGGACGCAGGAACACCATGAGGTTCGTCCGGCGCCGCGACTGACTTTCGCTGCCAAACAGACCGCCAATCACCGGGATGTCCCGCAGCCCTGGAATACCGCTTTCGTCCTTCTGAACGTCCTCCTGGATAAGACCACCAAGAACAATGATCTGACCGGCATCAACCTGCACCACCGTGTTGATCTCGCGACGGTTCGTGATCAGGTCCGCCGAAGATGGCGTAACCGGGCCAAAAATGCTGGAAACCTCTTGCCGGATCGAAAGTCGAATGGCGCCGCCCGCGCTGATCTGCGGCGTGACCTCGAGCTGAACGCCAACGTCCTCACGATTGATCGTCCGGAACGGGTTCTGGTTGTTGGAGCCAAGCGCCTCGCCCGTCGTGACCGGGATTTGCTGGCCAACAAGGATCGAGGCCTTTTCATTGTCCAGCGTCATCACAGATGGCGTCGATAGCACGTTGCTGTCGCGATCCTGCTTCAGCGCATTGACGATCAGCCCAAGGATCGCGCCATCGCTCGTCTGGCCGCCGACGCCAAACAAGCCGCCATTAACGCCCAGCAACGAACTGACCGCCGCCCGCTGGAGATCAGCCAGCGCCGAATTGCTCGCTTCGGCGCTGTCATCGCCCGGCACAAGAAGCGCGCCTGTCACGGCGAGAAGGTTCGGCGCCGTATTGGCGTAACTTGTCGACAGGAACGGCACGGCTTTGTCGCCATTGCCCGCGACGAGAAACTGAAGGCCCAATTCCTTCGCCGCGCTGTCAGACACCTCGACGATAACCGCCTCAACCAGCACTTGCTGCCGCCGTGTATCGAGCGAACGCACGACATCGGCCAGAGCTTCCTGCAAGGCGGGCTCCGCGCTGATGATCAGCGAATTGGTCGCCTTGTGTGTAGCAATGTTGGCGCGGCGACCTGGCGCAGGCGCGCCATCGGGCCCGCCGCTCAAAGGCCCTTCCATCGACGCCGAAATCTGCTGAAGGATCGGCAGGATCTCCTCGGCGACTGCGAACTTGAGCGGCAGAACGACGACATCGCGGCGCGTATTGGCCTGACCATCCAGTTCCTGCAGCAATCCGGCGTACCGATCGAGCGAAGACTTTTCACCGCGCAGGACAATCGTGTTGCTGCTGGGAATCGCCACGACCTGTAGTGTTGTAAGTCCGTCCGTCGTGATGACGCTCTGCAGCGCACGCGACATCTCGGCGGCCGAGCTGTTGGTGAGGCGCACCGAGCGGAGTTCGGTCGGATCCTGGTCTAGCGTTTTGATCACACTGCGCAGTCGCATGATCGTTGATCCGAAATCCATGACAACAAGCGAGTTGCCGCGCCGGATAGTCGTCGCTGAACCGCGCGCCGAAAGGATCGGACGAACCGCGTTGGCTACGTTTTCAGCGTCCGCGTAACGAAGCTGGATGACGTCCATCACATAGCGGTCGGCGTCGGCGCCGCCGGCCGCGCTGGCGTCACGCGCACCGACCTCGTCCGGAACTATGCGATAGGCGCCGGAGGATGTCGGCGTCGCGACAAACCCATTGACCCTCAGCGTCGCCTGGAAAACATCGAACAGCTCCTTTTGAGAAAGAGCTTCGGTCGCGATCACTGTGACTTTGCCGGCGACGCGCGGATCAACAATGAAAGTGCGGCCCGTCGCATTGGCGACATCCTCGATAAACGCGCGGATATCGACTTCACGGAGCGAAACGGCGCCATTCGGCTGTTGGGCCGCTGCTTCGCGTTGTTCAAGCAGGGAGACGTTGGCCGCGCCGCACAACAGTGCGAGCGCCAGCCGTGCTGCACGTTTCATGACGCAAAGCCGTTCGCAAGCACAATAGTCGTCCTTTCGCCGGACGTACGTTCAATTGCGAGCTCGACCCAGCTCGATCGTGCGGCCGCCATCACGGCTGCTGCATCTCCCGGACGGGTGCCGTTGATCGAGAGGATCAGGTCGCCTGTCGCCAGTCCGCGCTCTCCCAGCACAGCCGGAGGCGCCGACGACACGCGCCAAGCATAAGGGGCGCCATCACGCG
>CANJIL010000055.1 GCA_947474455.1 Hyphomonadaceae bacterium | reverse complement strand
CGCAGATACGGAAGCCGAATTTTTCATAGAGCGGCGGTACGCCCTCGTCCGCGAATAGCGAGACGAAGGATTGTCCAGGCGCGTTAGCGTGCAGCCATTCTGTAAGCCGGGTCATTATCATCCGGGCACGACGCCCTTGCCCTGGTGGGCAGGCTGAACGGCAATGTCGGTGACGGTGTAGAAATAACCGCCATCGCCTATGACTCGGCCGATGCCGACGACATCGCCATCTTGCTTCACGGTCACGCCGAACAGCGAGTTCGCAACGCCCTGCCGTGCCTGCTCGATCGGATAGGTCTTCAACCCCGCAGCGCCCCGCAAGCGAAGCAGCGTCTCCGGATCCGGCGGTCCGTCATGAAGGACGTAGCCGCTGCTCACGACAGCCCCCCCGTCACCGTCGGCAGCAGCCATGGCTTAAAGCCATAGTGCTTGATCCACTCCACATCTGCTTCGAAATAGGGGCGTAGGTCGGGCATGCCGTACTTCAGCATGGCGAGACGATCGACTCCGAGGCCGAACGCAAAGCCCTGATAGACTTCCGGGTCAATGTTGCAGGCGCGCAGCACGTTGGGGTGCACCATCCCGCAGCCGAGAATTTCGAGCCAATCATCGCCTTCGCCAACCTTGATTTCAGCGCCGGAGCGATCGCAGCGGATGTCCATCTCCGCGCTCGGTTCGGTGAACGGGAAGAAGTGCGGCCGGAAGCGCGACTCCGTCGTCGGCACTTCGAAGAAGCGCGAAAAGGCTTCGGTGAGGCACGATTTCAGATGCCCCATATGGACCTTGTCGTCGACCACGAGGCCTTCGATCTGGTGGAACATTGGCGTGTGCGTCGCGTCCCAGTCTTTGCGATAGACACGGCCGGGCGCGATCACGCGGATCGGCGGCTTGGAATTCACCATCGCCCGCACCTGGATTGGCGAGGTGTGCGTGCGCAGCAGCTTTCGCGTTCCGTCGACCATGGGCTTCATGAAGAACGTGTCGTGCATCTCGCGGGCAGGGTGGCCCGGCGGGAAGTTGAGCGCGGTGAAGTTGTGAAAGTCGTCCTCAATGTCCGGACCTTCAGCGACCGCGAAGCCCATGTCGGCGAATATCGACGCTAGCTCCTCGAACACCTGCATCACCGGATGTAGCGCGCCCACCGGCTCATAGCGCGGGGGCAGGGTGAGGTCTTCGCGCTCGGTCTCCAGCCGCTTGTTCAGCGCGGCGAGTTCGAGATCGGCCTTGCGCGCATTGATCGCTGCCGTGAGCCGGTCCTTGAGCCCGTTCAGCGCCGGGCCCGCCGTCTGCCGCTGCTCGGGCGACATGCCGCCAAGCTCGCGCATGAGCAGTGATACGCGGCCCTTCTTGCCAAGCTCGGCAACACGGATTGCTTCAAGCGCCGCTTCGTCAGACGCAACCGAAATGGCGGAGGATGCCTCCGCCTCGATACTGCTGACCTGTTGGTCGATCGCCATCATGGCCTCGTGCGGTTGTGGTTCGCACGGGGCCATAGTCCGCCCCGCGCATTGCGGTCGGAACTAGCGGAGAAAGGCGTCGGAGATAAGCGCCGTGGCTGATTAGGCCGCCAGCGCCGCCCGGGCTTTCTCCACCAGGGCGGTAAACGCAGCCGGCTCGTGCATGGCGAGATCGGCCATGACCTTGCGATCAACGCCAAGGCCAGCTTTGGTCAGGCCGTCTATGAAACGCGAATACGTCAGCTTGTCATCGATGACACGGACCGCGGCATTGATGCGCTGGATCCAGAGCGAGCGGAAATTGCGCTTCTTCTGCTTGCGGCCCTTGTATGCGTTGACGCCGGCTTTGACGACGGCGGCCTGGGCGGTGCGGAAGGTATTCTTGCGACGGCCGTAAAAGCCTTTGGCGGCCTTGATGACCTTGCGGTGACGGGCGTGGGCGGGAACTCGGCCGCGTGCGCGTGGCATGGGAAAACTCCGTTATCTGATCAGGGGATTCTGCGGACCGGCCTTATTCGACGCCGTAGGGCAGGAATTTCTTCTTCACGCGAGGCGTATCCGCTTCGGCGACCACGACGGTGCCGCGGTTGGTGCGGATATACTTCGCGTTATGGCTGATCAGTCGGTGACGCTTGCCGGCAACGCCACGCTTGAGCTTGCCGGACGCAGTCATGGTGAACCGCTTTGCAGCGGCCTGTTTGGTCTTCATCTTCGGCATTTCGGTCTCCTGCTGGCGACAGTCCGACCCGAAAATTCCTTTAGGAATCAACGGCGCGACGCCTGAAAAAGTCCCGGGAGGCATGCCATTAGCCTGTCCGGTCCTGTGGAAGGCGGGGTTTATACGCGGGCAACCGGGAAAAGCAAGGCGGCAGGGACGAGAAGGCAGTTCCTCGACGGCATGTTCATGAGGTCGCCGAAACAACAGTTCAAGGCGCCAAGAGGTGGGGCAAAAATGCTCCCGTGGATCATCTTCACGAGCAGCAATTTGTCTGTGACGGGATCGTCGGGCCGCGGCGGCTGGGTTGGTAACTACACGCTCGCGGACAACAGATTCGAGTTCAAGGCTTTTCGCTGCTGGCGGGCGCCAGCTATCCAAACCACGACGGAAGGGCGGGCGTTCTCGCCCCGGCTATGTCCAGGCTATGTATAGGGGGTAAGATCTTGGAAGCCGACGGAAACCACTTCGTCCTCAAAGATCTAAACGGATGCATTCAGATTGTGTTCGAGCCGGAATAGCCCCGAACGTCAGGCTCGCAATGGCTGGCTTCTGAACGTCAGCTCTTCGCCACACCCATCAGCAAATCCTGAAGCCGCCGCGACTGCGTCTCCAGATTGAAGTCCCGCAACGCGACCTCCCGACCCGCTGCGCCCATGGCGAGGGTGGCCTCGGGATCAGCGGTCAGTCTTTCCAGAGAGGCGGCCAGCGCCTCTGCGGCCCCCTCGGGCGACAGCAGGCCGGTTGCCCCATCCTTCACGCATTCGGGAATCCCTGCGTGCCGCGTCGCCGCCACGGCGCAGCCCGACAACATCGCCTCGATGCACACCATCGGCAGGCCCTCAGCGTCGCCCGTTGCTGCGCGGCGCGAGGGGACGCAGTGGATCATCGCTTCGGCAAAATGGCGCGGCATGTCCGCCGCCGGAATCCATCCCGGCAGTTCGACGTTGACGCCCGACGCCTGCAGCCGCCCGGCCAGCTCGGCTTTCAGCGGTCCATCGCCCGCCATCCGCACGCGCCAGCCATTCAGCTTCGGCCCCAGCCGCGTCAGCGCATCGGCCAGCGTATCGACGCCTTTCTTCTCTACCCATCGCCCAGCGAACAGGATCAGCTTGCTCTTCTTGCCGGGCTGGAAGCGGTCTGCATCTGCGCCGTTATAGTGCACGGTCATCTTGTCCGCAGGGCATCCCGCCTTCGCCAGCTCGCCGCGAATGAACTCCGACACCGGCAGGATCAGCGCCGCATCGCGCCACAACTGCGCCCTGCGGCGGTTGTAGACGCGCAGCAGGCTGTTGCGCGTGTTCGCTTTCTTGGTTGCGTCGCCGCCGTGATAGGTCACAACCAGCGGAAGCCCCATCGCGCGCGCGAGCGGCAACGCATAGGCGGCGGCCTTGCCGAAATGTGCATGAATAAGCGCGGGCTTTTCGTCCGCCAGCCGCACTTTCAGTTTCTTGGACACCAGCCCGAGCTGCTTGAACCCCGGCTCGCCCAGCGGTCCGTGCAGTTTAGCAAGTGTGATCGCCTCCATCCCGGCCGGCGGTTCGCCGCGCAGCTCGCTACCGACAAACACCGGCTTCAATAAGTCAAACGCCTTGTAGGCGTTCTGGATGAAGCCTTCGGATGGCGCGAACATCTTATCCGCGAACACGAGGAATTGCCGCGTCACCTGCGATCCCCCCATGTTGCTCCCGCTGGCCTCCTCTCCACCGGCCTCCAGGGCGAGGCGGACTGCCTTATCGCAGTCCATGCCGGGGGGCAAACCGCCTTGCGGGCGTACTAGCCGCAGCGAACGCCGGTGATGATGCTACTCGCATTGTTCTCGATGTTCGGGCGCGCGTACACGAAGTCCATCGTCACGATCATGTCCGGCAAGATGTGGCGCACCAGACGCCCAGCGGGCGGCAAAGCCGGATCCGTCGCTGGCTTACCCATGAGCCCGGCATAGGATTTTGCTTTGCATAAATCGGCTTGTTAAGGGGACAGTACGACTGGCTGCGATGGGGCCCGGTCTTGCCGCGAGTGGTGTTGTACACGCTGAAAGCGCAGATCCGGCAAGACCTGCGAAAGCCAGGATGTCGAGTGCGTGCTTCATGTCGTCACCTTGAAGATCAACGCCCGCGACGCAAGCGCCGCAGGCGTGCCCATGTTCACGGAAGATCGCTGATCAACTGCAGCGAATGCCGGTGATCGCGCCGGACGCATCGACATCAAAGTTCAGACGCGTTGCCGAGAAATCCATCGTCACCTGACCGGGCTTGATGATCCGCACGCTCGCGCCAGACGGCGGCATGCGCGGATCGGTCACGGGTTTGCCGATCAGCACCATGTACCGCTCCATGTTGCAGGCGTCAGCGGTTGCCGGGTCCGTAGCCGGAGGTATGGGCGGGGCTGGTTCAGGCGCCGGCGCCGCGGCCGGTTCGACAGGGGCTGCTGGCGTGGGTTCGCTAGCCGGAGAGCACGCCATCAGCGCGACACCGGCGACAAGTGCGAGGAGTGTGTTCTTCATGGAAGGGGAGGTAGGAGCGGAAAACGGCCTTCAAGTGAACGGTCAGTTAGCTCTTGAGCGCAACGGCCATTACGCAATACCGCGCAACGCGGGATCGCGACGGTGATCGAAATTGGTTACGCAAATTGAGGTTGCGCCGCTCAGCGCGGCGACAGGACCATCACCATCTGGCGGCCCTCAAGCCGCGGCTCGGATTCCACCTTCGCTACGTCAGCGAATTCGGCCTTCACCTTGTGCAGGAGTTCCATGCCTAGGTGCTGGTGCGCCATTTCGCGTCCGCGGAAGCGCATGGTGATCTTTACCTTATCGCCTTCCTCGAAGAAGCGGCGGATCGAGCGGCCTTTCACTTCGTAGTCGTGTTTGTCGATGTTCGGACGAAGCTTGATCTCTTTGAGGTCGGCGGACTTCTGCTTCTTCCGCGCCTCGGCCTTCTTCTTCTGCTCTGCAAAGCGTTGTTTACCATAGTCCGCGATCTTCACGACTGGCGGATCGTTGTCGGGAGCGACCATGACAAGGTCGAGACTGACTTCTTTGGCAGCCTCGAGTGCAGCCTCAAGCGGCATCTCGCCTTGCTTCTCGCCTTTTTCGTCAATCAACAGGACGCGCGGTGCGCGGATATCCTCGTTGATCTGTGGGCCTTCCTTCTTCGGCGATTGGGCCGCTTGCGGACGCTGCGCGATGGTCGTTCTCCCTGATGGCTTACGAGCGCGGACTTATGCCCGAACTCGCGGAGATGTTCAACAATCGGAGCCTTCGGTGATTTCCGGGCCGGCGTCGGATCGCTGTTCTGGCTCGGAAGGGGCTTCCGCCGCTGCGACTTCAACCGGGGCTAGAGGGGCTATGCTGGGCGGCAGGACGCCCAATCCAAGCGCTGCCCGCTTCACGTCGTCTACACCGACCGATTCCAGCGTCGCCGCATGGAGAACCATCATCGGCCCTCCTTTGGGCGCTGCGCGACCAAGCCTGGTCTTGGGATTCCAGACGGTTTGGAGATCACGGGCCATGTTTTCGTTCCATTCCTGCGCGAACAGGCACACGCCCGGCGTCTGGGCGGCCGCCGCCAGATGCATGGGACCGGTATCGCCGCCGAGCGCGAACACTGCCCGCTCGGCCAGCGTCGCCAGCTGGAACAGGTCGGTCCGGCCCACAATATTCCTGGCCCGGGGCTCTATTTTCAGGATTTGCGCGCCGATGTCGCCTTCGGCTTTCGTGCCGATCACAACTGGCGTAATCCCGGCGTCTGCGACCCAGGAGGCGATCTTGGCGAAACGATCAACCGGCCAGCGCTTTTCAGGATGATCCGGGGAAGAGCCCGGGATGAGCAGCATGTACGGACCATTTAGGCTGAAGAATTGGGGCTGGAAGCGCGGCGGATCGCGGAAGGCCGGGCGGATCCAGTCGAGGCTGGGAAGCACGTCCTGGCCGATGATCCAGCCGGTTGGATCACCCGGCGGTTTGGGGCCAAGACCGGCGTGCAGCAGTTGCTCAGCGAGCCGGTCGAAATTGTGCATCTCGCCGCGGTTCTCGTTGATGTGCTGGTGCGAGGCTCCCTTGGCCGCTCCCGACCACAAGGGCTTTTTGCCGCTGAGGCCCATGAAATACTGCGCCGTCCGATCGTTGTTTTGGAAGTCGTAGACCATGTCGTAGCCGGCCGTGCGCAGGCGACGGATCAGATCAGCCTTGCCCTTCAGGTCCTTCGGGCGGCCATCGGCCTCGACGATATCGAAATATGGGCATGCCTTGGCGAACGCCTCGAACGGCTCCGTCGTCAGCAGCGTGATCCGCGCCGAAGGATGGGTCGCCCGAACCACTCGCATCGCGCCAAGCGCCTGCATGAAATCGCCCATCGCGCCGAGCTTGATCACCAGCACGCGTTTCAACGTATCGCCGGGATTCGGGGGCGGTGTGTACGCGGAACTCGTCATGAAGGCCGACCCATCAGCCTTTCATAGACTGCCAACGTCGCTTGCTGAAGCGCTGCTGTGGTGAACTTTTGCCGGACGCGTATCTGCGCCGCTTCACCCATCAGTTTCCGGCCTTCCGGACCACGATCGAGCAGTTTTCCGATGGCCTCAGCCAAGGCAGACGGATTCAGGGGCGGCGTGACAAAACCGGTTTTGCCATCGACGATGATCTCACCCTGCGCGCCGATATCTGAGCCAATTGCCGGCACGGCCATGGCGCCGGCCTCGGCCGCAACACGGCCGAACGCTTCCGGCTGGTTGGAAGGCGCAATGACGATATCCGCAAGGGCAAACGCGGCTGGCATGTCGTCACAATGCCCTACCATGGAAACCCTGTCGTCAAGTCCATGCTGTGCGATGAGCTGTGCAAGTTCCTGCAGATAGCCCTGCCGGCCCTGGTCGTCTCCCGCGAAAATCATCCGCCAGGACACACCGCTGCGGGACAGGAGCTGGGCTGCGGCTCCGATTGCCTCGCGATGACCTTTCCAAGCCGTCATCCGGGCAGGAAGAAGTATGACAGTTCCCGGATTGTCCGCGGGCAACCGCCAGGCTTTGGCGAGGGCCGCCCGCCGGACCGGCAGAACGGCGTCGGGAGAGAATTGCTTGATGTCGACGCCTCTGTGGATCGTGACGATCCGGCCGGCTGCCTCGGGATGTTCTTTTATGACATGCGCGGCCGTGTAGTCGGAATTGGCAATCACCACGTCGCCGCGAGCCATGATCGAATTGTAGAGCCGCTTGGCCGCGCCGCTCGCATTGTAGACGCCATGATAGGTCGTCACGAACGGCTTCTTCATCCGCCGCGCCGCCCGGAGGGCGCTCCATCCAGGCGCGCGCGAGCGAGCGTGGACAAGATCGACATGGCTTTTTGCTATGATTTTCGACAGCACGATCGCATTACCATAGATGCCGAGCGGATTCTTGGTCGCGAGCTTGTCTATCCTGATGAGTTCGGCGCCGGCGCGGGAAAGCTCGCCCTCCAGCCGCCCGCCGACGCTGGCCACGATCGCCTTGGCGCCGGCGGCGCGAAGCGCTTCGGCGACTTCAATCGTCGTGCGTTCTGCGCCGCCCGCGGACAGGTGGGGAATCACCTGCAGGATTGTCTTTCCCGACAATGGCAATGGCTTGTTTCTCCCGGCTTTCCGGCCGGGAGACCGATAGTCGCTTTTCACGTCTGCGCAAACCGATCAAAAAGCGTCGTATGATGAACAATGCCCCCGAATACCTGGACCATCAAGGCACGCGAATCGCCTTTCGCCGGACTCAAGGCGATAGTGCCGGATCCGGCATCGTCTGGATGGGCGGATTCCATTCCGATATGCTGGGCGAGAAGGCGACGTCCCTGCACGAAAGCGCGGTCTGGGCAGGCCGGTCATTCATCCGGTTCGATTATTTCGGCCATGGCGAAAGCAGCGGACAGTTTGAGGATGGAACGATCGGCCGGTGGCGATCCGATGCGCTAGCGGTGGTCGATCAACGCACCGAGGGATCGCTGGTCGTCGTGGGGTCATCGATGGGCGGGTGGATGGCGCTGCTGGCGGCGTTGGCTCGGCCGGAACGTATCAAAGGGCTTGTTCTGCTCGCGCCTGCGCCAGACTTCACCGACAAGCTGATGTGGGCCTCCTTCGACGACAGCCAGAAGCGCCAGATCATCGAGGACGGCTTCTGGACGCGGCCTTCGCCGTATGACGCTTCGGGCTACCCGATCACGCGTGAGCTGATCGAGGAAGGACGGGAGTGGAACATTCTCGATGGCGAGATCGCCGTCGATGTTCCCGTGCGCATTCTCCACGGCGGTCTCGACGCCGATGTGCCGTGGACGCATTCGCTTGACCTGGCCGACAAGCTCCGATCGAAGAATGTCGTGTGGTCGCTGATCAAGGACGGCGACCACAGGCTGTCGCGGCCGCAGGACATCGCGCGGATGACTACAACCGTGCTGGAGACTGCCGATCAGGTGGATGCATCCTCGCGCTGCAGGCAGTCAGCCAGGCCTTCGCGATAGGTTGGGAAACGCGGCACCCAACCCAGCGCGGCTTTTGCTTTGGCGTTCGAGACGCGCTTGCACTCTGCGTAGAAGCGCTGAGCGGCGGGCGACAGGTTCGCATCCTGGAATGCGACGGCGGTGGGCATCGGGAGGTCGAGAAGCTGAGCCGCGTAGGCGAGCACCTCATCGGCCGGCGCAGGCTCGTCATCGCAGATGTTGAAGATGCGCTCTGGCGTCCTTCGGGTCATGGCAAGTCTGAGTGCGCTTGCGATGTCCGCAACATGCGCGCGCGAAAATACCTGCCCCGGTTTCACGATCCGGCGGGCGCCACCCTCACGCATACGATCAAGCTGCGATCGACCCGGACCATAAATGCCCGGCAGGCGGAAGACGCGGGCGCCGACATCGCGCCATTGCCCTTCGGCGCGCGCGCGGTTCGTCGCTTCCCGGCTTTGCGGGTTGAGCGGCGTCTCCTCGAACGCCCAGCTTCCGCGCAGGTCGCCGTAGACGCCGGTTGTTGAAAGATATCCGATCCAGGCGGCGGAGGCTGCAAGAGGTTCAAAGGCGCGGAACACGGGACAGCCCGCGTCGTCGGGCGGAACCGAAATCAGCCACGCGCTCCGCCCGGGCGGAACGACATCCTGACCCGGCCACGAGGCCGCCTCCCAGCCGCTCGCCCGGAGGCGTTCGGCCGAGGCCGGGCTGCGAGTTGTGCCTGCAGTCGCCACGCCATCGGCCTTCAGAATCCGCGCCAATTCGGTCGCGACATACCCGAAGCCGAATGCGAAGAGCTGCGTTGGGAGCATGTTCTTGCCATACTGATGGGATAGGGCTTATGGCCCCACCAGACTTGGCTGACCAGCCGGGTCGCCTCAGCGGATCCTGCCTATGCGTTCTGTTCGTCTGCTTCCGCTGCTGATTGCCTTCGCGCCTGCCGCCTTTGCGCAGACGGAGGAAGAGAAGCTGCAGCAATGCATTACCCAGATCGATAAGGACGCCGAAGTCGCCTACCAGGATGGGCTCTCATGGCTGGCGAGAGGCAACCGGCCGGCCGCGCGTCATTGCACCGCGCTCGCGTTGATCGCGCTGGGGCAGGAGGCCGAAGGCGCTGCCCGGCTCGGGGAACTTGCGAACGCGCCAGATGCCGGCGGGATTGAGGAACGCGCCGTCTATCTCGCGCAGTCGGGCAATGCCTGGCTGATGGCCGGCAAGGCAGATGCGGCCGTCGTCACGCTGACCAATGCTCTTAAGCTGCGACCTGACGATGGCGAGCTCTACAAGGACCGTGCGCGCGCGTACGTGCTCCTTAGGGAATGGAATGAGGCGGGCACGGACCTGGATTCAGCTATTCAGTTGTCGGCAGGCAATGCGGAGGCATTCCGCCTGCGGGGGCATGTTCTGATGAAACTGAACCGGCTCGAGGAAGCGTGGAAGGACGTCCAGGTCGCGATGCGGCTGGCGCCGCAGGACGTCAACGTCGTGGTGCTGCGTGGCGAGGTGCGCGAGGCCATGCGCGTTGCCGGCATCGAAGACCCCGCCGGGCTCGATAAGATCGAGGAACCGCGCACGCGGATCGTCGGCAACTAGGGCCCGATCACGCATTTGTCGAGGCCGTCGCGGCGGACCATGCCCATCAATGCTTGTATGCGCGTGTTGCGGCGCCCGGTGGCGTAATCGCCGTTGATCTTCCAACGGTTGGGGCTGGGCAGCACAGCGGCAAGGGCAGCTGCCTGGCGTGGCGTGAGATCCTTCGCCGAGATGCCGAAGCGCTCCTGGGCCGCTGCTTCGGCGCCGAAGATGCCATCGCCCCATTCGGCGACGTTGAGATAGATTTCCATAATCCGCGGCTTGGACCACATCCATTCGGCCAGCACGGTGAAATAGGCTTCGACGCCCTTGCGCATCCAGCCGCCGCCATTCCAAAGAAAGACATTCTTCGCCGTTTGCTGCGAGATCGTGGACGCTCCGCGGAGGTCACCGCCGTTTTCGGCATCCTGCATCGCCTTCTGGATTTGCTTCATGTCGAAACCATCGTGTGAACAGAAATTCTGGTCTTCGGCCGCGATGACGGCGCGCACGAGGTGAGGCGAGATGTTCTTGAGATCGACCCAAGTCGAGCGGACTTCGACGCCCTTCATGGCCACGCCAGCCATGTTGAACGTGGGCGGCGGACCGGTCCATCCGATCGCGAAAACCGCCAGCAGGCTGAGCAAGAGAAAGCCAGCGACGGCAATCGACGTCCATTTCAGGATCCTGACGACGATGACGCGCCACAACGGCTTCTCGTAGGAATACGGATCGCCCTTCGCGGTCACGCCGGCGCGCCAGCGTCCGAGCATGCCACCAGAGCTGCGCGGGGCCGCATCACTGCTCTCCGCTTCGGAGAACGTCCCCTGGCGCGGAGCGCCCGCGCTGTCTGGATCACGAGTGTCGTTATGGTCCAGCATCCCATTCCTCACATACACCGGGATCGGATTCGACGTGACGTCGGTCAAGGCGTTCAGATTCGAAGGCGGTTGGAGAAAGAGACCCCAGAGCCCAGACAGCAGCGCCCCGCACCACCGGCGAGGCGTCACTCAGCCTCTGGATACACAACTCAGCGAGTCGCGGCGACCCCGAATTTCCAATCGCGACCATGACGTTCCGGACAAACTGGTCCCTTCCGATCCGCTTGATTGGCGAGCCCGCGAAAATCTCGCGGAAAGCAGCGTCATCGAGTTGCGCCAGATCAGCCAGCAGCGGGGCCGTCAGTTCGGCCCTGGGGTGAAACGCCGCGTCCCGGGCTATGCTTGCGAATTTGTTCCAGGGGCAGATCGCGAGGCAGTCGTCGCAGCCATAGATGCGATTGCCCATCGCGCGCCGGAATTCACGCGGGATCTGACCCTTCATTTCGATAGTGAGATATGAAATGCAGCGCCGCGCATCGAGCTGATACGGCGCGGGGAAGGCGCGGGTCGGGCAGACGTCGAGACAGGCCGTGCAGCTTCCGCATGAGTCGTCTGCCGTGGCGTCGGGCTGTAGTTCGGCGTTCGTGAGCATCACGCCGAGGAACAGCCACGAGCCATGGTCGCGGCTGACCAGATTGGTGTGCTTGCCCTGCCAACCAATGCCCGAAAGATGAGCTAGCGGCTTTTCCATCAGGGGCGCGGTGTCGACGAAGATCTTCACGTCGTGGCCGGTGGTCGTTGCGAAGCCTGAGGCGAGCTGCCTCAGGCGGCGCTTCATCAGATCGTGATAATCGACGTTCTGGGCATAGACTGAGATGGTCGCGTGGTCGGGACGCGAAAGGGGCGCGAGCGGATCGTGCTTCGGGCCGTAGTTCAGCCCGACGACGAGGGCCGATTTCGCGTCGGGCCACATGGCCGTGGGGTGCTGGCGACGCGGCAACGTGTCGGCCATCCAGCCCATTTCGCCATGCCGGCCGGCAGCCACAAATTCGGCCAGCCGGGCGCTGGCCGCCCAGGCTCTGTCCGCCCTGGCGATCCGGGCAGCGTCGAACCCGGCTTCCCGGGCTTTTGTCTTCAACTGAACCTCTATCGCCGGCATGCGACGGTATCTATCATGCCGAACGGGCAAGGCTTTGTCTTTCGGTGACCAAAAATTAGGCAGCGATGCCGTGGTCCAGAAAGGGTCGGGCTAGACGCCTTCGCGGGGGCGCGGTGTCCGGCTAGGACTGGGGGCGCATGTACAACGAAATGTTCGCTGACGACCGGTCCGTCCGGGGTCCCTATGAAAAGATCGCCGAGTGGATCAATGCCGCCGGGGTGGACCTGCTCAAGCTTCGCCAGAGCGAAGCGGAGGCGATCTTCCGCAAGATCGGCATCACCTTCGCCGTTTATGGCGAAGGGGGCGACCCCGAGCGCCTGATTCCGTTCGACCTGATTCCCCGCGTCTTCGGCGCCTCGGAATGGCGGAAGCTGTCGCGCGGCATCAAGCAACGCAGCCGCGCGCTCAACGCGTTCCTCTATGACGTCTATCATCGCGGCGAGATCCTGCGGGCAGGGATCATCCCGGAAGATCTTGTCTACCAGAACGAAGCCTTCCTGCCAGACATGATCGGCGTCGATCCGCCGGGCCGTGTCTACAGCCATATCGTCGGTGTCGACATCGTGCGCACTGATGGCGACAAATTTCAGGTGCTTGAAGACAACTGCCGCACGCCGTCGGGCGTCTCCTACATGCTGGAGAACCGCGAGATCATGATGCGGATGTTCCCGCAATTGTTCCACGCGGGCATCGTTGAAAGCGTCGACAGTTATCCCAGCATGCTCAAGAAGACGCTGGAGGAAGTCGCCCCGATCAAGTGTGACGATGATCCCACCGTCGTGCTGCTGACGCCGGGCTCGCTGAATTCCGCGTACTACGAACACTCCTTCCTTGCCGACCTGATGGGCATCGAACTGGTCGAGCCGCAGGATCTCTTCATCGACGGCGGCCTCTGCTGGATGCGGACGACGCGCGGACCCCAGCGTGTGGACGTGATCTACAGGCGCATCGACGACAACTATATCGATCCGCTGACGTTCAAACCAGATTCTCTGCTCGGTGTGCCGGGCTTGTTCAACGTCTACCGTTCTGGCGGCGTGACGCTTTGCTCGGCCCCCGGCGCAGGTGTTGCCGATGACAAGGCGATCTACGTCTTCGTGCCTGACATGATCAAATTCTATCTCGGCGAGAAGCCGATCCTTGAGAACGTGCAAACCTGGCGCTGCGCTGCGCCGGACGATTGCAAATATGTCCTCGAGAACCTCAAGGACCTTGTCGTCAAGCGTGTCCACGGTTCGGGCGGATATGGCATGCTGATCGGGCCGCACGCGACGCGCAAAGAGGTTGATGCCTTCCGCGCCAAGATCAAGGCGAACCCATCCGAGTTCATCGCCCAGCCGACGCTGGAGCTTTCAACGGCGCCGATCCTTGGCGATCAGGGGATCGAGGATCGCCACGTCGACTTCCGCCCTTACTGCCTCGTGGGCAGGGATATCCGCCTGACGCCGGGCGGCCTTACGCGGGTTGCGCTGAAGAAGGGGTCGCTTGTCGTTAACTCTAGCCAGGGCGGCGGGGTCAAGGACACATGGATTCTGGCCGACTGACATGCTGAGCCGCACCGCTGAAAACCTGTTCTGGATGGGCCGCTACATGGAGCGGGCGGATGCGACCGCTCGCCTGATCGAGATGGGCTATCGCATGGCGATGCTGCCCGGCTCGAACGAGTTGGAGGAGTGGCGGTCGGTGGCCGCCGCGTCCGGCTCGGCTCCGGATATAGCGGAGGCGCAGCGGCTCAATGCCGGCGCTGTGGTGCAGCGCCTGTTGCTCGATCCTGAGAACCAGTCCTCGATCCGCGCTTGCCTCACATCGGCGCGCGCCAACGGACGGGCGATCCGCACCGCACTGACACAGGACATGTGGGAAGCGCTCAACGATGGGTGGCGCCAGCTCGGCCAAATGGACGCCGAAACAGCGCTGCGGAATTTGCCGTCGCTTCTCGAGTGGACGAAGAATCGAACCGCGGCCTTCCGCGGCGCGTCCGAAATCTCGCTGTTGCGTAATGACGGCTATTACTTCTTGCGCATGGGCGGCCTGATCGAACGGGCCGACATGACGCTGCGCCTGCTGGACGTGAAATACTATGTCCTGCTGCCCGAAACCGACGTGGTTGGCGGAGGACGCGACTATCACCAGTGGACCAGCGTCCTGCGCGCGACATCGGCCCTGCGCGCCTATCACCACGTCTACAAAGGCGACTACACCCCATGGGGCATTGCTGACTTCCTGATCCTCAATGCTATCTTCCCGCGGTCGGTTTCGTACTGCTATCGAGCCATCAAGCGTTTTCTTGACGATCTGGGCGATCTTTACGGGGAAAGCGGCGCGCCGCAGGCGATCGCTGGCGAAATGGTCGAACGTCTCGATAAGTTGGCGATCGAGGAGTTGTTCCAGAGCGGCCTGCACCAGTTCATCTCTGACGCGATCGACACGACCCGCAGCCTTTCACACGAGATCAGTAAAGCGTATCACTTCTAGGAGCCCATGCGTCTCACCATTCGCCACGCCACGACCTATGCCTACGATCCGCCCGCAGACCGTTGCGCGCTGCGTCTTCGGCTATATCCGGCCGTTTCCAGCAGTCAGCGAGTTTTGAAATGGGCAGTGACCGTCAATGGCCAGGTGATTCCGGCATTGTTGACGACCGCCACCGGCGACCGAGAGTCGGTGTGGACAAAATCCAGCGCGGCTTCCGAAGTCGCCATTGTGGCGGAGGGCGAGGTCGACACGGATGATACCGCCGGCGTCGTCCGTGGGCTGAAGGATACAACACGGGCGCAGGTCTATCTGCGTCCGACGCCGTTGACGGAAGCTGACAAGAAAATCGAAGCGCTGGCGGCGACGGTCACTGGCGAGAAACCTCTGGATCGCCTCCACGCGCTATTCAACGCCGTGGCCGATGCGATCGAGTACAAGCCGGCCTCGACAACCAGTTCCACCACGGCTGCGCAGGCGCTGAAGGCCGGGCAGGGCGTTTGTCAGGATCACGCCCACGTCTTCATAAGTGCGGCACGGGTCCTGCGTGTTCCTGCCCGCTATGTGGTTGGATACCTGCTCGCCCAGGACACGAAACTTACCGAGACCCACGCTTGGGCCGAAGCCTGGGCGCCCGAGATCGGCTGGGTCGGATTCGATCCGGCGAATCGGCTTTGCCCGACAGATCGCTATGTCCGGTTGTGCTGCGGCCTCGATGCGGCTGATGCCGCTCCGATCCGCGGAAATGTGTCTGGAAGCCATCAGGAGCGGCTTAGCGCCTCTGTCGACATCAGCCCGACAACAGGACAAAGTCAGACCCAGAATCAGGGGAGCGAAATCCAGAGCCAGACGCAGCAGTAGCTGGCGCAGGACTTCGGGGAACGGACGGACGGCCGGGGAATTGGGACGGACATGACGTATTGCGTTGGCCTCAAGCTCAAGGCTGGCCTCGTCCTGCTTTCGGACACCCGCACCAATGCGGGCGTCGACAATGTCGCGCGCTTCCGCAAGATGTTCGTGTTCGAAGAGCCGGGCGAGCGCGTTGTCGCGCTGATGACGGCAGGCAATCTCGGCATCACGCAAGGCGTCGTCACGCACCTCTCGCAGGCTGTGAAGCAGAGCCGTATCGATCCCGAAATCGAAAGCTTGATGACATGCGACACGCTTTATCGCGGCGCACAGATGGTCGGCGAGGCGATGCGTGAGGTTCAAAAGCGCGACCGCGCGGAAATCGAGGCGCAGGGTTCCGCGGCCGATGCGACCGTCATCATGGCTGGCCAGCGGACGGGTGGCGACCTGCGTCTGTTCCTGATCTACACCGCCGGCAACTTCATCGAGGCAGGCGAAGACACGCCCTATATGCAGATCGGCGAGCACAAATACGGCAAGCCGATCCTCGACCGCGTCATCCGTCCGGATACGACGATCGAGGAAGCTGTGAAGGCCGCGCTGGTCAGCATGGATTCGACGCTGCGCTCGAACCTGTCAGTTGGCATGCCACTCGATCTCTGCGTGATCCCGGCAAATGAGTTCAAGGCCCAGAGCCAGCGCATCGAAAGCGACCACAAGGAATTCCGTCAGATCAGCGACTCGTGGGCCGCTTCGTTGCGCACGGCCTTCAACGCCTTGCCGGCAATCAAGCTCTAACGCCTACCGGTTCGGAATGGCCTTACGCCCAGCATTCAGGCCAATTCGCCGTGTGCTCCTTCACAAGAAGCTCGAGCTTGTGCGGGTTATCCTCGTCGACGTATTCGAGGATCTCGTAGCTGAATGACGCTTCGCCGTGCGCTTTCCACGCGGGAAGCAGGTCAAGGACGCCCACGCTGCTGGCTCCCGCGCGCAGCACCCTCGACCTTGAAGCACACCGCGCCGCAATGACAGGGGCCGTGATGGACCGGCATTGGCGTGTTTCCTTCCGGGGCCGGCTTCGTCTAGTGTTTCGCCGTTATCAGTTAGGCGAGCCCCGAGGGGAACCGCCAAAAGGGAGGACACGATGGGACTGGATCTGGATCTCGCCGCCGTCGCGGGAATGGCTGG
>CANJIL010000054.1 GCA_947474455.1 Hyphomonadaceae bacterium | reverse complement strand
TCTGCAACTCCGCTTCCAGCTCGTCCAGGCGCTGTTTGAGCCGCTCCGGATTAGCCGCCAGCCGATCAACCGTATCAGCCATGAAGCGGGTCATGTGGATAAGGGCGGACAATTCTTTCGCGGCGTCACGGTGCTCAAAGAGATTGCGTTTGCTGGTCATGCGCCACCTCTGGCCTGGCTCAGCAGATGACGCGGGGAGCTTGCGATCGGTGTCGCGGCCAACGTCATGAGGTCGCTGCACGTCACGGCGCTATCGCACGACCGCGCCAGCGTCTCGATGGCGGCGAGGCGACGACATTCGGAAATGCCGCCCTGAGGACTGTCGGCCGCCGCATCAGTCACAATGGAAAGCATGAAGCGCCGCTCGATCGCATCCAGCAGGGTGGCCGAGATGACGCCGATCCCCGCAAAGCTGGCGAGGAAGATGGGCGTCATGTCGTGCTGGGCCATTACCCGCTCAAACGCGGGATTGCTGAAAGCTGAAAGACCCTTCTGGCGGAAATACGGCTCGCTTGGCAGCGGCGCGAAGTTCTGGATCGACGCGGCGCCCGCCGCCCTCATGGATTCGGTGTCCAGGAAGGAATGGACGACGGTCCAACCGGAATAACGCGCGTGCCGGACCAGCGCTTCGCATGTCGAACGGCGCATCGCGGCCGACTCGGAGAACAGCGCACTGGACCGGTCGATGAAAGCTTGGTGAAAGCCCTGACAAAGAAGAACGGGCCGCATCATGCGACTTCTCCCACCATGGGATCGAGCACGCCAGGTTTGTCCCAATCACCTTCCGGCCGGATTAGCACAAAGGGATCGGCATCAATCTTCAGCGCGTCGGGATGTTCGGGCAGGGGAATTTCGAGCGTGAGGTAGTCATAACCAGAAACCTTGAAACCCGCCTCGCGGTCGATGACGCGGCATTCCATGACGTGGCTCCACATCTGTTCGAGGCGTGCCTGCATGTGCGCGATCATGCGGCGATAGCCTTTCCGGGAAGCAACCTCGAAAGCATTCGCCATGAGGAAAGCGAGAATGGCCCCGCCGCGGCGGCGCGGATCGATGCAAACGCGCTCAATCTTCACGAAGCCCGCAAAGAAACGCAGGCGAAGTGATCCAGCGGGCTCTCGCCCTTCGAACGCCAAGAGATGGAGCGCACAAAGGTCGTTGCCGTCGAATTCCTCATCATAGGGGCAGTCCTGCTCGGCCATGTAGGTGAGCGCACGCAGGACATTGACCTTCTGCAGGTCGTCGAGCGTGCGAACGACCTTCACGGTGATGTCCGTGCGGTTGTGGTGCCGGTCCGGGTGGTGAAGCGGCAGGCTTCCTGTTTTAGGCAGAGACATGACTGCTCTCCTCAGCTTCGTTCCGCGATGAAGAACAGGTCGGAGAGAGTCGATTGCTTTGGCGTAAACCCAAGCCCCAGCAGGGCTTCGCGGCCGGCCGGGCTCGCCGCACGCGCATATCCCCGCACGTTTGCATAGACGCCGTTGCGCCAGGCGAGACAGGTGCGAAGGATGGCGCGGCGGCTTCGCCCGTCTGCCCCGGCAAAAAGCCAGAAATATATGGCCGGAAAGGCATCTCCCGGCGCGCAGAGCTGGTGCGGCTGCGGCGAACCCGGTTTGAACCCTCCTTCCAGCAGATCCGCTTCCCCGTCAGGGGTCAGCGGCAGAGTGAGGATAATTCCGGTGATCCGACCGCTTTCCTCGCGAATCCAGGCGGCGCCGGACGTGTGTTCGTGAGCCGCCCACAGAACGCTTAGCGGCGTTAGGCGCATCGCCATGATGTCTTCACACGCGGCATGTGTCCCAGCGAGATCTTCGTCGTCGGCAATGCGGAACCCGTAGGGTTTGGCCTCAACCGCAGCCGCGTCAGGTCGCCACAGCTCAACTGGAGCAATCGCCGCTTCGCGCGCGCGGAAAGCGCGTTCTGTCCGTTTGTTGGCTGTACGTGCGCCCATCGCGAAGCCCCGACGCGCGGCCGAATCGTCGGACGCCCCTCCTTTCTGAACGGTTTTAGTTGATCTGCGCTTCAGACATTGTTTGATGAGGGTGCTGCGCGAATAGCGGAACTGCCAATGGACCTTCAATCCTTCGACTGGTCGCTGCTGAAAGTATTCGTGGCGGTTGCCGAGACCGGCAGCATCAATGCAGCCGCCCAGCTCCTTGGCCACAGCCAGGCCAAGATATCGCGCGATATCGATCTGCTTGAGCGGCACGTCGGCCAGGAGCTTTTCCTGCGCTCAGCCCGGGGCATGGAACTGACCAGCGCCGGGCAGGTGGTCTTGCCCAAGGCCCGCTCGATGGCCGACGCCGCAGACGCCCTGTCCACCGATGTCAGCGAGCTGCAGGGCGACGCCACCGGTCAGGTGGTGATCGCTGCCTACGACGCCATGGCGACCTATTGGCTGGCGCCACGCCTGTCCGAGTTCCACCAGTCCAACCCCGGCATCGAGATCATGCTCAAGGTCGTGCAAGACACGCCCAATCTTGCCGACGGAGAGGCGGATATCTGCTTGCAGTACGAGCCGCCAAACCTGCGCAACGTGATCTCACGCGTCATCGGCCATCTCCACTATCTGCCGTTCGCGAGCCAGGACTATCTCGAGATCCATGGCCGGCCGGAGTCGATGTACGACGCAGGCAAGCACCGGATCCTGATGCATTCGGGCTACAACAAGCAGATGGATATTTGGCCAGAGAAGATGCGTCACTGGAAGGCGATCAACCCCAACGTGCTCATGTCGAATTCGAGCACGGTCATTCTGGAAACCTGCGCCGCCGGCGGCGGCATCGCAGTGATGCCATCCTACATGGCGCAAACTGATCGCGGCGTGCTGCCGCTTCCCTTCAAGCCCATCGCTTCGATCCGCTTCTGGCTCGCCTATACCGAGCGGGCGCGCAACCTTCGCCGTTGCCAGCCTGTGCTGCAGTGGCTTCGCGACTGCTTCAATTCGGACCGCTATCCGTGGTTCCGCGAGATATTCGTGCCGCCGCCGGGGACCATCAGCGCACGTTAATCATTGACGCGCAGCACTTCTGCGAACGCCAGAAACAAGTGGTAGAACGTGGACGCAGGCGCGTTGCCGCTCACAGGTTTCCCGTTCGCATCAATCACGTCGACCCAGGTGCCCGGAAGCGTGCGGCCGAGATAGCGGTCAAACAGTATAGCTGCGGATGACCGGATCACCGGCCCCGGATCGACGCCATCGAGTTCACGCAGCGCTATCGCGGCCTTGATCCGTTCCGTGTTGGGCCAAGTTCGCGATGCGCGGTCGATCGGTGCGCCATCGTCGCGTACCGTGTTGAAGGTGATCTTCGTCGCCGGATCCACCCCGTGCTTTTCGGCGAAGCTGGCGAGCGCGCGGATCTGCGCTTCAAGTGGAAGTCCAAGGAGCTTGCGACAGGAATTGAGGATCCACGCCCACTCAAACTGGTGTCCAGGCTCCACAACTCGCCCGTCGTCGCCCGGCGCCCGCGCAAGGTCACCGGTGAAGTATTCAGCCAGCGTCTGCGATTCGAGGTCGAAGAAGCGCTCTGTGAATGTGCCGACGATCTCCTGTGCAAGCGTCGAGAACCGCGCCTCCCCGGTTGCCTCGAAAGCCGCCAGGCAAGCCTCGGTCAGGTGCATGTGCGGGTTCTGCTGGCGCCAGCCTTTCGGCGGCAACTCATGGAAAAAGCCTTCGCCGTCCTTCACCCGCATGTGTTGCTCGACATAGTCCAGCGTGCGGTGCATCCAGTCGCGTGAGGTCGTATCGCCGCTGGCCCTGTGATGCCAGGCGAGGGCAAACAGCACGAAGGCGTGGTCATAGAGGTCCGGGGTCGGATCGAGCATCGCTCCTTCGCGCGTCAACCTGCGCGCAAACCCGGCTTCGGCGCCGATCCACGTCTTCGACAAAAGATAGTCGACCCCATGCCGGGCGACATCCAGCCCGGAATTGAAGCCCAGCATGTGCGCATGCGAATAGACATAGATCTGGCGAGCAGTGACGCGGGTCCGCTTGAAAGCCACGCCTGCGTCACGGCCATCGGGCGTCACCTGTTCGACATAACCGCCATGTTCGCGATCAACCCCATTCGCCGCCCACCAGGGCAACGCAATGTTGAAAGTCCAGTCGTGGATCGCGTCGCGGTAGGGTAACGCCACTTCGAACTCCGTTACTCGTTCAGGAGCTTCCGGAAATAGGCGATGGTTTCCTTGAGACCATCCTCAAGTTGAACTTTCGGCTCCCAGCCAAGTGTGTCTTGGGCGCGCGTGATGTCGGGCTTACGCTGCTTGGGATCGTCGGCGGGCAGGGGAGAGCCCTGTTGTCGAGAAGTGAGCTGGCCTTGGCCATCGATGCCCTGCCTTTTAGCTGAACGCGTGTGATGGGGCGCTCTCCATCCGATGTAAAGCTCTCTGAAAGCCTTACGGCCTGCCGACGCTCGAATAGCTGAAACCCCGGCGCTGCATGTCAGAAGGTTGATATACATTGCGCAGGTCGACCACGATCGGCGTTTTCAGGAGCTTCTTGACCCGGTCGAGATCAAGCGCGCGGAACTGGTCCCATTCCGTTATCAGCACCATGGCGTCAGCGCCGTCGATGGCGTGGTAGGGGCCATCGCAGAAATCGACATCGGTCAGGACCTTGCCGGCCTCGTGCATGCTTTCGGGATCATAAGCCTTCACGCGCGCTCCAGCCGCCTGAAGGGCGGGGATGATGTCGAGCGACGGCGCATCGCGCATGTCATCCGTGTTCGGCTTGAAGGCAAGGCCCAGCACGCCAATCGTCTTGCCCCTCACACTGCCGCCGACCGCCTTGATGACCCGCTCAGCCATGGCTTTCTTGCGGGCCTCGTTGACCTGAACAACCGTGTCCACGATGCGCACGGGGCTGCCATGATCGTTGGCCGTCTTGGTGAGGGCGAGCGTGTCCTTCGGGAAGCACGAGCCGCCATAGCCGGGTCCGGCATGCAGGAATTTGCGGCCGATGCGGTTGTCGAGGCCGATGCCCTTTGACACGTCCTGTACGTTGGCGCCGACCTTCTCGCACAGATCCGCCATCTCGTTGATGAAGGTGATTTTGACCGCAAGGAATGCGTTGGCGGCATACTTGATCAGTTCGGACGTGCGCCGCTCGGTGAACAGCATTGGCGTCTCGTTCAGGAAGAGCGGGCGATAGAGTTCGCGCATGCGTTCGCGGGCGTCCTCGTTGTCGGTGCCGACCACGACACGGTCTGGCCGTTTGAAGTCGCTGATCGCGGCGCCTTCGCGGAGGAATTCTGGATTGGAGACAACCGCGAACTTCGCGTCCGGGTTGGTCTTGCGGATGATTTCCTCGACTTCATCGCCCGTGCCCACTGGCACGGTCGACTTCGTCACCACGACGGTGAAGCCGTCCATATGCTCCGCGATCTCTTTCGCGGCGGAATAGACGTAGGAAAGGTCGGCATGCCCATCGCCCCGACGCGAGGGCGTGCCGACTGCAATGAATACCGCGTCCGCGCTCTTGATCGCCTCGCGTGCATCCAGCGAGAAAAAAAGGCGTCCTTCCTTGACGTTGGAGGCGACCAGCTCCGCCAGGCCCGGCTCAAAAATCGGCATCTGACCTTTCTCAAGGCGCTCGATCTTCCCCGGATCCTTGTCTACGCATGTGACAGTATGGCCAAAGTCGGCAAAGCAGGCCCCCGAAACCAGGCCAACATAACCTGCCCCAATCATCGTCACGCGCATCGCGCACCCCTTGGAGTTTCCGGCGTCAGTCCGACGGTTTGGTTAGCGGGAAGAGCGGGACCAAAGTCAAGTCGCTTGCCGCGCCGTCATGTAGGGCCGGCGCCTGACCTCGTGACACGGATGCGACGCGTCGACCTGGTTAACTTTTGGACGGCGCGCGCGATTTTTCGATGACTTTCGTAGTAGATTGGCCGTCGATCAGCGTCACCCGCACAACTCGCCCGCCGCGCGCGCGTACAATATCGGCGCCCACGATCTGGTCCTCCGCATAATCGGCGCCCTTTATCAGGACATCTGGTTGGAGGGCCTGAATCGCCTGCAGCGGCGTCGCCTCCCCGAAAAGAATCACCGCATCGGCGCCCTTGATAGCGGCCATGACAGCCGCGCGCACGTCTTCGGACTGCACCGGCCGGTCTGGCCCCTTCAGCGCGCGCACGGACGCATCCGTGTTCAGGGCGACAATCAGCCGGTCGCAGGCGCTCGCCGCCTGGCGCAGCAGCGCGATATGGCCGGCATGGAGGATATCGAAACAACCGTTGGTGAAGCCGACCGTCAGTCCTTCCCTCGCCCAGGTCTTCCGCAACTCCCTCGCTTCCGCCAGGGGCAGGGCGCCGGGCGCGCCACCGAGACCGCGATTGCCCGCGCCGATTTCGGCCACAAGTTCTGCGGGCGTTGCGGTGGCGGTGCCACGCTTTCCGACCACAATGCCGGCGGCGACGTTGGCGAGCTGCATTGCGGTCTCGGCTGACAGTCCGCTTGCGACGCCAAGTGCAATCGTCGCCGCAACGGTGTCTCCCGCACCTGAAACGTCGAACACTTCACGCGAATTGGCGGAGAGATGGAGAGGCTGCCCCGCCTCGCGGAACAGCGACATGCCTTGTTCTGAACGGGTCAGCAGGATGGCGGCGCCCGTCGTTGCAATCGCGATCCGTGCGGCCTCGGCACATTCGGCGTCGGACCCGCACGGCGCATTTGTCGCGAGCTGAAGCTCCTTGCGATTCGGCGTGATAATCGCCGCGCCCCGGTAGGCGCTCCAGTCATTGCGCTTGGGATCGACGATGACAGGCAGACCCGTCTTCTTGCCCGCCGCAATAACCGCGGCCAGCACACGGTCCGTGAGCACGCCCTTGGCATAGTCCGATATCATGATGGCGCCGCAGTCCTGCGCCAGCAAATCAACCGTTGTAGCCAGTTTGTCTTCTGTCGCCTTGCTAATGGCGCCGGGCTGTTCGCGGTCGACGCGCACAATCTGGTGCTGGCCACCCATGTAGCGCGTCTTGATTGTAGTCGGCCGTCCAGCCTCGGCGATCAGGCGCGTTTCGATCGAACCGCTCAAACTGGCAAGCACTGCAGTCAGCGTCGCTGCCGCGGTATCACCGCCCGCGACGCCCACCAGACGCGCGGTCCCGCCAAGCGCAGCGATGTTGGCCGCGACGTTGGCTGCCCCGCCTGCCGTCCAGCGCTCGTCGCCGACATGGATTATCGGCACGGGCGCCTCGTCCGACACGCGCGACACACGGCCGGAAACGTAATGGTCGACCATCACGTCGCCGATCACCAGAACCCGGCCACGGGCAAGCTGTGCGATCTGTTCCTGCGTAGGGCTCACGCTGTCCTTCCGTCTGTCCGGCGGGCGACCGGCGTATGTATCTAGCGAAAGCTTCGGCTCGCGTCAGGCCCCGAAGGCTCACAGACAAGCACGTCCCTTCCAAGAATAATCGGCGCCGTCTCGATTGTCGCGTGTATGCTTATGACTTGGAGCCAACTGCCAAGATTTACGCTTGTCTTGGCTTGCCAACAGTCTAGAGCGATAATTCGAAATGGAGGCGAGTAAACACTCGCCCGAGTAGGGAACGCCTACACTGGCTAGGTAGGGCCGCTCTATGGCGGCGAGGGACATCGTGGAATGGGTCTGGAAAGCGTTTCAGCGCTGATCCTGGACGACAACGCGCATATGCGGGGTTTGGTCCGAGTGATTCTCACCAGCTTTGGCGTGCGGAGGATTGAGGAGGCCCACGACTGCAACGAGGCGATTGGCCTCGTGGCGAGCAGCGACATCGACATCGCGTTCGTCGATTTCAAGCTCGCCGGCCTCGATGGCCTCGATTTCTGCAAGCGCATCCGGCTCGATCCGGAAAGCCCGAACCGCTATCTTCCGATCATCATGATCACGGCATATTCGGAACGGCGGCGGGTGATCGACGCTATCAATGCCGGGGTCGACGAGTTTCTGGTGAAGCCGGTCCGCGCCGTCGATGTCGCCAACCGCGTCAACGCTGTCGTCGAGCGTAGGCGTCCTTTCGTACAGGCAGCCGGATATTTCGGCCCAGAGCGGCGCCGCCGTAACGATCCCCGTCACAAGGGGCCTTGGCGGCGCGCAAGTGACCCCGGCACGGTCTATATCTGAGCACGATCAGTTCAACAGCGCCTTCGGCGGAGCGAAACCTTGCTTTGCACCGGCCCAAACCGGAACGGTTGCAGCCTTGAGGATGTCTGGCTAACGTCCCGGTCATTATCGGCGGGTCTGACGGACGCCGCGGCGGAGGGATGTGCATGGCTAGAGGCATCGGGCAACTGGTCGCCCGCAAATCGGTCGAGCAGATGCACGCGGAGCATGAGGGCGGCGAGCTGAAACGCTCGCTTGGCGCCGTCAATCTCGTTTTGCTTGGCATCGGCTGTATCATCGGAACCGGCATCTTCGTTCTCACGGGCAGGGCGGCGGCCGAATTCGCCGGCCCGGGCATCATGATCTCCTTCGTGATCACCGGCGTCCTCTGCGCCTTCGTCGCTTTGGCCTATTCCGAACTTGCCGCCGCCATCCCCGTTTCTGGATCGGCCTATTCCTACTCCTACGCTTCCCTCGGCGAGTTCGTTGCCTGGATCATGGGCGTGCTGCTGCTGCTCGAATACGGCGTCGCCGCATC
Source organism: Hyphomonadaceae bacterium (assembly GCA_947474455.1). GTDB lineage: Bacteria > Pseudomonadota > Alphaproteobacteria > Caulobacterales > Hyphomonadaceae > UBA7672. The sequence continues at coordinate 8,382 of CANJIL010000054.1, read as the reverse complement.
GACGGTTGCGGTCGGCTGGTCGGGCTACACTGTGAGCCTCCTGCACGACCTCGGGATCAATCTGCCGGCTGCGCTGACGGCCGCCCCCGGCGTCGCGGTGGAAGATCCGGTGACGGGCCAGACTGTGATGGGCGTGATCAACCTGCCAGCGCTGCTCGGCATCGTTGCGGTCACGGCGCTGCTGATCCTTGGCGTCTCCGAGTCAGCGAAGGTCAACAACATCGTCGTGGCCATCAAGGTTACGGTCGTCGTCGCCTTCATCGTCATCGGCGTTTTCTATGTGAACCCGGCGCTCTGGTCGCCCCTGGTCCCCGAACAGGTGCCGCCGCCGCCGCCTGGCGCCGACATGTCCATGGGCGGCCAGATCTGGACCGCGCTCGGCAACGTTGTCAGCGGCCAGAACACCGCGCAATATGGCGTCGGCGGCCTGATCGCCGGCGCCTCCGTGATCTTCTTCGCCTATATCGGCTTCGAGGCCGTATCGACCGCCGGCGCAGAAGCGAAGAACCCGGCCAAGGACATGCCAATCGGCATCCTCGGTTCGCTGGTCATCTGCACGATACTCTACATCCTCACCTGCGCCGTGCTGGTCGGCATCGTGCCGTACCAGGAGCTTAACGTGCCGGCTCCGATCGCGCTGGCGGTGGACCGGATGGGCCTGCCGTGGTTCGCGATCCTCGTGAAAGTCGGCGCCTTCGCCGGTCTGTCATCGGTGATGCTGGTCCTGCTCTACGGCCAGACCCGCATCTTCTACACGATGGCGCGCGACGGTCTGCTGCCGCCCGTGTTCGCCAAGATCCATCCCAAATACAAGACACCGTGGGTCAACACGATCGTCGTTGGAATCGTTGCGGCTGGCTTCGCCGGCTTCACCGGCCTCGACTTCCTCGGCAACACGACGAACGTCGGCACGCTCATCGCCTTCATGTTCATCTGCGTGACGGTTATCTATCTGCGCTTTGCGCGGCCTGATCTCCACCGGCCGTTCAAGATGCCGACCTGGCTGATCGTGACGATTTCTGTGATCGGCGCCGGAATGTGCTTCCTCCTCGTCATGTCGCTGATGGCGCACGAGGCGACGCGCAACTTCTTCATCCCGTATCTCGCTATCGGCACGCTGTTCTACTTCGTCTACGGCATGTGGAATTCGAAGCTGGCCAAGGGCATCGTGGTCACGGGCCACGAGCCGGCGCCGGATCTCGGCATCACCGGCCAGCAGCCGGATTCGGTGAAAGAACACTAGCCTGCCGGCAACAAGGTAAACTTTGCGGCGCTCCCGTCGGGGAGCGCCGTTGCGTTATGCGGATTGCGCCGCTATCCCCTCGCCCAGTCGAATACGGGAGTTTTTCATGACCCAGGCCGCGATTGCGCCACGCCCGGATTGGACGCGCGAGGAAATCGCTGCGCTTTTTGACCTTCCGATGCCTGACCTGATGCTCCGCGCCCTGAAGGTCCGCGAGGCAAACTGGCCGGAAGGCCGCATCCAGAAATCCCAGCTTCTTTCGATCAAGACTGGCGGTTGCGCCGAAGACTGCGGCTATTGCAGCCAGTCGGCCCATTTCAAGACAGGTCTTGCCGCCTCTAAGCTGATGGAAATCGACGCCGTCCTCGCCGAGGCGCGCGCCGCGAAAGCCAATGGCGCCGACCGCTTCTGCATGGGCGCCGCCTGGCGCTCGCTCAAGGACCGCGATCTGCCGAAGGTCTGCGAGATGATCTCGGCCGTGAAGGCCGAGGGTCTCGAAACCTGCGTCACGCTCGGCATGCTCGAGGAGGGCCAGGCTGAGAAGCTGAAGGCCGCCGGGCTGGATTACTATAACCACAACCTGGACACCTCGCGCGAGTACTACGGCAAGGTCGTCTCGACGCGCACCTATGACGATCGCCTCGAAACTCTGGACCGTGCGCGCAATGCAGGCGTGTCGCTGTGCTGCGGCGGCATTCTCGGCATGGGCGAGAGCAGGGCGGATCGCGTCGGCCTGATCCACGAACTGTCCATGATCACGCCGCATCCGGAAAGCGTCACGATCAATGCGCTCGTCCCGATCGCGGGAACGCCGCTGGCCAAGTCGGAGCCGATCACGGCAGTCGAACTTGCGCGCGCGATCGCGGTTGCCCGCATCGTCATGCCCGCGAGCTGGGTGCGCCTGTCGGCCGGCCGCGAGAACATGACCGAGGAGGGCCAGGCGCTTTGCCTCGCCGCCGGCGCCAATTCGATCTTCGTCGGCGCCCGCCTGCTCACCACGAACAATCCCGAGGCGAACGAGGACGAGAAACTGCTCGACACGCTCGGTCTCGAGTGGGGCCCGCGCACGGACAAGCCTGCCGTCAACCCCTGATGGCCGTGAAGGCCATCGTCTGGGACTTCGACATCGCATTCTGACGTTCCGTTCGCGTCGCGAAAGCAAAGATTCCTCGCTGACCCTCTTGCGTCCGATGAAGCGCGGCGTGATTGGAAGCAGGTTCTCTCGTTTGAGGTTTGGGCTCGATGCGCGCCTTGCGCGGGCCATTCTTTGTTGCCTGTCTCACTGCCTTGCTGGCGTCGGCCTGCGATGCGCCGCCTTCGGCCGAACCCGTCGGCGCGGCGGTGGTCGATCTTCCGCCTTTGCGTGAGCCGCTGCCGGATGCCGTCGCCGAAACGGTGCGCAAGCTGCGCGACATCGCGGAGAGCGGCACCTATCGCGACATGGCAAGCCTCGCCGACGCCACGCCGGACTTCCGCTCGAACAATGCCGGCATGAGTCACAAGGACTACTGGTATCTCAAGATGCGTGCAGGCGACTGGCCGATGGCGCAAGCGGAAAAGCTGCTCGGCTATAGCTACACGGTCGCGGACTCGCCCCAGGGGCGGGTCTTTATATGGCCATGGATGGCGACGCTGAAACCTCGCCAGATCACGCCCGCTGCGGCGCGCGACATCGACCGGCTGCTGGGAGACGGGCAGGCCGAAGCGTTGCGCAGGGGCGGGGTATGGCCGGGCTATGTGCTCGGCATCGCCGAGGACGGCACCTGGCTCTATTTCGTGTCCGGGTCGGGTTAGGCCGCGTCCGCCTTGCCGATGCGCGGCGGGCCGCCCTGGGCCGCTTGCGAGGGGCCGAAGGCCCGGTCGAGCACGCGGGTGGAATCCAGCGCCAGCGCGATCGATTCGCTGAGATGGCCCAGGATCTTCATGTTGTTGGCCATCACGTGTAGCGCTTCCGGGCGCGTGTCCGATGCGATGACTTCGCAGCGGTGCAGGATGTCCGCACGCAGCTGCATCAGCAGTTCTTCGAGCTTGTGGCCTTCCGGTTTGCGATCGGAACGCAGGAAATGTGTCACTGTCTTCTCCCCGACTGTATCCTCCATAATCCCCCAAATGTGCTGACGGACCGTTGCGGGACGGGCAGAGGTTTCGCACTAAGTTCCGGTTAACCGGTCGCCACGGAGACAGGACATGACCCAACGCATCGGCGCAGCCAGCGCTTTGCAGCAGCTCAAGGGCTGGTCCGAAACGCCGGGCCGGGACGCGATCGCCAAGACCTTCAAATTTGCCAACTTCAACGCCGCGTTCGGCTTCATGACCCGCGTCGCCCTGAAGGCCGACCAGATGGACCATCATCCCGAATGGTCGAACGTCTACAGCAGGGTCGAGGTCGTGCTGACGACGCATGATGCCGGCGGGGTCACGGACAAGGACGTGACGCTGGCGAAATTCATGGACGGGTTGGCGGGATAGCCGGACGTTACTGGAACACGATCACGCTGGCGAGGGCCACGCGCGCATTGTCCTTGCCGAGCACCTGGTCGACGGCTTTCTGGAGGCGGGCCCGCAGCATTTCCGCGTCGGGCTTTTCCCCGACGACGTAGGACAGGGATGCATAATTCAGGACCGCATCGCGCATCGAGCTCATGAGTCGCGGGCGGATGCCTTGGCAGGTCCGGCGGATTTTTTCGTCCGGCACATCGAGGCCGGCATCGACGGCGAGCACGCCCTGGACCTTGAAACCGCGGGAAATCGAGGCGCGCAGGCCGAAGGTCGGCACATATTTCTCCGAGCCGGTGATCCGCTTGGCCTGCGGGTCGACGTCCGAGCCGGCCGCCGGGGCGGGCGGGGCAGCCGACGCGCGGGCGGCGGCGAGGGAGGAGGCGAGGAGAAGGGCGAGAGCCTTGCGCATGGCCGGCAGACTGCACGGCAAGGTTTAACGCCTGCTTTAGCGGTGTCGGACACGGCCGCGGGCCATCCTTGACGGGCGCCCCCTCAGGGACTAGCAAACCGGCTCCCAAATACCCGGATCGGGGCCGTAGCTCAGTTGGGAGAGCGCGTCGTTCGCAATGACGAGGTCAGGGGTTCGATTCCCCTCGGCTCCACCAACTATCTTTCTCCAGACATTTCACCCTGTCTCACGCTGACCGCGTGAAGCCTTGTAACAAAAGGGTTCTCGGCGATACTCGGCTTCGCGCTGGCTCGCACTGGCTCGCGCTGTCGCGTCCAAACGCAGAACGACTTTGGGGTAAAATGTGGGGTAGCGACCAGCCGGTCGGCCTCCATATGTTCTCGGGAAGGTCAGTTGCATGAACCGTGGAATCCATCGGCTCGTAGACCGCCAGGTCAGGACGCTTGGGCCCGGCCGTCATGCCGACGGCGGGGGGCTCTACCTGATCGTCGAACCCAGCCTTTCACGACGCTGGTCTTTCATGTGGACCAAGGCGGGCAAGCGCCGCGAGCTGGGACTGGGCGGCCTTGCGAAGGTTTCGTTGGTAACCGCTCGCAGATGGGCTGCGGAAGCCGCTGAACGGGTAGGGGCAGGAGGAGACCCGATAGCAGACCGGGTGGCTGCACAGGCGGCGGAACGCCAGCTTGCCGCCGAGGTTCAGCCGTTCGGCGAGTTTGCCGACGCGTGGTTCGAAACCGCTGTCGCGCCGGGTCTCAGGAACGAAAAGCACCGCGAAACCTGGCGGGCGACATTGAAAACCTATTGCGCGCCGCTTCGCGGCAAAGCGACTGCGAGCATCGATACCACCGACGTCCTGAGTATTCTTCGCCCGATCTGGAACACCAAGACCGAGACCGCTTCTCGAATTCGCGGACGAATAGAGCGGGTTCTTGATGCCGCGACAGTCATGGGCGCTCGCAGCGACAAGGCCAACCCGGCGCGATGGCGGGGGCATCTGGATCAATTGCTTCCCCGCCCTCGAAAGCTCAAGCGGGGACATCACCCCGCGATGGATTGGAAGGAAGTGCCTGCATTCGTCGCAAGGCTACGCGAGCGGGATGCGGTGACTGCCAGAGCGCTTGAGTTCATCATTCTCACCGCTGCCAGAGCTGGCGAAGCTCTCGGCGCTCGCTGGGCGGAGATTGATCTGACCGCCGCAGTCTGGACAGTACCAGCCTCGCGCATGAAGCGCGGACGAGAGCATCGGGTACCGCTAACTCTAGCCGCAATGGCGGTCCTTGAGGCCGTTCGTCCGCTGACAGGTGGAGAGCAGACAGCGCTGGTCTTTCCGGGTCAGACGCTGCGTCCAATGGGTCCTGAGGCGCTGGAGATGCTCCGCCGTCGGATGGGCGCGGGCGACTACACGACTCACGGGTTCAGGAGCAGTTTCCGCGATTGGGCCGGGGAGGCTACTCAAGCACCAAGGGAAATTGCGGAAGCCTGCCTAGCACACGAGGTGGGAAACAGTGTGGAGAGAGCCTACCGGAGAGGCGACGCACTAGAAAAAAGGCGGCTGCTGTTGGAGCAGTGGGCTTCGTACTGTGGTGGAAGTCAGGTGCAGCGGCCCGAGCCAGTTGTCCACAAAGCGGCGGCAAACGCCTGAAGCTGCCAACAGAATAGGTAAACAAGTGATGAACAGTTAAGGTGTGGTAATACGTGATGCAGTAAATCTTTAGGTGGCGCTGGCCGACTCATGCCGCACGCCGAAGGAGACTGCACCCATGGGCGCCCAACTTGGCGGTAGCGACTTTGACAACAGAAAGAATCTGTTGCTCAAACGAGTTCCCCTCGCGCCAGCCGGTTTCATCTCCTGGCCTGCGGCGGTGGAGGATCTGCAGCTAAGCGCGTTTGGGCCACCGCAAAAGCCCGGTCTGCACCATCGCGAGCACATGTCGCAGAAACTTTGGCGCGCGATTGATCGACGCTCGACACAACGCATACGTGAGCTTCCGGGAGGGTGGGTTCATTTCGGTCCAGTCCGGCCTCTGCGAACGCTCACCCGAAAACAAAAGCGAAGTTTGGCTCGCAGCTTGGATTGGAGCTGCGACTTTCGTTCGAGAATAATTGGGCTGATGTACACTGAAGAAGCGCGGACACACGCAGCATGGGACCATTTGTATGCGCTAGGGCAGGCAGGCATTTTGGATGGCGCTATCACCATCGAACGAAGCGGACGACAGGGACTAATTACTAGGGAAGCATGGGCGGACGGTCTCAACCAGCACGAGTTTTGTCAGTCCATGAGACTGCGTCCTGGCGACGAGCCGTTCTCTTCTCCCTCAGTTCCATTTCTTCCATTGCGGATAGTCGCTGCCCGTTGCGACCACGTCCGCAATCGCGGCATGGAAGGCCTCGCAGACTTTTGCGATATTGATGTTGCCAGCTCGGCTGCACGTCAGCGCATAAGACCTGGCGAGAGCAAGACCGCCTGGCTAATGCGGCTCGGATATACCACGAAGCTCTCCGGACCTCAGGCGAAGCTATTGGCGAAGAGCCTTCTTCCCGCTGCGCCCAAAGAGCGGATAGCGCGTGAGGCCAGGACCTTGATTGGTCTTGTTCGCCAAAAGCAACCGCCTACAACGAAGTCGGGTTCGCAATAAAATTGCCTGTCGCAGCAATATTATCGGACTGCTCGCCGTGCCGCGCGTCTTCCAAGCTCACTGTGATGCTGCACGCTTCAACACGCAGCAGACCGGAGCAAGCGATGCAAAATCCAGCCACAAAGCGACTGCGGTCTATCAATCAATCTGCCGATAAGCTCGGCCTTAGTCGTGCATCCATTTACCGACTGCACCAAGCGGGCCGTCTCCCTTTCGTAAAATTGGCGGGTCGAACGCTCGTCGATGACGCCGACATAGAGGCTTTGATTGAAGGTTCTAAGAAGCGAGCGGCGTGATGCCCTACGCCGACAAGAGATGGCCTCGGCGCGGAGGTGACGTCCGCCCGAGGCCTGCCGAACTCAATCCCACCAGAGGACGAAATCCGATGCCGCGGAACCTACGCCGCTCACAGCGGTCGCGCAATTGCGCCTACAATCTTTGCCTCTTCACCTGGGCCGATACACGCCCGCAGGCTCGGACCACACGTTCGCTGGCGGTCCGCCATATCCAGCGGCGGGCACGCTGCACCACCTCCACAGCCGCCCTTTATGCAGTGCTGGCTGGTTTCCCAACGGATGGGGACGCCTAATGGCCAACTATCGAATCCGGATCGGCGAGGAATGGCAAACCATCTTCGTCAAAGGCCGGGATGAATGGGCGCTCCTCGAATTGATGTCGATGGGCGAACTTGGATGCACGCCTATCCACAATCCGGCGCCGCGGTGGAGCAGCTACGTCTTCAATCTCCGTCGCCTGGGCGTGAACGTCGAGACGTTCCACGAGTCGCATCGTGGATCGTTTCCGGGTCATCACGCCCGCTATATTCTCCGCTGCTGGGTCGAACCGTTGGAGGCCTGCGATGAAGCCGCGGCGTAACCGGGTCGGCCCAAAGTCCGGCGGTCCCCCGGACGACGCGCCCTGGACGTGGGTCACGCGCGAGATGGTGCTCTCCCCGACCTGGGGCGCCCTCAGCATCAGCGCCCGCCGCGTCGTTGACGCGCTCATGACCGAGCACATGAATCATGCAGGCCGGGAAAACGGCAATCTGGCCGTGACCTACCTCCAGCTTGAAGCCCTCGGCGTCACCAAGGCCGATATCCGCAAAGCGCTGGTCGAGTTGCAGGCGTGCGGCTTCATCAGGATGACCCATCAGGGGCTTCGTGTTGCCGGTGGTGGCGAGCCATCGCGCTTTGCGCTGACCTGGCTCCCTACGCTCACAGGAAGTCCCATCGCTGCGCTTGCCACGAATGACTGGCTGGACGTCCGCATCCGGCTCACCCGCAAGGGCCTGGTCACGGTTCGCAGCGTGCGACGCTGGCTGCGAGACGAAGTCCGTCGGGAAGTTCCTGCGCGCCGCAAGGTTGTACCCTCCCAAGATATAGAAGGTACCCCTCAAGTGAGGGGCGAGGAGCGGTTGCAAGTGAGGGGCGAGACGCTGGGGAATATCGTCGCCCTCACCCCTCAAATGAGGGGCGTGGCGGTGCGCAAATGAGGGGTTACGTCACGATTTTTCCGGTAGCGTCCACTGAGGTGGTGTAAATTCGCTGACGGAGCGCTTCGGGCGCGGTCGGCGGGAGGGGTGGTCATCGGAG
>CANJIL010000053.1 GCA_947474455.1 Hyphomonadaceae bacterium | reverse complement strand
CTTGCAACACCGCATGCTCGCCGCATAAACATCAACCCCCAGATGAGGCCGACACTCCGCTAATCTACGCCGCCAACTGTCTCAAATATTCTGACGACGAACACTAGAGGTTAAAGCCGACCCGTACCCCAAAGGTGCGCGGCGGCTCCAGGAACGTGGAGGCCGCAATAGGCACGAATGGCTGATTGCTGCCGCCCGCAGTTGCCGCCTGAACCGGCTCGTCCTCGATGTTCTTCGCCCACACGCCGACATTCCATCGGCCATTTTCCGCAAAATAGGTCAATGAGGCATCGGTCTTGGTATACGGCTTTTGCCTGCCACCCGGGGTGTGGTTGAAGTCCGCGAAAAAGCTGCTCTCGAAGCGCGAGTAGGCTTGGGCCCGGATATAACCGCGCGCAAGCCGGAAGTCGTGGTGATACCCGGCGCTGATCGTCCAATCCGGTGCATATTGCAGCTGTAGGCCATCATAATTGGTGGGCATCCCCGGAAAAACGGTTCCCGGCGGCAGATCGAAGCTCTTGTTGCGCGCATGGAGATACCCAACCGAAAGGCTCAACTGGTCGTCGCTGGTCGGACGGAAGAGAATATCCAGCTGGTTGCCGTAGATCTCCACCTTCGCCGCGTTGAAGGTCTGGTTGGTATTGAGCACGGTGTTGTAGGCCGAGGCGAACAGGTCGCGGTAATCATAGTAGAAGGCCTCGCTGTTTATCTGGAGGCGATTGTCGAAGAGCCGCGTCTTGAAACCCAGGTGTAGCGCGGTGAGCTTGGCCGACCGCACTTCGTTGTCTGCGGCCGGCGAGTTCGGAAACGCGTTGAACGTGCCCGGCTGGTATCCGGTCTGCAGGGTAGCATAGAGGAGCGTCCGCGGGCCGGCATCATATTCAACACCCAGCTTGAAATCAGCCCGTTTGAAATTGCGGGCGTAGGCATAAGGCGTCAACGCAGGTCCGGCGCGCCCGGTGCCGATACGGTCGTCATAGCTGAACCGCCCGCCCACGATGACCCTGAAGCTGTCGGCGATGCTGAGCGTCGCCTGCCCGAAGGCGGCAACGCCCTGCAGCCGATGGGTATCGACAATACTGACCGGGAAGACAGTGAAAAAGAACGTCCCGTTACTGCGAACGCGATAGGCATATGCGCCAACGATCCACTTCAGCCGTTCGCCGTCGCCCGCAAGACGCAGTTCGTGCGTCTGCTGATCGAAATGATCAGTCTTGTTGCCGGGATAGGCACCGAGGAAATAGTCGGAAGACACATCCATACCGAGATAAGACGGAATGTATGTAAGGGTGAGATCGTCCCCGAGCTTCACGTCGAACTGCGCGCCGAGAGTGTAGTTGTCATAGTCGGTTTTGCGGGCAAAGGGTGCGGTCGGAGGAGGCATGAAAGGGTTCGCCGGAAGTGCCATGACCTGCGGGCTGCGAAGGTCGTTCCATGGATTGCTGTTCAGATAACTGTCCAGAGAAAAGCCTCCTGTCACAGGATCGACGCCCTTGGTCAGCAGGTTGGGCGAGTTCCCATGCTTGGTAACATAATACCCCCAGACATACGCCGTGAAATCGGCGTTCGACTCATAAAGCGCTGAAAGGCGGGCTGCGAAATTGTCCTTCGAATCCGCGCCGGAGGTCTGATAGCCAGTGGTCCGAATGTAATCGAGACCGCCACGTATCGCAAAATTGTCGCCGATCGGAAGGTTCTGGACGATTGTCCCGTGGAAAAGGCCAAAATTTCCAGCCTCGCCCACAACATTGGTCTCATAGTCGCGCGTTGGGCGCTTGAAACTGACGTTTATGGCGCCGCCGAGCGAACTGCGACCATAGAGCGTTCCCTGCGGTCCCGGCAGAACTTCCAGCCGATCGATATCGAACAATGGTACGGCCGCCGCTTCACGCGGAATATAGATGCCATTGAAGTTGAACGAGGCCGAGGGTTCGACTTGCGGGTAATCCAGCGTCGAGCCGACGCCACGGATATAGACCTCGGTTGCGGCATTCTGCTGCTGGAAACGGGCTGACGGCACCAGAATCTGGGCGGCTCTGAGGTCGGTGATGCCGGCAGCGACCAGCGATTCTCCGCCCACAGATGTAACGGCCGCGGCAGTCCTCTGGAGCGATTGGACGCTCTTTTGTGCTGTGACAACAATATCCGCGAGTCCGCTACCGTTGTCGGTTGTGGCCGTATCGCTTGGCGACTGCGCCGGCTTGTCCTGCTGCACCGGGTGGGGCGGGGCCGCCTGCGCTCCGCCAGCCAAGAGTGCGGACAAAGCCGACGCCTGCAAAAGGTACTGGGTCAACATCTCTCAATCCTCCCAAAGATCCCCGACCGCTCATCACGGCTCTCCGATTTCCTTCTATGTAATACTATTCTGCCGAGTGCCATGCAATAGACTTTTACATCGAAGTAAAATTCTTGCTGTTGGCACCGGAAAATGGCAGATCTCTGTGCTATCCAAGGCGGTCGAAGACGGCTTTGACGTGGCAAATATGGAGGCAAAATGCTTGAGAATCGGACGATCATCGTAACCGGAGCGGCGGGCGGAATCGGACGCGCGACATCGCTTATCCTCGGCGCTGCGGGCGCGAATGTTGTCGCAAGTGACATCGACGCAAACGGCGCGGATACCGTCGAGGCAATCCGCAGTGCCGGTGGTACGGCTTGTTTCATTAGGGCTGATGTCGGATCAGAACCAGAAGTTGCCGCGCTGGTCCGTGAGACGGTTGAGCGTTACGGACGGCTGGACGGTGCTTTCAACAATGCCGGCGTGGAACAGGCCAATGTGCCCCTCCATGAGCTGAGCATCGACCAATGGGATCGCGCGATCAGAATAGACCTGACAGGCATCTTCCTGTGCCTGAAACACGAAATCACGGCGATGCTTGAAAACGGCGGCGGCGCAATCGTCAACACAGCGTCGGCATTGGGCGAGGTCGCGATTCCCAACGCTGCGGAATATGTAACGGCCAAGCACGGCGTGACGGGTCTCACAAGAGCCGCCGCGATCGAGTACGGCGTTAAGGGAATCCGCGTAAATGCAGTCCTGCCCGGCATCATCCGCACGCCGATGATTGACCGGGCAATCGAGCATCCGGACTTTGCCGCGGGATTTGGCAAGCTGTTGGAGCACCACCCGATTGGCCGTTTCGGCAAACCTCCGGAAGTGGGCGAAGCGGTCAAATGGCTGCTGTCTGACGCCGCCTCCTTTGTCACCGGCGCGATGATCCCGGTTGATGGCGGCTACCGCGCCATCTGATGTTGCTCAGCCCTCTCGCCGGAACGCCGCCATCGGCTCGATATGCAAGGCGCCGGCGAACTGCATTATCAGAAGCGGATGGGCACCGCGCGCAAATAGGACTGGCAAGTCGCGGGCCAGCAGAGCGGCGATGTCGCCCTCCTCGATGCCGCCTCCGGCTGTGTCCGCGTCAAGTCGGTCGAGCAGCGACGGATCGCGGGCGACCTGTCGAAGCAGTCGGTCAAGCGCAAGGTTCATGCGGCGCTCAATCTCGCAAGGGCAATTCCCGTTCCCCATCGGGTAACCGGCTCATAGCACAGTACCTCGGCTCGGCCGTTGCACGCCGCCATCGCCGTGATCCAGTTCCGGATCTCCTGACCGCCATTTCCGGCCCGCCTGCCCACATCGTCAGTGTCGAGCGCGGTCACAGCATCAAGATCGCCCCGCACCAAGCAATCAAGGAACCAGCGGTCAAAGACTGGATTGACTTCGCCCATCTCGGGCGTCGCGACCCAGTGCGACAAGCCGCCGCCTGCCAGCAACACGACGCGCTCGTCGCTTGCCCGCGCCTCGATCGCGCGACCGATCATGGCGCCCAGCGCCGCACAGCGCTGAAACGTTGGGAGAGGCGGCGTGCTGGAGTTCATGAATAACGGAACGACCGGAATATCGAACTCTGGCGTCAACAGGCTCAGGGGGCACAAGAAGCCGTGATCGAGTTTGGGCTCCGCTGCCCACGCCAGGTCAAATCCTTCGATGATTCCGCACTCAAGCAGGTGCTGCGAAAAATCGCCGGCGATCGGAACGCTCCTCGCGGCCACACCGGCATCACCCCAGCCTTGGGATTCCTTGCCGAGGGCCACGCAGAACTGCGGATAGCAATCGTAAAAGAAGCTGTTGAGGTGCTCGCTGCTGACCATGACGATCACGTCAGGAGCAAGGGTTGCGATTTCCTCGCGAAGCTGCCCGAACGCCCGATGAACCCTGACCTGTACAGGATCCTCCCGGTCGAAGGTGCGGATCATCATCCCGGTGTGCGATGTTGCATAGCCAGCGACGAGATGCGCCATGGGCGGTCTAGCGCCGACGAAGGAAATCGAGGAGCACGCCATTGAACTCGGCGGGCTTTTCGAACTGCGGCCAATGGCCTGCGTCCTCCATCAGATACCATGAAGCGCCGGGAATGATGCGGCTTGCTTCGTGCCCCACTTCCCAGGGCATGGTCGGGTTTTGCCGTGTCCACAGGACCAACGCCGGACACGCAATGGCGGCAAGCCGTTCGCGGGTCAGGGTCCAGGCCCCGCCTCCGGTGAGCTCGCCGACCATCCTGCCCGAAATCGCCATGAACGCGGGGTCGGCATAGATTCTGTAGCGCGCTTCAACGAGTTCATCGGTCACGACACTGGCGTCGTGCATAAGCCATTCGAGCCTGGCGCGCACGCTCTGGCGTGTCGGCGCGCTGGTCGCACTGGCGGTGGCACTGGCGACCTTGGCACCGATCTTTTGGGTCAGCGCGGCGGCGTCTGCCGACACCTCCAGCCCCGCACCGGTGACGCAGGCATAGCCCCGTACCCGATCCGGGTGATTGACCGCGATCCAGCCCCCGACCCAGCCGCCCAGCGACTGCCCGACAATAATCGCTGAAGGCGCGCCTATGGCATCCATATACGCAAGGACGTGCTCGCCGAGCGACGCGATCGAATAGGAAATGTCGGGCTTTGCGGTGAGGCCGTGGCCCAGCATGTCGAGTGCGTGGACCTGATGGTGGGCAGAAAGCGATATAATGTTGCGGATCCACGTTTCGGCGTGGCCGGTTATGCCGTGCAGCAGGATGACTGGAGCACCTTGTCCGGCAACGACGCTTCGGGTGCGATGGCCGCCCACATCGGTGAAACGCGTCTCGGCCCCCATGACCTCGGCCCAGACGCTGGCGCTCACAGGAATACCGACAGTGCGCGCGGCAGGACCCGCTGATCGAGAAACACGCGCCGCTCCGTGATCAACCAGCTGCTGTCATGGCGGACCAGGGAGTCGAGCCGATAGCCTGCGAAGAACTCACCCTTTCTGTCGCGGCGGCCCTGAAAGACGAGGATGTTCGAACGTGCGATCACAGTCTCGCCCTCGCCGACGCTCACAAGGACGTTTGACACATAGTGCCGGGTGCGCGAACGTGGCTGTTCGGCGAACGCCATACCGGTCTTCATGCGCTCCAGCCGCTTGGCCATGAATGCCTTCGTCTCCTCAACCAGTGCCCATTCACCCTCTGCGGAAACGCGGCTCTGGTCATAGTCGAGCGTCTCGGCGATCGGCATCCAGTAGCGTGCTTCGTCCGCAAAAAGTGCAAGCCATTCGTCGAAGCGCAGATCGTCGAGCAACAGCGCTTCATGGAACAGAAAGGCTTCGACCTCGGGCCGGAGCTCAAGCAGATATTCGCCCATTTCAACCTTCCCGTCCGGTCATCAGCTGGAGCCAATAGCGGTAAAAGTTGCGGTGGTTGGCTTCGGTGTAGTGCGGCCCCAATCGCCCGGGCAGCCCCTCGACCTTCACTTCATCCTCGTGACCAAGACCCATTGCATAGTGCAGATCCTGCTTTCCGCAAACGGCCCCGCGAAGCACTTCGCTAATCCGTTCGAAATTCTCGCCGTCATCCTGCCCGAAAATACCTGCGGCCGCATTTTCCTGCGACATCTGCGACCGGGCATAGTCCTTCACGCTCTGCGGGGCCCCCGAATCAAAGAAGGTCGTCTGCCACACCTCCACTTCATCGGGCCCTTTTGGCAGCCATTGCAGGAGGCCAAAGGCATGAAAGCATCCGAACTTGATCCATGAAAGGTTCGGGAAGATATTGCCCTCGCCGATTCCGTGGACGTCAGCCTGCCTTTCGGAAAGGTGCTCGCGGACGCGTGCATTGAACGCCTCGACATAGGTCGCAGCGTCCGGACCGAACATCTGGGCCATGCCCCGATCGTTCTCGATCGCTCGGCCGGGCTTTGGAATATCACCCATGCCGTGGCCATGGTCAAAGTTTGCGGTGTAGTCAGCGAGCTGGTCATAGTCCGGCAGGAAGCCGATGCGGAATGCCGAACCGTGCGTCGACAGCACGTGATAATCGTCGCCCGCGAAATTCTCCGAGGCGAGCTTCCAGTTGGCCTTCATGCGAAACTTCATCACGGGGCCGATCGGGACCAGATTGCCAAGGGCCCCGACCATCGGAATGTCGAGATACCAGAGCATGTCGCGACCGAGATAGTCCTCGAGCGAAACGGCACCATAGTCCCAGTTGGCGAAGATGAAACCACGATAAATCTCGACACGCGGCACACGGACTAGGCCGTGCGACGCCTTGTCGAGCTCGTTGTGATAGGCCTCCTGCATCTTGGGGACACCCAGAAGCGCGCCGTCGCGCCCATAGGTCCAGCCGTGATAGGGACATCGGAACAGCCTGGCATTGCCACGATCCGACGAGCAGACGGCAAGGCCGCGATGCCGACAGGAATTGAGCAGCACATTGATGTCGCCACCCCTGCCGCGCGAAACGATAACGCCATCCTCGCCGATGAAGGCGGTCACATAATCGCCGGCGTTTGGAATCTGCGCCACATGACCGACATAGGTCCAGGTCTTCATGAAGATCTGGGTCAGTTCGCGCTGGTAGATCTCCGGATCGTTGAACACGCGGCTGTTCACGATGCCGCGGGCCGGATCGACGAGCCGGTGGAGATCGTCGGTCTCGATCTCGGCGTGGTTCATGAGGGCGGTGGCCATGATAATCTCCGTAATGCGGTTCGTGTCAGGCCGGCTCGTCTCCGACTGCGACCTGGTATTTGAGGTCGATAGGACGGCCTTCCCTGGCCGACTCTTCGATCGCCTGGCAGAGTTCGACCGTACCCTTGCCCCACCGTCCGTCGTGAAAGCTGGGCGTGTCGTTGAACACCGCGTCATAGACCTGCATGAATTCCGCTGCCCGGCCCGAATGGCCCGTCACCACGACTTCCTCCACGCCATTGTCGCCATGGATATAGAGGCCCTCGAGCGACTGACGGATGATGCCGCGGTCGCAGGCAACGATAATCAAGCCGAAAAAGGGCTGCACGGGTTCGGCAAAGGGCTCGAAACCCGGCGTGACCGGCGCATATCCCCAGCGCTGGAACGATTCATTGTCGTTGATGCCGCCGTACCGCAGGTCGTTCTTGAGCTTCCACAATTCCGCTTCCGCGTCCTCCGGCGATTTCTCGGCGAGCAGCTTTTTCATGTTGTCCCGCACGAACCAGCCCGATCCCGGATCCTGAGCCCACCCGCCTTCGCTCGCATTGAACGTGTAGCAAGTGCTGTCAAAATAGCCGCGCCAGTCGAACAGGGCGTTGGCAGCGGCACCGTTGGCAAACTCGATATAGGCCGAATACCCGCCTTCGACATTGCGCAGGTGGTCCCACCATGTATGCGCGCGCACTGATTTCACGACCCCGCCGCCGAGATAGCGGATGATGTCCATTTGGTGCGGCCCCTGATTGTAGAGATCGCCGTGCCACATCTGGAGCTCGCGGGTCGGCCATGGTTGCGCGTTGAAAAAATTATAGTTGAGCGCATTGATATGCCGGACGGGGCCCAGCCGCCCGCTAGCAATCACCTCGCGCATCGCCCGGATGGGGGCGTCCATCGCGTGGCTGTGCGCGGCAATCAGGTGGACACCATGCTTGTCGCATGCCGCGATCATGGCATCGACCTCTTCCACCGAAAGCGAGAGCGGCTTTTCGCACAGGACGTGTTTGCCGTTCCGCGCGGCGATCAGGGTGTGTTCAAGGTGCAGCTCGTGCGGCGAGGATATGTAAACCGCATCGACGTTTGTGCTGCGGCACATGGCCTCGACGTCGGTATAGACTTCGGCATCATACTCCTTGGCGAATTGCGCGAGCGCATCTTCACGAAGATCGCAAGCGGCCGTGAAGCGTATCGGAAGAGTACGTATGTCCTGCCGCTCCCAGTTGAGCACCAGGCCGGATGCCTGCCCGAGACCGACGATTCCGATCCGTAGAATCTTGTCCGTTGCGCTGTCGTGCTGGGCGTGTCCGGCTTGGGCCAATACAGACATGTCGATCCTCTTTCCTGCCACGGAACGGGCTCGTCACCCGCGTTTGACTTTTATGTAGAAGTATTTTTACTGACTCGTGCAGGCGATGTCCAGCACCGAAAAACCTTCATGCGCTGATAGATTCAGTTTCCGTCGCCACCGCGTGTGCGGACCATGTCGAGCGCAACATCGACAATCATGTCTTCCT
Source organism: Hyphomonadaceae bacterium (assembly GCA_947474455.1). GTDB lineage: Bacteria > Pseudomonadota > Alphaproteobacteria > Caulobacterales > Hyphomonadaceae > UBA7672. The sequence continues at coordinate 9,382 of CANJIL010000053.1, read as the reverse complement.
GTCCGCCCACCATTTTGCGGCGGCCCAGCTCGATCAGAATCGCGCGGGTATCGAGGCCATGATCGTTCGCTGCCTTTTCGGCATGGCGCAGGAAGCTCGAATAGACCCCGGCATAGCCCAGGCTAAGCGTTTCACGATCCACGCGCACGGGTCGGTCCTGCAACGGACGCACCAGATCCTCGGCCGCATCCATCAGCGCAAACAGGTCGGTTCCGTGCTGCCAGCCATAGACATCGGCCGTCGCGATAAACACTTCGAGCGGAGCGTTACCCGCCCCCGCACCCATGCCGGCAAGGCTCGCATCGACCCGGATGGCGCCGTTCTGGACGGCCGCGATCGAGTTGGCGACGCCGAGCGACAGGTTGTGGTGTGCATGGATGCCACGCTGCGTTTCCGGCTTCAACACGCCGTCATAGGCTTGGAAGCGGGCCGCAACGCCATCCATCGTCATCGCGCCGCCGCTGTCGGTGACATAGACGCAGTGAGCACCATAGCTTTCCATCAATTTGGCCTGCGCGGCCAGGGCTTCGGGCGCGCTCATATGGCTCATCATCAGAAAGCCGGAGACGTCCATCCCGAGTCCGCGCGCAAATTCGATGTGTTGCCTGGCGACGTCCGCTTCGGTGCAGTGGGTTGCGATCCTGACCGATCGGACGCCCAGATCGTGCGCGCGCTTCAGGTCATGGATGGTGCCGATGCCAGGCAGCAGTAGCGTCGTCAGCACGCTGTGTTCGAGGACTTCGGCAACCGCCCCGATCCAGTCCCAATCGGTGTGTGCGCCAAAGCCATAGTTGAAACTCGACCCCGAAAGTCCGTCGCCATGGGCGACCTCGATCGCATCGACTTTTGCCGCATCGAGCGCCCGGGCAATCGCGACCACATGGTCCAGGCCATATTGATGGCGGATCGCGTGCATGCCGTCGCGCAAGGTGACGTCCTGGATGTAAAGCTTATGGGTTTGCGGATCGAAGGTCATGCCGGGATCCTGTCGCGCATGCACAGCGCAACGCTTTCGGCCGTCCGCAGCGCCGCTGACGTCATAATGTCGAGGTTGCCAGCATAGGCCGGCAGATAATGCGCCGCGCCCTCGACCTCGATGAACACAGTCACCTTCAGGCCGATGAACACCTCATCCATTTCGGGAATGCGCAGTGGCGCGTTGTTCCCAATGCGCTCGAACTGTACCGCTTGTTTAAGACGGTAACCCGGAACGTAGCTCTGCACTTCGGCGACCATGGCATCGACCGAAGCCGCGATGGCTGCCTGATCGGCATCGTCGGTCAGGCAATAGATTGTGTCGCGCATGATGAGCGGCGGTTCGGCCGGGTTCAGGACGATGATCGCCTTGCCGCGCCGGGCACCGCCGACATCGACGATAGCCTGCGACGTCGTTTCGGTGAACTCGTCGATATTGGCGCGCGTACCTGGCCCTGCGGATTTGGAGGCTATCGACGCGACGATTTCGCCATAATGCACCGGGGTGATGTGGTTTATGGCAGCGACGATGGGGATCGTCGCCTGCCCGCCACATGTCACCATGTTCACATTGGGCGCGTCGAGATTGGCATAGCCGTTGACCGGCGGGATCGTGTAGGGGCCTATCGCTGCCGGAGTAAGGTCGATCACGCGCTTGCCATGCGACTGCAGCACCGCATTGTGTCTGGCGTGGGCCCCGGCGGAAGTCGCGTCGAACACGATCCCGATGTCCTTGAAACCGGACATGCTCACCAGACCATCGACGCCGCCGACTGTGATTGGCACCCCCATTCGCTCCGCGCGCTTCAGCCCGTCGGATTCCGGATCGATGCCCGCAAAGGCGCCCATTTCCAGTGTTCTAGAAAGCCGCATGACTTTCATCATCAGGTCGGTACCGATGTTCCCCGATCCGATGATGGCCACCTTCAACCTGTCGTTCATGCCCTGTCGTCCCGATAGGAAAAGGTTGCTGAGCCCAGGCCACCGATCGTCGCCCTGACCACATCGCCAGGCGCAATCGCGACCATCGGGCCGAGCGCGCCGGTCAGGACTATGTCTCCCGCGCGAAGCGCATTGCCTCGTACCGCCAGCGTCCGTGCAAGCCAGGTCGCGGCGTTCAGCGGATGACCAAGACACGCAGCGCCCGCGCCCAGCGACACGACCTCGCCATTGACCTCGAGCGCCATCCCGCACGTCCACAGATCGAGGTCCTCGAGCGGCTTGAATTCGCTGCCAAGCACGAAGAATGCCGAGGAGCCATTGTCGGCGACCGTGTCTGCGAAGGCGATTTTCCAGTCGGTGATCCGGCTATCGACAATCTCGATGGCGGCAACGACCGATCCCACCGCTGCGGCTACCGCATCGCGCGTGACGTCGGGATCGCGGAGGTCAGCCGTGAGCACGAAGGCCACTTCGGCTTCGGCCTTGGGTTGCAGAACGCGCGACGCGAGCAGCTCCCCGCCATCCGCGATCGCCATGTCATCGAACAATACGCCGAAATCGGGCTGGTCGACGCCCAGCTGAGCCTGCACGGACTTCGCGGTCAGGCCCACCTTTCGACCAACGATGCTGCGTCCTGTCCCAACCCAGTGCGCGGTATTCGCCGCCTGAACCGCATAGGCCCCGGCTGCGTCCGTCGGCGCGAGTCCATCGCGAAGCGGTGCAACAGGGCCCGAACGATAGGCATCGCGCAGGCGCGCGGCGAGCATTACGACGTCTGCGGGCAATGTTCTTCTCCTATCGGTCTCATTCAGCCGTCCGATGCTAGATCTTGAAGCTCGAGAATGTCTCCGGCGCGAACATCTCCTCGATTGTCAGGCGGCGGTGCGACAGTCCCTGTTCGTGGTGATAACGGGCAAACGTCTCGATCACCTGGCGATTCCGCTCGATGCCATAGGGCCACCACTCATGTCCGAGCGTCGCGATTGTCTCCTCCACTGCCGCGATCTGCCATGGGAGCATGGTCTTGAGCGATGCGGAGACCATCAACTCGTCATAGGCGCGCACTTGCGCGGTACAGAACGCCTTGAAGAGCGCCTGTGCGATCCAGCGATGGGCTTCATAGACGTCGCGACGAAGCGCAACGACATGCATGATCGGGAAAATGCCGCTCTTTGCATAATAGGCCTTTTCCACTTCAACGAAGTTCGGGAACAGCCGCGTCACGCGGTCCGGTTCTGAATAAAATGTACTCGGCGCGCGGGCAGTATACAGCGCGTCGATCTCGCCGTCGGCGAGCATGCGCGACAATGTTTGGCCGGGTCCGATCGGTTCGACGCGGAATTTTGCGGGGAGGTCGAGTTTCAGCTTCTCGTCACGTCCCGGCTGTTCTTCGCCGCCGGTCAAATACGTCACGCTGGTTGGGTCGATCCCATATTCATCGTTCAACATTCCGCGAATCCAGACCGGAGCGGTCATTTGATATTCGGGCACGCCGATCCGCTTTCCGACCAGATCCTGGACGGAGCGGACGCCGCTTTTCGCGGACAGAAAGATGCAGCTGTGACGAAAGAAGCGGGACGGGAAAACCGGAATGGCAATGAACGGCGGGTTTTCACGGCCAAGAGTAACGCAATAGGATGAAAGCGACATCTCGGCGATATCGAACTCGCGATTGCGCAGCATGCGGAAGAAAATCTCCTCCACTTCCAGTGTCTGAGCATTCAGATCTATTCCATCGGGCCTGACGCTCCCGTCGGCGAGCGCTGCCGTCCGATCATAGCCCCAGCACGCAAACGACAAGTTCAATCGCGACATTGAGTTACACCTTTGGACAAAGTCTGATTCTGGTCCCGTCCGGAAAGGGACAGGAATATTTCGCGCTGCTCGCGGCTGGACCGCAGCAGCGCATCGCAGCACGCCACGGTCTGAGCACCCCAGCGGCCATCGTGGATCGGCGTTCGTCCGAAGCGAACGGCCCGTACCAGGTCCTCGATCGGTGCGGACCGGGGCATGTCGGGCGGCGGCAGTGCATGAAAGATGCGCGAACTGTTCCCGTAAACCCAGACGCCATCGGCTGTGAGCCGCAGGTCGGCCTCCTCGCAGCTGACGAGCACGAAACCGAAATGTTCATGGAACGCCGCCGGATCGGGCTGGTCGTCGATGCCCAGCGCGCCATAGGCCCGCTCGAGCTTTAGAACCACTTCAGGCTCGCTTGTGCCTTCGGTCAGCCTGCTCCTTGCCGCCCCATAGCTTTCGGGGTTCTTGCGCTGCCCCAGCTCCGAAACCCAGTCCATGAGCTCGTCGCTGTCATATCGCCCATAGCCACTATAGCCGATCGAAGCCGCTGCGCCGCCCGAGAAGGTCACCAGTGCACTATACGCACCCTCGGTAGAGCGTTCGGGATCCCAGTCGCCGGTTAAGGCGCGCACGCTCCTGAGGTCGCGTGCAACGAGCCGACGAACCACGTCGATATGATGCGTCGCCTGACTGTACACCACGCCCCCGCCCTGTTGGCTGTCCAGCTCCTCGGGGCGGCGGGGGCGATAGAGGAAGTCGGTGTAGTTGAGAGCCGTAACCAGCCGAACGGTGCCAAGGTCGCCCCGCGCGATCAGGTCGGCCGCAAGCCGGACAGGCGCATCAAAGCCATGGCTTGGTCCAACCATCAGGACCCTTCCCGTGCGGTCGGCTGCATCGGCCATAGCAATGCAATCGGCCAGCGTCGTCGCCATTGGCTTTTCGACTAGTACATGTCTTCCTGCCTCGAGTGCAGCGATGGTCTGTTCGGCATGAAATGCGTGCGGCGATGCGATGTAGACGGCCTCTACGGCCAGATCTCCCAACAGCCCTTCGAGCGTCTCATAGCTACGTGTGCGGAATTCGTTCTCGAAGCGAGCCCGGGCTTCCGGCCGCGGATCCATCGCGCCGGCAATGCGAATTGAGGCGTGGCCCACCAACGCGGGAAGGGTGAGCATGAACGCCCGTCCCAAACCTACAATCCCGACGCCCAGCGGCTCGCTTGTCACAGTTAATCCTCTCGAGCCGCACTCGTCATCGCACCGGTTGACCAACTCTTTACTTCTATATAGAGGTAATTTCAACAGGTTTTGCCAACCGCCCCACGCAATCATGTGAGCAAACGATGACGCCGAAACAGAACGACGTGCTCTGCCGTGTCGAGGGCGATGCGCCTATGGGCAGGATCATGCGCCAGCACTGGCTGCCGGCCTGCATGTCCGAAGAAGTTGCCGAACCCGATGGCGCGCCTCTTCGGGTCCGGCTGCTGGGCGAAGACATGGTGGTATTTCGCGATAGCAAGGGTCGCCTCGGCGCTCTTGACGAGCAGTGTCCACACCGTCGTGCTTCGCTGGCTTTCGGTCGCAATGAGGAATGCGGCCTTCGATGCCTCTATCACGGATGGAAGTTCGACGTGCAGGGCAACGCAGTCGATTTGTCGTCCGAACCGGTCGATGCACGACTCCGCACGACGATGAAGACAACAGCCTATCCGGTTCAGGAAGGCGGCGGCTTCGTCTGGGTTTGGATGGGCGATCCCGCCGCGCCCGCAACATTTGATACGCCTGCCTGGGCCCCAACCCCGACAACGAACATCGCCATCGTTAAAATGCACGCCGCGTGCAACTGGGCCCAGGTTCTGGAAGGGTCGATCGACTCTGCTCACAGTTCGAGCTTGCACTCGACGAACATGCCAACCGCCAGCGGCGTCACGGGTTCGACAGCAACAGACAAGAGCTGGCTCCGGCCGTCGGCAGACAAATCGCCACGCATGGAGGTCCAGAAGACAGGCTTCGGCTTCCGATACGCTGCTATCCGACAGCCGGTCGTCGAGCCGGAGGTGCAGGACTATGTGCGGGTGACGCTGTTCATTGCGCCCTTCACCGTAATGATTCCGCCGACCGACAAGTACGACCTCTGCCAGCTTCTGGTGCCGATCGATGATGTAAACTGCATGTTCTACTGGATTGCCTGGCACCCCACCCGCGGCATCAGTCAGGACGACTGGCGCCGATTCTGCGGCGCGGAGGTAGGCAAGGACGTCGAGCCGGTCACGTTCCGCAAAGTGCGGCACGCGGGCAATAACTATCTTCAGGACCGCGCGGCAATGAAAAAGGGCGATTTTACGGGCATCCATGGAATTCCGGCACAAGACATGGCGATGTGGGAATCGATGGGTCCGCTTGCGGAACGTCACCAGGACCGCCTTGGATCGAGCGATGCTGCGATCTTCCAGTTCCGAAAACAGATGTACGCCGCTGCGAAGGCCGCTGCTGCAGAACCTCAAACCGGCAGCTTTGAGCCGCGAATACCCCAGAGATTGCTGCGCTCCTATGAAGGCATGGTTCGCAAGGGCGTTGATTGGCGTACCATAAACGTTTCCGAAGAAGAGCAGCGCTTGTCCTCTGCGACGAGAAAGACCACTTGACGGTCGCATCGACAGCCGAGGGGGCCTAAGCGGCCAATGCTGATTTCCCTCCGTGCCAACGCCAGTGAGACAATAACCTGCCGGAAGTTTACCCTTGAGGGCGCGGATCGGATATCACCATGGTCATGCCGCGCATCACGGACGACGAATACCCTGCAGCCGCTGGCGCTGAAACCGAGGAAGGCCGCAGGCCGACGCTGGTTTCAGCGCCAGCGGCTGCGTCCCCTGAACTATCTGCTCCGCCCCGGCGGCGCAAATTCACCGCCAAGGAGAAGCTGCGTATTCTGGGCGAAATCGATCGCGCTGCCGGCATCCCTGGCGCGATCGGCGCCATCATGCGGCGCGAAGGGCTCTATTCCTCGGCCATCACCGATTGGCGGCGGCAGCGGGAGGCGGGCGCCTATGAAGGTTTGAGCCCGGTCAAGCGTGGGCCCAAACCCGTTGCCGTGCATCCGCTATCTGCCGAACATGCCAAGCTGCAACGCGACTACAAGCGCCTGGAAAAGCGGCTGGAGCGAGCCGAAGCCGTGATCGACATCCAAAAAAACTCGCGCTTTTGCTGGGCCACCCGATCGAGGACGACGGGAAGTCCTGATGGAACAACTGGCGGCCCTGAAGCCCAATTCCGGCATTCTCGCGGCCGCCTGCGGTGCGCTGGGCGTGTCGCGCGCAACGTTCCATCGCCGGCAGGTGGCAGCGGTCCTGCCCCCTGCTGCCCGCCGCCCGCGACCGAGCCCGGCGCGCGCTTTGCCGAAACCAGAGCGGCAACGGGTCATCGCCCTGCTGCGCGAACCGCAATATGTCGACCTTGCCCCCGCCGAGGTCTACGCCACGCTGCTCGACCAGGGCATCTACCATTGCTCGATCCGCACCATGTACCGCATCCTCCACGAACATGCCGAGGTCCGCGAACGCCGGCAGCAACAGCGGCATGTGGTCTACCAGAAACCCGAGCTGCTGGCACAAGCCCCCAACCAGGTGTGGTCCTGGGACATCACCAAATTGATGGGCCCGCAAAAATGGGCCTACTTCTATCTCTATGTGATCATCGACATCTTCAGCCGCCGCGTGGTCGGATGGCACGTCGCCGACACCGAAAGCGCTGCACTGTTCAAGCCGCTGTTCCAGCAAAGCGTCGCCAGCCATGGCGTGAAACCGGATCAACTCACCCTGCATGCCGACCGTGGCCCATCCATGACCGCCAAGGCCACCGCCTTCCTGCTGGCAGACCTGGGTGTCACCAAATCCCACAGCCGGCCTTATACCTCGAACGACAATCCGTTCTCGGAAAGCCACTTCAAAACTTTGAAATATCAGCCGCAGTTTCCAAAACGGTTCGGCTGCATCCAGGATGCCAAGACCTTCTGCCGGCACTTCTTCACCTGGTACAACCGGGACCATCATCATCTCGGCATCGGCTTGATGACGCCCGATCAGGTCCATTACGGGCAGGTCGATGAAATCTACGCGGCTCGCCAGACCATCCTCGATCAGGCATTCCAGTTGAACCCAGAGCGCTTCGTCAATCGGCCGCCCCAGCCACCGCTCAAGCCCACCGAAGTCTGGATCAATCCGCCGAAACGCGAGCTCGTTACGCAAGCCTAATCTCTCGATCCGGCTGTCTCAGAATCGTTGACACGTTCCGTTGCGAGACTTCGGGCGATGGACTGCAACGGAGAATGCTGCGACTAAGCTCTAAAAAACGCCACTGCGTTTGACTGTCGAGTTAGAAAGTGACCGGATGCCCAAACTATCCCCTCAGAAGAGTCTCGGATACCAGGTTCGCCGCGGCAATTTAAGGTTCCACCGGCTGCTTAACGCGCGGCTCGCGCACCATAATCTGAAAGCAGGGCACTGGTATTATCTTCGGGCACTATGGATCGCGGATGGCGTCACCCAGAAGGAGTTGAGTGGCGTCACCAATGTAACCGAGACGACGATGGTTGCCATGATCAACGGAATGGTCGCCGACGGCCTCGTGACCCGTACACGCGACGCGATTGACAAGCGGAAGATGCGCGTGGAATTAACCGAATATGGCCGCCGACTGGAAGGCGAGCTCATGGGAATCGCCATCGGTATCAATCGCGTCGCGACTGACGGCATCGCTCCTGAGGATGTCGCAACGTGCATCGCCGTTCTTTCTCGCGTGTCGGAAAACCTGCAGGCTGAATATGAAAATGCGGTTCCATCTCCTGCGACAAACAAGCAACGGTCGAATGCCGAACGGTGATCCGTTCGGGTGCCGCGTTGGCCGTGCGTTTCATCCCTTGCACACTTGCATTTCGAGCGCGTCGAGCACGCGATAGCAGGGGAGCACTTGGGCGACGGAGCTGTTGGGTTCCCGGCCCTCGCGGATCGTGTTCGTCGTCAGAATATTTGAGACAGTTGGCGGCGTAGATTAGCGGAGTGTCGGCCTCATCTGGGGGTTGATGTTTATGCGGCGAGCATGCGGTGTTGCAAGCGCCGATGTTCGATGGTCTTTCGCTTGATCCTTTCGCGCTGTTTGATGATGGCGGGCGCCCTGCCGAAGTAGGCGTCGGCGGGCGTCACGTTGTTCAGGCTCTCGTGGTAGCGCTGGTGGTTGTAGTGCTCGACGAAGGCCTCGATCTGGGCCTCGAGGTCACTGGGCAGGAAGTAGTTTTCCAAGAGGATGCGGTTCTTCAGGGTCTGGTGCCAGCGCTCGATCTTGCCCTGGGTCTGGGGGTGGCACGGGGCACCGCGCACATGACTCATCTTCCGGGCCTCGATGTATTCCGCCAGTTCACCCGCGATGTAGCTGGGGCCATTGTCCGACAGCAGCCTGGGTTTGTGCAGGACTGTGGCGCTGTCGCAGCCCGAGGCCTTGAGGGCGAGGTCCAGCGTGTCGGTGACGTCCTCGGCCCGCATGTTGGTGCACAGCTTCCAGGCGATGATGTAGCGCGAGAAGTCGTCGAGCACGGTCGACAGGTACATCCAGCCCCAGCCGATGATCTTGAAGTAGGTAAAATCGGTCTGCCACATCTCGTTCGGCCGGGTGGTCTT
>CANJIL010000052.1 GCA_947474455.1 Hyphomonadaceae bacterium | reverse complement strand
GGAAGCGCAGGAGATGTGCGACCAGATCGCCATCATCAACCATGGCGCCGTGACGGCGTGCGAGCCGACGCCCAAGCTGTTGCGGCGGCTGAACTACAAGACGCTGGTGGTGCGGCCGGAGACGCCGCTGGACGCGGCGCCGGCGGCGTTTGCGGGCATGGATGCGATCATCCGCAAGGACGGGCAGCTGGCGATCACCTACAAGGCTGACGCGACAACGATTGAGCAGCTTCTGGCGAAGCTGCGCGAGTCCGGCGTAAAAATCGGCGACCTCGCCACCGAGGAGCCGGACCTCGAGGACGTGTTCCTAGCGCTGACGAGCGGGTGATCTCTGCGCACGCCGTCGCGGGGTGACCGCGACGTCTGCAGCGACAGCTCACCTTTGGGGCGCAGACGCTGGCCCGTTTCGGATTTCTGCGCATAGGATAGCCAGCCTTTGCGCGGGGGGAGATCGTGCGACCCGCTTCGGGACTGTTTGTGCTGAGGACAGCGTTTTGAGCGCCGGCCGAGCCGCAGAAGGCTATTGCCCCGGCGAAGCCAGCCGGGCAGGCGGCGCCGGCCGTACCAGTGACGCCGATGCCCGAAGTTCCGGCAGGGCAGTGGGACGACAGCATTATCAAGGAAGCCAAGACGCAGAGCTATGACGGGCAGGAGCATGCCGCGATCGAGTTCGAGCGGCTGCAGGCGCATGTCGACTCCATCTGCCATTATGACAAGGCGGCCAGCATCCTCGGCAAGCCGATCGCGACGATCGCAGGCTTTCGCCAGAACATGGGCTGGCCAGCCCTGGTCGATGGACGGTAGGTCGACGTGACGAAGTTCCTGGATGACGTGCGCAACGATCTCTACTTCAAGACGTGTGGCGGGTTGAACTTCAAGGTCTGTTCTGTCGCGATCTATGGCCGGTTTCGCTACGTCGAGGGCAAGACCTTCCTGACGTCGGCGCCGACATGTTGATCGGCGACAAGAAGTGCATCTTCGAGGTGGAGCACTACCGAAAGATGGGCATTGTCGATTATTGAGACGCGGTCAGCACGATGACGCTGGACAGTTTCTACAACGGACTGGCGGCGGCTGGGACAAAAGGCGGCCACTGAGTACGCGCTGACAGAGTTGAGAGATCGGCGTGCAGCATGATCTTGCACAGGTGAATGCCTGGCGGGGTCGCCAACTGGTTGAAGATCCCGTCAACGCGGATTTCGTGAACGCGCCCGATCATCGGTCGATCCGATGTAGCGGATCGGGCCGCCGAGGGCGTTCTGGATGATCTCTTCCTTCTCGTTGATCATGAGTTCGCAGACGGCTTCGGTGTCGTCGACGGACTTCTGTATCACGTTGAACCAGAGGCTGGCGTAGAGGGCTGTGCGGCGCTCCCACCTGTTCTTCGATTTGGCGGGCTTGTGCAGGATCGAGCGCGGCCTGTCGGCGAGGTACTGGCCGATGCAGGCTTGGCTGCAAGGTCGACGAGATCCCAGTCATTGATGCGGTCATGCCGGCGGAGACAGAGGTTGTACAGTTCCTTGCAGCGGGCTTTGGTGGTTTTCTTCAGCATAGCCTGCTGGCCCATGCAGACGCCGATGAGCGTGTCGCCGTGGGCCTACTGGCCTTCGACCGATTTGAAATAGCGCTGGATCTTTCGCAGTTCGTCGTCGGACTTGAGGATTTTCAGCTTCACGGTGAAGGCTTTCGCAGTGAGGCCGCTGACGCTGACCGCTTTGATCGGCGCGGCGCGGGCGCGGCTTTTTTTTCGCGGCAGGCATGCGTTCCCCCGGAGCGACTCTGTGGCTATGAGGGTTCATGGCCGACGCGAAGAAAGACAAGACCCCGGAACAAAAGCCCAAGGGGCGGGTGCTCATCATCGCCGGATCGGATTCCGGCGGGGGTGCCGGGATTCAGGCTGACATCAAGAGCGTGACGGCGCTGGGCGGGTATGCGGCGACGGCAATCACAGCGCTGACGATCCAGAACACGCTGGGTGTGAACGGCTTAGTCGCGACGCCGCCGAAGGCCGTGCGGGCGCAGATGGAGGCGGTGCTGAAGGATATCGGCGCGGACGTGCTGAAGACCGGGATGCTGGGCGACAAGCTGCTGGTGGAGACGATTGCCGAGGCGTTCGAGGATATCGCGGGGGGAATCCCGCGCGTGATCGATCCGGTGATGGTGGCGACGTCGGGCGATGTGCTGCTGCCGCAGGGCGCGGTGGATGCGGTGCGGCGGCTGATGATCCCCGGCGCTGCGCTGGTGACGCCGAATGCGCCCGAGGCCGAGGTGCTGACGGGCAAGGCAGTCGACGGGGTCAACGGTCAGCGACGAGCGGCGGAAAAGTTGCTGGACATGGGCGCGGTGGCGGCGCTGGTGAAAGGCGCGCATGTGCCTGGTGATGTTATCATCGATGTGCTCGCGACCCAGAAAGGCGAACACTTCTTCGATGGTCCGCGCATCGTCACGAAGGCGACGCATGGAACCGGATGCACGCTGGCGTCAGGCATCGCGGCGGGGCTGGCGCGGGGGCTGTCGCTTGTCGATGCTGTGGCGCTGGCGCGGGCTTATCTGGTCGAGGCGATCAGCAGGGCGCCGGGACTCGGGCAGGGCAATGGACCGGTCGATCATGGCTGGCCATCGCGCGATCCTGAGGCATTCGCGAGCATGTTTGCGAAGTGGTGGCCGCAGTAGCGCGTGAGCAAAACTGATCGACCGCTGAGCTAATATCGTTTCTCACGACTTTGCTGCGGGTGTATTTCGGCCCCGCGCTTCTGAAGGAGGCGGGGATGGCGCAGTACAAGTTCTTCCAGATCGATGCGTTTGCGGAGCGGACGATGACTGGTGGGCCGGCCGCCGTCATGCCGATGGAGGCTTTTCCTTCTGCTGACGCGATGCAGGCGATTGCTGCCGAGAACAATCTTGCCGAGACGGCCTTCATCGTCGCGAAGGGCGGGGAAGCATTCGGCCTCCGCTGGTTCACACCTGCTCTAGAAGTGCCGTTGTGCGGACACGCGACGCTCGCGAGTGCGCATGCGCTTTATGCGCATCTTGGATTCGATGGACCCGAGATAGGGTTCGACACGAAGTCGGGGCGGCTGACTGTGAAGCGGTTGACGGACGGACGGCTGGAGATGGATTTCCCGGCGGACATGCCGAAGCGGATAGATGCGCCGGCCGGTCTGGCTGATGCGCTGGGCATTGCGCCGAGCGAGGTGTGGTCGGGTCAGTATCTGCTCGCCGTGTTTGATAGCGCTGCACAGATCAGGGCGCTGACGCCGGATTTCGTGAAGATCGCTGCGCTGGGCGGCAAGCGCATGGATGTGTGCTGCGCAGCGCCGGGCGATGACGGGCATGATGTAGTCTCGCGCTTCTTTGCGCCGGCGGATGGCATTCCGGAAGATCCCGCGACCGGATCAGCGCATTGCCTGATCGCGCCGTTCTTCTCGCAGCGATTGGGCAAGAGCGAACTCATGTGTTTTCAAGCGTATCCCGGGCGCGGCGCGCACATCGGAACCCGGATGACGGGCGACCGCGTGAAGCTGATCGGGCGCGCGCGAACGGTGATCCAAGGCGTCTTTACGATCTGATCCCCGGTTAGTTTCGAGCGGAACCCCAATCAGCGTGCAACGTTCTTGACCTGTGCGGGACGTGCTCCAGCAGAGGAAAAGAGCCTATGAACAAGGACCAGATCAAAGGCGCCATCAATGAAGCCGCCGGCAAAGTGCAAAAAGAATTCGGCAAAGCGGTCGATTCTCCGAAGCACGAGATCGCAGGCGGCATGAAGGAGGTTGCCGGCAAGACCCAGAAAGCGGTCGGCAACATCAAGGATGATGTGAAGGACGTCCGCAAGGACGCCAATCGAGAAGGCGAGAAGCGCCGCGACTAGATATCAGAAGTGTTCGACTGGAAAGCTCCGTGCTCACGCGCGGGGTTTTTCACGTTTGATGACCTGACGGTCATCAACAGCGCTTTGCGCCGCCGGATGAAATACCCTAGCAGGGCGTCATCATCTGTGGCGGAGGCGAAACGTGGACACGGGGGAGGAGACATCCAGCGTTTCCCCGCGTGCGGCCCCTGGCTGGCTGACGGGCCAAGGGCTGAGCTGGGCAGCGCTCATCCTGCTCGTGCTGATATGGGGATCGACGTTCGCAGGCATACGCGTCGGCGTCGAGACGATTAGCCCGGCCTGGCTGGTGACGGGAAGGATGCTGAGCGGCGCGTTCTTTCTGGCCGTATGGATTGTTCTTTCGTCTGCGCTGAATGGTCGGACGCGGGCGCATGAAGGACCGAAGGTTGTGGGCAAGGCGCTTGCCTGGTTCAGCTTCATCGGCATCGCAGCAACGGCATTGCCATTCCTGCTGTATGCGCATGCAGCCGAGACGACAGGTTCGGCAGTCATGGCGATCTGCAATGGCGGCACGCCGTTCGCGACCGTCCTGCTGGCGCATTTCCTGACGAACGAGAAGCTGAGTACGCGCCGGATGATCGGCGTGATGATGGGGTTTGCGGGGCTCGTCGTGCTGGTGTTGCCGGAGTTCGGCCTCGAGGGTGGGGGAAGCCTGGTCGGCATTCTGCTCGCGATTGTCGGCGCCTGGCTCTATTCGGTAGGCAATGTGGCGACGCGGATGGCCCCACGGCTAGAACCGGTCATGTCGAGCCTGATCCTAGTCGGCGCCGGGGGCGCCGCGACACTGGTCTTTGCGCTAGTCGCAGAGCCATTTCCGACCGAGGCGAGTGCGGCGTCGATCATAGCCATGATCGTGCTCGGGCTGCTGCCGACGGCGTTTGCGATGTTTATCTATGTTTGGCTGATCCAGCGGGCCGGCCCGGTCTTCGTCTCCTTTACCACATACATGTCGCCGCTGTGGGCGACGGGGCTTGGGGTGCTGTTCCTGGGCGAGGACCTTCACTGGTTCATGGTGGGGGCGTTGGTTCTGATTTTGGCCGGTGTTGCGGTTGCGAACCGCAACCCGCGACTCGCATGATCATCTGGGTCGCACGCCGATGTGACGGCGCTTCCCTTGTCAGCGATTCGGAGCACTGCTAGCCGTTTTTGGGGACGAATATCCGGGGAGTCCGCATGGAGTCGCAGACCGATGCGATGGCGCCGACGGCAGGCGTTTCGCATCGCATCCATGGCGTCACCGAATGGCTGGTGCTCGTCCTTCTGGTGATGCTCTGGGGATCTGCATTTGCGGCGCTCCGCGTGAGCGTCGGGACGATCCACCCTGTGTGGGTCGTCGCGCTGCGGTCATGGGTGGCCATCTTGGTAATTGCTGCAGCGTCTCCCGCCATGGAGGCGCGTGGGCACGGTCGCGCGGTGGATACGTGCGACATAAAGGCTGTCGGTTGGTTCATGATAATCGGTCTGGCTTTCACAACGCTGCCGGTTTTGATCTTCGCTGAAGCTTCTAAAACGGAGCCTTCAGCGGCGCTGGCTATATGCAATGGGGCATCGCCCGTGTTCACCGCTCTGCTTGCGCACCGATTGCTGGCCGGAGAGCGCATGTCTTGGCGTCGCACCGCCGGCGTGGCGCTCGGATTTGCCGGGCTGGTTGTATTGATTATGCCGGATCTGCTGGCGGGACAGCCGGTGCATTCCATGTCGCTGCTCGGCGCGATCGGCGCGACACTGCTATATGCAGCAGGAAACATCGCCACGCGGATGGCGCCGCATATTTCTGCGGCGACATCCAGCCTGATCATCACGGGAAGCGGCGCCGTCGTCATGACGGTGGTCGCGTTGTTCACCGTACCGTGGCCGACCGATGCAAGCGCAGCATCCTGGCTGGCTGTGATCCTGCTTGGCGTCGGGCCTTCGGGCCTCGCGACGCTGGCCTATGTCTGGCTGATCCGAAAATCGGGGCCGATGTTCGTGTCGTTCGCGACCTATCTGTCGCCGATGTGGGCGACCGGACTCGGCGTGCTGTTCCTTGGTGAGCCGCTGCACTGGTCGATTGTTGGAGCGCTGACACTCATTCTTGCTGGTGTTGCGGTTGCGAATGTCCGGCGAACAAAGGTGTTCTAGCGGCCAACTCGCATCATCGGCACATCGCAATTGACCGTTAAGGCATTCGGGAGCATACCGCGCGCCGGGCCAGTCGCCCCCAACGGCGACCAGTCCATCTGTAAGGATGGGAGAAAAACAGATGACGACCGTCGCGAAGCCTGCGGTGCGCCCTGATCGCGCACATTTTTCATCCGGCCCATGCGCCAAGCGCCCCGGCTGGAGCCCCGACAATCTCAAGCTTGAATCGCTGGGTCGGTCGCACCGTTCCAAGCTCGGCAAGTCGCGCCTGAAACTGGCGATCGACAAGACTCGAGTGGTTCTCAAGATTCCCGCAGACTATCGCATTGGCATTATGCCGGGCTCGGACACGGGCGCGATCGAAGCCGCTTTCTGGTCGATGCTGGGCGCGCGTCCGGTGGACGTGTTTGCGTTCGAGAGCTTCGGCGAAGACTGGGTGACGGATATCACCAAACAGCTGAAGGTCGACGCGACGACGCACAAGGCCGGGTACGGCAAGCTTCCTGACCTTTCGAAGGCCCGCAGGGACGCCGATATCGTTTTCACATGGAATGGCACGACGTCGGGCGTGAAAGTTCCGAACGGCGACTGGATTGCTGATGACCGCGAAGGGCTCACCTTCTGTGATGCGACCTCGGCCGTGTTCGCCATGCCGATCCCGTGGAGCAAGATCGATGTCCTGACCTACTCCTGGCAGAAGGTGCTGGGCGGCGAGGGCGCGCATGGCATGCTCGTTCTTTCCCCACGCGCCATCGAGCGGCTGAAGACGTACAGGCCTGCTTGGCCGATGCCGAAGCTGTTCCGCCTCGCGAAGGCCGGCGAAGTCACCGAAGGAATCTTCGAAGGCGAGACGATCAACACGCCGTCCATGCTAGCGACCGAGGACTATCTCGATGCGCTGCAGTGGGTTGAAGGGTTGGGCGGCCTTGAGGCTGCATTCAAACGCTCGGATGCGAACCTTGCCGTGCTGGAAGCGTGGGTCGCGAAGACGCCGTGGGTCGAGTTCCTGGCGGCGGACAAGACGATCCGCTCCAACACGTCGGTTACGCTCGCGATCACTGATCCGCGCGTGGCGAAACTGGATGATAAAGCGCAGCAGGAGTTCGTGAAGAAGTTCACCGGGCTTCTGGAGAAAGAAAACGCAGCCTACGACATCGGCGGCTATAAGGCGGCGCCTCCGGGCCTGCGCATCTGGTGCGGTGCTACGGTGGAAGCGGCTGATGTTCAGAAGCTGACGCCGTGGCTCGACTGGGCGTTTGAGACTACGGTGGCGGAACTCTCATAACTGTCATTCCGGGCGAAGGCGCGCAGCGCCGCAGACCCGGAACCCAAGGGCGCACTCGTGGCGTTCGGGTTCCGGCTGTCCGCTTCGCTCCGACCTGAACGACAATGAGGTGGAAGCGATGACGCGCGAAACCAGCCAGACCATCCGCGAATGGGGCGACGCCACTTTTGGCGAGGCGCGCGATCTAACCGCGCTCGTCGCGCGGGCGCACGGCGAGCTTGACGAGCTCGAAGAGGCGTTGCGCGCGGGCGACATCGCGGAGGCGGGATCGGAGGCGGCGGACGTCGTGATCCTGCTGCACCGGCTGGTTGCGCTGGCAGGGATGGATCTCGGCGAGCAGGTCGATGCCAAGATGGCGGTGAACCGTAGGCGCAAGTGGAAGGCTGCCGGCGACGGCACGGGCGGACATGTCTGAGCCCAACCGCAGGATCTTCACGGACAGGGAAGAGTACACGTTGCTGCTGCGCAGTGGGCGGGACTCGGATATTCCGACGCTTAGGCATTGGGATATGGACCCGGCTGTCATTGCGTCGACCACGGATGATCCCGACATCTCCGTCGCTTTCGGCGAGGAGAGCGACTGGATGGAGAACCTCGCGCTCCATCAGGACGATGCCTGGGAATACTGGATCGCAGAAATCGATGGCCAGCCTATCGGCGCGATCCAGCTTGTCGATCCCCAACTCGAGCCGACGCACGACTGGGGCGAGATCGAGCCCAATCTTCGTGCACTCGACATCGGGATTGGCGAGCCAGATGCGCGCGGTAAAGGTTATGGCGAGACGATGATGGTGACGGCCATCGCCTATTGCTTCGTGAACCCTGCCGTCGACGCCATCATCATCGATCCGCTCGCGCCCAGTAAACGCGCCCACAAATTCCACCAGCGTCTCGGCTTCACGCCGACACACCGGCAGACATTCAACAACGGCGAGGACGACTGCCTCGTCCACAGACTCACGCGCGCCGACTGGCTCGCCCACAATCAAGGAGACTGACCCATGGTGAAAGTTCTAATCGCTGACGATCTCGCGCCCGGCGCAGCCGACATCTTCCGCAACCGCGGGATCGAGGTGGACATGAAGGTCGGCCTCAAGAAGGACGAGCTGATCAAGATCATTGGCGATTACGATGGTCTCGCTGTGCGCTCGGCCTGCAAGCCGGATAAGGACGTGATCGCGGCTGGGACGAAACTGAAAGTGATCGGCCGCGCCGGCATCGGCGTTGACAACGTCGATGTGAAAGCAGCGACGGCCAAGGGCGTCATCGTGATGAACACACCATTCGGCAACGCCATCACAACGGCAGAGCACGCCATCGCCATGATGTTCGCTGCCGCGCGCCAGATCCCCTCGGCGTCGCAGCGCACGCAGGCCGGCGAGTGGCCGAAGAAGGATTACATCGGCATCGAGCTGTTCGCCAAGACGCTGGGCCTTATCGGCGCCGGCAATATCGGCTCGATCGTGGCCGACCGCGCGCTGGGTTTGAAGATGAAGGTCGTGGCGTATGATCCGTTCCTCACGGCGGAGCGTGCGACACAGATCGGCGTTGAGAAGGTCGAGCTGGAGGAGCTTCTTGCGCGCGCCGACATCATCACGCTGCACACGCCGTTGACCGAGCAGACGAAGAACATCCTCTCGGCCGAGAACATCGCGAAGACCAAGAAGGGCGTAATCCTGATCAACTGCGCGCGCGGCGGCCTTGCCGACGAGGCGGCGGTACGCAAAGGTCTGGAGAGCGGCAAGATCGGCGCCGCAGCGTTCGATGTGTTCCTCGAAGAGCCGGCCAAGACCAACGTCCTGTTCGGCGCACCGAACTTTGTGGCGACGCCGCACCTTGGCGCATCCACAGTCGAGGCACAGGACAATGTGGCGTTCCAGGTTGCCGAGCAGATGGCCGACTACCTGCTGACGGGCGCTGTCTCCAACGCGCTGAACACCCCGTCCGTCACGGCGGAAGAGGCGCCGAAGCTGAAACCGTTCGTGGCGCTGGCCGAGAAACTGGGACAGTTCGCGGGGCAGGTCGCCGATGGCAGCCTGTCGGAAGTCGAGATCGAGTACGAGGGCGCTGTCGCCCAGCTCAATCGCAAGCCGCTGACGTCGGCCGCGTTGGCGGGCATGTTGCGTCCGTTCCTTGCCGAAGTGAACATGGTTTCAGCCCCCGCGATCCTGCAGGAGCGGGGCGGTTCGCTGAAGGAATCCATCAACGAGGCGAGCCCGGTGTATGACTCACTGATACGCATCAAGGTGAAAGTGGAAGGCAAGTGGCGCTCAGTCGCCGGCGCTATCGTTGGCGGCAAGCCGCGCATCGTGGAAGTGAAGGGCATGCAGCTGGAAGCCGACTTCCAGCCCTACATGCTGTTCGTCAACAACTCCGACAAGCCCGGCTTCATCGGAGCCATGGCCGGCCTGCTCGGCGAGGCCAAGGTCAACATCGCGACGTTCAACCTTGGCCGTGAGGCGGCAGGCGGCGACGCCATCGCAATCGTGGGCGTCGACCAGGACGTGCCGGAAATCACGCTGGAGGCGATCAAGGCGCTGCCGCAGGTGCGGTACGTGAAAGTGTTGAAGTTCTAGGCTCCCGGAATATGAGCGCTGTCGTCCCGCGCTGAACGCTGCTAGGCAGCTGCTTCGGCGCGGGTTTGGTTAATTCGTCCGGCAACGGCCAGATAGGTGATTTTTTGCTGGGCGCGCGTGCGAGAACACTAAGGGGTGACCAGCTTCAAGGGGGCTTGGCGCCGGATTTTGCGTCGCTAGACTTCACAGCATGAACCGACGCGGCTTCATCGTGGGTCTGGGGGCGGCTGCCTATGCCGGCGACTGCTTTGCGCAGGCGGCGCCTTCGCCTCCCTCGCCGCTGGTCTTTTATGCGAACCAGCCGGGCCGGCTGACGCGCGATCGAGACCGGCAGGGCGGAAATCCGTTCGCATCGGCGCTGGTTGAAACCCTGAAGGGCAGCCCCGAGACGCTTGAGGAATTCACTTTCCGCCTGACGGTCTTGAACATGCGGAACAGCCGCGGATGGCAGCGGCTACAGCCGCCCAGAAAGATCCCGGCCTGGAAGATGAACCCGGTGGAGGGGCAGAAGCGCGTCGCGTTTGTGCTGATCAATTCGGACTATTCAAAGTCTGACGCCTATTCGCTGAAGGGCGCCGCGTTCGATGCAGAACGCGTTCCCCAGGCGCTGACGGAGGCGGGCTTCGAGACGACTGCGGTGCTGGATGCGAACGCGGAAGGCGCGCGCAAGGCGCTGGCGGAGTTCGCCGCTCTCTCTGAAACGGCCGACGCTTCGCTGATCTATGTCGGCGGACACGGCCTGCAGCATAAGCGCGACGTCTATCTCATGATGGGGGACTATCCCGAGCGCGACCCTAAATGGCTCGGCATACACGCGATCGCGCTGGACGAAATTGGCGCAGCCGGGAGGGCGCGGGACGTTAACCTGGTGCTGTACGCCAGCTGCAGGGACGATCCCTTTATCGGATACTAGGCATGATCGACGCTGAGTTCGTGCAGGCTTTCGCCCGCGATTGGGTGAAGGCGTGGAACGACCATGACATCGAGGCGATTCTCTCGCACTACGCCGAGGATGTGGTGTTCCACTCGCCTCGCATCCGCGTCGTGACCGGTAGAGACGCAGACGCCGTGCACGGGAAGGCGGAACTGCGCGACTATTGGGGCCGGGCGCTAGACAAGCAGCGCAATCTCTACTTCGAGGTTGAACAGATTCTGCCGGGATCGGATGCGCTGACCATCCTCTATACCAACGAGCGCGCGCAATACGTCGCCGAGACTTTCGTGTTCGGCGCGGCCGGCAAGGTCGTTCGCGCGATCGCGGCCTATGCGAGCTAATGCTTGACCCGGCGTGGGGACCGGCGTGCGGCGGCGGCGAGACGTGGCGTGGATCTGGAATCAGACTTGGGCTTCTTCGCGCGTGGAGTGGGTTTCGCTTTCCCCTTGGCCTGGCCCGGTTTCGCTGCCGCCCTAGCCAGGGGCCAGCGCCCGGTTTCCTCTTCCCAGTGACCCCGGCACAGGGAGAGGTACATCGATTTTTCGATGCCGACCTGGTTGCCCGTCATCAGCGCGCGGCCTTCGGGCGTGCGCCGGACGACCATCGTGGCCTTGCGGCCGCAGTGGCAGATGGTGCGAATCTCGCGCAACGAATCCGCGATGGCGAGCAGTTCGGCCGAGCCCGTGAAAAGCTCTCCCCGGAAGTCTGTACGCAGGCCAAAACAGAGCACGGGTATGTCGAGCCGGTCGGCGATTCGGGCGAGTTGCCAGACCTGGGCCTTGGTCAGGAACTGCGCTTCATCGACGAAGACGGAGTTGACCCGCTTCTTGCGATGCTCGCGCACGATCCAGGCGTATAGATCGTCTGCTTTTCCATACAGCTCAGCGCCGGCGCTGATGCCGATGCGCGAGGTGATGCGGCCTTCGTCAGTTTCGGTATAGAGCGAGGAGGTGAAGAGCAGCGTGTGCATTCCCCGCTCCTGGTAGTTCCACGACGCCTGCAGCAGGACGGTGGACTTGCCGGCGTTCATGGCCGCGTAGGAGAAATAGAGCTTGGACATCGGCCGCTCCGCGCAGGTCTGCCAAGCGTTTCAGCATGTGCGCGAAGTTGCGCCAAGGCGGGGAGGGCAAATCGTTGGGGAAGAATGCGTCTCAGGCCGTCAGGGAAGCAGGCTGGACGCGGCGACGCCCGCCGACAAAGGCCAAGGCCGCCATGACGCACAGTATACCTGCGGCCTGGAATGCCAGCGTGTAGGAGCCGACTTCGGTGCGGATGAAGCCGGCCATGAAAGCGGCTAGGCCCGCCCCGAGCTGGTGGGATGCGAAGATCCAGCCGAATACCAGAGTGGCGCGCGCAGGGCCGAATGCGTCCGCCGTGAGCTTCACGGTCGGCGGGACAGTGGCGATCCAGTCGAGGCCGTAGAACACCGCGAAGACGACAAGTGCAATCGGATCGAAGCCCGACACCGGGAGGTAAAGCAGCGAGAGGCCACGCAGGCCGTAATAGATCAGGAGAAGGATGCGCGGGTTGAAGCGATCGGTGAGCCAGCCCGAGGCGACCGTGCCGACGAAGTTGAACCCGCCCATCAGCGCCAGCGTGCCAGCGGCGGCTGTCGCGGGGATCATGTAGTCCCCGCACATCGGGATGAGGTGCATCTGAACTAGGCCGTTAGTGGACGCGCCGCAGATGAAAAATGATCCGGCGAGAGTCCAGAACATCGGCTTGCGTGCGGCGACAGCGAGCGCCTCGAACGGAGCGAGAAAGAGATTGCCTTGCGCGGGCGACGTGGCCTGGGGCGGTGCATCGGGCGCGGCGCCGAAGGGCCGCAGACCGGCGTCCGACGGGCGGTTGCGGATGAAGACGACGACAAGCGCCACGGCGAGGGCATAGAAAGCGCACAGCGCAAGCGTGGCGGTGCGCCAGCCATCCCGCTGCACCAGCCAGGCCATCAGGGGCAGGAAGACAAGCTGGCCCATGGCCGTGGCGGCCGACAGCAAGCCGATGACGAGGCCGCGCCGCGTCTCGAACCAACGCGTGGCGACCGTCGCTGACATAACGAGGGCGGTGAGGCCGGCCGCGAGACCGACGGTGACGCCCCACAGTGCGACGAGATGCCAGAGCTGGCTCATCCAGACTGAAACGCTCATACCCGCAGCAATCAGCACAAGCGAGGTCACGATCACTGGCCTCAGGCCGAAGCGTATGAACATGGCTGCAGCAAAAGGGGCGACGAGACCTAACAGGGCGAGACGCAGGCCGAGCGCAGAGGAGATTTCCGCCTGTGTCCAGGCGAATTCCATCTGTAGCGGCAATAGCATGACGCCAACCGAACCAATGGCGCCGGCGGCGACGAGCGCCGCGAAGAATGTCACGAAGGCGACCACCCACGCATAGTGGATGCCTGCGCGGGCGAAGAAGCGGGTGACAGGATCGCCTGTCTTTGCTGTGCTCGACATGCCTGCCTTTTTCGGGCTCAAGTCGCCCCTATATGACTGTTGTCATATAATTGAGCAACCCGAGCCTGAGGCTGCATTGCTGGTTTATGCTGCAGGAAATATGATGGATATCATCAGAAGCGCTTCGCGCCTGATAAAGTCTGGCTAAACGACATGGCGCGCTATTCATCGGATCACAAGGACAAGACCCGCGCAGCGATTGTGGACGCGGCGGCGGAGCGTATCCGTGCGGGCGGGTTCGATGCACTGGCGGTTGCGCGCATCATGGCGGAAGCAGGCCTGACGCACGGCGGCTTCTACGCACACTTTTCTTCGCGGGACGCGCTGCTGGCGGCGGCCGTGACCCGGCTGTTTGAGAAGGCGTGCGACACAATCGGGCGGTTCGAGGAGAAGTATGGCGATGCGGCGCTGGACCGCTATGTCGATTTCTACCTGTCGCCGCGCCATCGCGACGACATGGATCACGGATGCCCGGTCCCGGCGCTGTCGGCGGATGCACAGCGGGCCGGGCCGGATGTGAAGGCGGCGTTCGAGGCGGGGCTGGACCGGCTCGCGGAACGGTTGGCGCGTCTTATGCCTTCCACCGACAAGAAAGGCGCTGGCAAGAAGGCGGCGCTGGCGCTGTTCGGCGAAATGGCAGGGGTTCTCAACATCGCCCGCACAATGGGCGACGCAAAGCAGTCAGCCGATCTGCTCGCGGCAAAACGGAAAGCGATCGAAACGGGAAGTGGCGCCTAGCCGTTCAGAAACCGCCTTCGACGTATTTCGCGACGGCGTCGAGTTCGGCAGCCGAAAGCGCAGCGCCAAGGGGAGGCATCTTGTCTCCGGGGTTGACCGGACCTTTGGTGACCTTCTCCTTGATCACTTCGTACTCAAGCCCATTCGTGAGGCCAGGACCCATCTGTGTGCCGCCGCCAGTGGGACCGTGGCACATGGCGCACACACGGTTGTAAACGAGCGCGCCATCGGCCGCGGCGGGTTGCGGGGCCGGTGTTGGGGCGGCAGGCGGCGCTACCTGTGCGGCTGCCTGTGTCGTGGCGCCGGGCGACGGCGGCGGAGCGGGTCTCGCGGGAGGCGTGGTCGGCGCGGGCGTTGTAGCAACAGCGGCGGGAGGCGTCTTTACAACAGTGTCAGGCGAAGGCGCTGATGTGAGCGTGTCGTCGGTGTTCTCTGCAGCTGGGCCGCTGGGCCGAGCCGCCGCCGCAATGTCGGCCGGCGGCGGAGCGGCGGGAGGCGGAACATCATCAGGCCTGCAGCCCGCGAAAGCTGCAAGCATGCTGGTGGTCAGCAGAACAACAGGGAGTTTCAACGGGTCGCCCTCTCTGAAAGCACTCAGAAAATCGCCAAGCATGCCGCATAGCGCGGCTTGAGCCGGATTCCGAGTGAACAGATGGCAAAATTTCATCATCGTGCAGTCACGCCCGCACGATGATGAATGCCAAGCATCAGATCGGCATATTGTGGACGGATTGACCTTCTGGTTCGTTCACGGGCGAGATCTTGATGCCGAGGCGGCGGTTCGACTCCTTGATGATGCCGCCTATGGTTGTCGACCCGGCGGCCAGGCGCGTCGCAGCGCCACGGAAATCCTCGCGGGCGCTGGCGTCGGTGAGCGTTTGCAGCGGCGGCACGTCTTCGACAAGCACTAGCCTCGGCCCTTGTTCGTAGCAGGCAAGCAGACAGGACAGGAGGGCAACGTGATCGAAGGCCGCGACGAACACAGTCTCGCCGCGCCAGCTGTACAACAGATCCGCAAGGCCCTGGCTATCGGCAGTAGACCGGCCGTCGTGAAAGAACACGTGCTCCGACATCAGCGGGTTGAGCCCGGATTGCGCGCCGTTGCGGGCGCGGATCACGATCTGGGTCCGGCGGCGGGCGTGAGCGATGGTCCACCCAAGCCTTCGTCCCAGCGTCAGGAGCTGGCGGGCGCCGAAGATCGACGACGGAGCCGGCTCACAGCCGGGAACCGCATCGACCTGCAGGTCGATGCAGAGAAGGCGACATGCGGGGCTAGTCATGATGTCACGCAACCGCTGGACGTTGTGCGGATCGGTCGAGCACGTTTTCGCGGTCCCATTCGCCTTCGGGACGCATGACCACATACGGATCGGAGTCGATGGTGATCGCATCGTGCCGGACGGTGAGCTGGCGTTCGCACTCGACATAGTCGTAGTCCGAGAAACGAAAGCCTTCGCGGCCGGGACGGGGCAGGAACCCAAGCTGTTTCCAGAACGGCACCAGCCGTTTCTGGATGTAGCCGATGGCGTGGGAATAGCCCTTGCGCGCGATGACATCGACAGAAGTTTCGATCATCAGCTTTACCAGAGCGCCGCCGCGCACGTGCTTCATCACGCACACACGTTCGATCTTGGCGAAACCCGCAAACCAACGGATGCGCAAGGTCGCCACCGGCTCACCACGCAGGTAGGCGATAAGATGGAGCGAGGAGAGGTCGTTGTTGTCGAACTCCTCCTCATAGGGACAGTCCTGTTCGGCGAGGAACACGGACGAACGGATCGCAACGACCTTCATGAAGTCAGCGAGATCGCGAACGATCTCGACGCGCAGCTCGTTGTGCCGGTGATTGTTCTGAACGGCCATCATGCTGCGGCATCCATCACCATGCGGCAGCGCCAGAAGAGGTGCTGGACGCCGTCAAAAGGAAAAAACCCGAGGTGGCGCATGATCTTCGCGCCGGCCTCGGTTGAGTCCCTCCCGAAGAATGGGAGGTCAGGGAAGTGGCGATCAATGAGGGTGCGCAGGGCGACGACCAAGGCGCCGCGGCTGACCTGGTCCCTGCCAGCGTAGCACCAGCAATAAAAGCCAGCGAGCGGTTGGCCGAGCGGGACGACCCATTTCTCGTCGATATCGGCTGCATCGAAGGAGCCGTCGGCCAGCGCAGCGACGCCTTTGGTCGTCAGCGCAAGCGTCGCGAGGAAGCCTGTGACAGCATCATTGCGGCGCACCATCCAGATCGTTGCGTCGGTCATGGCGTCGACGCGCTTGATCTCTTCGAGCGAGGCGATCTTCGTGCCCATCTCGGCGACCGCGAGAGCGTGCACGTCGGCGAAATCCTGTTCGCTTTGAGCGTGATGGAGCCTCAGCGAAGCCATCATTGTCTCAGAAGCGCCCGGCACGTAGCGGGGATGCGATCGTTCGCCGCCAAGCGAACCAAGCGCTGTGCGCGCATCGTCCATAACCAACATCATCACCCGCCCGCCAATCTTTTTTAATCTCTTGCTAACCATTCACCACAAACTGGAGGGTGGCGCTTCAGCCATTTGGGCACACCGGGTATGACGACCAAGGAAGGTAGCGAACGGCTTGGCCGCGAGCTGGTCGACTGGTCCGACTTGCGCACCTTCTATGCGGTCGCCACGGTGGGCTCGATGAACGCCGCGGCCGAGCAGATGGGCGTCACGCAATCGGCGATTTCCAAGCGCCTCGGGCAGCTCGAATTAAGACTTGGGGCGCGGCTGCTGGAGCGATCGCCGACAGGCATCCAGCTAACAGAGGCAGGCGCTGAAGCGCTGGATCATGTCACCACCATGATGCGCGCAAGTCAGTCGTTGGAGAACACGCTCAAAGGACTTGAGACGAAGACCCAGGGCGAGGTCAAGATCTGGTCGAATGATGGTGTGCTTGCTTACTGCATCACGCCCAACATTGCCGGCTTTCTTTCCGAGAACCCAGGTCTTCGCTTGTCGATACTGTCGGACCGCAATCTGCCAAAGCAGGGGCAGGGTTATGCGGACGTGGTTGTCGGCTTCGATCAGCCGAAGCAGGCGGAGGTAATTTCCTTCCCCGTCGCGACGTTGCATTACTGCGCCTTCTCGAGCCGCGAATATATCTCGACCTACGGGGCGCCGGCGGGCCTGCTGGATGTCGGGCATCACCGCGTGCTGAACCACACACACTACACCGAGAATCCCGGCTGGAAGGACAAGACCGCGCAGATCGCGGCGCTGATCGAGCCCACTATCCTCACGGATTGCAGCGCTTCCCTGCTCAACGCCACTGCGGCTGGCGCCGGAATAGCTGTTATGCCCAGTTATGCTAGTCGATTGGATGCCCGGCTCATCGCCTTGCCGATCCCGCCGCTGGCGTCGGTGAAGATCTGGCTTAGCTTTCACGAAAGCGCCCGCCGGGTTCCGCGCATCCGCACCGTGGTGACATGGATGCGGGACATTTTCGACCGGAAGAAAAACCCATGGTTCCGCGAGGAGTTCGTGCCGCCTAGCCTGTTCGACGCCCCGCCGGTTGGCGGATGGCCGGAAGAGAAGGTGGCGTGAAGGCGCCTGCGAGCGGCCCGCCGCTCTACCCTCAAGGTATGGCGGCCTCCGAGATCGAGTCGGCATAGGTTCCCGCAAAACCCCAAGCGGGTGACATGGCGGGCGGGATTGCCGAGGAGACGCCGAGCCGGGAGCAGTTGATCCACACGCTCTATGAGGCGGCTGAGCTCGAACGCAATCTGATGTGCACCTACCTCTACGCCGCCTTCAGCCTGAAGTCGGAGGAAGAGGGGCTTTCGGCCGTGGAGTCCGAGGCCGTGGGGCGTTGGCGGAAGCTGATCATTCGTGTCGCCATCGAGGAGATGGGCCACCTGGTTGCGGTCTGGAACATCACGGCGTCGCTGGGCGGGCAGCCCCGTTTCGGGCGCGGCAACTTTCCGCTCGATCCGGGCTACCTGCCAGCCGGCATTGTCGTGAAGCTGGCGCCGTTCAACGCGAATGTGTTGCAGCATTTCGTGCACCTTGAGCGTCCCGGCGGATCAGACGAGCCCGACGGGGAGGGCTTTGTGTCGGAGCGCCTGTTCCGGCGGGATACCGGACAGACTGGACGGCTGAGGCCCGTGCCGGTGGATTACGAGACGGCTGGCGTCTTTTACGAGCACCTCGGACCGCTGCTGCGCGTGTTCTCGCCGCAGTATGGCGAGAGCAACGCGTTCTGCGGCGACCCGGGTCTGCAATTGTCGTCCGCGGAGCTGGATCTGGGTGGGGCGAAACCGGTGCTGTACCTCAAGACGGCGCTGCAGGCGTTCGACGCCATTGTCGCGCAGGGCAAGGGCGCATTGGCGGCTTCCGAGGACTCGCATTTCCAAAAATTTGCGCCGATCCGCGAAGAATACCGTCAACTCAAGGCCGCAAATCCGGACTTCACGCCAGCGCAGCCTGTGGCACCCACCCGGTGCTGCGCAGGCCCCCGACGCCGGCAGGCAAGGT
>CANJIL010000051.1 GCA_947474455.1 Hyphomonadaceae bacterium | reverse complement strand
GCTCACCGACTGGCCCTGCGAGACCAGCACATCAACCTGCCGAAGCTTCGCAACAATCTCTTCGGGCTTCCGTTTCCTTGCCATCGTGATCCTCCATCCCGTCCAAAAGCATACCTAAGGGCGGACCACTTCAAAGGGGGCGGATCAGCTTCATCGCTGACGAGAGTTATGAGCTTTTCCAGCTCGCCCTTGTCCAGCCAGACACCGCCGGATGTCGGACAGACATCCAACTCGATGCCGTAGCGGCGTATCTGCCGCATCGCTGAGCCGTCGATCGGAGAGGTCAGAAGGGACATGACTATCTCCTATGCGTCGCTGCTGAGGGAAGCGGGGTGGTATTGGCGTCTGACATCGCGTGCGAGTGACCTTTGCGGTTGGACCTCGCGGCCATCCTTCAGAATGCCTTTCATTCGGTCCTTGATTGACAGCTTTAGACGTTTGAGTTCGCTTATCCGCACCCAATCTGGCTGCGGCGACCGCTCCACATCTTCAATTTCTTGCTGGACCCGTTGGTGCATCACCGACAGGGCGCGATAGTATCTTCCAGACATGCGTGACTCCTCTCGTTTCAAAATTACGAGAGCGCGATGTCGACATGGGATTGATCGTCCGAGCCAACATCGGGATGCTCCCGATGCGGTCCGACATCGCAGGTGGTCAGCAATTGCTGTTCGCCTGCCAGAGGGGCCCGGTCCGCCAGTAGAGAATGTCGATCTGTCCGATTGCTTTCAAGAAAAGAACTCAAAGTTTCCGATCACGAAATCGGGAATCTGGAATTGGATCCCGTCTTTCGTGTGGGCGGGCCGCCCTGATCCTTGGATCGGCCGGGGGCCTTGGGATCCTGAAATCGGCGCGCCGATGCCCCGTCAGGGTGGGGGACTTTTAGGGAGACATCGGATGCGCCTCATCGAGACACTGGCGAAGCGCCAAGGGGGGGAAAGAATTGTTTTTCCCCGGCTCGCTGGCGATCACTGAACCGCGGCCGGATCGTGTAAACCTTCAAACGATGGCGCAGACATGCAATTTGGGTTCGAAGATATCGGTGCAAATTCCGAAGCGGGCGAACCATGCTTCGCCGGATGCTTTGCAAGTCAGCCAAGTGCGTTCGCAATGATGGCGCCAGCATTTGCGTCGGTAGCAAGGCGCCAGCCCAGCGTTTCTCCGGCATGGAATGGCGCAAGACGCGCGGCGGGCGTGACAAGCGACTCTGGAACAAAAACGGTCGCCCGCTCGAGCTTCACTTTGTGTTCGCTAAGGGGCAGGCCATAAAAGCGCGGGCCATTCTCCGAGGCAAACGCCTCGAAGTTTTCGAGCGCGTTCTCCTCCTCGAAGACTTGTAAATAGCTCTCTAGCGCGAATGGCGCGTTGAAGATGCCGGCGCAACCGCAGGCAGATTCCTTGTCGTCGATTGAATGGGGCGCGGAGTCTGTTCCGAGGAAGAATTTCGGCGACCCGGATGTCGCTGCACGACGCAGGGCAAGCCGGTGTAACTCACGCTTCGCGACGGGCAGGCAATAGTGATGCGGTCGAATTCCACCATCGAACATGGCGTTACGGTTGATCGCCAGATGATGTGGCGTAATGGTCGCCGCTACGTTGCCGCTACTCGCCTCGACAAACGCAACGGCGTCGGCTGTTGTGATGTGTTCGAACACTATCTTGAGCGCGGGAAAAGCTTCTACCAGCTGCATAAGGATACGCTCGATAAAGACAGCCTCTCGGTCAAAGATATCGACTTGGCGGTCTGTAACCTCGCCGTGCACAAGCAGGGGCATCCCGATCCGCTGCATGACTTCGAGCACGCGGTGGAGATTGCGGACATCCGTAACGCCGAGCTCAGAGTTGGTTGTGGCGTTCGCCGGATACAGCTTGCAGCCGCTGAAGACGCCTTCCGAAAAACCCTGCTCGACCTCTTGTACGTCAATGGCGTCGGTGAGGTAGCAGGTCATCAGCGGCGTGAATAACAACCCCGGCTCCAGGGCGGCGATAATCCTCTGGCGGTAGGCCCTTGCAGCCGCAACAGTCGTGACCGGCGGCTTTAGGTTCGGCATGACGATGGCGCGAGCGAACTGCCGCGCAGTGTAATTGACGACAGCTGCGAGCATGGGGCCATCGCGCAGATGTACATGCCAGTCATCGGGTCGGCGAATCGTCAGGCTCTCCGCAACCTTTGGCGCCACGTCCGAGAAGACAGCCGCAGGATTAGATATCGGCATAGACGTGATCCTCCGCTGCAGCGCCAGGATGGGTTACGGTGTCCGTCGTCGAATAACCTGAGACGGCGAGGGCGGGCATCTAACGGAGGATTCTGCTCATCTGGTGTTGTTGTTTAAGCAGCGCGTCTGGCGTGCTGCAAGCGGCGTTGTTCGAAGGTGAGCTGTTTGATGGTCTTCCGTTTCAGGAGGATGGTCTGGCCGCGGCCTGAGTAGACATCGGCTGGCGTGAGATGGCCAAGGCTCTCGTGGCGTCGGCCGTGATTGCAGCGGCTGACGAATTCGCCGACCTGCGCCTCAAGGTCTCCCGGCAGGTAGCAATTCTCCAGCTGGATGCGGTTCTTGAGCGTCTGCTGCCAGCGCTCGATCTTGCTTGGCGTCTGCGGATGGTTGGGTGCGCCTCCGACATGGCCGATGCCCTGGTCGTCAAGCCATTCGGCGAGATCGCCTACGGCCCGCTTGGCTCGACTTGTAACCACGGCTCCTTGACCTAGATCACACGTGCTTACGTAGACGGGAAGCGATAGTGCCAAGGTGACAGAGTTGCCGCCTCGGCCAGATCTGGTCCGCATCACAGACCTGCATGCAACGCAGATGAGCATGGATTTCTCGGAAATCGTGTACAAGCCGCCCCGCTGGCATATCACTTTCGAGAAGATGTGCAGAAAGCGACCCGTTGCGCCCGTCGTCCGCGGGCCGCAGGGCGTGCAATATCTTTTGGTTCGACACCATCTTGTGCCTGCGGCGAGCGAGGAAGGGGTTGTTGATGTTCTCGTTGAACCCACCGCAGATCTGAGGCGATCACCGGCGGCCCGCGGGCTTCAACGTTGGAAACCGGAGGCTGAATTGAGCTGGAATGAACACGCCTCTTTGACGCTGCAAAATGCCTGTTGCTGACGCGACGCCCTTCTTGGAACGTCCGGAATGGCCCTTGCTGGTCGCCTTGGCGATCGGACTGTTGGTCGGGCTCGAGCGCGAACGCCGGAAGGGCGAAGGATCTTCACGCTCGCCTGCGGGACTACGCACGTTTGCGCTGGTCGGCGTGTTGGGCGGCGTCTCCGCTCTTGCGGGCGATATCGGCCTCATCATCGTGTGTGGTAGTTTTGTCGCTCTCGGTACGCTGGCAGCCTATGTGTTGGGAGATCGAAAGGACCCCGGGCTTACAGGAGAGGTCGCGCTTGTCGTCACCTACGCGCTTGGTGTGTTGGCGAACAAGGAACCGACGATTGCGCTTGAGGCGGGGATCGTGATGACGGCGCTGCTCGCGTTTAGAGTCCCATTGCACCGCTTTGTAAGAGAAAGGATCACGGATCAGGAATTGCTCGACGCACTGATTTTTGCGCTTGCCGCTTTGGTGATCCTTCCCGTTCTGCCCAATCGCCCTGTTGATCCGTTCGGACTGCTCAACCCCTACACGCTCTGGCGTCTGGCAGTGGTCGCGATGGGGCTCAGCTTCGCGGGCTATGTCGCCCAGCGTCTCCTGGGGCGGCGCTTTGGGCTGCTTGTCGCTGGCCTCGCTGCTGGCTTCGTGTCAAGCACCGCAGCCGTGGCGGCGATGGGCTCCCAAACCAAGGATCAGCCTGACCAAGTTAGCGAGAGCGCCGCTGGCGCGGTAGCATCCATGATCGGCAGCCTGGGGTATCTCGCAGCGATCATTTGGGCTGTCAGCCCGCAGCTCGCGCTGATGCTGGCCTTGCCCTTGAGCTTTTCTGCGGTCCTGATGCTTGCCTACGCAGCGTGGCTTGTGCGGCGGCCGAGCAAGACTCTCGCCCGGGCAGAACATGTTGGTCGAGCGTTCAACGGTATGTTGATACTCCTGTTCGTCGCACTTGTAGGCGGCTTCAGCCTCGTTTCCGAGTTTCTCATTCGCTGGCTTGGTGCGCCAGGCGCCTTTGTTGGCGCAGCCATCCTGGGCCTCGCGGATGCCCACGCAACCTCCGTGTCCATGGCGACGCTCGCGGCGGGAGACCGTCTGACCGTCTTCACTGCAGCGACGGGGGTTGTCCTCACGCTCACCACCAACATGGGGATCAAGATCCCGACGGCGTTTGTAGCGGGAAGCCCGTCCTATGGGCGCCACGTCACGATCGGCGTCGGCCTTCTCCTTGTTGGCCTCTGGAGCGGTGGCTTGCTGGTCTTGATCACGCGCCAACCCGTCCTCGGTTAGGTCTATCGGGCGTGTCGAGGAGAGAAGCCCGCAAGGTAGCGCATTGAAGCGCGGGACCCACTATGGGATCGAGGCCTTCGGGCGTAATTATGTTGGATCATGCTTCAGCGTCCTCCAGATGTCTCGCACACGAAACTGATCGAACTTCAAGTCGATCGGCTGGAGTATTTGTTTGATCCATTTGACCCGTTTCCTACGCCAACGCGGGACTTGTCGCGTGGCGCGGAAGATTTCATCGTCGGGTGGGCGCGTGAACTGCCGCAAAACGCAGCCATCAGGCTTCGCCTCCATCTGCGCGATGAAGAGGCCTCAACCACCGATGTTGCCGCCTTGAAAGGCGCCATCTCGCGCCACTTCACCTACAAAGCTGATCGCGTCAACGGCGACCAGAAGGAGCTGCTTGCGATCGGCCGCGTGGCTCTCCTGATCGGAATCTGCGTGCTCGGTGTCTGCATGGTGGCCCGACAAATTATCCTGAGCGTACTGCCTGGCAGCTCCATCTCCGGAGTAGTCGGTGAGGGGCTCGTGATTGTGGGATGGGTCGCCAATTGGCGTCCGATCGAGATCTTCCTTTACGATTGGTGGCCGATGTCGCGCAAACGGCGCCTCTTTGAAAGGCTTGCCATCGCCGAGCTGGAGATTGTGCCGCCTCAGGGTATTGCTGTGAGTCAGACGGGGTAGTGAGGCGTCGGGGCTGTTCCCTCGAAGCCTGCGGGTTCCAGGCAACCGGGCCACGTTCGCATTGCTGACGTTGGAAGTTTGCAAAATGGGCAACGCTGGCCTGCTTCAGGCGGGAGGGCAGAAGCGCCACTTGAGCTTCAGCTTGCGGCCAGGTCATTCGAATCAGTAAAGCCGTCGACTTTGAACCATCCCGACGACCACGGTCATGCGTCCGCGACTTCGTCCTGTGAAGCATCATGCCGCCTGAGGAATCGTCCCTAAAATCGATGCTATCAATAATCCGCGGCTTGTTCACGCCAGCATGGCGCGCAACGTCTTCGACGTGGACCCCGAGGAGCCCCACAAGCTCTGGATCCTTCAGCGCGGCCGCAGCAGTCGCGTTCGCGATGCTGACAACCTCAGAGTGGCGCGCAGAATGAGGTGAGGCGTTCAATGCGCTGTTCTCGATAGAAACGGAAAACTGTGAATCACCCCTACAACAATGACGGCGTCGGCCGTGGGCAATGCGACTCCCTCAAGTCTCGCCCTCATGGCGTTGCGCGAAGTGGAGGCAGGAGCAGATACGGAACTCGCTGACGACGTCGCACCATCCGCTGCATTTCGCAGCGAGCAGCCGGCGACAAGGCAGGACAGCGCCGAACCGGCGAAGACCAGCTCTATGTGTATCTCGGGCTCCAGCAACGCCCACACCGGAAAGCGTAGCGCTGGGCGCTCAATCCGATCCGCGTTTGCGCCAAGTCAAACCGTGTTGGCCCTATGCGTACGAGAGGTGGAATTCGAACTAGATGGGTGATGACAGAGCGCGTGTGACGCAATTGTTCCTGTCACGTCGTAAACCCGAACGGGCGCACAGCCGATGAGAGTTCTTCGGATGATCGGCGCTGCGGAGTTGCCGCTGAGCCACCGCCGCATGGGTGAAATGTGACGGCGCTGCAGCTTCTGTTGTACATCGTCGTTGCGATAGCTGTTCAGCTGGCAGTGGGATTGACGATAGCTTTCCTGCGCTGGCGGCGTGCAAGAACCGTCAGCGCCGCATCGATCGGGGAAGCTCGAACATTGCCAGCGCCTGCCTGGCCAGGTTGGCGAGACTTTCGTGTTACGCGGCGCGCCCCGGAAGATGCATCTGGCTCCCAGTGTTCGTTCTATCTGCAGCCAGTCGATCGCGCCCCACTTCTCGCATACCTGCCCGGTCAGTTTCTAACGTTTGACGTGCCGGTTGCTGACCCTTCCGGCGGTTCTGGGGCTGTGATCCGCTGCTACTCGCTTTCTGACAAACCTGCAGCAGACGGCTACCGTGTCACGATAAAACGAGCGCTTCCTCCGCTAAGCGCACCCAATGCCCCACCCGGCGTCGCTTCGGCCTATTTCCACGATGTTGTCCGAGAAGGTGATGTCCTCAGGGTGAAGGCGCCTTCCGGACAATTCTGTCTGGATCCCGATCCAGCCATCCCGTCGGTGCTGATCGCAGGCGGCGTCGGAATCACGCCCATGATGAGCATGCTCCTCTGGGCCGCTACCGAGCAGCCCGGTCGAACCATGCATCTCTACTACGGGGTCCGGAACAGCGCAGATCACGCGTTTCGGAAAACCCTTGAAGACATCGCGGCGGCAAATTCGAACTTCCACTTGACGGTCGTCTACGAACGTCCGTTGCCGGGGGACATTGAAGGCCGCGATTTCCATCGCTCGGGCTATGTCGATCTCGATCTGCTGAGACGTACATCGCCAGCTGACTTTCGGTGCAGGTACTATGTTTGCGGGCCGCCGGCGATGATGGCCAGCCTTGTTCCGGCGCTCCGGACGGCGGGCGTTCCTGAAGCGGACATTCATTTCGAAGCCTTTGGCCCGGCGTCGTTGGAACCGGCGAAACGTGGACCTCGATCAGCGCTTGCGAAGCCTGTTGATGTGCGGTTTGAGCGCTCGAAACGTACCCTGGCGTGGGATGGGCTGGACCCTACACTGCTTGATTTCGCCGAGCGGAAAGGCATTGCCATTGAATCCGGGTGCCGCTCCGGCAGTTGCGGGTCATGCGAGACGCGGATCGTATCCGGTACGGTCCGCAATACGCAGGTTGGCGCCTACGAAGTGACGGTGGGACATTGCCTTCTCTGTATATCTGAACCTGCGTCCGCCCTGGTGCTGGACGCATGAAGATCAAACACGCTCATATTCTGACGCGCGAGGTTCTGCCGTTTCTGGCGTCCCTGCTAGCGCTCGTTGCGATAGCGCTGCTGTTCGATGCGTTTCTTCACCTGCTCAACGCCGTGTGGATCGGTCGCTATCTCGGCATCCCTGGCGTTCTGCTCATTGTGGGGTCATTCGGCTACTCGCTTCGGAAGCGCAAGTTGATTCAGGCTGGAAAGCCTGCGGACCTATTGCGCTTGCATGAACGCATGGCCTGGGCGGGGTCGCTCCTGGTGCTGGTGCATGCCGGTATCCACTTCA
This sequence comes from Hyphomonadaceae bacterium, assembly GCA_947474455.1. GTDB lineage: Bacteria > Pseudomonadota > Alphaproteobacteria > Caulobacterales > Hyphomonadaceae > UBA7672. Next base: position 11,746 of record CANJIL010000051.1, on the reverse strand, counting down.
ACGCCATCCTCGCATGGCTGGCGGTCTGGGCCATGCTGATCAATGTCGGTAGCGGCCTGACCGGCAAGTTCCTGCTTCAGCGATCGCGGCGACGCCTCGAGGAAGCTCGTGAAGCAATGCAGCAGCAAGGTCTCTCGCGTGCAGAACTTGAGGACAGCACTTACTGGGACACGCTGACCTTTGATCTCGTCAAGCAATGGAGGGCAGTCCACTTCCCGATCGCATTTGCGTTCGGAGTTCTCGCAATGGCGCATATCCTCGCCGTGTTCTGGCACTGGGGATGGAGATGAAGCGCGGTTGGGTCTGGGCGCTCGTCGGTGCAAATCTTGTCGCAATCATTGCGCTCGTATTTGCCTATCCACATCTCATGATCAGCCCGGGTTCGCTTATCCCGGCGCATGCGACGTTGGCGGAGAACTGCTCCTCCTGTCATGCGCCATTCCGGGGGGCGACCGCAGAGAGGTGCGTTTCGTGTCACGCAGTGGAGGATATCGGAATTCGGACGACGAAAGGAGAGGCGACTGCTGGTCCGAACGCGCGACCAGCGTTCCATCAGGCGCTTATCACGCAGGCCTGTCTGTCGTGTCATACGGAACATCCGGGTGCGAAACCAGTCGCGCGCGAACCATCATTCTCACATGATCTTCTAAACGAGACGCTGCGGAACCAGTGTTCAAGCTGTCACCTGCCGCCTGCGGATGCGCTTCATGCGGACAAGGCGGCCAACTGCAGCACGTGTCACAATCAGAACGGATGGAAGCCCGCCACATTCGACCACGATCGGTTCTTCCCGTTGACAGGACCGCACAAGGCGACATGCACGACCTGCCACTCCAAAGGCGATTTCAGCATATACACATGCTTCTCATGTCACGAGCACGAACCAGGCCGCGTACGCGCGCAGCACCTCGAGGAAGGCATTCGCAATATCGACAATTGTGTGAGCTGCCATCGGCGCGGCGACAGGGAAGGCGAGGGTGACGGAGGCGACCGCGACTAGTCGTGGACGCCGTGCGCACCTGCCCAGTTCGGAATTAACGCAATCGGATCCTCAGCCAGGCGTCAGTTGATCCTTGGACGCTCACCGAAATCAGCGCGTCGAGCGTGAGTGAAAACTCGAAACGCATGATCTGCGAATCGTCTGGCGCAGACGGCCACCTTGCGCCGAGTTCGCGCGCAGGGTTCAGAAGACGAGTGATTCCTCGCATCACACTTCCCCAGGACACACGAAGCGACCCGCGCTTTGCGCTGGCGAGAATCCCGGAAAACAAGACTCTCCCGCGCCCTCGCCTGGCGCGTCTGATCTCGCCACAATTGCCGCTTCCGGGCGACTCTGCCGGATCGCCACGATTTGCGTTTTGGCGAACTCGGGCCTCAAAGGGAATATTCAGCGCTGACTGCCATTCGCCGATCTCTTCGCCGCGTCAACGCACGGCTCTAGCCCATGTCGGGCTGCGATGGCTTCGGCAAAGTTTCCGTCGCGCGCCGGATGGGCTAGCTTCGCCGGCCAACAGGGAGACCAGCCCATGGGCGCGGCATTCAATATCGTCGGGCGGATCATCAGCACGCTTCTGGGCGTGCTGCTCTGCTGCATGGGCGGCGTGTGGATATTGCAGGCCTACAACATCGCCTTCAATGGACCGATGGGCCCCGGCGGCGCGCGCAGCTTCATGGTCGAGGACCATAGCTGGGCGATATACGGCGCGATCGCGGTGCTGGTGGGTGTCGTGCAGGTTGCCTGGAGCAACACGCGCAAGGCTGGATGATCTGCGCCGGCGAGGCCCGTGAGGCCCGAATTGGACCATTGCGGACCTTTGCGCAGCCAGCTCGCCGATAGTTGGCTCGGCAGTTCCGCGAAGTCAGTTCAGCGGGCAACTCGGAGGCGAAGACTACGGATGTCCGTTCAGAGGCGAGATGCTGTCGTTCGCAGAGGAAAGACTGGTGAAGCAAGCCGCTAACCTCCGGCTTGTCGACGAGGAAGAGCAAGCCCTCCTGGCCACGAAAGCCTAGACGCAGCGCAAGCATGCGGCGCGGGATAAGGCCGAACATCGGCCTATTTACATTGCGGGACGTATCGTCGTGGCGGCCATGCTCGCGTTCTTCGCGCGGGCGTTCATGCAACCGCCGATCCGGTCCTAGGTCCGGGTGGCGGTCGCCGGCTTCGGGAGAAGGCCTTCGCGCTGGGCGCGTTTGCGGGCCAGTTTCCGCGCCCGGCGAACGGACTCGGCCTTCCGACGAGCCTTGGCCTCGGACGGCTTCTCGTAAGCTGTGCGGGCCTTCATTTCCCGGAAGACGCCCTCGCGCTGCATCTTCTTCTTGAGCGCTTTCAACGCCTGGTCGACGTTGTTGTCCCGGACCACGATCACTACGATTTGAAACTCTCCATCGCTGCCCCGGCTACGGTTTACCCCGCCGGATGGCGGGACCGCATATCATGGAATATCCGTACTGCCCACCCGTGACGTGCGACGGCGGCGGGCGGGCAAGGACGTGAAGGCGCGGACATGCCGGCAATCGAGCCGTCGCATCGCAGCTTCAAAACAGGTCGCCCCGCCGGGCGGCGGGGTCTCCTCCCCCTTTTTTTTGTTTAATCGGCCCGCCAACTGCTTCTGGGCGACGCAGACGGATCGCCACATTCAAGGTTACGGAGAACAGGGGGGGCTGAAGCTGCCATAAAGCGTTGAGCAGTCCAGCGGGATGGCTGGCGGAAATGATTTGCCCCACGTTGTTGGCGGCTTTTTCTGCCGTTTCAGCATTGCGCCGTGCGCGGGTTTCTGACCGCTTCGCAGCGCTGATCCATTCCAGGATGATGCGCTTTGAGGACGAAGGAAACGCCTCGAAGTTGATTTTCGCTGATGTGCGGGCAGATAGCGCCCTGGCCAAGTCAGCAGGGGCCCGCCCGCCTTCGGCAGCGTTGTCCCGCTCCAGTTGCCGGCGCCGCAAATGTCGTGTGGCCAGGACCGGTCGCTGCCATCAGTCTGCGCCCAGCTTCAGGAGAGGTGTTCGCGCAGCGCGGAGCGCCGGGAAGATTCCGCCGACGAGGCCGAGCAGCAGCGCCAGCTCCACGCCGGCCAGGACTTGCGCCGGCCCGATGTTAAAATCGAACACGACCTGCGTGAACCCGCCGCCAAGCGTGGACGCCGTCAAGCCGTTGAAGAGCAAGTAGGCCGCGCCCGCCCCGACAAAGCCGCCGGAAATCGCAAGGACCAGCGACTCGGTGATCGCGCCGACGAATGCGGGGAAGCCGCCAAAGCCGATTGCTCGCAGCGTCGCCAGCTCCTTGCTGCGCGCCTCGACTGCCGCATACATCGTGTTCAGCGCGCCAGCGAGCGCGCCGAAGCCCAGCGTGATGGAGATCGCCCATCCAAAATAGACGAGATACTGGAGGGATTGCGCCTCGCTGGCGAAGTGCTCCTTCTCGGTCTTCACATCGACCTGCAGTCGCGGCTCGCTTTCCACGAATGCCTTCACCTCCGCCAGGGAGGTGGGGGACTCAAGGCGTGCACGCAGGGCCTGAACCGATGGACCGCGATTGAAGAGGCTCTGCACGACGGGCAGGTCGGCCCACAGCTCGCTGTCGAACACCGTGCCGGGCACTTCGAAGATGCCGACGACTTTCCAATCGCTTCCGCCAAGCTGAAGCACCGTGTCGAGGTCGAAACCCTTGAACTGCCGCACGACGCCGGCGCCCACGATCATTTCGTTGGTGCCAGGTTCGAACATCCTTCCGGAGCTGAGCCGGAAGCCGGGACGCAGGTCCGGCGCGCGCGGCGTCACACCCCGCAGCGAGACGTTGGCCTCGCCGCCACCCGCCCGCCGATTGGCGCCAACGACGACGTAGAGTTCGGGCGAGGTGATCGGTCGGCCGGACGCATCGCGCGCAAACCCCGGCGATTCCTCGAGCAGGCGCACGGCCTCGGATGACATGGTGGAGTTGAGTTCTGCTTCCGACCCTGTTCCGAGGATCATGGCGATGTCGTCGGATCCCGTGCCGGCGACTGTCTTCGCAAAGCCGTTGGACATCGCAAGGAAGGCTAGCAACGTCGCGACCACCAGTGCGATCGAGAAAATGGTGGTCACCGAACCCCAGAAGCGGCTGGGCAGCCCGCCAATGGTCATGGCGACGACGGCGGAGATCTGGCGGAAGAGGGAGGCCACGCCTAGATCCTCCGGAACGCGGTGATGACGTTGACGCGCATGGCGTTGAAGGCCGGGACAGCGCCGGTGATGAAGCCGAGGGCCGCCATGAAGCCGACCGCCGACAGGGCGATCTGTGGCGTGATGCGCATTGCGCCGAAGAACTGGTTGAGGGCAGGGATGCCGCTCAGCGTGTTGGTGAGCAGGTTTGCCAGCACGAGGCCGAGCAGGCCGCCGAACAGGGACAGCAGCAGAGTTTCGCCCACCACAATCCGGGCGATGCGGCCCGATGTGAAGCCGAGCGTCTTCATGACCGCGATCTCGCCGGTGCGCTCGCGGATAGCGCCGGCCATGGCGTTGCCGACGATGAGCAGGATCGTGACGAACGCAGCTCCCGTGACGCCGAGGATGATCAGGCCGATATTGCCCTGCTGGTCGATGAAGGCAGCGTTGAAGGCTTGTTCCGACAGCGTCTCCGTTTCGGCGCGCGAGTTGGCAAACTGCGTGTCGACGCGCGCGGCCACAGCATCGTTCTGCGCGGCGTCTGCTGTGACTATCTGGATGATGCCGACCGTGTCGTTGCCGAAGGCGCGGCCTTCGTCGAGATACTCGTAGTGCACAAACACCGAACCGGTGGATGTGTTGGCGTCCTTCCCGTCGTAGATGGCGCGGATCACGACAGGCCATACGGAAGTGCCATCGCGGCGGCGCCAGACGTTGGATGACAGCGGGATCTGCTGGCCGACCTGCCAGCCATACTGCTCGGCCACGGAACGGCCAACCATGATGCTGTCGCGGTTGGCGATGAAGGCCTGGCGCTGGTCATCGGGCATCACGTATTCGCTGTAGATGCGTGTGTAGCTTTCAGGATCGATCGCGAAGGTCAGCAGGAAATTGCGCGGCTCCTGATAGTAGCCGCCAAACCAGTTGGAATAGCTGACGTCCGTGACGCCTTCGACGTTCTGGATGCGGCTCACATAGGCGAAGGGAAGCGGCTGGGTGAAGTTGATGCGATTGGCGACGACGAGGCGGTTGCTGGAAGAGGGGCCGGCGGCGTTCTCCAGCGATGACTGGAAGGCTGCGAGCACGCCATAGATCAGGAAGGCGATGAATACAGCGAAGATCAGCAGGCTCGTGCGCAGCGGCTTTCGTCCCAGTCCTGCCAGGATGAGACGGAAATCGCTCACGTGTGGCGCTCCTCGAACGTGCCCTTGTCGAGGTGCAGTTCGCGACGCGCATACTTTGCGGCGGCCGGATCGTGCGTCACCATTACGATGGTCTTGCCAAGCTCGCGGTTGAGCAACTGGAGCATTTCGAGGATTTCGACGGCCGTCGTGCGGTCGAGGTCGCCGGTCGGCTCGTCGGCAAGGATCAGCTTGGGGTCAGAAACGATGGCGCGGGCGATGGCCACGCGCTGCTGCTGGCCGCCGGAGAGCTCCTTGGGCTTGTGCCCGGCGCGATTTTCGAGGCCGACGATCTCAAGCGCGGTCTTAACGCGCCGCTTGCGATCTGCCGTGCTCAGCGGGGTGAGCAGCAGCGGCAGTTCGACATTGCGCGCCGCCGACATGGTCGGCATCAGGTTATAGAACTGGAAGATGAAGCCGATGTTCGCCGCGCGCCAGGCGGACAGCTTATTCTCCGAAAGCTTCTCGATAGGCGCCCCGTCGAACAGGATCGTGCCGCTGGTCGGCCGGTCGAGACCGCCGAGCAGGTTGAGCAGCGTGGTTTTGCCGGAGCCCGAGGGTCCCATCATCGCGACGAAATCGCCGGATGGAATGGTAAGATTGAGATCGGCGAAAATGCTGATCGTCTCTTCGCCACGACGATATGCCTTGGCAACATTGCGCAGGACGATGAGATCGCTGTCCGACATGGCCTTGCTTGCTCCGGGCGGACCCTAGGTGGCCGATCTGTCGAACGTTACCTTGGCCGCCATCTGCGGCAGGACACGCTGGTCGCGCTCCTTGAAGCCGACCCGCACCTGGATCGTCGCGCGATCGCGGTTGGCGGTTGGGATGATTGCGATGACTTCGCCGGCTATCTGCCAGTCGGGATAGGCGTCGAGCACGATGGTGGCGGATTGCCCCGCCTTGATGTCCGCGATCTGGCCTTCGTTGACATCGACTTCCACCTCAAGGCTGGCCATGTCCACGAGCGTAGCGACGCCAGTGCGCGTGAACTCGCCGCCGCCCGCCGCCGGCGAGAGGATTTCTCCGGCCTGGGCATTCTTGGCAATGATAACGCCAGCGAATGGCGCGCGGATGATATGACGTTCAACGAAATCGCTTTGACGATCGACTGAGGTCTTGGCGACGCGTGCATCGGCCATCGCCGCGTTGTTCTGGGCCTTGAGGGTGTCGACCCGTGACACGGCCGCGTCGAATGATGCGGCGGAGATCGCGCCCGTCTGCACCAGCCTGTCGGCGCGCTGGCGCTGAGCCTCGGCCTCGACCATCTGAGCCTGCAGCGATGCAATCGTCGCGTTAGCAGATTGCAGGCGGCCGCGAGCAAGTTGCAGGTCGAATCGCGCCAGATCGTCATCGAGACGGGCGAGAATCTGGCCCTTCTGGACGACGGCTCCTTCCTCGAAGATCACATCTGTGAGCCGCCCCGTGATATCCACGGAAACAGTGGCCGACCTGCGAGCCACGACATAGCCTGAAGCGACAAGTCCGCCGCGCGAACGTGCTGCGGCTGCAGGTGGCGGGAGGGAGCCGGCTGCATTCGCTGCGCTCACAGTCTTGGCAGAGCTGTTTGCGGGCTGTTCGCCGCGGCCAACCAGCGCCCACGCCACAGCCCCGACCGCGATCACGGCGGCGCCCAATGCGGCCATCCGCCAGCCCCCGCTGGACCTGGGGTGCGCCGATCGGTCGATTGAAAGCGATTTCAGCTTTTCAGAAACGTTCATGTCAGAACTTACCATACCCGCCCAACCCTCAGCATAGGCCTCTCCCTTGCGGCGAGTGACCAGCCCTGGCTTGAGACACCGTCTCCTCCATACGTATCCGAGGCCGATCTGGATTGGCGGGAGCTGAGCGCAAGTGTCCGTCTGGCCGGTTTGCCCCGGCCGAAACACTCCAGCGGGACGTCAGATGCACGCAGACCATTCTCTGGAAAGGCCAAGTTCATCGGGATTCGAAAGACCCATGCATGCGAAAGGTCGGGGCGCCCCAAACCGTCACTCTGGTTAACTCTGACTTCGCCCAACCCACCAACGCGTCCAGTGCAAAGAACAGGATCGCCGGGGTCAGCAGGTTCGTCAGTGCAGCGTTGTCGATGGACCCCAAAATCTCCGCTTTTCCTTAGTCCTGCATCTGCCGATGTGGCCAAGTCCAGGTCGGTGGAGGGTCCGAAAGCCGTTCGGCTCAACCGTGAGCAGGGCCAGAAAAAAGCGGTGTCGCACGCAGCATCGCTTTGCCCACCCCGTTTGGCGCACGAACAAAGAAGTTGTGATTGCGGATCTCCTTTGTCACCGGCACGAAACGCACAATCTTGCTGGCGGCTGGCCGCGCGATGACGGATTTTTTCGATGCTGTGCCCTCTGCCGGCATCCAAGCGGCGCTTCCATTTCCCGAGGAACTCGGGAAAACGCCGGACAAGAATCGATGGGTTTGTAGCGGCGCCGCTCAACAACCCACGCGCGTGCGGGCTTTGGAAGCTAGCGCGATAAGTATGGAGCGAACGCTATGATGCTTGCGGAGCGGATTGCGTGGGGCGTGACCGCCCTGTTGTCGATCGGCGTAGGCGGTTTGCGATGTTCGATGTCGCAACTTCGTTTTCGCATGTGCCGTCCTGGGTAATGGCCACCCACTTCTTCACACCGCTTGGCATCAAGATACATAGTGCGGCGCGCTGGCGTCGCGCTCCTCGTAGGGTCGTTTCAGTTTCTCAGATCGTTACGTTTGCGCTTCAGGCGGCTCCATCGCTGGCTTGGGCGAATCTATGTGTTGGCCTGCGTTCTTGGCGGGGTTGCAGGAGGAGCAATTGCGCTTTTCTCGTCATCTGGACCGGTGGCGGGTTGGGGCTTTTTCACGCTCGCCGTGTTGTGGGTTCCTTTCACGCTCATGGCATGGCTGTCTGCGATGAACCGCGATTTCCTAGCGCACCAAAGCTGGATGATCAGATCATTCGCGTTGACGTTTGGCGCGGTCACTTTGCGGCTTTACTTGCCCATTGGCATAATGACCGCAGGCATCGAACCATCCTATCCTGTCATCGCCGGGCTGGCGTGGGTTCCAAATCTGCTACTCGCGGAATTTTGGTTGAGAATGCGCCCCATCAAAAATCCAGTGATGAAGTCTGCTGTACAGGGCCCGAGTTAGCAGGCGCCGCGCCGTACATGGCGGGAGCCAAACAGCAAACGTACTTCGATGAAGGAGACAAATTTCCGTTCCGCCGCGGACGGCGTCGTTCATGATGGCAATCTAGGCAGCGCGTAGCCAACGTGGACGGTTTCCCGGAGGAGCGTTACCGGCCTGCATCCCGATGCGCTGGCCGGCGAGCAGACCCTGCCAGCTGTGGATCACCTAAGCGGCAGGACGTGGGCGGTCTTCCGCCCGACTGAAAGGGGAGAAGCGACTGACAGTTTGCGAGCGACACCGCCATCGGTAGGATTGCGACGGGCTTGGCAGCGGAGCGAACTCATTGTCCTGCGGTTCCTGCTCAACCTCCCGACCCGGCAGCGCCCGGGAGGCTCAACTGATCCGCCTGTGTATTCTGTCAGTGGCCTGACTGTATAAGTTACGGCTTAGAATGTGTGCGGGGAGGCGAATCGAAAATCATGGCGCGAACACTTTCCATGTTGCTGGGTGCGGCGATCTTGCTCGGCGCGCCCGTAGTCGCAGCGCAGACGCCCTCGGCAGCGGCGGTGCACGCTTACACCTATCAGAGCGCTTTTCCCGAGCAGGTGGCCGGGGTCGGTTTCGAATTGCCCAGGCAGGACTTTCTCGATCTTCTTGCCGCGAAAAGGCTGACCTATCGCGCCAATACCGCCGCCAACGTATTTGTCGTCGCGACAGCCGACGCGCCGTTCAGCGAAGTGGTGTATTTCTTCAACAGCGCCGCCTGCGATTGCCTGACCGAGATCGAGATCAGGTTCGCCGATGAAGCCCAATCGATGGCCTACTTCAATACGAAGTTTCCGTCACAGAACATCCAAGGCGAGTACGTCGCCCACGATGGCGTTTCGACCTACCGCATGAAGGCCTGGCGCTTCCGATCCAAGGTCTTCGTCGTTGCGATCGTGCCGAATACGCGGTGGGCGAACCAGTAAGTGGAAACTATTCGAGCACTCGGAAGGCCGCGAGGCGTGACTGCCGAATGACAACGCTGAGGCGAGACCACACCTTAGCCGCGAGAGGGTTGGGAACGGCAAGTTCATATCGACCCCGCCAATCGTAAGCCTGGGGCCGTCGGGGGGGGGGGGGGCTTTGCTGTCGTTTATCGACTGCGCATTTATCGGTCCCGCGCGATCTGCTATCTTCGCCTACATCAGGGTCGAGTAGATATCAGCGGGTAGGGTCGGCGATGGCGGCGGTTTCATTTCCAGCTCAGAAAGACGGCGTGCTTTACCTGACCGAAGGCGGCCAGGAGACCGAGATCATGTACAAGTTCGGCTACGACCTGCCCGAATTTGCGATGTTCACCCTCCTGGACAACCCGCAGGCCGTCATTGCGATGAAGGGAATGTACGCCCGCTATCTCGACACTGCCGCAAGGCACGGGTGGGTCGCTCTGATGGGCGGCCTGGACTATCGCGCAAGCCCTGACTGGGCCCGGAAGCTCGGGATATCTCGCGAGGGACTTGCAGACTTCCAGATGCGGTCCATCGGTTTCCTGCGCGACGTCGCCCGCCCGTATGCTGGCCAGCTGCCCGGCATCCTCTATGTCGGAATCGTAGGCCCGCGCGGCGACGCCTACTCTCTCAACCGGACGATCACGGCTGACGAGGCGGAAGACTATCATGGCGAGCAAATGGAAGGGCTCAGGCAGGCCGGCGTCGAATTGGTGAGCGCTCTCACCTTCAACAGCGTGGCCGAAGCCGTGGGCGTTGCGCGCGCAGCGTCGAAAGCCGGCCTGCCGCTCGCGGTCTCCTTCACCTTCGATACGGCCGGGCGCCTCAAATCCGGACCAACCCTTAAGCAGGCGATCACTGCAGTAGACGCCGAAGCGGGTGAAGCCAGACCGGATTTTTACGGCGTCAACTGCTCTCACCCGTTTGAGTTCGGGTCAGCGCTCGATGACGGCGACTGGGTGCGTCGCATCCGGAGCATCCGGCCCAACGCTGTCATGATGGAGAAGCAAGCGCTGTGCAAACTCGGCCACCTCGAGGCTGGCGATCCCGAGGCCCTTGGCGGTCTGGTGGGGAACATTGCCCGCCGCTATCCTCACATGGATGTCTGGGGCGGCTGCTGTGGCGCCTGGGAGGTCCATCTGCACGAGATAGCTCAGAACGTGACAGCCGCGCGCCGAACCTGATCGCGAATGACCGCCTTTGGGCGAGGTCCCGCCGGGTCCATTAGGGCAGGAAGACTGGCTGCTGATGGGCGACACAGCCTTATCGCCGCAATCGCCACTTCGGCTAACTCGAGGCCCTTTCCGGCCATCCGCAACGATGGGTCAGGGCTTCGGCGCCGCGACCTTTTCCAGCGCTCGACAGAAGGGAACATCTTCCCTCGCGCAGACATCGGGCTGGGACTTGGTGGTGCGCCAGTACTCCATCAGCCCCAACTGCCCAACCAGGCGCGGGTCCTTCATTTTGCGGGCCCGTTGTCTGTCCATTTTTGCTTGTGCCGGTCTAGTATGTGTAGATGAAAAATGTCCTTGTCCTGTTTGCTGCGCTTGTAGTCTCGGGTTGCGCGACGGCTCCGCCGCCACCAACTGGTGAGGCGCTCATCACGCTGGAGGAGGGCGGCTGCGGCTTCATCGCTGCGTGTCCTGCCTATACGATCTCAATGAAACCGGATGGCGGCTACCGCTACGAGGGGTTCAGGAATGTAACGCTCATCGGCGTGCGCGAAGGCCAGTTGCCCACCGGCAGTTGGGAAGGTGCGGAAGCAGCTTTCGTGGCCGCCGACTGGAAAAATATGGAGGACCCCACAACGCGCGAGAGTGGGTATCCATGCATGCCGGATTCACCCTTTGCAAGAATCACCAGGCGCGTGCGGGTCGGCGAAGAAAAAGTCTTCGACTACAATCTCGGCTGCGATTCAAAATCGGGTAGTGTGCTGCTTGGCGCCCTCCGCGAGATCCTTCAGATCCCTATTGCATCAACTCAGTAGGGATCTCTCTAGCGCCTGTTGAATGCGGTCTTCGGGCGAAGACCCGCCGCAACGCAGCGCCGTCTCTGACTGGCCGGACTGGATCGACCATGCGCGATCGCCACGTCGGTAGTCCGGCGGCGACGGGCCCCAAAGTGATCATACAATTGGCAAGCTAGACATTCCGACTACGCACCTTAGATACAAAGGGTCCGGTGGTGTGCTGCGTGCGCCGGGCTTCATGACAACGGAGGCTGAGCAATTGCTGTTGGAGCTTCCATATGGCGCATTCATCGCAACCGTCGTCATTGCTGCATAAAATTCTCGCGAGCGAATCGGCTGGCGGATTG
>CANJIL010000050.1 GCA_947474455.1 Hyphomonadaceae bacterium | reverse complement strand
GTTTGGCTGGCGATCGGTCCTTTGAGACTTCCGGACGCTGCCCGATCTGGCGACATTTCCTATGGGATCTATATCATTCATTTTCCGATCATACAGATGATGGTCGCGCTGGGATTGTTCCGCATCAACGCGTGGCTGGGGGCGGTTGCCGCCCTAACTGTGACAATACTGGCGGCTCTTGCGCTTTGGCGTCTTATAGAGAGGCCTGCCTTGCGAAGCGATAGCGCCTATCGGAAACCAAAGCGTGGGGAGTCATCCTTGCGAGCGCTTGGATGACTGCTCGGATCGCGGTCGATGAAAGTGAACGGTGGAGTGGCAGGTGGCTGTAACGAAGATCATTCCGGTCATCATGTCTGGTGGAGCGGGGACGCGCCTTTGGCCGTTGTCCACGACCCAGCGGCCGAAACAATTTCATCAACTCGGCGCACCGCGCTCGATGATTGAAGAGACCGCGCTGCGTTTCACAGGAACGCACGGTGATATCGATTTTCTCCCTCCAGTAGTGATTACAGGGGCTGGACATGGCTCGCTTGTCCGCGAACTTCTTGCACGATGCGGCGTGACGCCGTCCGCAATTGTGCTCGAGTCTGAAGGTCGCAATACAGCAGCTACAGCCGCGCTAGCCGCCATGGTTGCATCCGAGATTGACCCTGACGCGTATGTCCTATTGTCGCCTGCCGACCATTTGGTGAGCAGGCCGGAGGCGCTCGTCGCCGCGATCAGATCGGCGGCTCCGGTCGTTGCAAATCATATTGTCACTTTCGGCATTACGCCGACCGGACCCGAAACTGGTTATGGCTATATTCAGCAGGGTGAGGCCATCTGCGATGGAGTTCACATTGTCAGAGCATTCAAAGAAAAGCCCGAGCTGGCGGTGGCAAACCAATATTTGCGTGACGGCGGCTATAGTTGGAACTCGGGAATGTTTTTCTTTTCACCCAAAATGTTGCTGCAGGAGTTCTCCCACGCCGGCGCTGACATTCGCGAAGGTGCGCAGAAGGCTCTACGGCTAGCCCGACGCGATGGACTTGAGATCCACCTCGACGCCGAGACCTTTGCTGCGGTTCGCAGTGAAGCGGTCGATCGGGCCGTCATGGAAAAGACCAACCGCGCGGCGGTTGCTCGCTGTGACATCGGCTGGGCAGATGTAGGCTCTTGGGCAGAACTCTGGCGTCTGTCGGAGAAAGACACGAGCGGCAATGCAATTTCCGGCTCGGTCACCCTGATGGATGGAATGAATAATCTGATCCGCGGCGAAGGCGTGCACGTCGCCGCTATCGGCGTGTCTGACTTGATTATCGTCGCAAGCGGCAACTCGGTTCTTATCATGCCGCGCCACCGGGCGCAGGACGTCAAGAAGGTCATCCCCGGCGCATGATCGCACCGGCTCGCCTATTCACAACGCCGAGCGTCATCTTCGGGCCGTCCGCGCCCTGAGCTCAAATTTTGGTCCTGGCAAATTTCGCACCGACACGGTTTGCGGCAATCATCGGGCCCGCCTATACTGTACGCACAAACCCGGCGTGTCCAATTCGGAGACAGCAATGCAACTTTTCATCGACTCCGCCGATGTCGCCGAATTGCGCGCCGCCGCGGCCTCCGGCCTGATCGACGGCGTCACCACCAACCCCTCTCTCATCGCCAAGTCTGGCCGCAAGATGAAGGAGGCCATTGCCGAGATCTGCTCCATCATTCCAGGTCCTGTCAGCGCTGAGGCGGTTGCGACGGACGTCGACGGCATGCTCGCCGAAGGTCGCTATCTCGCTCGTATCGCGGCCAATGTCGTGGTGAAGCTTCCGCTTACGGAGCACGGCCTCCGCGCCTGCCAGACACTTTCGGACGAAGGCATCCGCGTAAACGTCACGCTATGCTTTTCCGTGGTGCAGGCGCTGCTCGCTGCCAAAGCGGGCGCTTACTTCATCTCGCCTTTCATAGGCCGCCTCGACGACAAGGGTATCGACGGGATGGAGCTGATTCGCGACATGAGGCGGGTCTACGACAATTACGGTTTCGCAACGAATATCCTCGCAGCGTCGATCCGCAGCGTCGAGCATGTCCGGCAGGCCGCGCTGGCCGGTTCCGACTGCGCCACGCTGCCTTCAAAGATTTTCGCGGCCATGTACAAGCACGAGCTGACGGACTCGGGCGTCGAGGCCTTCCTCAAGGACTGGAAGTCGACCGGTCAGTCGATCCTTTAGGGCATGAACGACGCCGCGCCTGCGCCTGACATCACCGTCGTCGTGGTGAACTACAATAGCGGCGACTATCTGAAAGGCTGCATTGCTTCGCTTGCGCGGCAAACGCATCCTAATTTCGAAACCATCATCGTCGACAACAATTCGACCGACGGGTCGCTCGAGCGGATCGCTGAGAAACCTTCGCGGCTTATCGTTCTCCGGCAGAGTGAAAATCTCGGCTTCGCCCGCGCCAACAATGTCGGCGCCAGGGCGGGCAAAGGCGCATGGCTCGCCCTCCTGAATCCCGATGCCGAAGCCGAGCCGGGTTGGCTCGATGCGATGATGCAAGCGGTCGTCGAACATCCCGACCACCGCATGGTCTCATCGCTCCAGCTCAATCTCCACAATCCCACGAAGCTCGACGGGGCAGGGGACAATTATCTCGCGTTTGGCTACGCATGGCGCGGCGGCTTCGGACATCCAGCCTCGAAAGCGCCTCCGGCAGGAGAATGCTTCGGCCCTTGTGGCGCCGCGGCTCTTTATCCGCGCGGGGTTTTCCTCGAAGCTGGCGGCTTTGACGAGCGCTATTTCTGCTATCACGAGGACGTCGACATCGCCTTCCGCCTGCGACTGTTCGGGGAGAAGTGCCAGTTTGCGCCGACGGCCCGCATCCGCCATGCCGGCTCGGCTGTCACTGGCCGCACCAGCCGCTTTTCCATTTTCCACGGGGTCCGAAACGGCGTCTGGACCTACGTCAAGAACATGCCCGGCGGCTGGCTGGCGCTCACGCTGCCGGTCTGGTTTCTGGGCGCCATACTGCTCCTTATCCGCGGCCTTTTTCGTGGCGCTTTCCGAGCAACCTGGGACGGCTTCATCGCGGCCTTCCAGGGTCTCGGGCCGATGTTCAAGACCCGGCGCGAGCTGCGCTCCAGGCGGGGATTGACGCCCTCTAACGTGGCATCCGGTTTCACCTGGAATCCCTTTGCCTATATCGGACGCCAGATCGACGTGAGGCCATTCCAGCAGGAAGGCCCGGAATAGTCCAAAGCATAGGCTTTCCCAGCTGCAGTCTTGCTGCGTGAAAACTGGCTCCGGACGCGCTAGTGTCGCCAAATCACAGATGAGTACTCAACAATGACGACCTCCCGGCCGCAACATATCCTGCTTACGGGCGCCGCCGGCTTCGTGGGCTTTCACGTTGCGAATAACCTGCTCGATAAAGGGATCAAGGTCAGCGGCGTCGATAACCTTAACAGCTATTACCCCGTACAGCTCAAGCAGGACCGCCTCGCGCTTCTCGCCAGGCGCGACGGCTTCGGTTTCAATCAGGTCGACATAGCCGACCACAACGCCCTTAAGGCCGTACACGGCGTCATGGATGCGGATGCGGTCATTCACCTCGCCGCGCAGGCCGGCGTCCGTTACTCGCTGGAAAATCCCTTCGCCTACGGCCAGTCGAACCTGATCGGCCATCTCTCGGTTCTCGAGCTCGTCCGTCACGCCCCGAAGAAGCCGCGTCTCGTTTACGCCTCATCCTCGTCGGTTTATGGTGAGAATTCGAAAGCCCCCTTCTCCGAGAATGACCGCGTCGACCATCCCGTCTCGCTCTATGCGGCGACGAAACGTTGCAACGAGATGATGAGTGAGAGCTATACGAAGCTCTACAGCATGGAGCAGGTCGGCCTTCGCTTCTTCACCGTCTATGGTCCGTGGGGCCGCCCCGACATGGCCTACTGGACCTTCACGCGCGACATTATCGAAGGCCGGCCCATTCGCGTCTTCAACAACGGCCAGCTCAAACGCGACTTCACCTGGATCGACGACGTCGTCGCTGGCGTCGTCTCAACCGCGCTCGACCAGCCGAAGACGGCCAACCCGCCGCTGCACCGCATCTACAATATCGGCAACAACCGTCCGGTCGAACTCGGCCGGTTCATCGAGATCGTTGAGGACGCCGTCGGCAAGCGCGCCGAGAAAATTATGGAGCCGATGCAGCCCGGTGACGTCCACGCAACCTACGCCAATGTAGATGCGCTCGCCCGCGATCATGGTTTTGCACCGACAACGAAGCTCGAGGAGGGCATTCCGCGCTTCGTAAAATGGTATCGCGAGTACACCAAGACCTGAAATCGCTCTGTACGGCGTACGGCGCGATCGATGCTCAAGGGCCGTGTAAGGTGCTTGAGAAGACGCCCTGCTGCGAGCGCCAACATTGTTCCGACATACGGTCGGGTTAGTTTTTCTCGCTCCCGGGGCTGATGGACAACAATGCCGGTTTGTCCGGGCCAGACACCTCTGAGGCGCTCATCCCAGCGCCGCTCGACGGATGACAATCCCGCAAATCTGGTCCACATGGGGCCGATGTCTGAGCACCCTCATATTGCCACGGCGCGCCGCGTGCTGGCCCTCGAAGCCGATGCCCTGGGCGCCCTGTCTCTCGGTCTCGGCGCTGCTTTTGTCGCGGCAGTCGAGGCCATTCTTGCGGCTAAGGGCAGGGTGATCTGCACTGGCATCGGCAAGTCGGGCCACGTCGCCCGTAAAATTGCCGCGACCATGGCCTCGACCGGCACGCAGGCCTATTTCGTCCACGCAACCGAGGCCAGCCACGGCGATCTCGGCATGATCTCGCAGGGCGACGTGATCCTAGCTCTGTCCAAGTCTGGCGAGACAAAGGAACTGGCAGACATTCTGGGCTATGCCCGGCGCTATTCGATCCCGCTCATCGGCATGACTGCCAAGACGGACTCCACGCTCGGCCGCGCCGCTGACGTACTGCTTCAGATGCCGGATGCGGCTGAAGCCTGCGCCGAAACCAACGCCCCTACCACCTCCACAACATTGATGATTGCCCTGGGCGATGCCCTTGCGGTGGCGCTGCTCGAAAGCAAGGGCTTCAAGGCCGACCATTTCAAGGTGTTTCACCCGGGGGGCAAGCTCGGCGCCATGCTGCGCACGGCCTCCGATCTGATGCACAAATCCGCCGAGCTGCCGCTTGTTGGCGCCGGTACGCCCTTCATCAATGCGGTGAAAGCCATGACGGGCAAGGGTTTTGGCGTCCTCGGCGTCACCGCGCCCGATGGCAAGCTCGCCGGCATTGTTACCGACGGCGACCTGCGACGCTACCTCACCTCCGGCAAGACGGCCGCAGTCATCGACGATGTAATGACGCGGTCACCACTCACTGCCGCGCCCGACCAGCTCGCCGCCGATGTGCTGCGCATCATCAACGAGCGAAAGATCACTCAGATCTTTGTCGTCGAGAATGGCAAGCCCACCGGCATCATCCACATGCACGATCTTCTGAAGTCGGGGCTCGCTTGAGAACCGCGTCATGAAAACGGTCATTGTCATTCCGGCGCGATACGCTTCCGCGCGCTTTCCCGGAAAGCCGCTGCACTTTATCAACGGCGTCTCCATGCTCGAGCGAACCGTCGGCGCGGCAAGACAAGCCGGGAAGGCAACCGGCGCCCGCGTTCTCGTCGCGACGGATGACGATCGCATCGCCGCCCATGCGAAAGACATCGGCGTCGACGTCGTGATGACCGATCCTGATCTGCCGTCCGGCACGGACCGCTGCCGCGCCGCCGCCGTGCTCGCCGCGCCAGACGCGGGCTTCATCGTCAACCTGCAGGGCGATGCTCCGTTCACGCCGCCCGATCACGTCGCTGCCCTCATAGACAATGCCGCGAAGGCCGATGTCGTGACACCCGTGATCCAGCTCAGCTGGGCCGCACTCGACGCCCTTCGCGAGCACAAAAAGACCACGCCCTTTTCCGGCACCACCTGCATACGCGCCGCCGATGGCCGCGCACTGTGGTTTTCGAAGAACATCCTTCCGGCGATGCGCTACGAGGCCAGATTGCGCGGGAAGGGCGATCTCTCGCCGGTGCTGCAGCATGTCGGTCTTTACGGCTATTCCCGCGCCGCCCTCGAACGCATCTCGAAGATGAAGCTCTCGCACTATGAAGAAATCGAGGGCCTCGAACAGCTCCGCTTCCTCGAGAACGGCCTCTCAGTTTATGCGGTCCCCGTAGCGCCCTCGCAACTGCCATCCGCCGGCATCGACACGCCCGAGGATGCGGAGCGGGCTACCCGCGTGCTCCGCGAGATCGGCGACCCCTACCGATCAGGCTGAGACCGTCCGCCTGCGTCGATGCGGGCAGGGGAAGAGGCTCAAGCGCACTCCCGGCGCCGCGCCGCCACCGCCGCACAAGCTCGAGCGTGCGTTCATACTTGGTCAGCTCTTAGACGCTGCTTTGATAGCCGAAATAGCCGCCGTGCGTGGCGTACTTGTGCTCGAACTCGTGACGCCGCCCGCCCGTCTTGAACGTGCGGTCGATTGCATAGCCGACCCGGCGCCACAGACGGGCGAGAGCGTCTTGCGGCGGCGCAGGTTTCTTGTCCGCGTCTATCGGCATGACACCGTGATACTTCCTGTAATTGCTCCCATCAGCCCAACATTGCTTGCCGGGTGGGCCGGCGGCGCCTAGGGTCACGCTCCATGACATCGCACCTGTACATCGTCCGCCACGGCAACACGTTCGACAAGGGCGACATCGTCACCCGGGTCGGGGGCCGCACGGATATGCTGCTCTCCAGCTCCGGTCACGCACAGGCCGAACTCCTTGCTCAGCATTTCGCCGGCACAACGTTCGCCTCCGCCCGTTCAGGCCCCTTGAAACGCACGCGCGACACCGCAAAGGCGATCCTGGCAGCACAGGCGGAAGCGCCCGACCTCGCCACGGAACTATTCCTCCGTGAGATCGACTACGGCCCCGACGAGAACCGCCCGGAAGACGACGTCGTCGCCCGTATCGGCAAGACCGCTCTTGAAGCATGGGAGCACGCGTCCATCGTCCCACCGGGTTGGCGTGTCGATCCCGCCGCCCTGGTTGGCAACTGGCAGCAACTGTTTTCGGAGCTTGCGGACATCCCGGGCAACCACCTAATCGTCACGTCAAATGGCATCGCCCGCTTCGCGCTCGCCGCCGCAGTCACACATCGGCCGGACGCCAAGCTCGCCACTGGCGCCTACGGCGTCGTCGAACTCAATCCCGACCCCGTTGTCGTCAGCTGGAACCTGCGACCGCCCGTCGCGGCGTAAGCCCGGCTACGTTATATTTTGCAGCGCAAGGTGATTTGCCCCTGATTTCGGGCAGGGGCATTGCTGCGCATGTTCCGAAAGCGTGAGTGAGTCCACCCCCATGAACTTCATCGACCTCGCGGCCCAGCGCCAGCGTATCGCCCCGCAGATCGACGCCGCCATCGCCCGGGTGTTGTCCACGTGTGGCTTCATCATGGGCCCCGAAGTTGCCGGCTTCGAAAAGGCGCTCGCCTCCTTCGCTGGCGCCAAGCATGCGCTCGCCTGCGCCAACGGAACGGACGCACTGCTGCTCCCGTTGCGCGCCTGGAATATCGGCCCGGGGGATGCTGTGTTCGTTCCCAGTTTCACCTTCGTCGCCAGCGCCGAAGTGGCCCCGCTCGTTGGCGCCAGTCCCGTCTTCGTCGATGTCCTGCCTGACACCTACAACATGGATCCGGCCAGCCTCGAAGCCGCCATCCTTGACGTAAAAGAACAGGGCAAGCTCAAGGCGCGCGCGATCATCGCAGTCGACCTCTTCGGTCAGCCCGCGGACTACGTCGCCATCTCCGCCATCGCCAAGAAGCACGGCCTCAAGCTCATCGCCGATCAGGCGCAGGGCTTCGGCTGCACGCTCCATGGCAGACAGCCGCTTGAGTGGGCCGATGTCGCAACCGCCTCCTTCTTCCCCGCCAAGCCGCTCGGCTGTTATGGCGATGGCGGCGCCGTTCTCTCTAACGACGACTCGCTTGCCGGCCTGGTCGATTCGATCCGCATCCATGGCAAGGCCAGCGCCGAAGACATGGCGGCGAAGAAGTACGACAACGACCCGCGCTATCTTAACATGCGCATCGGCGTGAACTCCCGCCTCGACGCCATCCAGGCCGCCATCCTGTCGGAGAAGCTCAAAATCTACCCGGACGAACTCGACAAGCGCGACGCTATCGCAACGCGCTATTCGAAGGCGCTCGCCTCCCACGTCCGTTCGGTTCCGAAGGTGATCGAAGGCGGCTTCTCGAACTGGGCTCAATACACGATCGAGCATGACAATCGCGACGGCCTGATCGCGTACCTCAAGTCAAAGGGCGTGCCCACCGCGATCTACTACCCTATCCCGATCCACATGCAGGATGTCTACTCGGTTTACCCGAAAGCGCCCGGCGGCCTGCCTGTCACGGAAGACATCCGCAACCGCGTCATGTCGCTGCCGATGCACCCCTATCTGTCGCAAGCCGACCAGGATCAGGTCATAGACGCCATCCGCGGCTTCAACGGCTAGTCTAAATGCGTTCAGAATGCTTTCGGCGTGAGCGTATGGATGCGCACCGAGCGCACCTCCATCACGCGACGCTTGTCTGGCGCCACCGGGCGGATGCCGAGGAAGTCGTTGCCGAACGAGTTGCCAAGCTCGGGCGTTTCATAGGTGAAGCTGTACGTGGCGAATTCAGGGGTGAGGTTGAAGGTTCTCCAGCCTGACTCGAACTCGGGTTTCACCAGATAGTTAGCTTCGAACTGCGATGCTGCGAAGTCACCGGCCGAACGCGCCTCGATGTCGATCTGGATCTGACGATTTCCCATGGCGAATTCGATGTCTTCCGCCAGTATCAGATGCGGACCTCGCCGCGGATCCAGATAGTCTTCCGAAGCCGGCCGGGTGAGGCGCGCCAGAACGGGCTGCTCGCCTGAGGCTGGCAGGATACTTATGCTTTCAAACTCGCCCGGTTGAAAACGATACAGGTTGGCATCCCTGACGGTGGCGTCCTCCGCATTGCCCACGCCAGCGCTCACCGGGCCCGAGGGCAGGCGTTCGGCAAATGGCTGCAACGCCAGGAAGATGAAAGTGCTGGCTAGAATGAAGGCCAGCGGAAAGAACAGTCGGTCGCGCATGCTTCTCCTTAGACGGCTGATTAAGCGCGCGTAAATCCTCCCGGCGCAGGCTCCGGCATGTTTCTCTCCAATGAGCGATTGATGCGCCGCGTAGCTCTTCCAGATTCTGACCTGCTGAAGGCGGCGAGCATCAATCCCGTAACCGGGTTGGCCACAGATTACCTAAATTATTTCAACGCGATAGCTATAATGATCGCGACTCTGGCGGACATGCCCGAAATGCGCGAGCCCGTGCTCGAATGGCATCCCGTCGATTATGCCGCCCATTTCCGCATGACCGGGTTACGCGACCGCGACCTGGCCGTGGCCGCCTATGACAGCGCGCCGCCTGCCGTGAAGAAGCGTTTCATGACGGCCCAGCGCGAGGTGGAGCTTGCCACCACGGAGGTTCAGCACCTGATGCAGGGCGCGCCGAAAGCCTCCGCCCAGCTCGCCTGCTGCGCGCCTGAAATCTTCGCGGCCATCGCGCGGCTTGGCGGCGTGATCAATGGCCGGCAGGGGGCAGACGCGCAGTCCGAAGTGGATTCGCCCTTCTCCTGATGCGCCGCAGCGCCTAGCTTCGGGCGCCCGCACAAGGAGCATCGCCGTGGTCGAAGTCCCCAAGGTCAAAGTCAGCATCGTGCGCGAGGATAAGCCCACCGGCGGCCGTTATGTCGCGCGCGTCGAGGGCAAGCCGGAAGCGGAAATGACCTTCTCGAAGGCCGGTGAGAAAATCCTCATCATCGACCACACGGGCGTCCCCGATGAACTCGGCGGCATGGGCGTCGGCAAGGCGCTGGTCGAATACATGGTGATGGATGTCCGCGCTAGCGGGTTCAAGGTTGTGCCGCTCTGCCCCTTCACCAATGCGATAATACGTCGCCATCCCGAATGGCACGACATCCTCAAAGACCCGTTCTAAGCGAGCCCGCTCGGGCGAACCTCACGCCACGGGATCAACTCGCAACTGCAGAAACACGAACGCTTGTCCGCAGCCTAGCCTTCGCCGGTTGCCCTTCCGCCGCGCCTCGGCTACGCCCCTTTCTCCATGCCCGCCGAGCCGTTCTGGAAGACAAAGAAACTGCACGAGATGACACCCTCTGAATGGGAGTCGCTGTGCGACGGCTGCGCCAAATGCTGCCTGGTGAAACTGGAGGACGAGGGCTCGGGCGATCTCTATTTTACCAGCCTTCACTGCAAGCTGCTGGAGGGCCATACCTGCCAGTGTAGGGACTATCCCAACCGCAAGAAATACGTGCCCGTCTGCGTCAAGCTCACCCCGGAAATCGTCTCCACCGTCGATTGGCTGCCACAGTCATGCGCCTATCGCCTCGTTCACGAGGGCAAGGATCTCCATCCCTGGCATCACCTGATCAGCGGCGATCGCGAAGCGGTTCATCGCGAAGGCTTCTCCTGTAGGGGCAAGACCCGGACAGAGGAAGGCGTGGATGACGAAGACGCCTTCGACTATGTCATCGACTGGTTCCACGGCCCGCCCAAGCCGCGTCACTTGCGGAGGCGCAAATGATCACCGGCGCCTACAGCTTTCCGCGTCAGGACATGGTTGTCTATGGCCGCCCGGCGCGTGAGGCCGTGGCCGAACTTGCGAAACGCTATAGCGCCTCGCGTCTCTTCCTCACGACGACACGTTCCCTGGGCGGCCCTTCCGGTCTTGCCGCGAAGCTCGCCGCCGATCTCGGTCCGCTCTGCGTCGGAACCTTCGACGCCATCGCCTCCCATTCCCCCCGCAGCGACGTCGTCGCCGGCGCCGCCGCGGCGCGCGAGGCGAGGGCGGATCTTCTCGTCGCTCTCGGCGGCGGCTCCGTCATCGATGCGACCAAGCTCATGCAGTTGTGCCTCTGGGCCAATCTCACTGAAGCGGATGCGCTTGCGCCTTATCGCGCCGGCCGCGGCGAAGACCGCAAGGATCCCGCGCTGATTCCATCCGGCATCCGCATGATCGCCATTCCGACAACGCTCTCCGCCGCGGAGTTCACATCGTCCGCCGGGGTCACCGATGGCGAGAAGCGGGTGAAGGAAAGCTACGCCCATCCTGATTTCGCGCCCCAGGCCGTGGTCCTCGATCCGGCCCTGACGCGCGATACGCCACCACGGCTCTGGTTCTCCACCGGCATGAAGGCTATCGACCACGCCGTCGAGCAGCTATGCAATCTCGAACGCGCGCCCATAGGCGATGCCGCCGCGGCCGAAGGTCTTCGCCTTTTAGCCAAGGGCCTCATCGCGACGCGTGACGATCCCGCCGATCTCGAAGCCCGCGCGCAATGCCAGCACGGAATGTGGCTGTCGATCTCCGGCGCCGCGACGGGCAGGGGCATGGGCGCCAGCCACGCCATCGGCCACACGCTTGGCGGCTCCTATGGCGTGCCGCACGGCATCACGTCGTGCATCACGCTTCACGCAACGCTAAGTTGGAACCGCGCCTACAGTATCGACCGCCAGGCGCTGGTCTCCCGCGCCATGGGCAAGCGCGCGCTGCCGGCCGCCGATGTGGTGCGCGATCTGGTAAAGGCGCTCGGGCTTCCATGGCGGCTGTCGGAATTGTTGATCGGCGCATCGCATTTCCGCGCCATTGCCGAGCGCACGATGCACGACCGCGCCATCCGCACAAATCCGCGCCCGATCCGCAGTGCAGGCGACATCGTCGAGATTCTGGAACTCTGCGCCTAGCCTGTTGCGCCGTTCAATCCGCAATCGACCGCTGCGCATCCAAAGCGGCGCGCGCCATGTCCTGCAGCTGGTGTTCCATCGCCGTTGTCAGTTTGGCCAAAGCCTCGCGCTCGGGATTGCGACCGCCATCGAAAAGGTTCAGCGGATCGCGCGGCTTTGCATCCACCATAACGGTTGCGATCGGCATTCCCCCGGCGACGTCCAGCAGGTGCGCCTCGCCGGTCGCCCAGTTGTCCTTGTCGAGATCGGATTGCAGCCCTGCGAACATGTCGGAGAACCAACCGCCATCAGAAGCATAATTGCGTTGCCCGTCGTTGGTCGCGTACAGGATCACATGGCTGAAGCCGGCGTTCGATGCGATCTGCCGCGCCGCCAGGGCGCAACTTGCCGGGCCTTCGATCTTAGGCGCCGCGCTCATCATGTCGCCAGGCTGAATCGGCTGCAGCGCGTCGATCAGACCGCCCAGCCGCAGCAGCATCGATGTCCAGGCTGTCTGTTCGTCGCCCCGGATATGCACAAAGCCGTTCGCGCTCACGCGCGCATAAGCCAGCTTCAGCGGCCAGCGCGTCGTCATCTGCGCCATAGCTGCAGGCGCCAGCACAAGACCGCCGAGTCCAAGGGCGCCCGTGCGCAGGGCGGCCCGGCGGGTCAGGGATGTGTCGAAAATCGTCATGGCCGCGAAGCTGTGCCGCCTTGGTTTCCGCCTTGTTAACTCCTGCCGTGTTCTCAATTCGTTCGAGTGGCGCCAGAGTGCCGGGAATGGACCAGATGATTCGAATTCTCGGCGTCGATCCGGGCCTGCGTCACACGGGTTGGGGCGTCATCGCCATGGATGGTCCGCGTCTTGGCTGGATCGCGCACGGCGTCATAAAGCCTGCCGTCGAGGCCGACATGGCCGACCGGCTTGCAGACCTCTGTGAGAAACTGCGCGCCGTCGTCGACGCCCACGCGCCGCATGAAGCCGCGGTCGAGGAGACTTTCGTCAACATGAATCCGCGCTCGACGCTGCTGCTGGGCCAGGCCCGCGGCGCCGTCCTGGCTACCCTTGCGGCCGCAAAGCTGAAGGTGGCGGAGTTCGCCGCCAGAAAAGTGAAACAATCTGTCGTCGGCACAGGCGCGGCCGACAAGACGCAGGTCGCGTTCATGGTCCGGCGCCTTCTGCCGAAGGCTGGCGAGGTTTCGGCAGATGCGGCCGATGCGCTAGCCGTCGCCATCTGCGGCGCACACCATCGGCCGTTACCGCAGCAAAGGCTCAAGGCATGATCGGCCGGCTTCGCGGTTTAATCGGCGCTGTTGGAGAAGGGCAGGCGCTCATCGACGTTTCCGGCGTGGGTTACCTCGTGCACTGCGGCTCGCGCACGCTGCAAAAACTTGCCGTGGGCGAGCCCGCCGAGCTCTTCGTCGAAACCCAGATGTCCGAAAGCTCAATCCGGCTCTTTGCCTTTGCGTCGGGCGAGGAGCGCGCCTGGTTCGCGCGTCTGCAGGATGCGCCTGGCGTCGGCGCGAAGATCGCGCTCGCCCTGCTTGATACGCTCACCCTGCCGCAACTGATGGACGCCATTGCGTTGGGCGACACCAGCGCCCTCTCGCGCGCAAACGGCGTTGGCAAGAAGCTGGCCGAACGCATCGTCACCGAATTCAAGGGCAAGCCGCCGCCAATGGGCCTCTTCGCGGCGAGCTTTACCGCAACGACGAGCTCGACCCAACCCGTAGCCGCCTCAGGCGCGCGTGCTGCGGCGATCTCGGCATTGGTCAATCTCGGTTACAATGCATCCGATGCGTCACGGGCGGTGGCGCAGGCTGCGCGCGACACGGGAGAGGACGCCAA
Source organism: Hyphomonadaceae bacterium (assembly GCA_947474455.1). Classification (GTDB taxonomy): domain Bacteria; phylum Pseudomonadota; class Alphaproteobacteria; order Caulobacterales; family Hyphomonadaceae; genus UBA7672. The sequence continues at coordinate 6,862 of CANJIL010000050.1, read as the reverse complement.
GGAGGCCGTCCTCATCCGCGCTGCGCTGAAGGCGCTTGCGCCGACGAGTTGATGATCCGCGCTTTTTGAGCGCAAGCGTGTCCGTCGCGTTAGAGAATCTCGGCGCCCGCATGCAGAATCAGACCCACGATGCCGCCGATCACCGTGCCGTTGAGCCGGATATACTGCAGATCGCGCCCCACATTCGATTCCAGCTTCTCGACGATAGTCTGCGAGTCCCACCGCCGGATCGTTTCCGAAACAAGCTTGGCCACATCCTCTCCGTGCCGGTTCGCCAGTTCCACGAGCAACGAGCGCAGTCGCGCATTCAGCGCCGCCCGGACGCCGGGTTCGCGCAGCAGGCCTGTTCCCAGGTTTGTAAGAGCGTCCCGCAGCCAGGCTTGCAGCCGTCCATCGGGCGCCGCGCAGTCGCGTCGCAGCGCAGCCTTGAACTCGCTCCAGCCGGCCTCGACCGCATCGCCAATTGTGGGATGCGCCGCAGCTTCCTTGATCCATCTGCCCACGCGCGCCTGCAACTCGGGATCATCTCGAAGGTCGCCTGCGAACTTTGACACCAGATCGTTAAGCTGCGTCCGCAGCGGATGCGGGGGACTGGACGCCACCTCATAGAGAAGATCGTTCATCGCATTGATCACCGTATCGGCGACCTTCTTGTCCGCACTCACGAAGCGCATAAGCCAGCCCGACCGCTCGCGCACCTTGTCGCGGATAAGCTCCTTGTTCTCCTCAAGGAGTTGATAGCCTTGCTTCAGCAATGCATCGAGGATCGCCTGGTGCCGTCCCTGTTCGGCCAACGCCTCGAGCACCGAGCCGAACGCCGGCGCCACGCGCGCGCCCTCGGCCGCCTCTGCCGCCTGCTTGCGCAGGAAGTCCGATACAGTCTCGTCGTCCAGCGCATCGAGCAGGGCGGGGACAGCCTGCACGATGCCGTGTGCCAGCGCGCTGGACTGCGCGGGATCAGCCAGCCACTTCGCCAGCGTCTCGGTCAGGTCCTTGTCCTTCACCCGTTCAGCGACAAGCTCGCCTTTGAGGAAGTTGTCGGCGATGAAGCGCCCGACCGCATCCGCGATCCGGTTCTGGTTGTTGGGTATGACCGCAGTATGCGGGATCGGCAGGCCCAGCGGCCTCCGGAAGATCGCCGTCACCGCGAACCAGTCGGCCAGCCCGCCCACCATCGCCGCTTCCGCAAAGGCGCGCACGAAGCGCCAGTGCATGTCCCAGTCCTGTCCCGGCGGCTCCCACAGATGCGAGAACAGGAACAGCGCCATGATCAGCACAAGCAGGCCATTGGCGAACCGGCGCATGCGGATCAGGCGGCTTTGGCCGTTGTCCGTCGTGGCGGTCTTCTCTTTGTCTGCACCGGTCATCGTGTCGCGGTCAGGCGCGTGGTCGCTGTGCTCATAAGCCATAGTATAGCCCGATCCGGTCGGGCGGCGCGAGATAGAACGCGTGAGCCCGCCGCGAAGTTGAGGGCCGACGGGGACGATTTGATGCCGCTCGCAGAAATCATCGGAAGCCTCGCGGCTTTCCTGACCACGGCCTCATTTCTGCCGCAGGCAATCAAGGTCGTTCGCACGCGCGAAACCGAGGCGATATCGCTCACCATGTATTCAATGTTTACACTCGGCGTCGCTATGTGGGGCGTCTACGGGCTGATGACGATGCAATGGTCCATCATCCTGGCCAACGCCGTAACGGTCATTCTCGCCGCCATCATTCTGGCGATGAAGCTTAAGTCTGTCTTCCGCGCTGCGAAGACGGCCCGGTGAAAGCACCACATTAACGGCCTGTTGTTCCGCAAGTGTTCCCTTGGCCCGCGAACTGGTGCACAAGGCGGCCATGGCCAGAGACGGTGAAATCACCAATCCCGAACGCCAGCCCGGCGAAGCGCTTGACCGTGCGCTGCGCCCGACGGGCTTTGACGATTTCACCGGCCAGCAGGCGGCGAAAGCTAACCTCAAGATATTCGTCTCCGCCGCCCGCAAGCGCGGCGATGCGCTCGACCACGTCCTGCTGTCCGGCCCGCCCGGCCTCGGCAAGACGACGCTGGCGCAGATCCTCAGCCGCGAGATGGGCGTGGGCTTCCGATCAACATCGGGTCCGGTGATCGCCAAGGCTGGCGACCTTGCAGCCCTGCTTACCAATCTCGAAGCGCGAGATGTGCTTTTCATCGACGAGATCCATCGTTTGCCCGCGCACGTCGAGGAGATTCTCTATCCGGCTATGGAGGATCACTCCCTCGATCTCATCATCGGCGAGGGTCCTTCGGCGCGTTCGGTCAAGATCGAGCTCCCGCCCTTCACGCTGATCGGCGCCACCACGCGCGCAGGGCTTCTCTCCACGCCGCTGCGCGACCGCTTCGGCATTCCGGTCCGGCTTGAGTTCTACACCCGCGAAGAACTCGGTTCGATCGTCAAGCGCGCAGGCATGAAGCTGCAGGCCAACATCACGCAGGATGGCGCCGAGGAAATTGCGGGCCGTTCACGCGGCACACCGCGCATCGCCGTTCGTCTTCTGCGCCGCGTCCGGGACTTTTGCGAAGCAGAGGGCGAGAGGATTGATCGCGCCAGCGCATCAAAAGCGCTAGCCCGTCTTGAAGTGGATGAAGATGGTCTTGACGCGCTAGACCGCCGCTATCTGCTGGCGCTCGTGAAAACCTATTCCGGCGGCCCCGTCGGCGCTGACACGCTCGCTGCCGCTCTCTCGGAGGCGCGTGACGCCATCGAGGAAGTCATCGAGCCCTATCTCATGCAGCAGGGCTTCGTCGCCCGAACCCCCCGAGGCCGCATCGCCATGCCGAAGGCATGGGAACGCGTCGGACTCAAGCCACCCGCCGCGTTCCAGCAACCGTTGTTCGAGGACGACGCAGACGAAACCTAACATCTGCTCGGTCCGGATGGGCGGAGCATAGCTCATTCTCCCTGAAATTACGTCGGTTTCAGGGGGGAGACCGGCTGCAGGCAACGCAGGTTGCTTGACGCAGATTGGGGCGAGGGTATCGATGGGGCCAACAAAATTATGGGAGGACAATACATGACCTACATCCGCTCGATCGGAGCGATGGCGCTTGCCGCCATCCTCCCTGCCTGCGCCACTACTGAAGCCGCCGCGCCTGCCAAGCCGGCGACGCCTGTCGCCGCTGCAGCAGCGCCCGCCGCGCCGCCGGCCCCTGTCACGCCGCCGCCTGCCGCAACGCCGGCGCCGGTCGCGGCAGGGCCTGCGATCGTCTACGTCGCCAAACCGAACTATGTCAGCATTCCGATGGAGATCACGGTCAACAAGTCCGCCAAGGACGTGTGGGCCCGCATCGGCAAGTATTGCGACATTTCAGAATGGCTGCAGATCGCCGCCGGCTGCAAGATCACCGCCGGTACGGATGGCGACGTGGGTGCGGTGCGCAGTGTCGCCTCCGAGATCCTCGTCGGCAAAACCGAGCTGTCCTATATCTACACCCAGCCCGCGCGCGATGGCCGCCCCTACAACCTCTATCACGGCACGCTCGAAGCGCGCCCCTTGACGCCGACGACATCGAAAATCGTCTACACACTGATGTTTGACAATTCGATGCTGGCTGACGACGCCGCGCGTACGGCTGACCTCGAACGCCGCCGCACCACGTTCATGAACGCCATGAACAACATGAAGATCCTGGCCGAAGGCGGCACGCTCACGCCGCGCCCACCGTCAACGACACCGCCGCCAGCCGCGGCGACGCCGGCTGCTCCGCCGCCGCCAGCCGTCGTGTTCGTCGAGAAGCCGACCTACGTCAGCATCCCGATGGAGATCATGATCAACAAGCCGGCCAAGGATGTGTGGGCCCGCGTCGGCAAGTATTGCGATATCGCTGAATGGTTCCAGATCGCTGCTGGCTGCAAGATTACGTCCGGTAAGGATGGCGAATTCGGCGCCGTGCGCACAGTCGGCGAGGAGATCCTGGTCGGTAAGACTGAGCTGTCCTACACCTACACCCAGCCCGCGCGCGATGGTCGCCCCTATAATCTCTATCACGGCACGCTTGAAGCGCGTCCGGTCACCGCCACGACCACGAAAATGGTCTATACGCTGATGTTCGACAACTCGATGCTGGCCGACGACGCTGCTCGCAAGGCTGACCTCGAGCGCCGCCGCACCCGCTTCATGCAGGGCATGGCCAACATGAAGACCCTCGCCGAAGGCGGCACGCTTCCGCCGCCGCCGGCCCCCGCTGCGCCGGCCGCTCCGGCCACGCGCAACTAGCATTCGCCAAGCAAGCCCTCGTCCTGCGGGACGAGGGCAAGCTCGCCGCTAGACGCCACGAACTCCGAACTGCGTTTCGATCTGCTCACGCACCTTTCGCAGTGCGGACGTGCTCAACGACAACAGTTACTGCCCCTTCGCCGTCCGCTCTCTCAGCGTCTTCTCGAAGTCAGCCTCAAGCTTGGCCGTGAAAGGCTGGAAGGCGCCGGGATCAACAAACGGATTCACCGCCTTGTCCGCCTTCGCCTGGTCCCGCTTCGCCAGCAGCCCGAAGAACTCTGTGTGCGGCGCAAGCGGGATGTCCACCTTCATCGTCTTGGTCTTCGCGAACGTCGCGCGATAATCCTCCACGATATCTTCATACTGCAGAGGCGGCGTGATGCGGTTCGCCGCCACGGTCGCCGAGCAGAACACCAGAACATCGTAGGTCTTGCCCCCCTCACTCACCTTCGCTCCCCATGAGGTGCACCCGCGCGAATGGCCGGCCGTGAGATTGGCGGTCAACTCGATACCCTCAAGCGAAACCTTGTCGCCATCCTTGATGATGCGGTCGACCTTCACGGGTGGCGCGCTCATCGCCTTTACATCCTCGCTGCCAAGATAGAAACCGCCCTCCAGCGCCGAGACATCGCCCTCCATCGCCACAAGCTGTGCGCCCGTGTCCGCCTTCAGCTTCGCCAGCCCGCCGGAATGATCGAAGTGTGCATGGCTGTTGAGAAGAATCTTCACGTCGCCCAGCTTGAACCCGAGCTTTGTAATGTTCGCCTCGATGATCGCTGCGCCCTCCGGCGTCGTCCCATCAAGCAGCACATGCCCGCTCGACCCCGTGAACAGATACGCGCCAAGGCCCTCGGTGCCGACGTAATAGATATTGCCGGCGACGTGGTAGGGCTCGGCCGGCTGGTTCCAGTTGCTCTGTGCAAGGGCAGGCGCCGGCGTCATAGTCAAGGCGAAGGCAAGACTGATGCTGGTCAGAAACTTCATGCCCGGACTCCGATGATTCTTATTGCATCGCCTGTACCTGAAGCGAGATTATCGGCATTCGGCCTCGGCTGGCGAGGCCCGCCCACAGCTGAAGCAGAGAGCGTCATGAAAGTGATCGGCGCGCATTCAATACTGTAATTCGAAGGACCCAGAAGCCGACCGCGCTTTCCTGAAAGATGTGCTCGGCTTCCCGCACGTCGATGTCGGCTGTGGCCGGCTGATCTTCGGCCTGCGGCCCTCACAGCTGGCAATTCACCCGGGTGAGCAGGGCGACACCCAGGAATTCCATTTCATGGTCGATGATATGACCGACTTCATCGCTGAGATAACGAAACGCGGGCGCGTCTGCCGTTGCGTCTTCAAACAGCGCTAGGGCAGCCTCACAACCCTGGAGCTTCCAAGCGGTGCGACGGTCGGCGTCAATCAGCCGAAGCATCGGCGGCCCCAAATTCCTGGACGATGCAATCGCGTGTCGGATTTTTTAGGGAGATGCGCCTTGATCTCGCCGCGAATTGCAATCATACACCGCGCCCATTGCAGGCGATGGTCGCCTGCGATTTGCGAGAGAGCACGATGATGCGCTGGGCGCTGGTCATTGCGATGCTGCCGAATACCGACGAACCGAATGGTTCGTGCGGTAGCGAGCGCGCGCTTTCTTGCGGAGGCGGAATGGGCTGAGCCCTTCCACAGTTCGAGTGATCGAACCCCTCCCGAGCCCACGCTCCGGAGGGGTTTTTGTTTCCAGCCCCTCCCGAGCCATTGAAGCTGGAAACAGAGGAGAATTTTGAACTCCAGGTGGTGAAGACGCGGATTCCTTCAGCAAAAAAGAGCCGCGTCGTCTGTTCCCCTGGAAACCAAATGTCGGTGGTGAAGATTACGGATACTTCGCTCCAAACCGCTCCACTATCGCGGTCAGACGGCGATCACATTTGTACCGTGGAGGCGTTCCAGGCGTGGGGCGTCGCGACGCGGGCTCCGGGCGTCTTCTTCGGAAGCAGCCTTGCACATGCGGTCGACCGATTTCTGTAATCGACTTTTCCCCGACATGCCGCTTTGTCGAGCGGTGGTGAAGAGATCTGGTACTTCGCTGTTAACGACGAGGACGCGGGTTCGAATCCCGTCAGGCGCTAACGTCTGTAGCTCAGTGGATAGAGCACGTGCCGCAAAGTCCAAAAGGATGATGCGGCGTCCCAGGTTTCGCCTGTTCCCCGATCGGCAGATCAGATTGGCGGTGGTGAAGACGTCGCGTTCTTCGGGTCGGTGAAGGCGGGCGAGGGCATGTCTCTCGTTGCGCGCTCCGCCTCCCGCAAGGGAGGGCTCGCGACCTCGCCAGTTCCCCGCCAATGGTTTTAGACATCCAGAGCCGTCCGGTGGTGAAGATATCCGTTACTTCGCCTTCCAAGCGCGGGGTCGCGGGTTCGAGTCCCGTCGGGTCCATCATGGGGGCCCGTAGCTCAGTTGGCAGAGCACGCATGTACGGTATCGCCCGTTCCCCGGGCGGTTCTGGATCAACGTTTGGCGGTGGTGAAGACGACGCTTACTTCCTGGTTAGAGCGCCGTTCGGCAAGCGACGTCGCTTGGGTTCAAATCCCAGCGCGTCTCCGCCTATTCCCCGTTGAGCGCCATCTTGTGGCGAACGACT
>CANJIL010000049.1 GCA_947474455.1 Hyphomonadaceae bacterium | reverse complement strand
TGCGCCTGCTCCGGAGGTGTTCTTGCCGACGCTAGCCGGGGCATGGCCGGCTCCGCGTCGCGCAAGCGCTCCGCCGGCCATGCCCCGGCTAGCGTCAGAGGTGATGATGAACTAACAATCGACTTGGACCACTCGGTGGGGGCCGATCATTCGCGCGCCACATCATCAAGACCCAGGTCATCGGAGATGACCCGATCGATCGTCACGCCCATGACGATATCCGCAACCAGCCGCGCACGGACGGCGCTGTTTGCCCCCCCAGCCACCGGGCGATGGGGCCAAAACAATTTCCTCGCTCAATTTCCGGATCCCTTCCCACGCCCCCGGCGACAACCGTTGACCCTGCAGGTCCTGTCTACGGGCACGCGACCGCGCGCCAACACTAATCCGCCTTCAAACCAGCAGGTTGCGCGTAATTGCACTCACCTCTGTGACCCCCGACAGCGCCATCGCAATCCGCATCTCCGCCTCGAATAACTGCAGAACATGCGCAACCCCCGCCTGCCCGCGCCCCGCCAGCGCATAGACCCATGACCTCCCAATCAGAACCCCGTCCGCCCCCAACGCGATCATGCGCAACACATCCAGCCCTGAACGCACGCCCCCATCGGCAAGCACCACAGCGCCCGATCCGACACTCGCGCGCACACTCTCAATCATCCGAACCGTCGACGACGCACCATCAAGCTGCCGCCCCCCATGGTTCGAAACCACAATGCCATCCGCGCCCACCTTGAACGCCATGACTGCATCCTCAGGATCAAGAATGCCCTTCACTACCAACGGCCCATCCCAGGCCTTCCTCACCCATTCGAGGTCAGACCACGTAACCGTCGGATCAAAATTAGCGCTCATCCAGCCAAAGAAATCCTCGAGCCCCGTCCGCCCCTTCAGCACCGGCACGACATTGCCCAGCACATGAGGCCCCCCCAGAAGCCCCACATCCCAAGCCCAATGAGGCCGCCGCGCCGCCTGCAGGAAACGCCGCGTTGCGCCACCCAACCCAGGCGCCCCCGCAAGGCCGGACCGGCGATCGCGATACCGACTCCCCGGCGCTGGCATATCAACCGTGAACACCAACGCCGAAGCCTTCGCCTGCCGCGCCGACGCCAGCAGGTCCTTCATGAAGGCCCGGTCCCGGATCATGTAGAGCTGAAACCAGTATGGTGATTTCACACCCTTCGACACTTCATCGATCGAACACGCCGACACGGTCGACAAGCAGAACGGAACCCCAAACGTCTCCGCCGCTCGCGCCGCCTGAACTTCCCCCCGCCGCGCCGACAAGCCGGCAAGTCCAATCGGCGCAAGGCCAATCGGCAGCCTGCTGGGTTTGCCAAAAAAGGAAGACGACACATCAACCGCCGACACATCACGAAGCACACGCTGACGTATCGATATGTCCTGAAGGTCAGTGATATTCCGCCGCAACGTGGTCTCGGAAAGAGCGCCACCGTCGATGTAGTCGAACAGGAAGCGCGGCAGGCGCCGGCGTGCAAGTTCGCGATAATCGTCAATCGAAACAGGCTTCATGCGACACTTCTAAGGCGTGTCAGCCCAATGGGAAACGGGGTCCGAAGCATCGTTCCCAATAAATGCGCGCTATCCGCGCGGCGGGATGACCCCAGGAGAGTGGGCGCCCTTCAGCATCAGCTCAGGCTTGCCCCCCGCTATGCCGAGTTTCCAGATGTCGTGCGCATCGCCATTCGGCGCGGCGTACATGATCGTATCATCGTCGAGCCAGGCGACCTGATCATCAATACTGCGATCTTCCGAAAGCGGCCGTTCAGTATTGGTCACCAGATCAAGCATATGGAATCGCCATTTGGGATACTGTCCCTCTTCCACTCTCTTCTTGTACACGAGACGAAGCCCGTCCGGAGAGAGCGAGGGACACTCCACATTGTCCCGCAGGACGACCATCGTGCGCTTCGTGATATCCCCATCGACCAGATAGCGATGGCCATTGAACGCCGCGGTGGCGAAGAACCGGTCCTGTCCGGCTACGAAAGTCACGCCCCAGATATTGGCGTCAACGAAGCGAAATGGCTCTCCGTTTATGATCAGATCAAAGGCCTCGAGATTGAGGCCAGCGTCGCTCCCCGCCGCCGTACTGAAGATGACCGTGCGCGTCGAAAACAGTTCCGCGGCGTAAGAGTCCCCGGTCACGAACGAGGTAGTCGCGAAGTATTTTCCGTCCGGGGATAGGCGGCTGCGGCTGGGAACACCTTCGATCGGCACTGTCTTCACTTCCTGCAGGTCGAGCGTGAACAGCGTCGCCTGGAAAGGCAGGAGCAGGTTTCCGGATCGGTTGAGGCACAGCAGATAGGAACTGGATGCCGCCGTCCGCTGGCATGTTGGCTTATAGTGGCGCCGTTCATCACCAGCCGGCAAGCTCTGGACAGTGAGGCTGTCGCTTGCGGTATCGTCGATAAAGGAAAGCGCCGGCGCGCGGGAAGCAAGCTGGGATGGTTTGATGCTGGACGCGTCCACCGTAACGCCCGGTCCAGTTGCCACACGAAACGCCACGACAACAACAGCAGTAATCGCCACCGCAGCAAACGCCCCGATCTGCACCAGCTTGCTCATGTTGCGCTGACCTCGCTGGCGCGAACCCGCCCCAGCAGCAACCATGCAGTGATAACCGCGATCACGAGAAGCCCTACAAACAGCCACATCGCCGTAGCGAGGCCCAGATAAGACCATGCGATCCCAAACAGTATCGCGCCGACGGCCCTGCCGATGGCCTGCGTCGCTTGAACGATGGAGAGGCCCGTCGAGCGCAGATGATGCGGCAGCAGCGGCGCCGTCAGCGCGGAAAGCACGCCGTCGGTGGCCGTATAGTAGAGTCCCAAACCGACGACACAGATCACAAGCCCTGCCGTTTCTCCGACCATGCCGACACCCAGGTAGGCCATGAGCAGGAATATGTATCCCAGTGCGAAAACGATCGGGCGGCCGATCCGGTCAGCAAGGTTGCCGACCGGGATAGCAGTAAGCAGATAAACAAAATTCGTCGCGACAAACAGCAGGGGAAAATGAATCGTCTGGATCGCGCCTTGCGAGGCCAAGGACAAATACAGCAGCCCATCCGCGATCGTGGCCAGAGACAGAAGCGCTGTGATGATCAGCAGCCAGCGGATGCTCGACGCCCTGAAGATCTGGGCAACCGCAGCAAGGGTTACCACGGTCTGCTTAACTTGCACTTCGGCGGTCTTATCAGCGGCTTCGGCATGTTCCGGCTTCAAGAAGACGAGCAGGATGATGCCCAGCAGGGCGAAGCAAAAGCTCACGAAGAAAACCAGCATGAAATCGTTGAGCGCCATCATGAGAAGGAGCCACGCAACGATCGGCCCGAGCAGAGCTCCAAACGTATCCAGCGCCCGGTGAAACCCAAACGCCCGTCCCAGGATAGGTTCGGGCGTGGCGTCAGCTATCATTGCGTCGCGGGGCGCGGTTCTCAGACCTTTGCCCGCGCGATCCAACGCCACGATCGCCATGATGACGGGCAGCGCCGTGGCGACCATGAGAAGCGCCTTGCAGATCGCCGACACCCCGTAGCCGATCGCAGCGATCGTCTTCGGCATGCGTACGTCAGCCAAGTATCCGCCAAGCAACCTGGCGAACACGGACCCGGCTTGATAGACGCCCTCCACGAACCCGTAGGTTAGCGGCGACAGCCCAAGCTGGACCACGACAAAAAGCGGCAGAACCGCCGCCACCATTTCACTGGAAATGTCCGTAAGCAGACTTACGAACCCAAGCGTCACGACAGTTCGGGAGACGCCGCGCGACGACAGGACTGCGGCTACAGGGCTATTGCGCAGCGAGACGTACACCGCTCACTCCTACCCACACGATCGATCGCAGAAAAAGGAGCGGGCGCCCGATGACGCCCGCTCCAATGCGCCTATTGCTCCACCGGCGCCGCAGGCAGCGGCTCACCCGAAGCGAACTTGTCGAGCACGTTCTTGGTAATGCGCGCGACGTCGTTGTCGTATTTGTTGTGGAACAGGCTGCCGGCCCAGGAAATGGAGCTGGACGACCAGACCGCGCCGCCATTGGGATAATACATCAGTGTCATGTCGGCCCGGACCTGCGGGTTCACCGAGCCGCCCTGCATGATGTTTGACGTGTTCACTTCTTCGACGACATGCACGTACTCGTCGCCAAATCCGTCAGCTACGGCGAGCACGATGGTCGTTGCGGGCGTTCCGAGCGAATACTCGACACGATCAATCTCTTCGCCGCCAGGTCCGCCTTCGTTCTGCAGGGATGGGAACTCTCCGATTGGCTTGCTGACGTCGACGCCGTTGAAGACCCACGCGCCCGCTTCGCTCTTGCCGCCTTCTTTCACATCATACGGACGGCCGTAGCTGCCCGCTCCCGCAAGGGACCCGAAGCCTTGCGCTGTGAATCCGACGCCAAGCAGTTCCTGCGGCGCATAACCACGGAAACGCCAGAGGCCTCCAAACTCGCCGGTCGTGTTGTGATAATATTCTCCGGCTGGAACTTGATACGCCTCGGTGCCGTCGTGGCGGCGCAGTTCGGTATAACGACCGTCTGCGCTGAGGCTTGTCACCCAGTAGAACCCGTTGCCGCCCATGTACATGAAGCGGCCGCCGCCGTTTAGGTAGCTCGCGATCCCGTTCCATATTTGCTGTGAAATGTACTCAGGGTGAGAGCCGGTGAGGACAACCTTGTAGTCCTTCAGCATCGCTGGATTCTTATGCACGTCGTGATCTGTTATGTAGTCGACGGTGTAGCCGCTGGATTCGAGCCAATCGGCGATATGCGTGTCGGCCTCGTACTGCCAGGGCCTGCCTTCACCTTTCATGCCGGTGGCATAGGGCCTCATGTTCACGATCGGGCGATCCCAGGAAGAGTACACAGTGCCGCTACCGTCCCGGTGGACATGATACTGACTTGCTGCGACGCCCTGCCCTCCATAAGCGAGGTATGAAAACGTCGGAACCAGGAACGCAACATTGGCGTGCTGGCCTTGCCTGGGCAGCACGGTGAACGATGCGTGGTAGACATTCTCGCCAGCCGTAAGCCTCACGCCATACAGGCCGCTCTTCGCGTTTTCCGGAATGGTGAAGCGAACGCTCGTCTCCCAGTTTGCGTTCGCGATATCGTCTTCATGAAAATAGAGAGCGCCGTAGGATTCGGGATTGTGGTTGAAGTCCATCTGACCGTCGCGCCAGAGGTGGCCCGTCACAGCTCTGACCGGATTGTTGATGGTTTCGCCGTTGGCGCCGCCAACAGTGTCGGTCACGACACGCGAAGCGAAGTCGCGGGCGAAGTTCCACGCTGCGACGGCGCCTCGCGGGCCATTGCCGGTCCGCATCGCCTCGACCTCCTGGGCGCTAAGCGCCCGATTGTAGATGGCGGGGCTGTCGATCTTGCCATTGTAACGCGCACCCGGCTTGATGCCGTCCAACCACCCAGCGCCAATGAGCAGCGGCGAGTTGTTGGCGACGGGCGCATTGGCGCTGGTCAGCTGACGCACAGCCCTCGTCGGGTTCGGCTGTCCTTTCTGCGGCAGTTGATAGAGTGCGACGGTTCCGGCCGCAGCGTCATATGAGGCGGCGACGAAGTACCATGTCGTGAAGCCGGTCATGCCGGTACGGATGTTCGAGCCATTTTCGATCGAACGGATGCCGGGCGCGTATGGGTTCATCTTCGTGCCGGTCTTCAGTTTCTGAACCTTGCCTTGACCTCCGCCGATCCAGAGACCGAGACTGCCGTCATCGTCGACGAAAATGCCGTAGCCGGCCTGGGCCGTTTCATCCCACTTCGACAGGATGCCCTGCGGGCGCGGCGTTCCCACCGGCGTCCGTTGCTGCGCGATAGGATTCAAATCGGATCCCGGTATCGTCGAGGGCGCGATCCAGGCGGTGACCGTGAAAGACGAGCTCAGGTCCAGCTTGTTGGCGTCGGCGACGCGCACGTAGGAGCCTTCGTTGAGAGGCTGAAACTTGCCGTCATAGTCTCCGTTGGCGGCATTCTGGATGACCTCTTCCTTTATGCCCGGGCCCTTCGGGTCAGCGTCGCCGTGAGTGATACGCACAAGCTCCGCGGTGAACTTGGCGCTTCGTGTGCTGACCTTAACGTCAATGGCGGCGCCTGGCCTGACGCTAATCTCTGACGCGTAACCGGAAATGCCGAGCGCATCGAGGCGCTCCTCATACGTCGGCGGATCAGTCAGCACCTGCGTTGCGGGAACGGTTGGCGTGGGGGCCGGCGCAGGTTTCGGCTCGCCGCACGCTCCAACAAGCGCAAACATTGTTGCGGCGCCAGCGATCAACGCACTGCGCGTTCGCCTCTTCACTGCGTGCAGTTGCTCAGCGCACGGCAAATCACGGCGACCAAGTATCGCCTTCGCAGATTGCGTCATCGTTCCCTCCCGAGCGAGCCTATTGTTTTTTGAATGATCGTTGGCGACGTGAATCGCCAATGGCTGTCCCGTCTCCATCCTATGACCGGAGGTATCGCGGTAAAGGCGCCCGGATCGACTTTGCGCGGATTAATCTGAGTTTTGTAGATCGGTGAGCCGGATGTGACTGTGACCAGGCTTGCATTGAGGAGCAGCGGAGCTGCGCCTCGCGCTTACGTTAGGGCAACGCTCGCCGCACCGGGTCATCGATTCGCCTTCTCACCGCGAACGCCTGAGAGAATTCCGACCAGGGTTGCTCTATGCTTGGTGCACAAGGTTAACAGCTTGGAAAGCCAAGCCGCCTAACTTGCCGGGATGCTTAGAGGTCTGTCTGCATTGCTGGTCTGCCTGTGTGCGTCCGGGACGGCGTTCGCTGCGACCGTGCAGGTTGAAGTGCGCACGCCGAACGGCGAGCCGCTGGCAAACGCAGTCGTCACGGTATCAGGCCCTTCTTCTTCGCCTATTGCGACCCCAGGCAAGCTGGCGATTGAACAGAAGAATCTGCAGTTTCATCCGTACGTTCTGGTCGTGCCCCGCGGCGCCAGCGTCGCCTTTCCGAACCTCGACCAAACCCGGCATCATGTCTATTCATTCTCGCCGACGGGCCCATTTGAGTTGAAGCTCTTCGCCTCGGGCGAAACACGCTCAGTCAAGTTCGATAAGGTCGGCACGATCGCTGTCGGCTGCAATATCCATGACCAGATGTCTGCGTTCATCCGGGTGACGGATGCGCCGTGGATGGCAATCACCGACGCAAACGGCGTAGCGGCCATTCCCGATGTCGAAGCCGGCAGCCGCGTCATTGAGGTCTGGCATCCGCTTCAGAGCGGCTCTCAGGACGCCTCTCTGAAGCGGAACGTCACGGTCACGGCAAACGCCGGCATCCTCCAGTCGTTCGAGCTGGCGGTCCGCAAGCCGCTCAAAATTCATTCCCACTATTGACCCGATGTTCACACGGCTGCGAACCCGGCTGACGCTTTTTTACGGGGGCCTTTTCGGTCTCGCCCTCGCCTTCATCGCGGCCTTCCTCTACCCGATGGTTTCGGCTCAGGCGCTCAAGAGCGCTAAGGGCCAGCTCGAAGCGACATCGAAGGCGTTCGAACGGATCGAGGCGCTGCAGACACACCAGCTGCGTGAGAGTGCGGGCATCTCTGCGACTGACTTCGGTTTCCGTTCCGCCGTAGCAATGGCCGAGATCGACCCAGTGACCGCTCGAACGGCGCTGGCAAATCTTCACCGCCGCATCGGCGTTGACATCGCCTATCTTATTCTTCCCAACGGCGTTGTCGTTTCCGAGCCGTCCGCAGCCGAGCTCCCGCCGGAGCTTATAGCCAAGCTTATGGCCGACGAAACCGATCACGGCGCGCTGGTGCTCGAACGTTCAGCCTATCGCGCGGTGGCGGCGCCGGTGCTTGCGCCTGACAACATCGGCTGGCTGCTCGTCGGCGCCCGGCTCGATGACGCGCAGATGCGCTCCCTCGCTTCGCTCACGGCGATTCCGATCGAGGCGGAACTGCTCGTCCACAGAGGCAGCAGCTGGATGCTGACGGCCCGTTCCGCAGAAAAGCGCGTGGAAGACGTTGATCAGAAAGCTCGTGCGCCGGAAAACGATGCTATCATCGAAGATCGCCAGGTTGCCAGCATGGACGGCAACGACATCCGTCTTCAGCTCAGCTTCCCGATCGCGGTCGCGCTTGCGCCGATGATGTCGCTACTCGGCATCCTGCTGGCGACCGGCCTTGTCGGGCTTGCCATTCTGGGCGTCGCCGCATGGTTCCTTGCGCGATCGATCACGCGGCCTATTGCCGTGCTCGAAGCCGCGACGCGGCGCATTGAGGATGGCGACTATTCACCGGTCCAGATCCAATCGCGTGACGAGATCGGCCGGCTGGCGCGCGGCTTCAACATGATGGTCAACACCATCGAGGAGCGCACGCGCACGATCACCCATCAGGCCTTGCACGATCGCGAAACCGATCTTCCGAATCGCCAGCACTTCGAACGCGCCCTGCACGAAGTCGTTGTCGAAAGCGGATACATCTATGTCGGCGCGATCGGCATCGATCGGTACAGCCAGATCCGCGACGCGATCGGATACAGCAACGCTGCGTCGCTGGTCGCTGCGTTGGGTGGACGCCTTCGCGAGCGCCAAATGCTTGCCGCGCCAGCCCGGTTATCGGGAGACATCATTGGCATCGCCTTTGTCGCCCGCTCCGAAGCGGAGGCCGTACTCTGGCTCGGCGAAACCGTAACAGCGCTGGAGCTGCCCCTCGAGGTTGGCCGCCAGCGTATCGATATCACCGCCAAGGCCGGTTTTGCTCGTTTGTCCGAACCGTCGGCAGGCGGCCAGAACCCGATCGATCGCGCCAGCATCGCATTGGACCAGGCTCGCAAGGCGCACCGTAAGATCGCCGCTTTTGATGCGGACGCCTATGGCGATCCCGTGGCCAATCTTTCCCTCATGGGCGACATGCTGCGCGCGCTCGCTAGCGGCAGCATTTTTCTCGTGCATCAGCCAAAGCTCAATCTTCGCACCGGCGAGTACGACGGCGTCGAGGCTCTGGTGCGCTGGCCCCACCCGGAGCGCGGTCATATCCGCCCCGACATCTTTGTTCCGATGGCTGAAGAGACCGGCCATATTCGCGAGCTTACGGAATGGGTGCTGGCGCAGGCCCTCAAGGACCAGGCGACGCTTGCGGCGGCGGGCCTGTCAATGCGCGTGTCGGTGAACATATCAGGGCGCCTGTTGGGCGACCCGTGGCTCGAGCAGATGGTTGACCGTCTTGCTGGGAAGGGTCTCGATAAGCTTTGCTTCGAGATCACCGAAACTGCAGTGATGAACGATCCTGACAGGGCGATGACGCAACTGCGCCTCTTCGCCGAGAAGGGCATTCCGATCTCTATTGACGACTACGGCGCGGGACTATCCTCGCTTGCCTACCTCAAGATGATGCCGGCGCAAGAACTCAAGATCGACCGCGGCCTGCTGGCCGGGCTCACAGCCAACGGGCGCGACACCTTCCTGCTGCGTTCGACCATCGATCTTGGGCACGGCCTGGGAATGAAAGTCGTCGCCGAAGGCGTCGAAGACACCCAGGCGCTGGCGATTCTGCAGGGCCTCGGCTGTGATCTGGCGCAGGGGTACCTGATTTCACGGCCCGTGCCGCTGCCGGACCTTATCCGCTTCCTCAAAGAAAACACGCATCAGACAAACCATAGCTTGCGAGTTTCGCAATGAAGCCGCTTACCGTATCCTTCGCATTCGCCGTGCTGGCGCCGATTGCATCGGCGCAGGAGGCTTCCCTGGGCGACGTCTCCGGCATGCTCGACTTCCGCATTGGGGGCGCCGATGGCGAGAGCAGCTGGCTAGACGGGGATTTCGGCAAGCTTGGTCTTGGCGGCGACGATCGAGACTTCAAGTTGGATGCGCGGCTCGCGCGGGGCGTGCTGGTTTGGCGGCCAAGCCTGTCCTGGAGCACGGATCTTTATCTGCAGCTTGAGGTGGATCCGGAGCAGGACGACGTCATCGGCGTCGGCGAGGCCTACCTGCGCTTCAAACCGCTGCCGAGCGGCCCGGTGCGGTACTCGGTGCGGGTTGGCGCCTTCTATCCGCCGGTCTCGCTTGAGCATGACGGTCTGGCATGGTCGACGACGCACACCATCACGCCGTCCGCGATCAATTCGTGGATCGGCGAAGAAGTAAAAGTGGGCGCGGTCGAGGGCACCGTCACCGCGCCGCTCGCCGATGGCCAGCTCAGCGTCACCGGCGCCTTGTTCGGCTATAACGACACATCGGGAACGCTGCTCACATTCCGCGGTTGGGCAATGCATGACCATCAGGTCCCGATCGGAGGCTCCTTCCCCCTGCCCGAGCGCACGCCTCAGTACTGGTCTTTTCGTAAGCGCCAGGCGCACAAGGCCGAGCCTTTCCGCGAGATCGACGATCGCGTCGGCTACTATGCGCGCGCTGAGTGGCGCGCCGCGGACCCTTTCCTGGTTAACTTCACGTATTACAATAACGCGGGCGATGGACGATCCTACGAAGACTTGCAGACGTCGTGGGCGACGACCTTTTCCAACGTCGGCTTCACCGCAGCGCTGAGCGACGACTTTCATCTGTTCGCACAGGCGATGATTGGGAAGACCGACTGGATACCGCTTGCGAACGCACCCATTCCCTATGTCGACGACGTCGGCTTCCGCGCCGTCTACGTCATGCTCGACCGCGCGTTTGGCGACCAGGGCGTCGCCCTTCGTCTCGACGCCTTCGATACAGCCGACAGGGACCAGGCCTTTTCCTACAACTCGACTCCGGAGACGGGATGGTCAGTTACCGCGGCGTGGCGGAACCAGCTCGCACCGGGTCTGTTGCTTATGGTCGAAGGCCTCTTCATCGATAGCGACAGGCCTTCACGCACGGCAGACGGGATCGCGGCTCGCCAGTCGCAGCTGCAGATTGAATCAGGCCTTCGCTGGGAGTTCTGAGAGAACGAGACGCGTTCGTTTCAGGCGCTAAAGTATCGCGTCCGATCATCATGACATCGCCCGCGTTTATCGCCGGGGTCGCGCCGATGGCCACAGGCGCCGCAAGCCGCATCGCCCTCGGCGCCTCCGTCATCGGCGGGATGCTCTTTGCCATGTTCCTGATGATCTTCTTCGTTCGCCTGTTCTTCGTCCTGATCTCGGCATTGTTCGAAGATCGAAAACGCAGAAAGGTGTCGGGCAACGCCAGAGACACTGCCCGTTGCGGATCAGAGGTGGGGATGTTCGCCGATCATTCGATTGCGGCGTTATTGCCTAGAAGCGGTTCTTGATCAGCAGAACTTCCATAACGCGCTTACCTTCGGCCGGGTTGATCTCCATCATCGCCATGACGCGATTGAGAAAGTCCATTTCGGTTGGAAGCAGCTGACCGTCCGCCAGCACGATGTCGACGCAATGGGCGAACAGCGGCAGGCGCATGTCCGCAGGGAGCGATTCACAAGCCTCCCTCAATCCGTCCGGGCGCGTCTTGAGCCGAATGTTGATCGTCGCATTGGCGCTGGCCAATTGCGCCGCGTTGATCGATTTCAGTGCGCGGGAGCGACGAGAGAGAGCTTCGATCTCGAGCTGTTCCTCCACGGAGAAATGCCCGTCGGAGATTGCGGCCGACAACAGCAGGCACAGGAATGCTTCAGGAATCGACCAATCGATGTTGCGCTGGCGCTTGAACTGTTCAACCAGCTTTTCAAAATCGTCCAGCGCCGCGGAGGCCGGCTCCGCAACTTCAAACAGCCTTACAGTGTTGGCCAGCCCACCGCCATCACTTGGCATACGCATTCCCCACGTGCAGCCTTTTGTCTTGCACGTTTCCGACGATGCGGGGAAAGACGCTCAAAAGCAAGCCAGCGGCATCAACCGATGGGCCTGGGGGGATACCTGCCCGAATTCCGGTCTAAAAGCGGTTCTTGACCAACAGGACTTCCATCACGCGCTTGCCGTCGGCGGCGTCGAGCCCCATGAACGTCATGATCTTGTTGAGGAAATCCGCCTCAACCGGGAGCAAGGAGCCGTCGGCCAGGATGATGTCAACGCAATGGGCGAAGACGGGAAGCCTCATATCCGCCGGAAGCGACAGGCAAGCCTCCTGCAATCCGTTCGGCCGTTCCTTGAGACGCTGGTTGACCGAGGTGTTGGCAGCGGCCAGCTGGTTGGCGTTCACCGATTTCAGGGCGCGCGACCGGCGCGCAAGCGCGTAAATCTCGGTCTGTTCCTCCAGTGCGACGTTGCCGTCCACTGCGGCGGCCGAGAGCAGGAGGCACAAAAACGCCTCCGGCACTGACCAGTCGGTGTTGCGCTGCTGCTTGAATTCCTCGGTCAGCTTGTTGAGATCAAAAGTCGGCGATTGCGCCGGTTCCGGCGCCGCCTGGAAGATGTTCAAAACCTCTGCCATATCTCAATCCTCTACCAACTGGTCTGCCTGCGCAGCATCGAAGCGGGTTTCGCCGGGCGATGCAACGGGTCAATGATTTCAGCGTATCGGCCGGCGCCCGGCCTCCAGGTCCGATCAGGTTGGAGACGTGCCGGGCGTGACCTGGATATTCGGTTGCTTGGGGGTTGTCGGCGCCGCCGGAGCCGTCGCCCCCGGCGCACGATCGATCCGCGTGAACTCCTTCTGCAGATCGGCCACATACTTCGTAAGTTGCTGTACGGCGGCATCGCGCCAGAGCGGCGCCTTGATCTTGTCGGAAATCCCCGGAGTGCCTGGCCTGCGAGGCAGCAGCTCTTCGATATCCTTCAGCAGCTTCGCGGCTTGCGTATTGAGCGACTCGATCTGGCCGTACTGCAGCTCATGGGCCTTGAGTGTGTTGTCACGCGTCGCGAGGCCCGTTGTCTGCTCGGTGATCTTTGCATCACGCGCGGCGACGGTCGTCTTCAGCTCGGCGATCGTCTTGTCGGCAGCAGCCACTTTGGTCTGCGCACCGCTGTACTGGAAGTAAAAGTAGCCTGTACCGGCGATGGCGGCGCCAAGGAAGAGCACGACGAGAACCCCGAGGAAACCTCGCGAGATGAACAGTCCGCCTGTTTCCGCACGCGGCGGAGGCGCCGGCGGAGGCGGCAGCGGAGGCGGTGTTGCTTCTACAAACACTGTTGGGACGTGGTCCATTTTCAATACCCCTTTGCCGTTGCCGCGAGCTACCTACGTGCTTCGCAGTCATACACCCGATAGAATTTGTAGAAACTCTCTGCAGCGGCGGCGTCCGTTGCAGAAAGAGTTGTCAGTGCTGTCTGCGGAGACCCGCACCCGACGACCACAGCCTTGCCGTAATCGAGCAGCACCTGGACAGAAGGCGGCTTGGGCGCTCCGGGCCATTCGAATGTGACCTGAAGCGCAGACGCCGCGTCGCTGGAGACCGGCGGAGTGGTCAGGCGCTTGGTCTCGTTCAGGCCCTGGTTAAAGGCGAACTGGGCTGAGTCGCGCAAAATAGGTCTGGCGGATTGGGACGCGATCTGTGCCTGCCTCAGATAAAACATGCCGCGCAGAAGAAGGCCCTCCGGCTTGCCGTCGCTTCCCGAGCACCAATTGGACATACCGTCGTCGGTGACGCTCTTGCCCCCGCGCATGATGTGCACCAGGCAGGCGAAATTCCTCGGCGTGTTTGGCGCTCCAACAAGGACAGAACGGTCGGCGTTGGAGACTGCGCTCGCCGGCAGCGGTCCGCTTCCCGCCTGCCGCGCTTCGATGAGGCTTAGGTAGTAATAGGCGTCCGCCTTCATCTGCAGCTCGCCCGGCTGCGGAATGCCATTCAGGCCGCCGGTCCTGTCTATGACCTGCTCAAACTCTTTTGCTGCATTCGCGAGCGAGCCCTGTTTGAAATAGCTCATGCCGATCTCGAAGCCGGGCTTGGCCGACTGGGGATTGGCGGCCCTCGCTTTTTCATACGTCGCCCGGATAACCTCGGGGCCGGCTTCGGGAAGCTTGGCCTTGACCGCCGCAAGTTCCAGCAGCGCGTCGGAAAGCAATGGGCCGGGACTCAGCAAACGGACAGCCGCTTCAAACGCCCGGTCCGCCCGGGCAAACTGGCCAGCGCGGTCAAGCGCGCGGGCAAGCTTCAACTGTCGCTCGGCGTTGTTCGGCTCCAGTCCTGCGGCAGCAGTATACTCGTCGATCGCTTGCTGCAGCAGGCCTGTCGCGTCCGAGCCTCCCGAGGCCGCAGAGAGGCGACTGAGCTCAAGCAGCGCCTGACCTCGACCCTCACGAGCTTCAGCCTGCTGCCTTACCAACCCTCGATCCGTCGCCGTAATCGCGGCGGATTCGTAAGCGCTAGCGGCTGAGACATAGCCTTCCCTTTTGCCAGTCGCTGAGCTGACCGCGAGAGCCGTGTAAGCCCGCCCCAAACCCAGCTTCGCCTCAAGCGCATTCGGATCAACACCAAGCGCCTTCTGGAAGGAATCGATCGCTATCCCCAGGTTGGCGGCATTCTGGCCTTGCAAGGCGAGCTGGCCATCCCGCACGTAGATCTTCGCAAGTTCGGCTTTGGCCTTTTCAACAATCTGCCCTCGTCCGGGCATACCCGCACGCCGGACAAGCTCCTCGAAATCAGACCTTGCCTTTCCTCCGTCAGTGGCCAGGCCCAGTTGGGCGTAGGCGCTGGCGCGCAACAGGACGAAATCGTCATAGCGTGTATCAGCCGGATCGTTGGCGAATGGCGTCGCCACATCCCTGCTTTCGAGATGCCGAACCGCCTCCGTGAGACACCCGTCCTTGCCGGCGCAAAGACCACCCGTCGATTGCGCGCTTACAGCAGGCTGACTCTGCGCCAAGCCCGCATAGGCCCGGCCGAGTTCGTACACCCGGCCATAGCGGAACTTCTGGTTGGTCAGCACAATGGCGCCGTCGTTCTTGTCGTTGGGCTTTGCGGGCCGGGTAAGATCCGGATGGTCGTTGCGCAGGCGATCAAGCGACCTGTTGATCGACCTCACCGCAGCGACATAGTTTGCTGAACTTGTCGCCGGCTGATCATCCGCGAGCGCGATGTAGGCGCGAGCCGCATTGTAGGCGGCGATCGCTTGATTGCCGCCCTTTTCGTTGGGGTCTTCGGCCGTTGTGCTGCAATCGCGAACCATATCCGCATAGCGCGAAGCCGCCGGCATGATGATGTCAGAAACGATGCAGTCTTTCCTCGCCGTCCAGGTCGTCGCAGGCCTTATTTGCGCCGTCGCATTGGAAACGCACGCGGAAAGCATAGCCGCGGCCGCAACACCGGAGACCATCCGGAAACGCTCGAACGCTGCCCCACGCATTCTAATCACCCGAGTTGATATCTGCTTTTGACCGTATCTATGGACGATTTTCATGGGCGGTAAAAGTGGCAACTGGAAAAGCAGCTGAAGGCGATCCCGCACCGGGTGCGTTGCCAATCTTTCATTCTGATGACAGCGCCAACTGCCCGTCCTCTGCGCGTTTATACAAGGAATTCAAGCGGTGGAGACAGCATCAGCTCTTCGTCTGCACGGTCCGCCCGGGGTTCTGCACCGATGCGCAAGCTAATGACTCGCCCTTGTGCTCCTGTTCAACGATCAACCGCGCCTCTGCGAGGTGATCCGCGTTGAGCAGCACTTGCAGCTCGCACGGGTTGAACCGCCCGACTTCAAAGAAACCGACGTTACGGCGCGCTTCACGCCCGGCCTTGAGGCCATCCGGCGTCTTTGCATGAGCCGCCGACAGTCCCCTCACCAGCTCGTTCCAGGGGAACAGGCCCGTGCGCTCCACTTTGCTTGCGTTGGCGAAGGCGCCCGCGAAATCGCCGTCACGCAGGTATGAGAAGCTCATATTTTCCCACGTACCGCTGATCTGGTTAGGCGTCTGCTGAAGCCGTTCGCGCAACTTGATCGCTTGATGCAGGCACGCTCGTGCGAGCTGCATGCGGGGCGAGCCCGTCTCGGTTGGTTCGCCCTTGCCGCAAAGACTGGCCGCGAGTTCCAGCTCGGAGCGCAGATCACTTTCAGGCGCGTCGAACGATGCGATGAGCAACGTTCCAACACCGTGAAAGGCATTCATCGCCAGATTGAGTGTTGCTTCATCGGACGAGGAGGAAATTTCAGCGCTTTGCCTTAGTGCAAGGACGTAGTCGTGAAGCGCGTCCTGCGTCCGGCCCAACTTGCGCTTGCACTGCGCCGTCCAATAAAGCGGCTGCGGCCCTGCATCGGCTGCAATGGCGCTCGCTTCCACCGCCTGGAAGACCGCATCGCAATCTGCGGGCGCGTAATTCGAACGGCTTGACGATGCGTAGATATAGAGAATCCAAGCATCTCCTGCGCGTGCAAGCGGGGCGACGGCGGGGTCGGCCTGCGCCTTCTTGAACGCTACTTGGGCCCGTACGAGCGCGTCAGGAAGACCGACGGCGTCGGCGTTGATCTGATCCCCGCTACGCTCCCACGCGAGCAAATCCGCCGCGCCTTCCACCAGCGCATGAATTTCCGCGCTTGGTGCTGCGTTATCAAGCATTGCGGCTTCGATCACACGCTCTTCGTTGACCGATGGGCCCCGTCGAAAGTACGTCGTTATAGCGTCAAGCACCGCAACGGGCTTGGCGCCCTTGGCTTCGTTCGGCGCCGCCAGCCTGAACTCGTCGTATGTGCGACGGACGGCTCGCTCCAGATTTGAAACGCGATTGGTCTGGCGGTCGGCCTCGATCCTCGCGTCAAACGCCTCGCGCTCAAGACGCGCCGACGTTTCGGTCAAAGCGGCGGATGTTTCGGTGAGATGCTGGGATACGGCATAGTAGTAGACCCCGAGGGCGGCGGACATGGCGACAAGCACAAACAAAATGCCGAAGCCCGCGAACAGAACACGACGGAACCCGCGCTGCTCCTGGGCAACCAGCGCAATCAGGTCCTCTTCCGCCTTGTCAGACATGCCCCCGCGTCCTTCTCTAGGTAATCAGTGAAGTAGCCATCTCCATCCACAAGGCGCGCTTCTTCTTGTCGGCGCACTGCAGATTGCCAAGGAAGCTGGTGAACAGCTTGATGCGTCCCGCCCGCGCGGCGAAAAGCGTGCGCTCGATCGAATTGATGCAGTTCTGACAGGCCCACCAGCTGCCAAAGAAGCCGATTACCGCCGCCGACATCGGCGTCAGCAGCTGGATGGCGCTCAACCACTCCTGGCTTATTCTGCCCGTCAGGAACAGGACGGCGATGGTAATAATCGCTATGATCAGCAGCGCGAGCGAAAACATGAACAGGCCAAAGCAAAGCCCGCGTGTGCGGCAGTGATGCTTCTTTTCGAGTTCGAGGATCGCGGCCAAGGCCTCGACGTCTTCCTGCTCCACCTGCGTCCTGCTCATGTCGCATCCCTACCGGCAAAGCGTGCACCGGCCACCTCAAGGCGTTACACGCGACGGTTTAAGGGTAGTAGGCTGTTTTAGTCTAGGCGTCAGTCGTTGCCGTCAACACATGATGGCGGCCGACGCCAGCAAGATAGGCGCACGACAATACGGCTCCCCGAAAGACGGCAGAGTCGATCTTGCCGGCTTACACGGGCGACGCCTTCCAACGCCCGATATTTCAATCACTTGATCATCTAACCGCATAAAGCGGTTGTTGCGACACCGATCAGAACCGGTTCTTGATCAGGAGGACTTCCATCACGCTTTTTGCGTCCTCAGGACGCAACTCCAGCATGGAGGTGATGCGGTTCAGATATTCTGCCTCGACCGCGGCGAGGTTGCCATCCGACAAGACAATGTCGACGCAATGCGCAAAAATCGAGAGACGCATGTCGCTGGGCAATGTCTTGCAGGCTTCCTCAAGCCCGTCTTTCCGCTCCGCAAGCCGCTTCTGAATTACAGCGTTGGCTTTCGCCAGCTGACTTTGATCCAGTGTTTTCAAGGTCCGCGAGCGCAGCATAAGCGCCTTGACCTCTTCCTGTTCCTCCCGGGCAAACACGCCATCGACAGAAACCGCCAACAGGAGCAGGCAGAGAAACGCCTCTCCCACGGTCCAGTCCGTGTTGCGGCTAGAACCGAACTCGGCAGCCAGCTTTTCGAGATTCAAGCTCGAGGGCGGACGCTCCGCAGGCGCCTGAAAGATGTTGATGATGGGGCCAGCTTCGCCTGACATCGCTTTCCCCTTGCAGCCCGTGATTACGCTGGCGCACGATGGACGGACTGGCGAGGAAAAGCAAGGCGTCCCCAAGTGAGGCGGCGCGGTCAAGAAATTCGCATGACGGCGCTGTCGCAATCGCACCCTTTTCGGACATTGCGGTCAGTGGGTGAACCGGTTCTGTTTACGGAAACCATTAGCAGGCGGGATTGTTTTTCAAATGCCGCGGCACGAATTCTCGCCGCGACTGTGGACAATGTTTTTTCGACAGAAGGGCTGGTAGCGCTGCTAGCCTAGGCCGGCATGGCCCCCGATTCCGGCGCGTTTCGCTCACTTCGGTCGTTTAACTCATAGAGCGTCCGGGCAATTGAGGCGGCTGTTTCCGGCTTTCGCTTTGCGATCAAAGCACGGTGCAATGACTATCTTGGTCTGGCCGACAAGCGCTCAGAATCGCAGAGAACAGAGAACAGAGAACAGAGAACAGAGAACGATACTGCGCTATTGGCGCCTGTCGCTGCTCTCGCCGATAAAGTCCGAAGCAAGGCGGCGCAAAAAATAAGCCCACGCGCAACCGGTTGTTCGGCGCTTCGGAATGCCCCAAGTCTGAGGGATGTCCAGGCCGGTAGGATCTCCTCCCTGTCGCGCGGCGCGGAGATGTCATGTCCGATTCCCAAAATGCGAAATTTGACCGCCAGCGGCCGCACAAGCCGAAAACTGCCGCCCAGCGCGCCAGCGAAGCAAACACACGCCAGCAGGTCGCCATCAACACTCACGCCCCCCGTCCCAGCGATCGTCAGATGAAAGATCAACAGGGCGCCGCGCCGGGTCATCAGCCTCGGGTCACCGGCGGCAATACGCAACGGTGACTAGGTCAATGCGTCGCCGCCAGAGAAAGCAGGAATGAACAAGCTCGAAAATGACATCGACTGGCATCTCGCGCAAATCGAGCGGCTTCAAGAGGCGATCACGATGGGCGAACCCGCAAGGACGGGCGCGGTCAAAACGCCTGTATGGGGCCCGAAGAGGAGTGTGGTGGAGATGCCGGCAACACTCGCCGGCATCCGACAGCAACTGGCGCGTTACCAACAAACTCTGTCTGAACTTGAGGAGCAGCGCGGCCGCGGCGACTAGCGCCGCAACCTCGTTTTCTCCCGCGAAAATCTCGCGCACCTTGATTGGCGGCTTGCGGGTATTCGGGTTCTTGTCACCGAGCATCAGCAAGACCCAGGATGCCGGGCACTTCGACACTCGTGATGGGCTCGAGATTCTGATTACTCAATAGCCGCCGCAACACGGGCGCCGCCCTGAAACTGTCGAAGCGCCTGCTTCGCGACCGGGGCATCGAACCGGAGAGCTTCGTCACCGATGGTCTGAACTCTTACGGCTCTGCGTTGCGCGTGCTTGGCCTGGAAGAGCGTCATCGACCGGGTCGGCTGCGCGAAAACAACCGAGCCGAAACTCGCATTTGCCGATCCGGCGACGCGAACGAAAAATGCAGAGCTTCAAGTCCATCCCCTCCGCTCAGCGCTTCCTCACCACGCACGCTGCGATCTACAACGCCTTCGACTTCCAGAGGCACGTGATCAGCCGGCCAACGTTGGGACTCTTCCGAGCAAGGGCAAACTGCGTCTGGAATCAGGCGACGGCTTAAACGCAGACCCGCGCTCGGCGGCGGAATCCCCGTCAGCGACTCAACTTGTCAACTCCGGCGGATGACCATCGGACAGGGCCGCACAGTATCTCGACATCGCTCCTCGATGACGGCAACGCCATCCTCCTTGCCGCGCGCCCGTCACGAGCGCAAGTTGCCCCCTTAGGTGGGCCCGCCGTTCCCTAGTCGCAGTTGCGGTCTAGGACGTGGCCTTTTGAGCTGGGCCGCCAACGCCGCTGATCGCAAGGAGTGGAATTTCATTGAAACGGAAACCGCAGACGTGAGACGCCTTCAAAGGTCTTGCTCAGCTTCGCTACTGACCATCGTCGCGCTGGGTGCTTGCGGGCCAAGCGCCCTTTCGCAAGCGGCGCCGCCTTCCCTGGTTCTGGAAAACACAATTCCGCTTCCCGACGTCAAAGGCCGGATCGACCATCTGGCCGCGGACCCCGAGCACAAACGACTGTTCGTGGCCGAGCTGGAGAACGGCACCGTCGAGACTATCGACCTTGCGACAGGCAAAGTAGCGGGGCGGATCGTGGGCCTGCGGGAGCCGCAGGGGCTGGGCTATCTTCCCGAAAGCAATGAGCTGGTGGTCGCCAGTGGAGATGGAACCGTCCGCTTCTTTCGCGCCGCCGATCTTTCTCCGCTGGTTGAAATCAAACTGAGTGACGATGCTGACAACGTACGCATCGATCCTATGACCGGATTGGTTGTGGTCGGCTATGGTAACGGCGCGCTGGCGATAATCGATCCCGCAACCCACAGCGTGTCAAACACGATTGCCTTGTCGGCCCATCCGGAAAGCTTCCGGATCGATGCGGCGGGGCGACGCGCCTTTGTTAACCTTCCCGGCGCCGGACAGGTAGCGGTGGCGGACCTCGTAACGATGAGGGTGACGAGCACGCGCGCCGCCGGCTATGCAGCTAACTACCCGATGATGTTCGATCCGGCATCGAAGGGCCTCGCGGTAGCCTACCGGTTGCCAGCGCGGCTGGTGATCAGCGAGGCTGACGACGGCAGGGTGCGTCAGGACGTCGATACGTGCGGCGACTCCGACGATCTCTTTCTCGACGCAAAGCGCCAGCGCATCTATGTCAGCTGCGGCAGCGGCGACATCGATGTCTTCCAAGCGGTCGCCGAAGGGTACAAACGCAGCGTCCGTATCAAGACGCGCTCGGGCGCTCGGACATCGCTGTTCGTGCCGGAGCTGGACCGGCTCTACGTCGCTGCGCGCGCAGGTAACGGGAAACCGGGCGCCATTCTGGTGTTCCGGCCAGAATAGCACGCTGAAATCGGCACAACTCTCCGGAGCGGAGCTGTCAGGCAAATGCGCTATGATCTCTGGATCGGCCGGCTTTCGGCGGCAGGAGACCCCAATGGCGCGACTTTCCTTCAAGCGTCAACGTTTTCCAGCCGATGTGATCCGTCATGCGGTCTGGCTCTACTTCCGTTTCACCCTGAGCTTTCGTGATGTCGAGGAGTTGCTGGCGCAACGCGGGATCGGCGTCAGCTACGAGACCGTGCGTTGCTGGACCATCAAGTTCGGGCCGCAGATCGCAAAGAAGCTTCAACGTCGCAAAGCGCCACCCTCCC
>CANJIL010000048.1 GCA_947474455.1 Hyphomonadaceae bacterium | reverse complement strand
CGAAGAAGGCGCGTCGCAGTAAAGGCTGTCCTTGCGGATATCGAAGTATATGGCCGACAGATCGACCACGCAGAAATTCACGAGCTCGTGGAACGCCTTCTTGAAGTCGAAGACATGATAAGCCTCGGTCACCAGCTTATCGAGCTCCGCCAGACGATGCACAACCCAACGCTCGAGCCCCGGCATGTCCTTCCGAGCAACGCGCTCGGCCTCTGAATAGCCATCGAGGGCGCCTAGCAGGTAGCGCAACGTGTTGCGCAACTTGCGATAGAGCTCTGCATTCGCGTTGACAATCTGCGGCCCGAAGTTGGGGTCGTCACCATAGTCTGACGAGCCGACCCAGATGCGCAAGATATCCGCTCCGAACTTATCGCATACGTCCATTGGCGAAATCACGTTGCCGAGCGACTTGGACATCTTCTGTCCGTCCTCAGCCTGCACGAAACCATGCGTGAGGATGCCGTCGTAAGGCGCTCGCCCACGCGTCGCACAGCTCTCCAGCAGCGACGACTGGAACCAGCCGCGATGCTGGTCGGACCCTTCAAGATAGAGATCCGCCGGCCATTTCAGCCCGCGATCCTCCAGAGTGAACGCATGCGTCGTTCCGCTGTCGAACCACACATCGAGAATGTCGTTGACCTTCTCATACTTCGACGCGTCATGGTCGTTGCCGAGAAAGCTCGCCGCTTCCCCGCCAAACCACGCATCGGCGCCAGTCATTTCGATCGCCGCCACGATCCGCTCGTTGACCGCCGGATCGTTCAGGATCTCGCCCGTGTCGCGATGCACGAACAGCGTCAGCGGCACGCCCCATGCCCGTTGGCGCGAGATCAGCCAATCCGGCCGCTCCTCCACCATTGCGCGGATACGCTGCCGTCCACGCTCTGGCGTGAACGTCGTCGCATCAATGGCTTCAAGGCAAAGATCGCGCAATGTCTTGCCTTCCTTGCTCTTCAAATGGTTCAATGGCCGATCCATCGCAATGAACCATTGCGGCGTCCCCCGCCGGATCACCGGCGCCTTGGACCGCCAAGAGTGCGCATCCCGCAACGTGGTCACCCCACGCGCCAGCAACGCCCCCACCTCGATCAGCTTGTCCATCACCGCTTTGTTGGCCGGCCCATCCTGTCCGCGCTTCTTGCCGTCCAATTCGATGATCGCGAGCCCTTCGAAGCCTGGGCACTGGCCGGTGTAGCGGCCGAACTCGTCGACGGTGTTGGGAATGGAAACATCGATGCCGCGGGCAGCAAGCTGCTTGGCGTTCGCCATCCAGACTTCGTAATCGTCTTCACCATGGCTAGGCGCCGTGTGCACGAACCCCGTGCCGGCATCGTCACTCACGTGCGAACCAGCAAGCATCGGCACGTCGAATGAATAACCTGACTGCCACAGCGGATGGCACAACCTCATACTTTGCAGCAGCTCAGCGCCGATATCTCCCACGCGCGTCCATGCCGCCGACTTCGCGGCCTTCATCACGTTCTCAGCCAGCTTGTCAGCGATGATCAGCCTATCGCCCGGCTTGATCCACGGCTCGAACGCGAGGCCTTGCTCCAGCGCCGTGCATTCATAAAGCCCGTAAGCGATTTCCGGATTGAACGACACCGCGCGGTTGGCCGGGACCGTCCAAGGCGTAGTCGTCCAGATCACCACGCTGGCTGCGTCAAGCTTGTGAACGGCGGCCTGCGACACTGTCGGGTCCTCGGAGGACCAGACCGCGATCTTGAACTTCACCCAGATCATCTGCGCCTTGCGATCAGCGTATTCGATCTCCGCTTCGGCCAGCGCCGTCTGCTCTACCGGGCTCCACATCACAGGCTTGGCCCCGCGCTTCAGCTGTCCGCTCATCGCGACCTTGAGGAACTCCTTCACAGTCGCCGCTTCCGACGGATACGCCATCGTCAGGTAAGGATCGCTCCAATTCCCTGCCCCGCCCAACCGCTTGAACTCACTCCGCTGGATGTCGATCCACTTCTGCGCATACGCCCTGCATGCGCCGCGGAATTCCGCCATCGGTACATCGCGCTTCTGCCTGCCGGCTGCGCGGAACTCCTCCTCAACCTTCCACTCGATCGGAAGGCCATGACAGTCCCAGCCAGGAATGTAATCCGCATCGAACCCTGTCATCTGCCGCGTGCGGACGACAAGATCCTTAAGGATCTTGTTCATCGCCGTGCCGATATGGATGTTGCCGTTCGCATAAGGCGGCCCGTCGTGCAGCATAAAGGCCTTCGCCCCCCGCGCCTTCGCATCCGCACGCAGTTTTCCGTAGATGTCGTCCGCCTCCCACTTCGCCAGGCGCGCCGGCTCCTGCTGGGGCAGCCCCCCACGCATGGGAAATTCGGTCTTGGGAAGGAACAGCGTGTCCTTGTAGGGATTCGCTGACTCGTCTTTTTCAGGCTTGCTCATGATCGGTCTGGGCGTCGCTTTGAACTGATGGCCATTGGGCGGATACGACTTTCCCGGCGGCAAACGCGCTAAACCGCGCCCGCCGGGCCCATAATTCGAAGGCTCGCAACCCGTTTCATGATGAGGCTCATAGCAGCGGCGGCCTCGCCCCGGCAAGGACGGAGCGTGCATCCACCGCATCCTGCTTCATGGCGGCCATCAGTTCGTCCAAACCCGCAAACCTGGCCTCGGGCCGCAGGAACTTCACGAACGCCGTATGCAGCCGCTTTCCATAAAGGTCGCCCTTGAATTCGAACACAGTCACTTCCAACAGAGCATCCCTCAGACCGGTTGTCGGCGTCCTTCCGAAATTGGCGACCCCCTGCTTCCAGACCGTCTCGCCATCCTCCCGCGCCCACACGGCATAAACGCCATGCGCCGGATGCACGATCTCGCCCAGCTGCATGTTCGCCGTCGGAAAGCCCAGCGTCCGCCCGCGCTTCTCGCCATGCTCCACGATCGCGTCGGTGATCCAGCACCCGCCCAGCGCCACGCCGGCCTCGACCATGTCCCCGCGCTCGATCGCCTCGCGCACCCGCGACGACGACACCTTCACGCCATCGCCCTTCACCTCGGCGACGATCTTCACCTCGAAGCCCAGCTCCGCCCCGATCCGCTGCAGTGAGACCGCATCCCCCATCCGCCCCTTCCCGGAGCGGAAGTCGAACCCAACGCTCACCGATGCCGCGCCGATCTCGTCGACAATCACCCTCTGAGAGAATTCGCGATCCGTCATCGCCGCCATCGCCGCGTCGAACCGCAGCAGATGCACCTCGTCCACGCCAATCGCATCCAGCGCAATCTCCCGTCGCCGCGACGTCATCAGCCGGAACGGCGGCGCATCCGGTTGGAAAAACCTCCGCGGCGGCGGCTCGAAAGTCGCAACGCCCAGCTTCACGCCCAGCCGCCCAGCCGCCTCGCGCGCGCTTTCGATTACTGCGCGATGCCCCGCGTGCAGTCCGTCGAAATTGCCCAGCGCTATCGCGGCGCCCTTGAACACGTTCTCACTCGGCCTTGCCGGACGGCACCATGACGAGCGCCTCGCCCTTCATGCAAACCTTGCCGTCGACTTCGCCCTTCACGGCCAGCCGCACGCGATAGCCGCGCTCCACCATCTCGATCACCTCGGCGGTCGACGTCACCGTGTCGCCTATGCGCACCGGCCGCACAAATTTGAGGTTCAACTCCATGAACACCGCCCCCGGCCCGGGCAGGTCATTGCCCAGGATCGCCGAAATGTACGACGCCGACAGAGCCCCGTGGGCGATCCGGCCCCTGAACTGGGTCGTCCTGGCGTATTCCTCGTCCATGTGCAGCGGATTGTGGTCGCCAGAAATCCGAGCGAAATCGACGACATCCTGCTCGCTGACCGTATTCTCGATTGAGACCTGCATCCCCAGAGCCAGGTCGGCGAACGTCTTGCCCTGTATCATACACAAAGTCCTCAAAGCTCGAATCCCGGCGGTCCGCGCCATACGGCGGGTCCCTTAAGCCAGTCCCGCACCGCGTTCACCAACTATTTGGCGTCTCTTTTATGCTTGCCTCTAGCAACATATAAGAGTTTCAGGAACATCGCCGTCGACCTGTCCATGCCAGTCCTCATTGTCAGTGACTACCAGACGATGATCATGATCATTCGCAACCTTTTGACATAGTTGGAATAACGGAACATCGAAGAAGGTACGATGGCCGTCAGGCTCTGGAAAAGATGCCGGGGAGCGAGTTCCGCCTGGTGATTTTCGAGTGAAGATAGAGCCCATAGCGAGCATCGAACTGCCCCAGCGGGCGCGCGCCTCCGAGACGCTCAAAGCCACGCCTATCATCACGATCACCGCCGAGCCGAAGACGGAAAACGTCCTCGTCGCCAAGAATGCCGGGGTGAACAACTACATCGTCAAACCCTTCAATGCCGAAACACAGAAGGGTAAAATCAAGGTCGCGTTAGGAGACTTCTGATGTCGGCAAGCGAAGCAACGACCCCGACCTCCGCAGCGCCCGGTCTGCGGCGCGGAGTGAGGCCGAAAAGGTCCGCACAGCCATCGACGCCCTGACGGCCTCCGGCGTCCGCGAACGCCTTCTGGTCCAGGTGCTCGATCTCTCTCATCGGATGGGCGATGCCATGACGAGCTTCTTCGGCTCGCTTGACCGCCCGATCGTCGGCGAGTTCCACTGCATCGCCGAATTCATCCGGAAGGCGCGCGACAAGATCTCCGGCCTGCAGCCCAACGACATCAAGGACAGCCGCATCCCCGGCGCCTCGACGGAGCTCGACGCCGCCCTCCGCGACACGGAACGCGCAACTGAGAACGGTCAGGCCGGAAGCCGAAGCAATCGCGTCAGCTTGCTCGGTCGACCTCGAAGTCTACAAGGCGAAAACCGCCGCCGCGATGCTACGCATCTTCGACGCCTGCTCGTCTACCAGCTCAACTCCTGCATCGCCCACTTCGCGCTCACCCCATCCGCCGCCAGCACCTTTTCCGCCGACGCCAGGAAAGCATTCCCCGCTCCCATCGTATGCCCATGAATGCCCCCGCCGATGAACAGCGCATCGATCCCCTGTCGGTTCGCGCCCAGCACATCCGTCGGGGGTCCATCGCCAATCGCCAGCGTCCGGCCCGGTGAAACAGTCTTCCCCGCAAGCTCCGCCACCCGCTCGAACGCCAGCCGATAGATCGGTTCATCCGGCTTGCCCGGCGAGATCACCTGCCCGCCCTCCTGCAGATAGATCTCCGCCAGCGATCCCGCCGACCAGATCAGCTTGTCGCCCTGCCGGAAAACCACGTCAGGATTCGCGCAAATCATCGTCAATCCGCGGCCCGCAAGCCGCTTCAGTTCCTCCCGATAAAGCTCCGGCGCGCCATCCGGATATTCGCGAAGACTGGTGCAACAGATGACTTTAGCCACATCGGGATCATCACTGAACTGAACCGGCAATCCGGCGTAAACTCCAAAATCCTCATCGAGCCCGATCCGATAGACCGGCCCCGGCGCTACCCGCTTCAACTCGTTCCGCGTCGCATCGCCCGAAGCCACGACATCGTCGAAACAATCCATCGGCACGCCAAGCTTCGGAAACAGCCGCGTCACCCGATCTTTCGGAACCGGCGCATTGGTGATCAAAACCACTGGCCCGCGCGTGTCCCTAAATTGCTTCAGCGCCGCACACGCCCCCGCAAAAGACTCGCGCCCATTATGGATCACACCCCACACATCGCAGAGGATCGCATCGTAATCGCCGGCAACTCTGGAAAGGCCGGGCAGCAGCGAGACGGACGTCACGCCCTAGATCGCCGCGGCGGATACACGCCGCACGAAATCAGGCGGCGGCGCCGTCTCGTCCTGCAGCGTCCCCTTGATCGGACGTGGCGCGCCGAAAACGTGGCCCTGGCCGAACGGGATCTCGAATTCCAGAACCTCGATGACCGATTTCTCGGTCTCCATCTTCTCGGCGATCAGGTCGATGCCATAACGTACGAACACCGCTGGCACATCTTCCGCCGCGATGTCCCGCGTGATCGAAGAGATCGGCCGCTCGCCGCCGGGGGTGAGTTCCTCGAGCAACCGCTCGACATTCACCTTCACGAATTTCACGCCCGCCGCCTGCAGCTCGGGCAGGTCGAAGTTCAGCCCGTCCCCTTTGTCCAGCGAGAAGCGGAAGCCGAGCTCCTTCAGCTTGGCCATGTTCTTCGACGCCACGTCAGTGCGCTGGTTGAACACCCGCACGCCCAGTTCGAAGATCATCGCATGCGCAAGATCACGGTTCTCGCGCATGAAATCGAGGAAGGGCGGGAAGAACATTTCGTCTTCAAGCGACGCCATTGAGATATTGCAGAAGACACCGATCCTGCGATCGCGCTCCGACAGGCGCCTCACGATCTGCACGCAGCGGAAAAGAAGCATGTTGTCGATCACGCCCAGGAGGTTCGCCCGCTCGGCCGCGCCGAGGAATTCCGCGGGCATGATCACCTCGCCATTGGCCCGGCGCAGGCGAGTGAAGCCTTCATAGAAGCAGGTCCGGCGCTGCGGCAGGTTCACAATCGCCTGCAGATGCAGATCGACCCGGTTTTCGCGCAGAGCCTCTTTCACAGCGTCCAGCACCGAAGCGCCGTCGATCGGCGTCGCTGTAGGTTGCGCCCTGACAGACTGCAGCCGCGTCTCGAATTTCTTCGAGAGATTCTGGATCATTCCCTCGAGACCGCGCATCTCGTTGAGGATCGTTTCGCGCCTCTGCGCGATGTCGCGCTCAAACGACGCCTTGAGTTCAGCGGCATGCTGCTCGTTCTGGGCGACCCGCGATGTCAGCTTGCGGATTTCCTGCTTGATATCGAGCAGATCCTTCTCGGAAACGCTGCCTCCGCTAGCGCGGGAAACCACCATGTGCAGCTGCAACAAAGCCAAGGCGGACGTCGCCCCAATGATTCCCGCTGTGATCGAGGGAACGATGCCGTTCACATACAGCGCAACCGCGCCGAGAACCGCCGCAGTAACGTATACAAGCGCCAGCATGATGTGGGCGATAACAGGCATTGTAACCGGAGCAGCCCCTCAGGTTGCGGACTTGTGCGTCCACGGGATTGTTTCTGTTGGCATCCGCGTCGAATGACAAGTCACGAGTGTAGCGGCGCTGGAGCGCACTGCGAACAGGCCTTCGTAAGCGTCAATGTGCGGAACCATTCTGGCGCGCTTATGCTTGGAATCACCTCCCCATCCGGCAGGACCGCGAAGCAACGGGTGCTGTATGCTTATGTGGTCTTTGGGACACATGCCTGACGTCTCAGGCAGTGACCATAACTTCTCAAGTAGACATTGTCCGAAGACTTGCCTCTAGATCGCCACAATCGAACGCGCCGGCCACAGGGAGCTTCTGGGACGAAGCAAAGGGCCGGTGACGGGGGCGACCGGGGAGCGCGGGGTTCTGACTCGGGTCAGAACCCCGCCTTGGTTTCAGGCGTCTGTTTTTCAACGATTTGTCTGACCCGCAGTGCTGATAGACGGCCTCTCCGCCGAGAGATCGATTACCGAACCCGGCTCTCCGGCGACTACGCCGTCGGCCTTTTCCCCCGCAATGACGGCTCGCCACGCTTCAAGCGCGTCGGGAATCGCCGCTGACGGCCGCAGCGAACTCAGGAGAACCGCCTGCAGCTTTGCCTGTCTGGCCGCTTCCAGCGTGTCGCTCAGGGGGATGCATCCTTCGCGGCCTTCCAGCTTCGGGGAACTGGCCGCAAGAACGCCCGCGGCCGATCGCGTTCCGCGAGAAGCCGAAACTATCTGCGCGCCCAGCGCTCGGCAGCCGGCAATAACCAGCGACTTGTTCTCGAAATCCACCCGGTAGACACGGCTCCCGCTCGATCCGCTTCCATCGAAGGCGCGGATCTTAACGACGCCCGAATCGAAAACGACCAGTCCTTCCAGCCCCTGGTCCTCCTTGTCGGCTCCCACGGCCAAACGAACGCCCGGTTCGCCCGAGAGCAGAAGATTGGCGCCGTCGATCACTGGAACGACTCCAGACGGCCCATAGATCTTGAGCGGCTCGCGTCGCCCAGCGGCGAGACTGGCCCGCGCCACGCCCGGCAATCCTGCGATCGACTCAAGCGTCATGTCCGGCAAAACGACCGCATCGAGATTTGCGCGCATCAGACCCTGCGAAGCTAGGCCTTCCGCAGCTCCCTCGCCTGCGCCGATCAGGAAAGAAAGGCCGCCTGCCTCTACGAGCACGCAAGAGCTGTCCGCACACACTGTCGCACGAAACGCTTCTGCATTTGCGGGATTCTGTCGCGCGGCCGTCGCACGCACCTTGGCGTGCTGCAGGAAGTGATCGATCCTGGCGGCCGGCCCGTTCAGCAGCAAAAATGCCCCACCTGCGAGCGCCACGAGCGCGAGCGTTGCAAACAGCAGAATGTCGCGTCGCAGCTTCAATAACCAATCCGTGTCTGCACAACTTCCTGCTCAATCACGGTTTCGATCGCGCCGAGCCGCTCGACCTCCACCCTGACTTTATCTCCCACCTTCAGGAACTTCGGCGGCGTGTGCGCGACCCCGACGCCCGCAGGCGTCCCCGTGAAAAGCAGATCGCCCGGCTCGAGTGCGAACGCCTTGGTCAGATGTTCGATCTGCTGAGCGATATCGAATATCATTTCTCCCGTACTGCCATTCTGCCGTAGCTCGCCGTTCACCCAGCTTTTCAGGTTCAGCTTCGTGACGTCGCCCACCTCGTCCGGCGTGGTAATCCATGGGCCGACCGGTGCATGTGTGTCGAAGCCCTTCCCCATGATCATGGTCGGGGTGGCGCGCTGCCAATCGCGCACCGAATAGTCGCAACCCGTCATGTACCCCGCGACAATCTCGGGCGCCCGTTCGCGCGGAACATGGCGCCCACGCTTACCGATCAGCACGACAAGTTCAACTTCATAGTCCAACGCCGTCGACACTGTCGGCATCAGCACCGGATCGAACGGGCCGTGAATTGCGCTGGCCTGCTTGTTAAACCACATCTGCGTGGTCGGCGCTTCGCGGCCGGTTTCCTTCGCATGGTCGTGATAGTTGAGCCCGATGCCGAGAATTTTGCCCGGCCGGCCAACCGGGCATTTCAGCTTAACGTCCTTCAGGGCCAGCCGAGGCGCGGTCTTTGCGGCCCGCTCCACAGCTTCGATACCAATCCGTCCGGCTGCGAGAATATCCACAGGATTGGGCGACAGATGCGCCGCCGCTTTCCGAATATCGGCAATCTCGTCCCCAATGACAACGCCGACGCCCGCGCCGGACGTGGCCTCAAAAACACACAACCTCATGACTCGCCCCGATCAATCCTGCGCCGGGAGATTGGACCGGGCTGGCGTGTATGGATAGGTACCTGAAGTTTAGTTCGAGGTGTGAAGTGCAATGGCGATCGCCGCTGAGGTCCAGCGCATTCGCGACGTTTTCAGCGCGGCGACCGATATCCGGGTCCCGCCCTTCCAGCGCAGCTACGCCTGGGAAGACGAGGAAACCGAGATCCTGATCAAGGACCTTCTGGACGCCTTCCGGCACAACACGGTCTACTTTCTCGGCGCGATCGTGGTCATCCGTCCACGCAATAGGGGGCCGTCCGATGTCGTTGATGGCCAGCAGCGCCTCACGACGCTCACTATCATCCTCGCCGTGCTGCGGGACCTGTCGCCGTCCACGGACGAGCAGGCGCTTTTGCACACAATGATCGGCCACGAAACCATGGGCATGATGTTCGGCGGGGGCCAGCGCTGGCGCATCACGCTGAACACGGCCGACACGCCGTTCTTCCGCGAGAACGTGCAGGAGCGGAAAGCGACGCGCCGACAGGACGAAATCCGCGTTGCCGCGCGGGAAGGCGCGTCCGAAAGCCAGGCGCGCCTCGCCGCGGCCGTGAACCAGATGTACGACTACCTGTCCGACATGTCCGACGAAGAGCGTTCGCGCTTTGCCCAGTGGCTGCTCGATGAAGTGACGATGGTGCGCGTGCGCGTGTCCGAGTACTCGGTCGCCTACAAGGTCTTCCAGTCGCTAAACCATCGTGGCAAACCGCTCTCCGACCACGACATTCTGAAGTCCGCCCTGTTCGAGCGGGCTGGCTTCAACGTCGAGGAAGCGCGCGGGCAATCCGAACGCTGGAACGCCTACACTACACGGCTGGGCGATCGCGGCTTCGGCGACATGCTGAAACAGGTGCGCTTCATCTACGACCGCGAGAGCGCGGGCGACATGGTGACGGACCTCATCGCCGCCATCATTCCGCGCGGCGGGTTCCGCGCTTTTCTCAACGAGCAGTTGCCGCGCTTCGTCGCCGCCTATGACGCCGTCGTAAACGGCAACATGGACGGCAACGATCTCGGGCCGGAGGCGCTGAAACGTGTCTGCTATCTTCGCTCGATCCATCACGAGAGCTGGCGCGCCCCGGCGATCATGTTCCTGGTCGAGCACCCGCACAACGCAGAACAGGCGGACCTCTTCTTCTGGGCGCTCGACCGACTGGCCTACGCGATGCAGTATTCGGTCAAGGACCGTGAATACCGGCACAAGCGCTATCGCCGCGTGCTCGGTGCTATGGACAAGCCGGGCGTGCTGTTCGATTCTGAGTCGCCGCTCGACCTGACCTCGCGCGAGAAAACCGACTTCCTGGACCGTCTGCGCGGCCGCTTTCCCAACTTCAAGCAGCGGCGCGCCCTACTCATGCGCATCTCCGGCACCGCGGAGGGCGGCATCGCGCTCGACCCGAAGACCGATTGCACGGTCGAGCATATTCTTCCACGCACACCGTCCAAGGGCTCGGAGTGGTACGAGGAGTGGTCCAGGGCGCGCGACCGCGACGAGCTAACGGAATGCATCGGCAACTTCACCCTGCTGACGCATGCGGAGAACCAGGAGGCCGACCGCAAGGCGTTCAACGAAAAGCTCGCCATCTATTTCCGCAATGGCGAGGCCTCTTACGCTTACAGCTACGACCTCAAAGGTAGGACGAGTTGGAAACCGGAAGATGTCCGCGCGCGCCGCGACGCCCTTATCCAGCGGCTGGCGCAGGATTGGGGTCTATGACAGGCGCTCCGGCTGGCGCTGCGGCGCAAAAACCCGCGCGGATGGCAGTTGAGCGAGCCGCGTTGACGCTGTGGGCGCCTAGGTTCAATCTCTTCGCAAATAAAGACGGCCCGACTTGGCCGACTCGAGGAGGGGCACATGATCCGTCCGGCTGCGTATCGGGGCGGCACCTATGGCACGTGGTTCTGGCTTGATCCGACCAACGACCTCGAATTCGTCGGCATGATCCAGAATCTGAACGGTTCGCGCCCTGGCGGTGAAACGCCGCACACTCGGCAGATCTTGCCACGCCTCGCCTACGCCTCACTGAAAGACCGGAACAAGTGAGCGTGCGCGCCCGATTTGTCATTCTGGCGGCAATCTTCCTCATCTCGTGCCAGCACGACGAAACGCCCGCGGCGCCCCCGGCCTTCGACATCACGCATGACATGGACGACCTGATGATCCATGTCATTGATCCCGCGGCGAAAGCCATGTGGAGCCATGTTGGCTGGTTGCTGAGCGAGGACGGCGTCGAAGCGATCGAACCTGCATCGGAAACAGAATGGCGGCAGGCCGAGTATGATGCCGCCATTCTGGCCGAGATGGGCAATCTGTTGCTACTTCCGGGGCGGATCAGGATTCTGCGCGATGAAGACGACAAGCCGCTGCAATCCGACAATGGCGACTGGACCAAATATGCGGTCGCGATGACGACGCGGGCCTTCGAGGTAAAGCAGGCAACCATTGCCCGCGACACCCGCGGGATGTTCACGACCGGGGCGGAGGTTTACAAGACCTGCGTCGTCTGCCACGACAAATACATTCGCAAGGACGATCCCAAGAGGCTGATGTGACGGCGTCTTTCCCGCAGCCCGATAAACCGATCGAGCAGATGCGCGAAGCGGAATACGACCGCCGCCTCGCCTGGATCAGCCAGGTGCGCGGTCTTCATCGCAACAAGCGGATGATTGGCTTTGCCGGCATTATCGCAGGATCAGGCATGCTGCTCTGGTGGAAGCTGACGCCCAGCGCGCCCGACTGGGCAATGTGGGCCGGCGGCGGCGTCCTCGGCGTTAGCTGGTTGCTGTTTGTCTATGTTATCCTCGACCGCTGGCGGTACGTGAAAAACAACCCCTACAAACCTTCCTGATTTGAGAACGGCCGCTCAGGAGAGCAGCCGGTTCACCAAACAGACTTTGGAAGGGCTGTTCTAGAGTATCTGGCGACGGCGGAACGTACCGACCAGGGCCAGAAGCACGATCGTGCCGATCGTTGAGATGCCAAGGCTGCCCCAGAAGGCGGCGAAGCCGACGATGAGATTGGTGAACAGGCCGTGCTCACGGCCCATGACCCGCTCAGCGATCCATCCGGCGAGAATGCCGATCACCACCGCGCCGAGGATTGAAACTTCATTCGTGATGGTACCCTGTTGCTGTTGGCGCAACGTCATTCGTCCCGATAGGTTCTAGTTTATTTGCCTAGCGCCTGCGGGCCTTGATCAAGGCGAAGATGTTCACGACGACGCAGCGCAAAATAGAAGACCCCGCCACTGGCGCCGGCGATTGCGAGGACGAAGAGGTCGAAGGCGCTCATCAGGCTTCCCCAGTCGTTTCAGCTAGGTCCTACGGCCAGTTCATAGGTCCCCCGCGGGAGGCTTATACAGCAACTGTGTACCGCAGTTTCAGACCGCATCATGCCGCCTCACCCTGACTTTCTTTCAACACTGGCGGCGGATAGTCTGCGGCAAGCCAGGCACGCTGGTGGGAAAGTAATACGCACATGGCTTACTCGCCAGCCAGCCTTTTCGACCTTACCGGTAAGTCGGCGCTAATCACCGGCTCAAGCAAGGGCATCGGCAAGGCCATCGCAGAGCAGTTCGCCGCTCACGGCGCAAGAGTGGCCATCTCCTCGCGCAAGCAAGGTCCGTGCGAGGAGGTCGCCGCCGCCATCAATACGAAACATGGCGCCGGCGCAGCCATCGCCTGCCCGGCCAACATCTCGTCCAGACAAGACCTGCAACATCTCGTGGACGAAACCAACGCCGCCTTCGGCAAGATCGACGTCGTGGTCTGCAACGCCGCCTCGAACCCGTATTACGGCCCGATGTCGGGCATCAGCGACGAGCAGTTCTCCAAGATCCTCACGAACAATATCATCTCGAACAACTGGTTGATCCAGATGGTCGCGCCGCAGATGGCCGAGCGGCGTGACGGCGCTGTCATCATCGTGTCGTCGATCGGCGGCCTGCGAGCTTCTACGGTTATCGGCGCCTACTGCATCTCCAAGGCGGCGGACGTGCAGCTTGCCCGAAACCTCGCCGCCGAATTCGGCCCCAGCAATATCCGTGTCAACTGCATCTCGCCGGGCCTTGTAACGACCGACTTCGCCAAGGCGCTCTGGGCGGACGAGAAAGCCCGCGAGCGGCGCGAGAATGAGACCCCACTCCGCCGTCTGGGCGAACCCAACGATATCGCCGGGGCCGCCGTGTTTCTTGCATCAAAGGCCGGATCATGGACGACGGGTCAGAACATCGTCGTCGATGGCGGCGTCACGGCTGTCTGACCGCTCGTCGCAAACCGAGCGGCGAGCGACCATGTTGTCCGAAACACTCAAAGAGGTTGTCATGGCTCCGCATCGTTTCTCCCTAGTCCGCACCGAAGCAGAATGGCTTGCGCGCCTGACGCCGGAGCAATACACTGTCATGCGCCGCGACGGCACCGAGATGCCGAATTCCTGCGCCCTGCTCCATGAAATGCGTGCGGGAACGTTCGCCTGCGCTGGCTGCGACCAGCCTCTCTT
Organism: Hyphomonadaceae bacterium; assembly: GCA_947474455.1. GTDB lineage: Bacteria > Pseudomonadota > Alphaproteobacteria > Caulobacterales > Hyphomonadaceae > UBA7672. Next base: position 7,801 of record CANJIL010000048.1, on the reverse strand, counting down.
CGAGAGCAAGCTGAAATTTGAAAGCGGCACCGGCTGGCCGAGCTTCACCGTGCCGGTCCAGGGTTCGGTCGAGGAAGAGGTCGACCACAGCCATGGCATGGTCCGCACGGAGGTGCACTGCGCAACCTGCGGCAGCCATCTCGGCCATGTTTTTCCGGACGGCCCGCCGCCGACTGGCCTGCGCTATTGCATCAACGGCGTGGCGTTGAATTTCACTCCGGCCTGACGGAGAGAATCAGCCTTCCCAGTTGAGCGCTTTCGCTGCGAAGCTGCAAAAAAGGCGCGATCTCAGACGCGGTGAGCTGATGAGGAAGGAAGCGGACAAGAACCTCCGTTTCGTTGAGTTCAAGCACCCGGCCGGGCCGCTATGGCCGCAAGTTCCATCCAGACAGTTCCGCCCGCACTAAAATTACCACAGACCCCGCCTACGCGATCAAGAAATCGATTGGCTGGAAGTCGGCGCCGAACAGTCTGGACTGAGGCCTCTATCGCTCCTGATACCGTCCGGTCCACCCTTGACATCGAACGGTGTACTCCATACCTCGCCCCTGCTACTGGCACTCCCCCGGGGGGACTGCTAGCAGCCCGTCGTCAGGACCACCCACGGGGGTGGTTCGAACCAAGAAAAACAGAGGCAAATCATGAGCTTTCGTCCGCTTCATGACCGCGTGCTGGTCCGCCGCGTCAAGGAAGAAGAGAAAACCAAGGGCGGGATCATCATCCCAGACACTGTCAAGGAAAAGCCCCAGGAAGGCAAAATTGTAGCCGTCGGCTCGGGCGTCCGCGGCGAAGATGGCAAGGTCACCCCACTCGACGTGAAGGCTGGCGACCGCATCCTGTTCGGCAAATGGTCCGGCACGGAAGTCACCCTCGACGGCGAGGAGCTCATCATCATGAAGGAGAGCGACATCCTCGGCATCGTCGAAAAGCCGTCCGCAGCGAAAAAGTAGCCTGACGGCCCTTCCCCCTTCCCCATCATTCAGCCAAGAGATCCAATCCAATGGCAGCTAAACACGTACAATTCGCCGCCGATGCCCGTGAGCGCATGATGCGCGGCGTCGACGTCCTCGCCAACGCCGTGAAGGTCACCCTCGGCCCCAAGGGCCGCAACGTGATCATCGAGAAGTCTTTCGGCGCTCCCCGCTCTACCAAGGACGGCGTTACCGTCGCCAAGGAAATCGAACTGTCCGACAGGTTTGAGAATATGGGCGCGCAGATGATCCGCGAAGTGGCCTCCAAGGCCAACGACGTTGCGGGTGACGGCACCACCACCGCAACCGTTCTCGCTCAGGCCATCGTGAAAGAAGGCCTCAAGCGCGTCGCCGCCGGCATGAACCCGATGGACCTCAAGCGCGGCGTCGAGAAAGCCGTGCACGAGGTCGTCGAAAACCTCAAGAAGCAGTCGAAGAAGATCTCAACTAACCAGGAAATCGCCCAGGTCGGTTCGATCTCCGCCAATGGCGAAGCCGCCATCGGCAACATGATAGCCGAAGCCATGGCGAAAGTCGGCAACGAAGGCGTCATAACGGTTGAGGAAGCCAAGGCCCTCGAAACCGAACTCGACGTTGTCGAAGGCATGCAGTTCGATCGCGGCTATCTCTCGGCCTACTTCATCACCAACGCTGACAAGATGGAGGCCGTCCTCGACGACGCCCTGATCCTGCTCCACGAGAAGAAGCTGACCTCTCTGCAACCGCTGCTGCCGGTGCTCGAGTCGGTCGTGCAGACGGCTCGTCCGTTGCTTATCATCTCGGAAGACGTTGAAGGCGAAGCCCTCGCGACACTGGTCGTGAACAAGCTGCGTGGCGGTCTGAAAGTCGCCGCCGTGAAAGCTCCGGGCTTCGGCGACCGCCGCAAGGCCATGCTAGAAGACCTCGCCATCCTCACGGGTGGCACCGTGATCTCCGAAGACCTCGGCATCAAGCTTGAGAACGTCACCATCGACATGCTCGGCAAAGCCAAGCGCGTGCAGATCTCGAAAGAGAACACCACGATCGTCGACGGCGGGGGCAAGAAGAAGGAGATCGAAGGCCGTATCTCGCAAATCCGGAAACAGATCGAAGAGACCACGTCCGACTACGACAAGGAGAAGCTGCAAGAGCGTCTCGCGAAACTCGCGGGCGGTGTCGCGGTTATCAAGGTCGGCGGCGCGACGGAAGTCGAAGTCAAGGAACGCAAGGACCGCGTTGACGACGCCCTCAACGCGACCCGCGCGGCCGTGGAAGAAGGCATTGTCGCTGGCGGCGGCACGGCGCTCCTGCGCGCCGCTTTCGCGATCAAGTCGGTTGGCGACAATGAAGACCAGCAAGCTGGTATCGACATCGTCCGCAAGGCTCTCGAAGCCCCGCTCCGCCAGATCGCGGAAAACTCGGGGGTCGAAGGCTCGATCGTCGTTGGCCGCATCCGCTCGGAGAAGGGCAACAAGAACTTCGGTTTCAACGCCCAGACGGAAGAGTACGGTGACCTGGTTGAGATGGGCATTATCGACCCGGCGAAAGTGGTCCGCGTTGCTTTGCAGAACGCCGCTTCGGTGGCCGGCCTGCTGATCACGACGGAAGCTGCGATTGCCGAAGCCCCGAAGAAAGACGCCGGCCATAGTCATGGCCCCGGCGGCGGCATGCCTGACATGGGCGGCATGGACTTCTAGTCTTCGCCGACGCGAGTTGCGCGAAGGGCGGAAGGGCGGCTCTCCAGAGCCGCCCTTTTCGTATCCCGGGCGGCGATGCTTTTCGTCACGAGCGCGTGACGCCACGCAAACCGCCCAGGCTCAAACGTCGAACCGGGACGCGTTTTACAGAATATGATCCGTCATGCGTCCGCAGTTGGAGAAGGATGTTCCGCGAAGGCCAAAATCACAGGCATGGCTTCCCAGCCATTCTTTACCTGCATATTCAGTTGTGTAACTCCACTTACAGGATTTCTTGATATTCGATATCTCTTTATTGCTTTTCGAGAGATTCGAGTTGGCGGCATATCCTGACCCCGGGCGACGCCATGCATACAAGAACTTCAGAATGCCGATTGGTGGGGCGGTCTGGAAACAGGCCGCCCCGACTTCTTTTTGGTCTCGAATTTCCCTGATTGGCGAATCTTTCGGCACCGACCCCGAAAATTGGAGCTAGCTGATTCCATTCAACGACCGGTCAGCTCACACACGCGATGTTTGCTAGTCGGAAGGGGCAAAAGCCCAAAAAACGAAAAAAAGGGCGGCGCGATAAACGCGCCGCCACCGAAAGGGTCTGATACGAGCGTTTCCTCCCCGAAACGCCAAACTGCCGAAGCAGTTCGAGTTGAAGGCTCTCGCAAACCTCGCGGTGAGTCAAGCATGATCTTAAATTAGCGTTATCATCCGTCGGCAAGGTTCAGCCTTGTTTTGACCCGCTTTCACCTCTCAGGCGAAAGAATTCCCCCCCAAATCGCTTTGCGATCGCAACATTGAAGCGGACATCCCGATACCGGATGGAATCCTGCTCTCGCTTGGATCACGCCGCCGTAACAACCAAGGCGCTGACAAGGCGCTGAAGCCTGTCGCTGGAAACCCCGGCAGCGGCTTCGATCCCGCGGACCATTTCTCCAATAGCGCTGACACTCGTTGGTGACCATTCGGCCCCAAGGCTCGCGACTAGCTGCGCCTGGCTGCGCAGAATCACCCCGTCCCGCAACACCTTGAGGCCATTGCTCTCCAGCGTCGCGCCCGTCGTGGTGATGTCGACGACAAGTTCCGCAACGCCCGCAGCCGGAGCCCCCTCCGTCGCCCCTGCGCTTTCGACGATGCGGTAGTGGCCCACGCCTTCATCTGTGAAGAAGCGCCGGGTCGACCGGACATATTTGGTAGCCACACGAAGCTTGCGGCCGGTCGAGGCCTCCATGCGCGCCGCCACGTCATCGACGTCGGCCATCGTCTCGACATCGAGCCAGCTCTTGGGCGCCGCCACAACCAGATCGGCGCGGCCGAAACCCAGCGGAACAAGAAGGTAAGCGACCCGGTCCAGGTCGCCCGCCTGCTCCCGCAGGAGATCTTCGCCGCTGACACCGACATGGAAGTCGCCCGCGATGACACCAGAGGCAATCTCGCCGGCGGACAGAAGCCGCACCTCGACATCCGGCAGCGTGGCGATCCTGGCGAAATATCCGCGAGCGCCGCCAAGCGGCTCAATACGGAAGCCGGCCGCGGCGAAGAAGGCCTCGGTCTGCTCCTTGAGGCGTCCCTTGGACGGTATGGCGAGTTTCAGCGTGGTCATGAGCGCGCCCCTTCTCCCAGCCGGTCCGCTCGCAGCGCGGCGCCGATGGCGCTCGCTGCCTTCGTCCCGCCACTCAGCCGTGCGATCAGACCATCGTACCGTCCGCCCGACACGATTGGCCGGTCGGACGCGCCCTCGCGCGCCAGTTCGAAGACAAACCCGTCATAGTATTCAAACCGGCGCCCCGCTTCCGCAGTGAAAACTGCATCACTCCAGAATGGCGGCTTCAGCCTGGCAATCAGCCCCAGCCGTTCAGCGTAAGCATCGAGCACACCCCCAATGTCCAGCCCGGTGTCACGCGCGAAAGCCTGCAGCGTCGAAAGGCTTGCGGACACCGGCGCGGCAAGCTGGAGATACTTCGCCAGACTATCGGACGCCGCAGCAGCAGGCGCAATGTCCGCGGCCTTGTCGCGTAGCCGCGCGGCTATGTCCTCGACAGTGCGCCCGACAGGCTCGACGCCCAGCCGCGCCAACTCGAGTTGAACGCCGCGCGCGGCTTCGGCCGGCGACAGCGAGCCTAGGCTTGCAATAGCTTCAGCAGCGCCCGCGTGCCCTTTCGCAGCATCGGCGAGCAACTCGCGCGGACCCTTGCGGCGGAAGAAGGCGCGGCGAAGGCGGTCGCGCCATTGCGGAGAGAACGGCATGGCTACCAGTATAGCGTGATAGATCGCGACATCGCCAAAGCGAACGACAGCGCCGGTTGCCCCACCCGCCTGCGCGGCTTCCAGCGCGACGGCCAGCGCCTCGGCATCCTCAGCGGGCGAGCCGCCATTGCCAAACCATTCGAAGCCGATCTGCAGATGCTCAACCGGATCATTGGAGTCGCGCGGCGGAAGCCGGTAAACCGGACCAGAGCCGTGATAGCGCGCGATCGGAAGTTCGCCTGACGCCGCCATCTGCGCGATCGGCGTCGTCAGATCCGGCCGCAGGCAATGTTCGTTTCCGCTGGCGTCCGTGAATGTGCAAAGCCGCGAACGCACGACTTCACCCGAAAGCTCAAGGATGACTTCCGCCGGCATCAAGGTCTGCGGCTCGGCGCGCACGCCGCTCACTCGCGCAATGCGCGCTAGCGCCGCTGCAGCCTGCGTGGAACGGATCACGGCGCGCCCGCAATGGCTTTGATGCGGGCGACCATCTCGCCGCGCGCACATTCGAACTGGCCCGGGCGCTCGGCGCGCCAGGCTTCGTTGTCAGTCATGCCCTTGGCGGCCGCGGCGCCGGCCTTGAGATCCTTGATGGTGACGACGCCCTTTTCACGCTCGTTTCCACCTACAATTACGACGGCAGGCGAGTTGCGGCGGTCGGCGTATTTCATCTGGGCCTTCATGCCGGAAGAGCCGAGATACATCTCTGCACGGACGCCGGCGCGCCGCAGGTCGGAAGCAAGAGTCGCGTAGTCGGCCAGCTGGTCCTTATCCATCACAAGCACCAGGACGGGGCCTTCAACCGCCGGGCCTTCGCTGACGGCCATGGCGGCTGCAAGGCGGCTGACGCCAACAGAAAAGCCAGTTGCTGGGGCGGGCTCGCCGCGGAAGCGGGCGACGAGGCCATCATAGCGGCCGCCGCCGCCAACGGAACCGAAGCGGAGCGCATTGCCATCGGCATCATGGAATTCGCGCAAGTACTCCGCCTCGAAGACGGGGCCGGTGTAGTATTCGAGGCCGCGCACGATGGAAGGGTCGAAGGCGGCGGCATCATCGCCGATTCCGAGCGCCGTAAGGATGGCGTCGATCTCAGCCAGTTCGGCGACGCCTGTTGCACCTGAGCGCGTCATGCCGACAGAGTTGGCCAGCTTTCGGGCGGTTTCGGCGCGCGAGATGGAGCGGGCCGTGATGAATTCGAGGAGCACGTCGATCTGATTTGCTGCGAGGCCGGCGCCCTGGGTGACGTCGCCGGACTCGTCCTTGCGGCCCTTGCCGAGAAGGAGCATTACGCCTTCGACGCCAAACTTGTCGAACTTGTCGAGGGCGCGCAGGACCGTGCCGCGCTGCATGGGATCCAGCACGCCGGCCGTCTCCATGATGCCGTCGAGCAGCTGGCGGGAGTTCACGCGGATCAGGTATTCGCCGTGCTGGGCGCCGGCGGCCTGCATGGCCTGAGCGGCGATGGCGATCATTTCTGCGTCGGCGGCGGGACCAGATACGCCGACCGAGTCAGCGTCGCACTGGATGAACTCACGGAAGCGGAAAGGCCCCGGCTTCTCGTTGCGCCAAACCGGGCCTGCCGAATAGCGGCGGAATGGTTTAGGAATACGCTCCCAGTTCTCAGCGACGTACCGCGCCAGCGGCGCTGTATGATCGTAGCGGAGGGCGATCCACTGCTCGTCGTCGTCCTGCAGCGCGAAGACGCCTGCGTTGGGACGGTCGGCGTCAGGCAAGAACTTGCCCAGCGCGTCGACATACTCGAAGGGACCGGTGTCGAGGGCGTCGAAACCCCAACGCTGGTAGACAGCGGTTATCGAGTCAACGAGCTTCCGTTCCGCGGCGATAATCGCCGCCGTTCGGTCAGGAAATCCCCGCGGCTTGCGGGCTTCCGGGCGGCGCTGCGCAGCGCCCTGCTGCTCGTCTGTTGACATGATGGCCATCCGACATGGCCTCGGCAGATAGCGCATGGGACGCACAGGGGCAACCGGCTGTTCTGGGCGCATTTCTTAACGCGTGGGACCCTGAAACCCTTATGTCTCTGTCGCAGGAGCAGAGCCATGAAACCGCACCAACTCGCCCTTGGTTGTTCTCTTTACGCCGACGCTGTCAGCGCCGGGCCTGGTCTTGGCCTGGACAACGGCGTCGCAGGGGGATTCGCTGCCGCAGCCGCCCTGTGAGCACTCCTGCCATAAGGGAATCTACGCGCTGCCCGCCATCCTGGCCGGAGCGCGGCAGATGGCGCGGGACGGCAGGCCGCACCAGCCGATCAAGCCATACGCTGGAGGCCTGAACGTTTTGAAAGGCCAGTAGCCGGGCTGGCCCCACCCTTGAATTTTCGCGAAGCCTTAACGGCGCTGGTTGATGATCGGGGGATGAAATGTTTCCTCGTATCTCTCGCAGTCATCGCTTTTGCAGACTCGCCGGCGGCGGCGGATACGTTGCCAGAGCAGGTGCGCTCCGAGGCGGCGCGATTGCTGGCGCAGGTCGATGCGGCTGGCTGGGGCGGCGGCGAAGGCGAAGGCAGGGCTCAAGCCGGCAGCGCTGGCCCCAACGCTCGTAGGCGACCTTCAGCGCTTCGCCGTGGCGGCGAACCGCCTCTCGCTCGAGATCGACCAGCGCGGCGGGCCGACGGATCTCCGTTGTATCTTCCGTGGCATGGCCGAAGAGACGGATGCGCAGCTGAAAGCGGCGTCCGCTGCAAACGCGGGCACAGCGCAATCGATGGCGCTGTCGCGGCTCTCGCGCATGCTCAAGGACGCGATTGCCATCGCCCCTACCGTCGGCGGGGGGAACGGGTAGGCAAACAAAGACCGCCACGAACCTGAAGTCCGCGGCGGCCGCAAAATGCGAAGCTGTTCACGACTTCTGATCAGTTTTTGACGGCGCAGCCATAGGGTACATTGTGTGCGGGTCCGG
>CANJIL010000047.1 GCA_947474455.1 Hyphomonadaceae bacterium | reverse complement strand
TCCGATCCTTGATCCCATCGCCATCGAGGAATGGGCGCAGAATGTCGGCATCTGGGGGGTGATGAATTCGAGATGGGGATGGCCCATTGCCGAGATCATCCACTTCTTCGGGCTCAGCCTGCTGTTCGGCACGGTGGGCATGTTCGACCTACGCCTGGTGGGGATCGCGCGCGGGATCAAAATGAAAGAGTTGCACAAACTCGTGCCGTTCGGGATCGCGGGATATCTAATGTGCGTGGTGACGGGTTTCATGTTCGTCGTGACGCACCCAGGGCAGTACATCTACAATCCGGCGGTTCAGTCGAAGATCTTACTGATGGCGATCGCCGGGGCGAACATGGCGATCTTCTATGCAACGGCGCCGGCTGGCGTGAATGCGGCGGGGCCGGACGACTTGCCGCCGGTGCGGGCGCGGATCATCGGCGCGATATCGCTGTCGTGCTGGCTGGGCGTGATCGTGGCCGGGCGGCTGGTGACGTTCTACCGGCCGCCGGAGTTCTGGTGTCTGTGGTGTACGCCGAGTTAGGCGTCAGGCTTCTTCACCTCGAGCGCGGCGATCTCGTTGTCGAGGTCGCGGATCCGCTTCTGCAGGATCGGGATCTGCGCCTTGTCGTCAGTGCCCTGCGCAAGGGCGAGTTCCTGCTGAAGACGCGAGCGGTCGCGGCGGAGTCTGCGGAGGGGCGATTGCTTCATGGCGCTTCCATACGACGGGTGCGAAAAAATCTCTATGGGTCAGGCATGGGCTACGCTCTGATTGACAATTCCCGGGCGGCGCGAGCCAAGTCTCTGGATCAGGTCCGAGGATGACTGGCATGGTTCAGGCGCTGGATGTCACCGATCCAAAGCAGCTCTCCCGCGCCGTGAAGGCGCTGGCGAAGGAGTGCGCGATCATCAAGGCGGCGCACGACTATGTCGGCGTGCCGGAATGGCGCACGCGGCAAGGGGATTATGCGGGGCTCGCGCGGATCATCGCCTATCAGCAGCTGTCGACGAAGGCGGCGGGGACGATCTGGGGGCGGGTGGAGGTGTTGCTTGGGAAGGTGATACCCAAAAGCGTGTTGGCGGCGGACATCGATGCGCTGCGCGCATGCGGGCTGTCGCGGCCGAAGATATCGCATATCCGATCTATTGCGGCGGCGGTGGAGAGCGGGGCGCTGAACCTGCGGCGCGTGGCGCACGCGGGCGATGCGGAGGCGCAGGCGGAGCTGATGGCGGTGAAGGGTATCGGTCCGTGGACCGCGGATGTCTATCTGATGTTCTGCCTGGGGCGGTGGGATGTGTTTCCGCATGCGGATGTAGGGCTGAGCGAAGCCTACCGGATGATCTCCGGGGAGCGTAAGCGGCATCCGCCGAAGAAGTTTCTGAAGACGGGTGAACGCTGGCGGCCCTATCGGGGCGTGGCGGCGCACATGCTGTGGTCGTACATCAACGCCGCACGCGACGCGCAGCGCGGCGGGGCGTGAGGGTTCAGGCGTCGATTACGGCATCGGCCGGGCGGGGCAGAGACATGGGAAGTTCGACGCCATGACCGACGCGCATGACGATGTCGGGCTGCCGCCCGGGCATGCCGACAAACGCCGCTCGGTCGGGCCGAAAACTGGCCGCTGCGACAGGCTGGTTCACGAAAGAGCATTTCGGGCCGAGCACAGAGGCCTGAGGTGCAAAACGCCGACAGGCGCGGTTGACGGCGAACCAGCTTGCCGGGTCGGCGCGCTCGCCGATGAAGACGACGACGCCTCTCGACGTGTCGAGTTGGTCGCCATATTTCTTGTTCTCGGCGTCGGGGGTGAAGGCGAGATCCCACATCGGCGCGGCGAGCCAGCCCGGCTATGGCGTTTGCACAGCCTGACGACGAACCGTGGTCAGGAAGCGGGCCGCCACACCTCCCGCTAACAGCACGACTACTCCGTCGCCGATAAGCAAGGTTCGCCCACGCATGCGAACTTCGCCGTCAGAGTACGAACCACATCAGGGTCAGCGCACTGAAGCCCCACCGAGAAAATCGTAAGAGCCTTGTCGGGGTGTGATCAAGCAAGGATGAATAGCTCGTGCTATCCGGGGCCTTCGGCGCCCGGAAGACGCAACCTGACCTGAGGCATGTTGCGCTCAAATGGGCACGTCATGCGTTAAAATCAGCATGATGCGCCTGGGAGGCTGGACATGTAGCCGCCCTGTCACGATGTTATGTAATAGAATCAAATTCACCTCGACCGCTGGAGCCATGTGGCGCGGCTGGGGAACCGGACCGGTCCGGCGTTTGGCGCTCGCCTGACCTGTCAAAGACGGCGGGTACACATGACCCAACTGGTTTCGACTTCGCCGAACGCGTTTCCGGCGCTCGTACTCAATGCCGATTTCCGACCATTGTCGTACTATCCTCTATCGCTGTGGCCGTGGCAGGAGGTGGTGAAAGCCGTCTTCCTGGAACGCGTCGACGTTGTTGCGGAGTACGACCAGTTCGTGCACTCGCCGTCGCTGACGATGAAGCTGCCATCGGTCATTGCGCTGCGGGAGTTCGTGAAGCAGGACCGCCAGCCGGCGTTCACGCGGTTCAACGTCTTCCTGCGCGACGGCTTCAAGTGCGTCTATTGCGGATCGCACGAGGATCTGACGTTCGACCATCTCATCCCGCGCTCAAAGGGCGGACGGACGAGCTGGGAGAACATCGTGGCCGCCTGCAGCCCGTGCAATCTCCGCAAGGGTGGGCGGCTAGCGCATGACATTGGCATGCACCCGCACATGCGTCCGCACCGGCCGACCACGTTCCAGCTGCAGGAGATGGGACGCAAGTTCCCGCCGAATCACCTGCACGACACCTGGCTCGACTATCTCTACTGGGATGTGGAACTGGAGACGTAGGCGTTCGCGCGCTCCTTCGGGGCAGTTTCATACGCTTGCGGATTCGCTGCTAGCGAGCTGACCTCGCTGCAGGCATGGCTGCGTTGTCTGGCTCGGTCATTGGTGCAGTCGCTTGGCGCCAAGCGGCCTGCGAAAAAGTTTGCAGACAGGCGCATCATTGTTGGCATCACATTCCTTGAGTGCGGCGGCTAACTGACCGAGCAGTTCCAGACACATGGCCGCGTCGTCGCCGCCAGCGGCGGCGAGGGCATCATATCGATGCGGCCGAATGACGGACGGTTTCTTGCTTCCGACCAGCCCGCAACGGCTGAAAGCGGCTCGGCCCGGAGAATTTCATTGGCGAGCTACGGATGAGGGCGTGTTCGATCCCGGCCGTCTGCTGACCCCAACGCTGCAGGGAACCGCCCCTGAGCCGGTGAAGGTGCTGAAAGGCGTCCGGGTTTGAAGGCCCGTTTGAGTTACACCCGCCTTGCTGGTGACGCGGGGGGGGGGGCGATCTGGTCTGCTACTCGCCTCGTGTCTCGCGCCAGCCATCGCGGGGGCGGAGGTCCTGGGCGGTCTTGGCGCCGAGTTGGTCGCAGGCATCGGGTTCCATGCTGTACAGGGCGGAGTGGATCTTCCAAGCGCCTTGGAGCTTCGTCAGCTGCAAGGCGTTGATCCCGCAATGCACAATGGCGCCGTTGTCTGTGAGGACGTAGCGCGACCACACTTGGGCGAATGATCCGCGCAGATCGACTCTCGGCGCCCAGTGCATTTCGACGAAGGGATCATGGTTGGGCGTCGGCTTCTGGAAGTCGCTGGCGGGCATCCGGCGGATAGGGCCGGGGAAGCCGTCCTTGGCGCGGTAGATGGCCAGCCCGCCGTCGGCAAGCGCGACGGACTTCTGCAGCTCGCGGTCGCCATTGCTGACCGCGATCGGAAAGCTGTCGACTACCTTCAGGACGGCCTCTTCTTCGAGGCTGAGATCGGCCACCGTCGGCGCCGCCGACGGTTGAGTCGCTCAGGCCGGTGTCGCCGCCAGAAGAAGTCCCACGAGCGCTTTTCTCATCACTTCATCCCGATGAAGAGACCCTGGGCAGGGTTTAGCAGATAAAAGGGCGATCGGGCGAGCGTTGAGACGCCCTATCCTGCGGCGCGGGAAGCGGGCAAAGATGGGCCCGTCGCGGCTCTTTTTCCTTGCGAATTGGAGAGTTTTGCCTTTTTAGCTAGATCCATGCCCGCTTACCGTTCACGCACGACCACCTTTGGCCGCAACATGGCTGGCGCGCGCGCGCTTTGGCGCGCGACCGGCATGAAGGATGGGGACTTCTCGAAGCCGATCATCGCGGTCGTAAACTCGTTCACGCAGTTCGTGCCCGGGCATGTCCACCTCAAGGACATGGGCCAGCTGGTCGCGCGCGAGATCGAGGCGGCGGGCGGCGTGGCGAAGGAGTTCAATACCATCGCCGTGGATGACGGGATCGCGATGGGGCATGGGGGGATGCTGTACTCGCTGCCCAGCCGCGACCTGATCGCGGATTCGGTCGAGTACATGGTCAATGCGCACTGCGCCGATGCGATGGTGTGCATCTCCAATTGCGACAAGATCACGCCGGGGATGCTGAATGCGGCGATGCGGCTCAACATTCCGGCGGTATTCGTTTCGGGCGGGCCGATGGAGGCGGGCAAGGTCGTCTGGAAGGACGAGAAGACCGGCGTCAGCAAAGAGCACAAGCTCGACCTGATCGATGCGATGATGCAGGCGGGCGACGATCGCATTTCGGATGCTCAGGTGGCGGCGGTTGAGGCCGAGGCTTGCCCGACATGCGGGTCGTGCTCGGGCATGTTCACGGCGAACTCGATGAATTGCCTGACTGAGGCGCTTGGCCTGTCGCTGCCGGGCAATGGCACGGTGGTGGCGACGCACAAGGATCGCGAGCGGCTGTTTAAGCGGGCAGGGCGGCTGATCGTCGATATCTCCAAGCGGTATTACGAGAAGGACGATACCTCTGTGCTGCCGCGGAATGTGGCGACGCGCGAGGCGTTCGAGAATGCGATGGCGCTCGATGTGGCGATGGGCGGATCGACGAACACCGTGCTGCACATTCTTGCGGCTGCCCAGGAAGGCGGGATCGATTTTACGATGAACGATATCGACCGCATCTCGCGGGCGACGCCGTGCATCTGCAAGGTGGCGCCGGCGTTGTCGACGGTCCACATCGAGGACGTGCATCGCGCAGGTGGGATCATGAGCATCCTGGGTGAGCTGGCGCGGGGCGGGCTCCTGAACACGGAGGCGAAGACGGTCCATTCGCCTTCGCTGGGGCATGCGATTGCCTACTGGGATATCCGGCAGTCGAACGATGAAGAAGTCGAGACCTTCTTCAAGGCGGCGCCCGGTGGCGTGCGCACCACGGTGGCGTTCTCTCAGGAGAAGCGCTGGCCGGAGCTGGATCGAGATCGGGTGAACGGCGTGATCCGGTCGAAGGAGAATGCGTTCACGAAGGATGGCGGTCTTGCGGTGCTCTACGGAAACATCGCGGAGAAGGGCTGCATCGTGAAGACGGCCGGGGTCGATGAGGAGATCTGGAAGTTCAGTGGCGTCGCCCGCGTGTTCGAAAGCCAGGACGAGGCGGCGGCGGCGATCTTGAGCAACAGGATCGTTGCGGGAGATGTGGTGGTGATCCGCTACGAAGGGCCGAAGGGCGGGCCGGGGATGCAGGAGATGCTGTATCCGACGACCTATCTGAAATCGCGCGGGCTCGGAAAAGTGTGTGCGCTGCTGACGGACGGGCGGTTCTCGGGCGGCACGTCCGGACTGTCGATTGGGCATTCGTCGCCGGAAGCGGCGTCGGGCGGGCTGATCGCGTTGGTGGAAGAGGGCGATCCGATCGAGATCGATATCCCGAACCGATCGATCCGTCTGGCTGTTGCGGACGATATACTGGCGCAGCGGCGCAAGGCGGAAGAAGCTCGCGGAAGCGCGGCTTATACGCCCAAGGCGCGCAAACGCGTCGTCTCGGCCGCTCTGAAGGCGTATGCGGCGCTGGTCACGTCCGCTGATACGGGCGCGGTGCGGGATCTGGGGCAGATCAGGCGGTAAGACGCCCATACCGCCAGGCCGGCACATCAGCGTCTATCGGCAGACAAGAGATAGCGTCGTTCCGGCCACGCAAACGAGCGAGGCCGGAGACAGAGTGGCCGTGTGGCAAGCCGGCGTTGGCGGGTTGGGCTGGATCCGGGGCTGGCGAGCGACGGGATGGGGCGTTCTCTCGCCAGCAATGGCGATCCGTAGATGCTCACGGCGCGGGCCGGCGACCTGCTTCCTCCGATCCTTCAGGGTCCGCCCTCAGCGAATCCGTTCTGGCTGCGGGACCCATTCGATGTCGCGGCATCAGCATGGGTCAGACGAACGCTGGTCGAAAAGGAGACTGCGGCGATGCACACGCCTGACGAATGGCTGCTTGTTGTCGCGTGGGACGAAAGCTGAGCGCGCACTACTGGCTGGGCGTTTCCTTCCAGCCGTCGCGGGGGCGCATGACGGCGGGGGAGGCGGGCAGCAAGGCAGGGCATCCCTCGGGTTCAACCGTCGACGTGATTGCGGCGATGCGCCAGGCCCCATCGAGGAAGACGAGATTAAAGCCGTCGAAGCCGCAATGGACCCGCTCACCATTATCGCGCATTTCGTAGGGCGCCCAGACATGCGCGAAGCCGGCGCGGACCGTAACCGTGGGGTTCCAGTAGCGCTCGATAAAGGGGTCAGCGTCGGGATCGGGTTCGAACATGCTCTGATTGGTATAGGGCTGCACGGCGCGCTCATTCCCGGGCGTGATCGTCTGGATCCAGGATACGCCTTCGACGATCAGCAGTTCATCCAGCGCTTCGTCGTCATGGTTGCCGATGGCGAGCAAGAAGCGATCGACCACGGCGAGGATTTCGGATTCATAAGCCGACTTCGCCACGCTGGCCCCGGCCGTTGGGCCGGAGATCGCCCCGCCTGTGGTGCAGCCGGCGAGCGCCGATGCAAGGGTTGCTGTAGTCAGAAGGCGTTTCATGAGGATACCTGATGTTGTCCGACCCGTGGGCACGCTAGCATCAGGTAGCGCTAGGGCGAAAGGCGGGTCCGCGGCTTGTTCTGCTTTGGTGGGCCGGCATGCGGAAGGCGGGGATCGACCCGGCGAAGATCAAGGGGTCGGAGTCCTATGCACGCCTGCCGCCGCTGGAGCCGAAGGCGGTGTGGGTGGCGGACAACTACAGCCATCTGCACGAACAGCCGGTAATCTTCTATGCGCTGTGTGTCTATTCGCACATGGTTGGCGTGGCGGATGGCGTTAACGTCGGATTGGCGTGGGCGTATGTGGCGATCCGCGTCGTGCACAGCTTCATCCAGATCATGAGCAACTTCGTGCCGCTGCGGTTCATGGCATTCAGCATCGGATCGCTGGTTCTGATGATCATTGCCGCGCGCAATGGGCTGGCGCTTTTCGGCCTCTAGCCGGAACTGGATCTGGCCTGTGGCGTGCAGGCGGCCGCTCAATATGTCAGGCTGGGTTTCCCGGGGGGACCGTGGTGCGTTCTGCATTCACAGGCTTTGGCAATGGCCCGGACGGTGTCCCGGACTGAGAGAGTTGCATCTTCGCTCGCGACGTCCGCGGCCCTCGTCTGCCTGCCGGGCATCAGCTTCGCGCTGGGCCAGCTTGACCTGCTTGTGGACGGCCGGTTGTCAGCGGCGCCGGCGATTGTGCTTCTGCTTCTGACCGTCGGGCTGTCGCTGGACGCCTCGTGGCGGCAGTCACGGGGGTAGGCTGCGCCGGCGGTGGGGGTGGGGCCGTGGCGCTTGTTGTGGCTCTTGCGCGCAGCTTGCTGTTCGATACGTCGCATGTCGGACAGCAGTATCACTTCGACAGCGCCGCCACGTTCGCGCAAGGTTCGAACCCCTATCGTGACGCCGCGCCTGCGTCGGATCATGTCGCGCTGGTGTAGTCGGCGGCGGGCGTTCCGCTGGAAGCCACGAAAAGCCATGCGCTGCTGATGTTTGCGGCGCTTGTCTTTGCGGTGTTCCGCGTGGCGCGCGAGAGGCGAGCGGTCCGCAGGATGCGGCTGACGGTCGAGACTGAAACGCCTGTCTCGCGAGCGATTTCGCAGCCGGGGCGACGCAGGCTGCGCAAATCGATCACGCTCTCGCGGACGGCCTGCGGGGTTGACTTGTGGAGGCGATGAGGCCGCGAAGAGCGGTCAGCGAGCGCCTCGAGGCCGCCAGCCTTGAAGCGGGTCACCCACTTGCCGACGGCCTTGACGCAAACCCCGAAAGCGACGGCAACCGCTCCTGGCGCCTGTCCCTCGAGAATTACCCGGCGTGCGATCTCGGCTCGACTATGCGGGGTGGTGCGGGCATTCCTGTGGATGTTCACTCGGCGTATCTCCGAAGAAATTGACGTGTCGCAACATCAATCTCCTCGGTCCGCGCCGAGTGGACAACCTATTGAGAGACCACATCTAGTCCGTTCTTCCCCGCGGCGCTGATTCAGGCCGAGTGTCTGGCAGCAGCGCTCCTTGTGTTGCGCCGACAATCGGTGACGAAACGGGTTCTGCTGGCCGGAGCAGGGGCGCTTGTGCTGTTGGGGCTGATCATGCCGGAGGCGCGGCGGGCGCCGGTGTTGGTCACGGCGACGGCGTTCGTATCGACCCCACAGAAATTGCGGATCGCGGGCTGGGTGCTCGCGAGCGTCATGGCGCTACATGCGGCGCAGGAGAAGCTGTGCCTTCATGTGGGCGAGATGCATGCGCGACTGGCCTTTTTGGGCGGCCCGAAAGACGAGGTGCGGGTGGAAAGTCAACCGTTGCAGGGCTGCACGGTCACGGCGCTGGCGAGCCGGTTCCCTCACGCTCCCGCAGGCAATTGCGCCTGTCCCTGACGGCTCTGGACCTTCCGGCAGGCTTGGCCCATATGAGGCGCCTTCTCTCGAAGGACCACTATGGCCGCCCTGCCTGAAAGCCGTTTGCGACAGATGATCGACCGCTTCGAGCAAGTCGAGGCGCGCATGGGCGTGGCGACGGATCCCAAGGAAATCGTGCAGCTGTCGCGCGACCATGCCGAGCTTAAGCGCGTTGCGGAGAAGGCACGCGAAGTGATGATGCTGCGCGGACAGCTGGCCGAGGCGGAGGCGCTGATCGAGGACGCGGGGGTGGACCGCGACTTCGTCAACATGGCGATCGAGGAGCGCGGCGAGCTCAAGGCGAAGTTGCCGGACATCGAGCGCGAGATGCAGCTGATGCTGCTGCCCAAAGATCGTGACGATGAGGGCTCGGCTATCATCGAGGTGCGTGCAGGCACGGGCGGGGACGAGGCTGCATTGTTCGCCGGCGACCTGTGGCGGATGTACCAGCGCTACGCCTCGACGCGGGGCTGGCAGGTGGAGCTCGTTTCGGCGACCGACGGCGAGATGGGTGGCTACAAGGAAGTTATAGCGCAGGTGAATGGTGCGGGCGTGTTCGGCCGCATGAAGTTCGAGAGCGGCGTGCATCGCGTGCAGCGCGTGCCGGCGACAGAGGCGCAGGGACGCATCCACACGTCGGCGGCGACTGTGGCGATCCTGCCGGTGCCGGAAGAAGTCAACATCGAGGTGCGAGACCAGGATATCCGCATCGATACTTACCGGTCGTCGGGGGCCGGAGGTCAGCACGTCAACAAGACCGACTCGGCCGTGCGCATCACGCACCTGCCGACAAATATAGTTGTGACCTCGTCGGAGAAGTCGCAGCACGAGAACCGCCGCAAGGCGATGGAGCAGCTGAAGATTCGACTCTATGAGCGCGAGCGAGAGATGAAGGACACGGCGCGGTCGGAAGCGCGCAAGCTGCAGGTGGGATCAGGCGACCGGTCAGAACGCATCCGCACCTACAATTTCCCGCAGGGGCGGGTGACGGATCATCGCATCAACCTGACACTTTACAGCCTCGACCGGTTCATCGAAGGCGACATCACGGAAATGCTCGATGCGCTTCACGCCGAAGATCAGGCGGAGCGTCTGGCGGCGATGGAGAACGGGTAAGCGCCGCGCCGAGTTACTGAGCCGGCGCTTTGGTCAGGCAGTTTTCTATCGCGCGCTCACGTTGATTGCCGCGCATGCTGCCTACCACTGAAACGACCGAGCCGAAGTAGCTTTCGAGTTTATCCTGCGGGAAGAGGCTTTCCGCCTTTTTGCGCCAGGCCGCGAAGGCGACTTCGAAGGCGGCAGTGTCGCCTGGGGGCTTTTCCTTTTTCATGCCTTCGATCTCAAGCGCGATATACCCGAGGCATTCGACTGCTACGTCGCCTTCGGGGCGTGCCTCCGGTGCGGCGGCGATCACCGTGTTGGCAATGCTGCGGAGATTGAAGCCTTCGGACATGATGTTGTCGACGCGCCAGCCTTCTGTGGTTTCGGCCATATCCCAGTAGACCGTGCGTTGCCCGTCTTGAATGGTGAAGTTGGCTTCGATGACCTTGTGGGTGTTCGCGGCGCCGGGGTCTTCCGCCGTTGGGCCGATTTTCAGGCCCGTGAAGCCGGTGCAGTCCTGGCAGTTGCCGGCAACGTCGCCGTCGAAGACCGGCGCCGTATCGTTTACTGCGGCTTCGGCGCGGATGACGAGGTCCTTGAGGTCTGCGGTCATGGGGATCGCATCGATCGGCGTGGCCGTCTGGCCTTTGCTGCTGACGAGTGGGTCGTAGATCGCCGTGACGACAGCTTCAGCGCCGTCGGCGGCGGGCTGCGGCGTGCAGGCGCCAAGCGCGGCGAACGCCAGCGAAGCGGCGAAGAGTTTCATGCGGGTCCCCTCGAAGGTATGCGCCATGCACATGGGTTTCGAGCGGTTTGCAACTCTATCGCTTTTTGGTGATCGGGCTGGTTCAGCCCCAAGGGCCGGGTTTCCGAGGTTCCGGTTGCCGGTCCCATGGGCCGGACGTGCGTTTGCGGGTGGACGTCACCATTTCCGGTTGAGGCGCTAAGGGTTTGCCGCCGAAGCGCTGGGCGAGGGCGGCGACACGGTTCTGCGTCGACGTGTGGGTCGAGAACAGCTTGTCGGCGCCATGGCCGTTCAGCGGGTTGATGATGAACATGTGCGCCGTGGCGGGGTTGCGTTCGGCGGGCAGGTTCACGCGGCCGCCGCGGGCGTAAGCGTCGATTTTCTGGAGAGCTGACGCCAGCGCCTGCGGATCGCCGGAGATTTCTGAGCCCCCTGCATCAGCCTCATATTCGCGGCCACGGCTGATGGCCATCTGCACCAGAGCGGCGGCCATGGGGGCGAGGATCGCGATGGCGATGACGCCGATGATTCCGCCAGGGCGTTCACGGTCGTTTCCAGCGCCGAAGAAGAAGGCGAAGTTGGCGAGCGCGGAGATTGCGCCTGCGATGGTGGCGGTGACGGTCATCGTCAGCGTGTCGCGGTTTTTCACATGCGCCAGCTCGTGGCCCATCACGGCGCGGATCTCGCGCCGGTCGAGCATGGTGAGCAGGCCGGTCGTGGCGGCGACGGCGGCGTGGGCAGGATCGCGTCCGGTAGCAAATGCATTCGGCTGATCGCTTTCGATGATCATGATCTTCGGGATCGGCATGCCGGCGCGCTGCGACATCTCGCGCACGTCGTTCGCATAGGTGCGGACCCGGGCATCGGGATGGTTGGGCGACACTTCCTGCGCCTGGTACATGGAGAGCACGATCTTGTCGGCGTTCCAGTAGCTGATCAGGTTGCCGACTAGGGCAAAGGCGAACGCCACGGCCATGCCGGTCGGGCCGCCAATGAGGTAGCCGACGCCGACGAACAGGGCCGTCATGGCTGCGAGAAGCATGAAGGTCTTGATGTGGTTCATGGCGTCAGATGTGGTCCTGACCGTGGGCGGTGCAAGACCGGCGGTGGGGACGCCGGGCTGTTAAGATCACAGATTCGCCAGAACGGGCAGGAAATTGCCGGGGATTATCCTGTGGTTCCGGCCGCTTCCCCCATCGATTCCCGAGGTCTTCCCACGGTGTCGCGTTTCAGGCCGAACAGGAAGCGGACGAATGGGAACGGCTGGATTGCGACATGATAGATGCTCATGCAGAGCGCGTAGACCAGCGAGAGGATCAGCGGGTACTCGATCCGCATTGGCAGGTGGTGCGCCATGATCACTTTCGCCACCATCATGAGCACGGGATCGTGCAGCGGAGCGCCGACCAGAAGTTCGCCGAGCGAACCGGCAGGAGGCCTAGCCGCTATTTCACGTTGACCGTTATCTTCTGCGACATGATGTGCGTGGGCTTGTGCAGCTCATGGTTCATGTCACCGAAGGCGAGCTGGAGCGTGTGCGGGCCGGGGCCAAGCTGAAGCACGACTTCCGTCTGGCCGCCGCCGAAATGCATGTGCTGCGCGTCTTTCGGGATCGCGAACTGCATTTCCTCGGCGGAGAGTTCGGTATCGATTAACAGGTGGTGGTGGCCAGTGTTTGGCTTGTCGACCAAGGCGGGCGCAACGCCAATGCCATAGGCGCCGAAGATGACGCGGAAGGATTGCGGCACGGTCATGCCGTCGCGCAGGTTGACAAAGTAGACGCCGGGGCCAGCATCGGCGTGAAGCGCAATCGCTTCGGCATCACGGGCGGCGAGCGCTTCGGCTACGGCGGCCTCTGTCGTGGCGGCGGCAGCGGCCGGATCGGGGGCAGGGGCCGCGGGTGCGCTTTCGTTGCAGGCGGCAAGCGTCATCAACGCGAAAGCTGATGCGGCGATGAGGCTGGCAAAACGCATGGAAATTTCCTTTTGGTCGAGGATTGGACATACCACGGCACATGCGGTTGGCGAGGGCCGCACGACCACGCTGGAGCTCGACCTGTTCAGGACGCAGAACGAGGCCGCAAAGGCGCGCGGTGGAAAAGCGAAGAGCTGAGACGTGCAGCGCATGGACGTGAAGGCCATGCGAGGTTTGACGGCAATCTGGAGTTCACATGACAGACCTGTTTCCGTTCCTGATGTTCACCGGCCAGGCCTAGGAGGCGATGAACCTCTATGTCTCGGTCATTCCAATTCGAGCGTCATCGACATCAAGCGTTTCATCGAAACGGACAGGCAGAGGAAGGTGTAGCTCACCTTCGCCATGCGGCAGTTCTCGCACGAGCACGACCTGATCGTCGTGACATTCGAGCCGGACGGCGATGGCTGCACCATGCGATTCCGTCAGGAAGGGATTGCGCAGGAGGTCAAAGGCCCAAGCGAATCAGCCTGGAGGCCGATGTTCGAGTGGCTTGCGAAGGATATCTGCGTTTCGCTGCCGGACGTCCTCTAGGGCCTGTGCGTCCTAGACTGCCTTTCCCCCTACAAATTGGGGCTCTCAAATAGTTCACCCGGCTCGCATTTTCATGCTTTGTTCTCCAGAACATTTGTAGTACATAGATCCCGACACGGCTGGAAACCGGCGGCATTTGCCGCCCTTCGGTCAGCATGGCAGATGTGGAGAAGAACATGGCGGGCGCCGCTCTGAAGCTGGTGGAAGACAAGGGTATGGACAAGCAAAAGGCGCTGGAAACGGCGCTCGGCCAGATCGAGCGCAATTTCGGCAAAGGCTCGATCATGCGCCTGGGCACCAATACGGCCATGGACGTGGAGGCGCTGTCGACCGGCTCGCTCAGTCTCGACGTGGCGCTTGGGATTGGCGGCCTGCCGAAAGGCCGGATCATCGAGATTTATGGCCCGGAAAGCTCCGGCAAGACCACGCTGGCGCTGCACGTGCTGGCGGAAGCCCAGAAGAATGGCGGCGTGGGCGCGTTCATCGACGCGGAACACGCGCTTGATCCGATCTACGCCGGCAAGCTGGGCGTCGATCTCGACGACCTGCTGGTCTCGCAGCCGGACACGGGCGAACAGGCGCTGGAAATCGCCGATACGCTGGTGCGCTCGGGCGCGGTGGACGTGCTTGTGATCGACTCGGTGGCGGCCCTGACGCCGCGCGCCGAACTCGAAGGCGAAATGGGCGATTCATTGCCAGGCCTGCAGGCGCGCCTGATGAGCCAGGCGCTGCGCAAGATCACGGCTTCGGTCTCGAAGTCGAAGACCATGGTGATTTTCATCAACCAGATCCGCATGAAAATCGGCGTGATGTATGGCTCGCCAGAGACGACGACGGGCGGCAATGCGCTGAAATTCTATGCCTCCGTGCGCCTCGACATCCGCCGCATCGGCCAGATCAAGGAACGTGACGAAGTCATCGGCAATCAGACCCGCGTGAAGGTGGTCAAGAACAAGGTGGCTCCGCCGTTCCGCCAGGTCGAATTCGACATCATCTACGGCGAAGGTATCTCCAAGACGGGCGAGCTGATCGATCTGGGGGTCAAGGCCAATGTGGTCGAGAAATCGGGCTCATGGTTCTCTTACGGCTCGCAGCGCATCGGTCAGGGCCGCGAAAACGCGCGGAAGTTTCTCAAGGAAAATCCGGCAGTGGCCGCTGAGATCGAGGACGCGATCCGCAAGAATTCTGGGATCATCGGCGAGAACCTGCTGGCGCTCGAGCCGGATGATGACAACAGCGATGGCGAGGATGATGGCGACGCGGCCCCGGCTAAGCCGTCCAAGAAAGGCTGATCGAGTCTGGAGCCGGGTTCGCAGCCGACACCAGGCGGCGCACATGGCAGTGCAGGGAGGCGCTGGTCCTGAAGACCGGCGCCTTCTGCGTTTTTGGCGTGTTTGGGCCTGCTGATGGCGATGCCTGGCCGTTCCGGTGCAATGTCCCGGCGTTGCCTGCGGCGGAGGGGGGCCTTATACAGCCCCATGGTCCCGAGCCGGGCTGGGATGGCTGGCGGTGGGACCCCAAGTAAACGGTCGTGGAGAATACGGCCGCCTTGACGAGGCGGAGCGGTCTTCATGACTTCAGGAGCGTGCCGATGACGTCCAAGAGCTCGCCTTCGAAATCCTCGAAACTATCGAGCGTAAACGCCATTCGAGCCGGCTTTCTCGACTATTTTGCCAAGGCGGATCACGTCGTGAAGCCGTCCTCCTCGCTGGTGCCGCAAGGCGACAACACCCTGCTGTTCACCAATGCGGGCATGGTGCAGTTCAAGAATATCTTCACCGGCGCCGAGAAGCCCTTCGCCCCGCGCGCAGCGACCTCGCAAAAATGCGTTCGTGCGGGCGGCAAGCACAACGACCTCGACAATGTCGGCTACACCGCGCGCCACCTCACCTTTTTCGAGATGCTCGGCAACTTCTCGTTCGGCGACTATTTCAAGGAACTCGCCATCGAGCATGCCTGGACGCTGGTTACGCGCGACTTCGGGCTGCCGAAGGACAAGTTGCTGGTCACCGTCTATCATGACGATGAAGAAGCGGCTGACTACTGGAAGAAGATCGCCGGCTTACCGGAATCGCGAATAATCCGTATCCCGACCAACGACAATTTCTGGATGATGGGCGACACCGGCCCCTGTGGCCCGTGCTCGGAAATCTTCATCGACCGGGGCGACCACATATGGGGCGGCCCGCCCGGTTCGGCTGAACAGGATGGCGACCGGTTCCTGGAATTCTGGAACCTCGTCTTCATGCAGTTCGAGCAGTTCAACGACGGCCGTCCCCGTGTGCCGCTGCCAAAGCCGTCGATCGACACGGGCATGGGGCTGGAGCGCATCTCGGCGATCATGCAAGGCGTGGACTCCGTGTTCGAGACCGACCTGTTTGTCAATCTTGTCGCGACGGGCGAAGATCTTTACAAGGTGAAGGCGCAGGGTGAGCAAACCGCCTCCTTCCGCGTCATAGCCGACCACCTGCGCTCCGCCTGCTTCCTCATCGCCGATGGGGTCTCGCCGTCGAACGAGGGCCGGGGTTATGTCCTACGCAGGATCATGCGCCGCGCGATGCGGCATGCGCACATCCTCGGCACGCGCGAGCCCAACATGTACAATCTCGTTGGCGCGCTCGCGAAGGAAATGGGCGGGGCCTATCCGGACCTCGTCCGGGCCCAACCGGCGATCGAGAGCGCCTTCCAGCAAGAAGAACTGAGCTTCCAGCGCACGCTTGGCCGCGGCCTTACGCTGCTTGACGAAGCGACGGCGACGCTGGGTAAGGGCGGTGTGCTGGCTGGCGATGTGGCGTTCAAGCTCTACGACACGTTCGGCTTTCCACTCGATCTGACGCAGGATGTGCTGCGTTCGCGTGAGATGACGGTCGATGAGGTAGGGTTCAATGCATCGATGGACGAGCAGCGCGCGCGCAGCCAGGAGTTTTCGAAATTCGCTGCTGGCGAGGGCGCAGGCGAGGTGTGGTTCGCGGTGCGCGATGCATCGGGCGCAACGGCGTTCCAGGGCTATGATCTTGAGGAGACCTCAGGCCGTCTCGCGACCGCGCTGGTTGGCGGCGCACAGGCGAAATCGCTGAAGACGGGTGACACGGCCGAACTGGTGTTCGACCAGTCGCCCTTCTATGCCGAAAGCGGCGGGCAGGCCGGCGACAGGGGCGAGATCTTCTTTGCCGCAGGCGGCCGTTTCCGCGTCGACGATGTGCAGAAGCGCGCAGGTGATGTGTTCGCGCATGTCGGCGAGTTGGTCTCCGGTTCGGCCAAGGCGGGTGATGTTGCGGAGCTGAAGATCGACCGCGTGCGCCGGGCGAAGATCCGCGCCAATCATTCTGCGACGCACCTGCTCCACGCCGCGCTGCGCAATCGGCTCGGCAAACATGTGACTCAGAAGGGCTCGCTGGTCGAGGCTGACTATTTCCGGTTCGACTTCTCACACACCGCGCCGATGACGCGTAATGACATCGAGGCGGTGGAAGCCGAGGTCAACGCGATTATCCGGCAGAACGCGCCTGCGGAAATCCGCGTGATGGCGCCGGACAAGGCGATTGAGGCAGGCGCCATGGCGCTGTTCGGCGAGAAGTATGGCGACGAAGTGCGCGTGCTGCGCCTCGGCAACTCGGTGTCCGAGGCGAATGCGCCCTATTCGGTGGAGCTGTGCGGCGGCACGCATGTCGCCCGCACCGGCGATATCGCCGTGTTCGTGATCACGTCTGAAGGCGGCGTGGCGCAGGGCGTGCGCCGCATTGAAGGCGTAACGGGCGCTGCAGCGCTCGACTTCCTCAAATCGCGCGTCAGCATCGCGCGCGAGATCGCCGATCAATTCAAGGTTCCGCTGGCGGATGCGCCGGCCCGGGTCGCGGCGCTGGCCGAGCAGCGCAAGAAGCTGGAAGCAGAGCTTGCCGATGTGCGCAAGAAGCTCGCGATGGGCGGAGGCGGCGGCGCGTCCGGACCGGAAGATGTCAATGGCGTGAAGTTCGTCGGCAAGGTCGTTGATGTACCGGCGAAGGATCTGAAGGGCTTGGCGGACGAAGCCAAGAAGTCGGTCGGTTCAGGCGTCGTGGTGTTTGTCGCAACAAGCGAGGGCAAGGCAACTGTCGTTGTCGGCGTGACCGATGATCTAACGAAGCGCTTCCCGGCCGGAGAACTTGTGACGAAAGCAGTGCAGGCTGTCGGCGGCGCCAAGGGCGGCGGTCGTCCGGACATGGCTCAGGGCGGTGGTCCAGATGGTTCGAAAGCCAATGACGCCATTGCGGCTGTGAAGGCAGCGCTGGCGGGCTGACGCGCATCTGGTTGCAACTTATCAAACAAAAGGCCCGCAGGATCATCCCCCGCGGGCCTTCTTCATTCCGGTAGTCGAAATCTACGCCATCGCTTCCTGGAAGTTCGAGGCGACCTTCTCGATGAAGCCTTCGGTGGTGAGCCAAGGCTGATCGGGTCCGATGAGGAGTGAGAGGTCCTTCGTCATGAAGCCGGCTTCGACCGTGTCGATCACGGTCTTCTCCAGCGTGGTCGAGAACTTTGCCAGTTCGGCGTTGTTGTCGAGCTTGGCGCGGTGGGCGAGGCCGCGGGTCCAGGCGAAGATCGAGGCGACCGAGTTGGTCGAGGTCGACTTGCCCTGCTGGTGGGCGCGGTAGTGGCGAGTGACGGTGCCGTGAGCTGCTTCGGCTTCCACCGTTTTGCCGTCCGGCGTCATCAGCACCGAGGTCATCAGGCCAAGCGAGCCATAGCCCTGCGCAATCGTGTCGGACTGGACGTCGCCGTCATAGTTTTTGCAGGCCCAGACATAGCCGCCGGACCATTTCAAGCAGGCCGCAACCATGTCGTCGATCAGGCGGTGTTCGTAGATGCCCTTGAACTCGGCGAACTTGTCCTTGAACTCCGTGTCGAACACTTCCTGGAAGATGTCTTTGAAGCGGCCGTCATAGGCCTTGAGGATCGTGTTCTTGGTCGAGAGATAGACCGGCCATTTGCGCTGGTAGCCGAAGTTGAATGAGGCGCGAGCAAAATCGCGGATCGACTTGTCGAGGTTGTACATGCCCATGGCGATGCCGGCGCCCGGGAAATCGAACACGTCGTACTCAACAGGGGCGCCGCCACCCGCGGGCGTGAACACCATCTTCAGCTTGCCGGGACCTGGCACCTTAAAGTCCGTCGCGCGATACTGGTCGCCGAAGGCGTGACGGCCGACCACCACCGGCTGGGTCCAGCCGGGGACGAGGCGCGGCACGTTCTTCATCACGATCGGCTCACGGAACACGACGCCGTCGAGGATGTTGCGGATCGTGCCGTTCGGCGACTTCCACATTTTCTTCAGTTTAAATTCTTCCACGCGGGCTTCGTCCGGCGTGATGGTCGCGCATTTCACGGCGACGCCGTATTTCTGGGTGGCTTCGGCGGATTCCACCGTCACCCTATCATCGGTCGCGTCGCGGTTCTCGATCGAGAGGTCGTAATACTTCAGGTCGATGTCCAGGTAGGGCAGGATCAGGCGTTCCTTTATGAGCGCCCAGATAATGCGGGTCATCTCGTCCCCATCCATTTCTACGACGGGGTTTGCAACCTTGATGACCGGCATTGGAAACTCCTGAAAGACGACGTAGCGGCGCTACGCCAAGGGTCTGCGTCGGGCTATACCAGACGTGGTTACAGGCACAATATGTCCCCGCAAAAGACGTCCAAGGGCTGACATCGGTTTGGCTGGGCCGGAACCATCGTTCCCTGGAACGTTTGTTCTCCGCCATTGTGAAAGGAGAACGGCATCAGCGGCGCCACGCCGGTTAGCGACCACGCGACGATTCTGAAATGGGCTGAAAAGAACAACGGAAGTCCTGCGTGCATGAGAGGGACGGGGAAGGGCGATGACCCGGGCATGCTGCGGACCGTTTTCGACAAGCAGGAAGAGAGCCTCGGCAAGCGCGATTGGGACGCCTAGGTCGAGTGTTCGACAAGAACGAGCTCGCCCTGCTGATGAGCGAGGCAGCCGGTTCAACAAGCTGGTGAGCCGCACGCGTTGGCGGAATTCGCAGTTCGCTTTGCCGCGCACGGCAAGTGCATCGCGTGAGGGTCCCTCGTCGCAGAGGCGAAAGCATCGGCGCCACCGAAAGAACCGCCAAATTCCCGCGTTCGTGTACGGCTGCGGAACAAAATTGTGTTAGGGGCGATCAGCAAAAAAGTCCGGGGGAGGACATGAGAAATGCTGGCGCTGCATGCGGATTGGCGTTGCTTGGAGCTGGCTGGGCGGGCAGCGAAGCAACGGCTCAGGAGCTGACTGAATCAGGCGCGGCGACTCAAGCGGGCGACAGTTCCAGCGCAGACGTTGTGTTTTATGACGCCGCGTTCTTCGTCGATTCCCGCCCCAACACTGCGTTCGACATGGTCCAGCGAACGCCGGCCTTCTCCTTCAATGGCGGCGACGCCCAAGTGCGCGGCCTCTCGGGCGCGGCTGGCAACGTGCTCATCGATGGCCGGCCGAATACTTCGAAGACTGTTACTCTCCAGGATGTGCTGAGCCGTATTCCGGCGGGGCAGGTGGTACGGATCGAAATCATCCGTGGCGGTGCGGGAGGCGTCGACATGATGGGCTTTTCGGTGGTCGCCAACGTAGTCCGCGTCGCAACCGCAGAATCGCAGTTCATCGGCCAGGCGGACGCCAGAGGGTATAGCCAGCCGAACGCACCGGATTTCGGCATTCGCGCGGAGTGGTCGCAGCGCTCGGGCGCGTGGCTGTTCGCCGGCGCCGTCGAAGGTCGACGCAACCGCGCTTTCGACGGACAGGGGTGGATCGAACGCGTGGACCCCGACGGCGTGCGGATCGATTCCGGCGAATTCAGGTCTTCGGTCATCGATCGAACCCTGAACGCAAACGCCGGGCTCGAATATCGCGGCGACGGCAACGTATTGCGCTCCAATCTCGGGGTTAAGTTCAGGCGCAGCGACCGCGATGACCTGGCGCTGTTGGCCGTGCCTGAGCACTTTCTCGTCGATGAGGACGCAGACGAGCTTGAGCTGGGCGCAAACCTCGAACGCGCGTTTGGGTCGGATGTGACCGGGCGCATCGATGCGCTTCAAACCCTGACGAAGACATCCCGCACGGCCGGCAGAGTTGGACGTCAGGCGACCATCGATTCACAAACCGGCGAGTCCATTCTCCGTGGCGTCATCGGCCTCCAGACAAGCGAGACCCTGCGCGTCGAACTCGGGCTCGAGGGCGCGTTCAATTTTCTCGACCAGGAATCGACGCTCACGACCGCAAACGCGAATGTGCGCGTCGAAGAACTGCGCGCCCAGCCGAGCTTCACAGTGAACTGGCGGCCGGCGCCCCCGCTGGCGCTCGAATTCGGCGCGCGCTACGAGAGCTCGACGATCAGTCAGACGGGCGACACAGAGTCCGAGCGCTCCTTCAGCTTCTTCAAGCCGCGCGCGATCGCCGCCTGGACGATCGCCGAAGGCCTGCAGGTCCGTCTGCGGGCTGAGCGCGAGGTCAAGCAGCTCGACTTCGCAGATTTCGCGGCTTCGAGCGGAGAGAGCGCAGGCGAGGCCAGCGCCGGCAACGCCGCGCTCTCGCCGGAACACGCCTGGATCTACGAGGCAGCGTTTGAGATGGGCCTGTGGGAGCGCTCGGCGCTGGTGTTCACCTACAAGCACGAGGAGATCGAGGACGTTCTCGATTACGTTCCGGTAGGCGAGACCAGCGATGCGCGCGGTAGCATCGGCGATGGGACTCGCGATACATTCACGCTCGACATGAAGGTCACGCTTGACCGGTTCGGCATCAGGGGCGGACGGCTCGACGTGCAGCCGATCTACTACGCCTCTGCAGCGACCGATCCGTTTACCGAGGCAGAGCGGGAGATTTCGGGTCCCCAGCAAAGCCAGTGGCGGGGTCGGATAAATGTCTATCTCGACAGGCCAGAACTGCGGTCGACGTTCGCGTTCGAGAGCTTCATCGGTTTCCGCGATCGACTGTCGCGCATCGATCAGGTGCAGACGACGCTGCAGCCGTTCTTCTATTCCGCCTGGTGGGAATGGGCGCCGGTGGCGGATACAACGATACGCGCCACCGTGTCCAATTTCGGCATGCGCCAGCAGCATCGCGAACGGCGGGTGTATGCAGGCCAACGCGCAGATTCACGTTTGATTTATATCGAAGATCGCAAGCTCAGGCGCGGCCCGGCGCTGCAGATCCGGGTCCGCAAGACATTCTGATCAGCCGACATTGAATGAGGTTTTGGGCCGCTTTGCCGCGCGCGGTTAGCACGCTAAGCGTGTGGCATGACCATACCCGTCTTTATTCTGGTTGCGCCCCAGATGGGCGAGAACATCGGCGCAGCAGCGCGGGTAATGGCGAATTTTGGGCTGACCGATCTTCGTCTGGTAAGCCCGCGCGACGGCTGGCCAAATGCCGCCGCTGAAACAATGAGCGCCGGCGCCTTGCCGGATGTGGTGCGGGTGCAGGTGTTCGACAGGGTTGAAGATGCGGTTGCGGATTGCGGCGTTGTGATCGCAACGACTGCTCGGCC
>CANJIL010000046.1 GCA_947474455.1 Hyphomonadaceae bacterium | reverse complement strand
GACTTCACCGCGCGCTATGGCTTTGACGGCTACGAAGTGTTTGGAACCGTTCAAAACGTCCTCGACCGGGATCCGCCGAGATACCCATACCTGATCCAGCTCAGCACATCGAACCCGGTCTTCGATCAGCTCGGTCGGCGGTATACAGTTGGCATCCGGTTTGAGATGTAGACTTTAGGAGAAGTACTGGATTACCTCTGAATAGCGGCGAGCCCCATGGCTGATCCTCATCAGCCGTGGGGTTTGTTTATTTGCAAAGAAGACGGCGCTCTGGCCGAACAAATGGCGGCGTCAGATTCGCGCGATGGATTGTGGCCTCGCCATCCACCAAAGGCGTAACCGACTACATCCCCAGTCAACGCAGTATTACGTAGGACAAACCAAACCAGCGCGTGCCGGCTATCGGCCCTTTTAAATAGCACGTTGAGAAAGCCCATAAAATTCGTGGCTTCGGAGGTTGACGCACACGTTAGAGACCCGCCGCCATGTCGGGCATTTGATTGACTCGTGAGATAATTTACCTTAGGGCAAGCGTTCAACTGTTGCGTAAGGTGAAGTGCATTCACGTCAATGGTATAAATATACTGTTGGACGGACGGAGGTGCGGTAACGTTGCTCTTTAGATTTTTGCATCACAATTAGCAAATTGAAGCTTTTATTCTATTTTATTCAATTGACTAAAAACATCACGGTTTTGCGATGAATGATCGCGAGTTCTCACGATCGCGATTTCACCCGCTTGGCGCCTCTGGTTGTATCTTTCCGCCGAACTGAGTTGAACTTCCCAATGATTATCGGGTGGGCACGAATCCACCGGAGTTTTGAAGCCGCGCCAATGCGGCCACAGGGGAGTGACGAATGAGGAATTATGCGCTGAGCGGCGCCTCTGCGATAGCTTTGCTTGTTGCAATTGGCTCCGGACAAACGGCTTTCGCACAAGTTGACCAGGTCAAACCGCCGGCCCCCGCCGCTGAAGAACGCCAAGACCGCGTTGTCGTCACCGGTTCACGCATCGCAGTAGCGACGGGCGAGGAAGCGCCTGTGCCTGTGACCGTGGTGGGCACAGAGGAACTGCAGGTTGCGGCTCAGTCGAACGTCGCCGACGCGCTGATCGAGATGCCCGCGCTCAGAACTTCGACAACGATGTCGAAGGGTGGCAACGCCACCCTGGGCGGTTCCTATCTCAACCTTAGAAACATGGGGGCTGGCCGAACGCTGGTCTTGCTCGACGGCAAGCGCTTCGTGACCGGCGCGACGTTCGGTCCCCAGCTCAGCGGAGCGGTCAACGTCGACGCCTTTCCTTCCAACCTTGTAGCTCGGGTCGATTCAGTGACCGGCGGCGCCTCCGCCGCCTACGGTTCGGACGCCGTGGCCGGCGTCGTCAACTTCGTGCTCGACACTGAATATGAGGGCCTCAAGGGCGAAGCGCAGATCGGCCAGACGGACTATGGCGACAACCTGAACTACAAGGGATCGCTCGCCGCGGGCGGCGCGTTCGCCGACGGCAGGGGCCACATGCTCTTCAGCGCTGAATATTCGCGCTCGCTGGGCATCCTCGGCGACTATTACGGCAAGGATCCCGCACGCCCCTGGCTGGACGAGGTCGATATTGTCGGACAGGCCGGCAGCGCGCCCCTCAACCTCATCCCCAACGGCAGGTGGTCCGGATTGCCGGACACCGGCGTCATCTGGAACGGGCCGTTGCGCGGCACCGCGTTCAACGCCGACGGCACGCCCCGCCCCTACAACTTTGGTACGAACCTCCGCGGCGACGTCGCCACGGGTGGCGATGGCTGGAAGATGGCGTCAGCCGCCAACCTCTCGACGCCGAACTTCCGTAGCATGATGTTCGGCCGCATCAGCTATGATCTCGACGATGACACCAATATCTATTTCGAAGCTGTGCACGCCTCAAGCAAGGTGACCGGACACATCGGGTCGGTGCAGTACGACACGTTCACGGGATCGCCCAACGGCCTGCCGATCAGGCGAGACAACGCCTTCATCACGCCCCAGCTGGGCGCCCTGATGGACGCGAACAACCTCACCACGATCAGCGTCAGGAAACACACCCAGCCGCTCGACCAGGACGTCAAGAACACCACGGACCGCATCATGCTGGGCATTGATGGCCGGATCAATGATGACTGGACCTGGGACGCCTACTATAGCTACGGCGCGACCTCCGGCGAACTCATCTGGAACTACAACGCGAATGCCGCATCCTTCTTCTATGCGGCGGACGCCGTCCGCGATCCCAACGGCAATATCGTGTGCCGGATCAAACTGACCGACCCGAACAACCCGTGCGTGCCGCACAACCCGTTTGGCAGGACCCTGTCAGAGGGACCCGGGGGTCTCACCCACGAAGAGCGCATGTATCTATTCCCCGAAGTCAGGTTCTTCACCGGCAACACGCAGGAGGTCGCGGAAGCGTCAGTCTCGGGTCCGGTGTTCGAGCTGCCAGCGGGCACAGTCGCGGTCGCGGCTGGCGTCGGCTACCGCCACGAAGACCTCGACAAGACGAGCGACACGGACGGTCTGTCCGGACGGCTCAATCCCTATACGAAAGCCCAGGGCCTGCTGAGCTATTACAACCAGCCGGCTGTCACGGGCGCCTACGAGCTGTGGGAAGGCTTTGCCGAGGTGCAGATCCCGCTCCTTGCCGATCTGCCTCTGATCCAGGCGCTCGATGCCAACCTCGCCACCCGCTACACTGAGTATTCGACCTCTGGCGGCGTCAACACGTGGAAGGTCGGTCTGGTCTATGTGCCATTCGAAGGCCTGCGTCTGCGTGGTACGGTCTCGCGCGACATCCGGGCCGCCAACCTGCAGGAACTCTTTAGCCCGCCGTCCACCGGCTACGCCAACGTCAGGGACCCGTTCCTAGCCAACCAGTTCTATGCCACAATTCCGGTCGTCACCGGCAACGCGGACCTGCAACCGGAAGAGGCGGACACCAAGACGCTGGGCGTCGTCTATCGCCCGGACTTCCTGCCGGACTTCTTCGTCTCGCTGGACTGGTACAATATCGAGATCGCAGGGCAGATCGGCTCGGTTGCGTTCCAACGGACCGTCGACCTCTGCTTCCAGGGACAGCAGGCGTTCTGCGCCCTGGTCAATCGCAATCCGAATACGGGACTGGTCGTTACCATCGAGACGCCCCTGCTCAACATCGCAGAATACAAAACGACCGGGATCGACATCGAGATGGGGTACGAGCAGCCGCTCGACCTGTTCGGAATGACGGGCGACCTGTCGCTGCGCTTGTTCGGAACCCACCGGATCAAGGACGAGCTCGGGACAGGGGCCGGCGCGCGTCCGCTGGATAGCGCCTCGAACGTTGGCCAGGAATTTGGAAGCCTGACCGCAACCTACAAGACCGGGCCCCTGTCGCTCAGCGCGCAACAGAACTATGTCTCGGGCGGCCGCGTCAGCCAGACCTTGCCCCGCTTCCCGGGCGACCGCATCAAGAGCCAGTCATTCCTGGATTTCACGGGGCGGTATGACTTCGACACGTTCGAGCTGTTCGGATCCGTCCAGAACGTCCTCGATCGGGATCCGCCCAGATACCCCTTCACATCGCCGCTCCAGACGTCCAACGGCGTCTTCGACCAGTTGGGCCGGCGGTACGTGCTCGGGATCCGTTTCGAACTATAGGATCGGATGGGTTGCGCGATCCGGACCGATAGCAGGCAGACTACCCCATGGCCGATCCCACATCGGCCATGGGGCTGCTATTCGCTGAAGCTTAGGCTGAGCGCGAGAATAGCTGAATCGCAGACGTTTTGCGTCTTGGATTCTTTGCAACGTGTAACAGCTGCGGAATGGTCTCACGGCATCCGGACGTCGTGGGTGGGGTCTGATTCGTTATCGTGAGGGTTGGAGCCGACGTTCATGATCAAAGTTTGCGCTATCAGGGCACGCTAGGACACGGTTGCGGCTCATCTTCACGGGCGCGCCCGACGCCTGATTGCAGCAAGCGAGGCGCGTGCCGGCGGGCGATGGGACGCAGCCGCTGTCTGTGAGGCGATCGGCATTGTCCGCAAAAGAATCGAGTGCGGCCTTTGGGATTTGTGACGCGAAGATCACGCTTGGCTGGTAGCCCTCGTGAGGGCGGCGACCTCCAGCTCAATCAGACCTTCGGCCGCAAAGCCGATCATACATATCCTGCAGGAAATCGGCGTCTGGGCTGTTATTCAAAAGCGAGCGAAGCCCATTCGCGTCGTCTGTCATCGGTGAGTCCACGGCTCAGCTTGCTGGTGTTGCAACCCAACCCTACCGGCGATTCCCGATGACAACCCAGCGCAAGGGCCGGCGCGCAGACTCTTGCGGTCCGCGCGCCGCCCCTCGCTAAACTCCTTCACCACGACCAGGGACACGACCCCGCCTAGATATTGGCGGCTCAGAAACCGAAGCAGCCCATTTCGTCTCGATAACCTATCTAAGTTTTGGGCGCAGTCAGGCACCGTTGGCGCGCGAAATCGACGTCTATCGGCGCCACAGGATCAAGGAACGTAAACGGCAGGCCAGCCGGGGCTATTGAGAGACCGGCATCAAGCCCTAAGGCTGTAGGCTATAGCCACCGCCTTCGGTGATCAGGAAGCGGGACAGGCCCGGATTGGGCTCGATCTTCTGCCTCAACCGGTACATGTGCGTTTCAAGCGTATGCGTCGTGGCTTGAGAGCCGTGGCCCCAGATCTGCGCCATGAGCTCTTCGCGCGAAACCGGCTTGCCGCGCGCCTTGTAGAGATACCGAAGTATGTCGGTCTCCTTATCGGTTAGCCGGACCTTTCGCTGGCCCTCGTCGATCAGAAGTTTAGCGGACGGCCGGAATTCGTAGGGGCCGAGGTGGAAAGTTGCGTCATCGCTCTGCTCGTACGTCCGGATGTGGGCGCGCACGCGGGCAAGCAGGACGGGAAATTTGATCGGCTTTGCGATGTAGTCGTTGGCGCCTGAATCGAGCCCGAGAATCACGTCGGAGTCGGTGGCCTGCTCGCTCAGCATCAGGATCGGCGCAAGGACTTTGCGCTTGCGGATCAGCCGGCAAGCGTCCCGGCCATCCATATCGGGCAGATCAACTTCGAGGATGATCAGGTCAGGCCGGACAAGATCCGCCTTCTCGATTCCCTCGGCAGCCGTAGCCGAGGGCTCGATCCTGAAATCCTCCTGAAGATTGAACTGCCGAACCAGCGCCTCGCGCAGGTCCGTGTCGTCATCGATCAGAAGAATGACTTTTTCGGGCTTCATGCCTATCCGTCCCTAATCCCGGAATAGAAAGATACGCCAATCGCATCTCCCGACGCCAAACCGGACGATGGGTGCGCGCGTGTTTTGTCTTGGTAACTTGGAAAGGAGCGGCCGCCGTTTCCGATCACGCTGGCCGCCCAAAACTAGCAAATCCCTCCGCGACAGCGTCTCTGAATGATGACATCTAATAGATTGCTGCAACCTTCCGCCCTGGCAATTCAGCGCCGACTGCACGGGAAAAAGATAGACTCTAACCCTTTGTTTTTAAAAATGCGAAGAGGGCGACGACACCCCTTTTTCAGACATGCTGTGCGCTTGGCCCAGGGTCATGGTGAGCCATGGCTCACACATCTAGCAGCTCCGTGAGCGATGCGGATCATGCCGGTGTCGCCGAAGGCGGCGTGACTCCGATGGCATCAAGCTTCTTCACCCGCATCGCCGGAAAGTTGCTGCTTTACACCGTGGGAATGGTGCTCCTTGTCCAGATCTTGCTGTTTCCCCTGTTGCTTGCGGAGTGTCGCAGCTTCTTCATCCAGGGCCGTGTCCAAGCAGCAGATCTCATCGCTCTGAACGCCCAGGGCCACCCCGGGAAGCCGTGTCAGCGATAAATATGCGCAGCGCAGCCGCGAGGTCAGTTATGTGCAGTCGATTGTAGGCAGGAAAAAAGGTGAAAGCAGGGAAACTGTGTTTCCATCCCCTGCCCCGATTGACGGGCACGGTTCTACGCTGCTCGTGCCCGAGGACACCGGGTTTTGGTTCATTCCTGCCACGATTGGGCATTTCGTTTCGGGCAGTGGCCGACATCTCCGACTCTCGTACAAGCCTCTGCTCAGCGGGTACGACGAGCTTGAAATCGTCGTTGCAGAAGAATCCGTCCGAAAATACCTGATCGCACAATCTGGTGCGATCGCGCTCAACATATTCATCTTCTCCGCGATTGTAGGCGCGGTCGTGTCTGTCGTGGTCTACCGGGTTGTGGTGCGACCGATACGGGGGATTGCGGACTCGGTGATGCGTTTCTCCAAAGCGCCCGAAACGCCGCTCGCCGAAATGCTGCCTGCTGACATGTCTTCCAGACAAAGCGATGAGATCCGTCGCGTGGTGAGCGCGCTCGAGATCATGCAGCGAACTGTCTCGACGG
This sequence comes from Hyphomonadaceae bacterium, assembly GCA_947474455.1. GTDB lineage: Bacteria > Pseudomonadota > Alphaproteobacteria > Caulobacterales > Hyphomonadaceae > UBA7672. Next base: position 17,582 of record CANJIL010000046.1, on the reverse strand, counting down.
CCTTGCAACAACGCAAGCGTCTGGGGGATCTCGGAGAGGCGGTCGCCAAGATAAGCCACGACCTCAGGAATTCTTTGTCAGCTGCGCAGGTGTTGTCTGACGGGCTTGCAGACTCACGTTCGGGATCTCGCTCCGAGACTTGAGCGGGCGATCCAGCGAGCAGTCACGCTGGCCGAAGCCACGTTGAAATACGGACGCTCGTAAGCCCCACTCCCCAACCTTATCAGCCTGTAGTTCAGGCCGGCGATTGAAGAAGCGGTGACGGAGGCAATCGCCGGTTGGCCGGGCGTTCAGGTTCGCATCGAATGCGATGACGGTTTGCAGATTGTCGCCGATACAGATCATCTGCACCGCATAATCACCAATCTTGTGAGGCACTCGGCAAGGGCGATCACCAGCCGGCCAGCCGGCGCGGAACTTGGTCTGCTCGAGGCGCGCGCCATGCGGGACGGCGACGAAGTTGTCCTGATGATCAGCGATAACGGCCCGGGAGCGCCCAGGAGCGTGCTGACAAAACTGTTCCGGCCCTTCTCCAAGGCCGGTTCCGATGGCGGGGCCGGCCTTGGTCTGGCGATCGCAAAAGAATTGGCGCGTGGGATGGGCGGGGAGCAGGCGCTGGCCTCATCCGGGCCAACCGGATCCTCATTCGTCCTGACCTTACGCGCGGGTTAGCCGTTACTGTTTTGCGCTATTTGGGAAAGGCATGAATCACGACTGTCATAGTGAGCTACAGGGCTAAGAATGCAAAAGAACTTTCCTATTCCGGACGGTGCTGTAGCATGACGTTGGCCCTATGCCGCGCGGGGAAACTTTGAACAAGACAATCGCAACGAGACGGGTCGCAGCGGGCGCTGAAGACTCTGTCAGACGTCACGAGATTCTGGTTGTAGCGGCCGAATTGTTTGCACGGCGTGGGTATGAGGGGGTTGGCGTTCGACAAATCGCCGATGCAGCCGGAATTCTCGGCGGCTCGCTCTATCATCACTTCCCGTCCAAGCGTGATTTGTATGTGGAAGTCCACGCCGCCGCGCTGGCAGGCGTAGCTGAGGAAATCGAGAAAGAGATCGCACCGCTGGCTGACCCCTGGGAGAGGCTGCAGGCGGCTTGCCGCGTCCACCTTGCTAGGCAGGTGGACCCGCGTTCTGTCACCCTGCCAATAATGAACGATCTCTCGGCGATGAACAGCGATATGCGGGCCGCCCTGGTCAGAGGGCGCGACAATTTCGAAGTCATCTACAAGAACCTAATCAACGACCTGCCCCTCCGTCCCGAGATTGATCGTTCGATTTACCGGCTCTGCATCGTCTCGCTTATCAACGCGGTTCCAATGTGGTACCGCGCCGGTCGAATGAGTGTCGACCAGATCGCTGCGCAAATCGTGCAGATCTTCCGCGAAGCCTCGGGCGTCGTCTGTCCGGATATCCCGTCTGACGGCTCCATGCCACCAAGCGAATAGGCGGCAACTCTTCCATTTCGACGCGCCCCAGGATTGTTGACGATCAACAATACAGTCGGTAGGTGCCTCGCAATGTGTCCTGGTGGCCTAGGGCGTGCGGAGACATCCCTGACTCCTGCAAGGCAAGATCCCCGAGTGGTGGATGCCTGATGATTTCATGTTGGTTGAGCTTCGCCTTCGTTGAGAAGATGCCGCTTGGCGCGACCGGCAAGCTCGATAAGCTTCAGATGCGTCAGACGCGCAAGGGCTACACTAGGCCCGACGCCGCCGCGACGCCCGCAAGGTAGATGCAAGTATGACCTTCAACGCACCCGTCGGCCTGATCGCCGACACTCTGAACCACATCGCACGGATCGACGACCTTGCAGCGACCGGGGCCTTCCCGAATTTCGATGTGGACCTGGTTTCGCCCATACTCGATGAAGCCAACAAGTTGGCGCGCGACGTGCTCGCCCCGCTCAATCCAATCGGTCACAAGTCGGGGGCCCGGCTGACTGATGCAGGCGTCATCGCTGCCCCGGGCTTCTCGGAAGCCTATGCGCAGTTCCGCGAAGGCGGATGGATGGGTCTGTCCTTCCCCGAAAAATTCGGCGGACAGGGGCTGCCCAAGCCGCTGGCGCTGGCGGTCATGGAAATGATGCACGCCTCGAACATGGCGTTCGCACTCTGCCCCCTGCTCACCTTCGGCGCCATCGAGGCAATTCTTGAGCACGGATCCGATGAACAGAAGCAGATGTATCTGCCGAAGCTGATCTCGGGCGAATGGACCGGCGCCATGAACTTGACCGAGCCGCAGGCCGGCTCGGATGTCGGCGCGCTGAAAGCCAAGGCCTTGCCCAATAGCGATGGCTCCTACGCCATCTCGGGCCAGAAAATATTCATCTCGTGGGGCGACCACGACATGACCGACAACATCGTGCAGCTCGTTCTTGCACGCCTGCCCGACGCTCCGCAGGGATCGAAAGGCATTTCGCTTTTCGTCGCGCCAAAGTACATCGTGAAGCCGGATGGCTCGCTGGGCGAACGCAATACGTTCCGCTGCATTGGCCTCGAGCACAAGATGGGCATTCACGCCTCGCCGACCTGTGTCATGGAATACTCCAACGCGAAAGGTTGGCTGGTGGGAGAACCCAACAAGGGTCTCGCCGCCATGTTCACAATGATGAACTCGGCTCGCCTCAATGTTGGCCTCGAAGGCGTTGGACTGGCTGAAGCCGCGTTGCAGGCGGCAGTCGAGTTCGCCCATCAGCGCAAGCAAGGCCAGGCGAACGGTGTCGAAGGCCCGGCTCCGATCATCCACCACCCGGACATCCAGCGCTCGATCGCAAGCATGGCCGCCGCGACCCAGGCCGCACGCTCGATCTGCTATGCCTGCGGAGCCGCCGCCGAACTCGCGAAGCATGCAACCGACCCCGCAGTTCGCGAGGCCGCGAAGATGCGGGAAGACTTCCTGACGCCGCTGGCAAAGGCCTGGTCGACCGACCGCGCTGTCGATGTGGCCAACTTTGGCGTGCAGATTCATGGCGGCCTGGGCTTCATGGGCGAAACCGCTGCGGCGCAATTCTATCTCGATGCACGCATCCTGCCGATCTACGAGGGCACCAACGGCATTCAGGCCATCGATCTCGTGGGCCGCAAACTGTCGATGAACAACGGGGCGGCGGCGATCAGCCTGATGGACGAAATCCGCGCTTCGGCGCGCGAGGCCCGCGAGACCAACGACCCGCGCTTCGTGTCGATTGCGGAGCGGCTGGAAGAAGCGGTTGGCGTGTTTGACCAGGCTACGGACTGGATCATCGCAGCGATGAAGTCCGCGCGGGAAAGCGCTCTTTATGGCGCAACCGCCTACCTGAAGCTGGCTGGCGATGTCGCTGGCGGATTCTACCTGACACGTTCCGCGCTCGAACTGCGGCACAAGGGGCATGGCGAGCGCGCCATCGCGCTGGCGCGATTCTTCGCGGAGAATAGTTTGGCGGCCGCACACGGCCTGATGGGGCCGATCACGATGGCCTCGCGCGTGGGCAAGGACACAGCCCTTCTTGCTTCCGGAAATGGCGAATAGCGACCGTCGCCGTTTTTGATCGATTTACCCGCTCAAAAGAACGCCGCTGCGGATGAAGGATCCGCAGCGGCAGTGACATGGTCGGCCCTAACAGGAGGAGGAGAGCGAGGGCGGGAGACCACCAGAGAAGGCCACTTCTGCATGTTCGAACCACAGGCGATAGTGATTTACGGTCTCAACCGCGAGTGTTGCGAGCTGTTACGCACGTTACAGGTATCGATTTGGGTTGATCGTCGTTTGAATGATTTCCGGATACGCGACACATCGCGTCCAACTCGCGTGAACAGCAGCCATGCGCAGATGGCGCAAGCCGCCGTTGCAGCAGCCAAGAGAACCACCACGGTGATATCCCACGCGGGACGGCTTCACATGAAAGCAAGATCGACAGTGTGCATCGCGCTCAGAAGCAAGCGATAGCGCTTGGCTGCGCCATCAACGAGTCGCGCCACTTCCCCGGCCTCGTTGTTGAAATGGACCTTGATCTCGTCGGCGTCCGCCAACGACAGGCGGTAGACACTGGTAGATCGACCTGCTGTTTGCAGCCATACTAGCGTGCGTCAGCTGGGTCGAGCACGTCCAGCGTTCCGGAGGCAAACAGGCCACCCAACCATTGACCGACCCGCACCGTACCAAGTTCCGAAATCTTGCCTTTGACCGCGTTGCCGGCGGCGTAGGTTTCTGCGACCTGCCGCACAGCGGCTTCGGAAAGAACGGGGATTTCAGGGCCGGCCATGAGATCGAATGTCTTCGTTCCGTCGCCGCCAATCATGCGCCCCACGGGTGCGCCGTTCCGCATCTTTACGCAGAAGCCTCTCGCGCCAGCGTCCGCTGCAACCGGCAGGTCAGCGCACCAGCCGGTCAGATCAAGGTTTGCGACGCCAGCCTGCCGCTCTTTCTGCGTCGTGGATGGGTAAGGCCCTGGTGCATCATGACGAAGCCGGAGACGGCGTTGCGTGCACCTCTAGAAGCCGTAGCTATAGGTGACGTGTAGTGTCTGCGGCACGCCGCGATTGCGGAAGAGCAAACGCGGGGCGGTGTCGTAACCAGCGATCGGGCTCGAGGAACCGAGGCTCGTAGCGTACTCTTCGTCGAGCGCATTCTCCAGGCGCGCCGTCAGCTTGTGTTTCCTGTCAGCGTCGAGGAACACGTGAGCGGCGAGGTCGACCACGATGTAGTCGCCGTAGTTGAGCGGCCCGCCGTTGGGATGGTCGTTGGAAACGGGTAACGACGCCGTATTGAGCTCACCAACCCACAAGGCGCTGACACCGGCGCCCCACGCTTCGGCATCGTAGGCGCCGCCGATCTTGCCGTAGCTGCGCGGCACGCGGGCAAGCTGCGAGCCGCCCTGCACCTTGGACTCCGCGTCGGTGTAGCTCGCGCCAGCGCTAAAGCCGTTCCCGAAATCGACCTGTCCTTGCACTTCGAAGCCGCGCACCTCAACCGTTCCCGGCAAGTTGCCATAGAAGCCTTCGTCATAGGCGGACGTGGGCACGTCGGGAAACAGGATCGAGCAGTCCACCGCCGGGCTGTAACCGGGGTCTCCAGGCGAAAGACAGTCGAGGAACTGAATCCGGTTGTCGATGTCGCGCGAGAAGTAGGTAGCTTCCCAGGAGAAAACGGGGCCGGCGCCGGCGTTTATTTCGCCTCCCAGACCCACGTTGAGGTTTTCCGCCTCCTCCGGCTCAAGGTCGGCGTTGCCGATCGTGGAGAACGGGTCAACTGCATAGAGTTGTTCGGCGGTCGGGAGGAGGAAGCTCGTGCCAATGTTGGCCTGCGCATGGAGCCCAGGCATGAAGTCGTAACGGCCGGATGCATTCCAAATTGTTTTCTTTGCGCCGCTGGTTTCGTTGTAGCGGACGCCGACTGCGAAGGTGGCATTCTTGATCAGCTGGTCGGTAGAGCGGATCTGCAGGTAAGGCGAGTTGACCTCCTCTTCCTGCTGCTTAATCAGCAACACGTCGTCACGACCAGAGTATTTCTGGAAATCGTAGCCAACGATGTATTCGAACGGGCCTCCCGGCGTGATCTTGGCCAGCGCGTTGATGCCGGAATCCCAGAATCCCCAGAACGTATTCAGATCAGTGACGACCTGCGCCGCCACGCCAGGCCCCGCCCCATTATTCGCGAGCTGGTTGCGGATCGTCGTGTAAGTCGAATCCCAGTCGTGCCAGTAACCCTTGACCTGGAATTGCACCCAGTCGGCTGGATCATAGTTGACACCGATGCTGTAGATATCTTCGTCGCGCTCGTTCTTCGAGTAGGCGATGACGCGCGGATTGAGGTTGTCCATGCGGGCGTCGACATGATGGTAACGCGCGTCGATGGAAAGGTTGGCAGCGAGCTCGATGCGATATTTTCCGCCATAGGTATTCACGTCGAAGCTGCGGTCGTGATCCGTCGTGCTCGCGCCGAACTTGTCGAACACCTCGAAGCCGTTGGATTTGTCCTGTGAGGCGTACATGACGTAGTTGCCGGGACCCGCCTTGCCGCGCGCGTATGCATCGATATGGAGGCTGTCATTGGCGTCGCCACCGACCGTCACCTGGCCGTTGAAGTCGTCGGTATAGCCACGGGTGACGAAGTTGATGACGCCGGCCGCCGAGGCCGTTCCGTAAAACAGGCTCTGGCCACCCTTCAGCACTTCCACCCTATCGATCATGCTGGCGGGCAGCGTGTCGCTCATGGTGGTCGAATACAGCCGGTTGTTGATCCGCACCCCGTCGACAAGCAGAAGCATATCTTGTGTGCGGGAGCCCTGCAGCGAGATATCCATGTAGCTGAACGGGCCGCCGCGCGGGGCGACAAACAATCCCGGAACCTTCATCTGCATGGCCTGCTGGGCGTCCACGTATACGTTGTTTCGAATCTCCTCGGATTCGATCACTTCCAGATCGGAACCGTATTGGGAAAGTTCCTGCGGGAGGGTTTCCTCGATCGTCTGTCCGACAATCACCACGACATCACGGTCGGGATCTGCGGCCGGACCTGCTTGGGCGACCGCTAGCGGCGCGCCAATACTCAACGCCAGAACGCTGGCGCCGCTAACCAGCAGCCAGCGGTAGTTACTCGTGCACTTCATACGCCATCCTCCCCTGAACTCCCGCGCGTTCTCCGCGTCCGATTCGAGTTCTGATTAGGGGAGCGGGAGAAGCGCTGTCAGTAATTAACCGTGACACGCGGTTTTACGGGGTTTTTCCATGCGCGTTACATTTGGAAGACACATGGAGACCAAGGCTTGTAACGCTCGTAACACTGGCATTCAGGTTCGACCGGCGGCGGTTTCGCCGGTTACATGGTGTTACAACAGGAGTAACAAGCCTTTCCAATGCGCGACCGACCTCTCCGCAGATCGCAGGATAGGCTCGAGGGACTCAGATTAGCGAAAGGATCGCGTCTGCGAATGCCGCAGGCGCTTCCTGGGGCGGATTGTGCCCCACCCCTTTCAAGCGCCGCCTTTGATATGGCCCGGTAAACTTAGAGGCGGACGGATCAGACTCTACTGGCGGATCGAGCGCGTTGTCGTCGCCGTGCAGGACAATGCTCGGGACCGTGATTGGTGGCTGAGCCGCCAGGCGGCGCTCAATGTCCTCCAGCGCCGGGTCGCCGGGCGCAGCCGCCAGTCGATGCCTGTAAGAGTGGATAACCACATCGATAAAGTCCGGGTTCTCTTGGGCGGCTGAACTGCGTGCGAATTCATCCTCTGTGAAAGACCAGGATGGCGACCACATGCGCCAGAGCAAGCGACACAACGCTGCCCCGTTGACGGTCAATCCGGCCCGGCCGCGTTCCGTGTTGAAGTAGTATACGTACCAGGATTGGCTCTCCCGATAGGGATCTATCGGCAGGTGTGATGCGGGGATGTTCTGGATGTTGTAACCAGTGTTGCAGCTCACGAGGCCGCGCACACGCTCGGGCCAGAGGGCGGCGACAATACATGCAGCGCGCCCGCCCCAGTCGTATCCGCCGAGCACTGCGTCTGGAATCTCCAGTGCGTCCATCAGCGCCAGAAGATCTGCGCCAAGCGCAGCCTGCTGTCCGGAACGCGGCGTATCGCTGGAAAGAAATCGTGTAGGACCAAACCCGCGCAGGAACGGCACGATACACCGCCGCCCTGCCCGTGTCAGTTCCTCGACCACGGCTGCGTATGCGTGGACATCGTAGGGAAACCCATGGAGCAGAATGACAACCGGGCCATCGGACGGTCCCGATTCCAGATAAGCAACCTCCAGCACTCCGGCGGTGACTTGCTTCAGTTTCGGAGCAGCTGCTTCAACAGAAATCAAATGTGGCGTCGTTTCGATGGTCACGATCTCGTCCTCGCGAGCTTGGCAGTTCAGGTCCTGCGCTTGAGCCGCTGCTTCGGCTTTTGTCGGGCAGTTTTCAAAGGGGGATCGACCACAGGCATCGGCGCGCCATCACGAGCGCCCGGCCCCGCCTCCACGTGCACGCCCCGCGGATCAAGCTCCTCTCCGCATTCTGAGCAGATCTGCACTGGCTCGAACGTATGCCCGCACGTCACATGCCGATACAGATGCGGCGGGCCTTTCTTTCCCGGCATGTACCTGTCGCCCCAACAATTCATCGACATGATCACGGGATACAGATCGAGCCCCTTCTGCGTCAGCCGGTACTCATATCTCATCGGGCGATCCTGATAGGCCGCCTTCAACAGTACGGAGTTGTCGACGAGTTTCTGCAACCGGTCAGCCAGCACGGGCCGGCCAATTCCAAGACGCTCCTGAAAATCGTCGAACCGGCGGACTTTCCGAAAGCAGTCGCGAAGGATGAGCAGCGTCCATCGATCACCGATGACAGACAGGGTCCTCGACAGAGAGCAAGGTTCCTGATCAAGCTTGTTCCACTGCATCCGTTTGAACTCGCCCTCCTTAAAAGGCGCGCATCATCGTCAGACGGGCTCAGGCATTGACATTCACAACCGTGCGGCCGCGAACTTTTCCCTTCAGAATTGTGGCGCCAAACGCCGGAACCTCAGCAAGACCGATCTCGGTGACCGTCGACGCCAGCTTGGCCGGCTTGAGATCGCGCGCAAGGCGCGCCCATGCTTCGAGGCGAACGGCGCGCGGCGCGTTGACCGAGTCGATGCCGGCCAGAGTGACATTCCGCAGGATGAACGGCGCAACGGATGCCGGAAGATCGATTCCCTGGGCAAGACCACAGGCTGCAACAACGCCCCGGTACTTCGTCTGCGCAAGAATGTTCGCGAGCGTATGGCTTCCGACCGAGTCGATCGCTCCAGCCCACCGTTCCGAAGCGAGCGGCTTCCCGGCGGCCGAAAACTGCGCGCGATCCACTATATCTGCGGCACCAAGATTGCGGAGATATTCGGCTTCAGCGGGCCGTCCCGTAGAGGCAACAACGCGGTATCCGAGCGCCGACAGAAGCAGGATCGCAATTGAGCCCACGCCCCCATTGGCCCCGGTAACCAGAATGTCGCCGCGATCCGGGGACACACCCCCATGCTCCAGCGCTATGACGCAGAGCATGGCCGTATAGCCCGCCGTGCCGATCGCCATGGCCTCACGCGTGTTGAAAGCGCTGGGAAGCGGGATCAACCACTCGCCGGGCACACGAGCCTTCTGCGCATAGCCGCCATGATGCGTTTGGCTAAGGCCCCATCCGTTCAAGACAACCTTGTCGCCCGGCTTGTACGCAGCGTTGTCGGAAGCCTCGACGGTGCCGGCCAAATCCACCCCGCCGATCATCGGGTATGATTGCATGATGCGCTTGCCCGCGATCGCGAGGCCATCCTTGTAGTTGAGGGTCGACCATTCGACCGCCACGGTGACATCGCCCGCCCCTAGATCAGCAGCTTCAAAGTCTTTCAGTGAAGTCGAAAATGAATCGCCGGTCTTTTCCGTGACCAGGGCCTTGAAGCTCATCCGCGTATCTCCCTGTCGCGCGCGTTTTTGAGGCCGGCCTGTCAGCCGGCGGCGCAATTTTCAAAGGCCAAGTACTATTTTAGAACTCATACCTGACGAAGATCAAGAGGTGGCCGGGAACAGGCCCTGCGTCGAACGAACTGATGCTGCAACGCACACATCTCGCTCCGAATGAGGAGTGTCTTGGCGCGAGAGCCTAACCAGCCAGATGCCGCGGTTGAGACGTGTGCACCGGCTTTGCAAACAGTGGTTCGGTCGCGGGCAATTGTCGCCTCTGGCAACCCACCGCCTTGAAGGATACCCGGTTGAGAGGCTTGCCTCCCGTCCCGAAGATGCGACACTGGCAAATATGGATTTCGTGATGTCGAGGGACCGCACAATGCGCAAAATGCTGGTTTGCGCCGCGACCGCGCTTGCGGCGCTTTTTTCCTCTACGGCTTCAGCGCAGTCTGCGCCGCCCGACGCCTGGCGAGATGATCTGGCGCCGATCTCGGCCAAGGACTGGAACGCAGACAAGGCCGCACATCTCCTCGAACGTGCGGGCTTTGGTGGTACACCGGAAGATATTGCTCAACTCGCGGCGATGAGCCCGTCCGAAGCAGTCCGCAGCCTCGTTTACTTAAGCAAAGCTAGTGGCCTGCCCGCGTTCGAACATTCAGGCATTCATGATCCCGGACTTGAGCCATTCCCTGAAAGCCGCCCAGCCGCGACCGATCGGGCAAAGGAGACCGGAGAGTCGCTTGGCGTGAAGGTAAAGCCGCAAGGCAACCGTCGCATCCAGCCTGTTGCGAACAAGTTCTTCTACTGGCTCCGCGCCAGTGCGCTTGAAACAAACCGTGTTTCGTACTGGTGGGCCAACCGGATGCTCACCACCAATGCGCCGCTGCAGGAGAAAATGGCGCTGTTCTGGCACGGCCATTTCCCCGTGAACGAAGACAAGGTGCGTGACTATCGCAAGCTCCTCAACCAGCTGGAATTGTTCCAGACCAAAGGCACGGGCAGCTTCCGCGATCTGACCGTGGCCGTCGCCCAGGATCCGGCAATGCTGACCTTTCTCGACGCCGGCAAGAACATCAAAGGCGCACCTAACGAGAACTTCGCCCGCGAGATTATGGAATTGTTCACCATGGGCGTCGGCAACTACGGCGAGAAGGATGTTCGGGAGGCGGCGCGGGCGTTCACGGGATGGAACTATGTCGACACCAAGTTCGTCATCAACGAGGTTCAGCACGACACGGAGCCGAAGACATTCCTCGGCCGCACCGGAAACTTCGACGGTGTGCAGGTGATCGACATCATCATGGAACAGCCGGTGACGGCGACTTTCATGGCCGGAAAACTGTACCGCTTCTTCGTCCGCGAGGACCTTGACCCGAAACTGCAGGCGAAGCTTGGCGATATCCTGCGCAAGAACAAGTACGAGATCGCGCCCTTCCTCGAAGCGGTGTTTATGTCGAAGGATTTCTACAGCCCCTCCTCGGTCGGCTCGCAGATCCAGAGCCCGGTCCAGCTTGCGATATCCACCTACAAGAAACTGGGCCTCAAAGCCGTTCCCGGCGTCCCTGATTTCAACGCCGCCACTGCCGCACTTGGGCAAAGACTGCTCGCGCCGCCGACTGTCGCCGGCTGGGCGCAGGGCCGGAGCTGGATCACGCCGGGCCTGCTCCTCGAGCGTGGAAATTTCGCTCGCGACGTGTTGTTCCCGGATATCAACTTCATGCCGCCGGACCGTTATACCAACGCGCCTGACATCCGGCAGGTCTCCACGCGCATCCGCGATGGCATGGACATATCGGCTGCAACCAGCCAGGCCGAGGGCGTGCTTGTCGCCGAGTCCAACATGGCGGCTGATCGCGATGAGGACTTCAATACGCGTTACGCCAGCTATCGCGGCTGGCAAATGGCGATCCAGCGGGTGAAGCCAATTCCGCGCGATGCGGCGCAGCTCGATCTCAGCGCGATGGTGCGCGCAAAGAACCTGCGCACGACGGCGGAGGTCGTCGATTACTTCCTCGCGCGGCTCATGCGCGTCCAGCCAGCCACAAGCGCCCGCGCCAAACTGATCAACTTCCTCGACGGCGATCTTGGCACGGCGGACATCAAATTAGCCGACACTTATATGGAAGACTCATTGAGGTTGCTGACACACCTCATCATGAGCCTGCCCGAATACCAGTTGGATTGAGCAGCCATGACCCGACACAGACTTTTTGACCTGGGACTGACGCGTCGCAGCCTGCTCAACACCGGCTTGGCGGCAGGTGCTGCTGGCCTGGTTGGCCCACCGCTGATGTTTGGCGCCTCAGCGCAGGCGCAGACCTCGCAGGGAGCGAGGGAACGCATCCTCGTCGTGCTTGAGCTTTCGGGCGGCAACGACGGCCTGAACACCATCGTGCCCTATGGCGACGACGCCTACTACCGGCATCGTCCGCAGATCGGCATCCGCAAGGAGAAGGTCCGCAAGCTGGACGATCACTTCGGCCTCAACAGCGGGATGGTGGGCTTCGAGCGCCTGTTCAAGGATGGCAAGCTCGCAATCGTTCATGGCTGCGGCTATGCGGACCCATCGTTCTCTCACTTCACGTCCATGGCCTATTGGCATACAGCCGCGCCGAATAGCGGCGAGCAATTTGGCTGGGTAGGACGGTTGGCTGATGCAATGGCGCCCTCGGCCCCGCCGAATTATCTTATCAATATCGGCGTGAACCAGTCGCTTGCCGTGCGCGCACGCAAGCACGTGCCGGTGGTCTTCAACAACCCGGACAACTTTGCACGCGAGATGTTCTTCGAGGAGAAGGACGCGCTCGGCGCGATCGCCGATCCCGGCAAGGTGACGAATTCGTCGCGCCGATATGTGCTCGATATCGCAAAGAGCGCCAATGATGCGTCCGTTCTCGTGCGCAAGGCATGGGCCGACTACAAGTCGCCGATCGACTACGGCATCACGGATCTTGGCCTGCGCCGCGTCTCCGCGATGATCAGCGCAGGCCTTCCGGCACGGCTGTACTACAGCTCATACGCGAACAATGCATTCGACACCCATGTTACGCAGAACGACCTGCACGGGCGGCTGCTGACCTACACCTCCGACGCTGTTTCCGGCTTCATGCAGGACATGGAGCGTATCGGTCGCGCTGACGATGTCACGCTGATGATCTTTTCCGAGTTCGGCCGCCGTGTTCCCGAGAACACCAGCCTGGGCACGGATCATGGCGCGGCCAACGTGATGTTCGTCGTCGGCAAGAAAGTGAAAGGCGGCCATTACGGCGACCTGCCCAGCCTCACCAAGCTCGACGAGGGGGACAACCTGGTCTTCACGACAGACTTCCGGCGTGTCTATGCGACGATGACCGACGGCTGGCTCGGGCAGAAGTCAAACACCGATCTCCTGAACGGCTCCTTCAAGCCGTTCGATATGTTTGCCTGAGCCGGAAACTGCCTTCAGCCGCAAAAAATTCGGCCCGCGCAATGCGCGGGCCGAATTCGTTAGACGCGCTGAGATCACGCCATACGGCGTCGGTGATTAGTGGCCTGACGCCTGAGATGCACCAATCCCGGTTTCCGACCGGACCTGCTGCGCAAGGAACAAGCTCCGATCGATGCGCGCCCGTTCGCCGCGGTCGGTGATCGAGAAGAACCAGATCCCGACAAAAGCGAGGGTCATCGAGAACAGAGCCGGCGACGTATACGGGAACAACGCGGAGCCAACGGGATTGCCAAGCGTCGCTTCCCACACCGACGGCGACACGACAGTCAGTCCGACTGACGAAATCAGACCGAGCGTTCCGCCAATCACCGCGCCGCGCGTGGTGCAGTCTTTCCACAGCACCGACATGAACAGCACTGGGAAGTTTGCCGATGCAGCGACCGCGAAGGCGAGCGACACCATGAAGGCGATGTTCTGCTTCTCGAACACGATGCCGAGCAGCACCGCCACGATGCCTAGGCCGATCGTGGTGATACGCGACACCCGCAGTTCCGACGCGCTGTCGGCTTTGCCCTTCTTGATCACGGTCGCATAGAGGTCGTGCGACACCGCCGACGCGCCCGAGAGCGTCAGACCGGCGACCACCGCGAGGATGGTTGCGAAAGCCACCGCCGAGATGAAGCCGAGGAAGACATTTCCGCCCACCGCGTTGGCCAGGTGCACGGCGGCCATGTTGTTGCCGCCCAGCAACCCCCCTTTCGCATCGAGGAAATTCGGGTTGGTCAGAACGAAGGTGATAGCGCCGAAGCCGATGATGAAGGTTAGCAGGTAGAAATAGCCGATCCATCCGGTCGCCCACATCACCGATTTGCGGGCTTCCTTGGCGTTTGGAACGGTGAAGAAGCGCATGAGAATGTGCGGCAGACCCGCAGTGCCGAACATGAGAGCCATGCCGAAGGAAATCGCGGAGATCGGGTCCTTGATGAAGGTTCCCGGCCCCATGATCGCCTTACCCTGCGCCGCCGCCGCCTCTGGCGTTGCGCCGGCAGCAGTGGCTAGGTCGGTCTTGACCTTGACCGCAGCCGCGAACATCGCCTCCGGACTGAAGCCGTACTGCATCATCACCATGACAGCGATGAATGTTGCACCAGCCAATAGCATACCGGCCTTGATGATCTGCACCCAGGTAGTCGCCGCCATGCCGCCGAACAGCACATAGACCATCATCAGCGCGCCGACGATGATAACCGCCATCCAGTATTCGAGGCCGAACAGCAGCTTGATTAGCTGCCCTGCCCCGACCATCTGCGCGATCAGGTAGAAAGCGACCACCACCAGCGTGCCCGATGCAGCAAACACGCGCACCGGCGTCTGGGCGAAACGGAACGCCGCCACGTCGGCGAAGGTGAACTTGCCGAGGTTGCGCAGCCGTTCAGCCATCAGGAAGGTAACAACCGGCCAGCCGACAAGGAAGCCGATCGAGTAGATCAGACCGTCATAGCCCGAGGTCATAACCTGCGCCGAGATGCCCAGGAACGAGGCGGCGGACATATAGTCGCCTGCGATGGCAAGGCCGTTCTGGAAGCCGGTGATGCCGCCGCCGGCGGTGTAGAAGTCCGCGGCTGACTTGGTGCGACCCGACGCCCATTTGGTGATCCAGAGAGTCAGCAGCACAAATGTCGCGAACATACCGATCGCGATCCAGTTCGTGGGCTGCTGCTCTGTCGGGCCGATATGCTCTTGGGCGATCGCTGGCAATGCAGCGAACAGTCCGAAGGCGGCAACGCCCATGATCGTGCGGAGCCGCATCATTTCAGCACCTCTTGCTTCACCTTTTCGGTGAGATCGTCGAATTCCTTGTTGGCGCGCACGACGTAGACCATCGTGATCAGAATCGTGAAAACGATCACGCCAAATCCGACCGGAATGCCCCAGGTGATCACGCCCGACCCAATCGGGATCGAAAGCAATTCCTTCTCGAAGGCGATGAGGCTTACATATCCATAATAGACGACCAGCATGATGATCGCGAGAATCCAACCGAAACCGGAGCGCTTGGATTTCAGCAACTGGTAGGTTGGATTCGCGGCTATCGTTTCTGCATCCACAGCAGCGCGATCCGTTTCCGGACTAGCCATCAGAGATTCCCTCATTCCCGCCCATGTTTCGCCGGTCGGGCGCCGCAGCGCCTGTCAGCGTATCTTTGTCGTTTTGATATGACCCAAACTTTTCCCAGACGCCAGCAAAATCTGTGTCTTTACGCCAATAGTGTTAGTGGCAAGAGACGCCGCTCGTCCATTGCGCAAACCATCCCCCCGTGAAGTCAGCTTGAAGTCAGCTTCGCGCTGAGCGCGGGGAACTTCAAGAGGCGCCGCCGAACATCTATCTGGACGCCGCCACCCGGCTTCATGAGTCCAGAAGCTTCACGCGCACCGACGTCGACGAGAGCCGGCTGGAATATTCAATTAGCATCCGGCGGTGCGTTTTTGGCGCACCGCACAAAACTAGCCCAAAGAATGCACGGCCAACGGGGCCATCGATCGGCTGAATATTCTAAACGGCGTTGCGCCGCGATTGCGACCGCTTTCGTCAGCGCGCCGGCAGCGCGCTCGCGCAATGCGACGCATTGGTCGATCCCTTCAATGGTCTGGGCGAGCGTGCGCTCATGTCCGGGAAAAGCTGCCGCGTGGGCTGCGAAATAGGTCGACACGCACCTGGCCGCTTCTCTGGAGCAAAGGCCGCCAGCGGCCTGCGGGACGATTGCCTTGAGAAACGGAGGCAGAGGGCTTCAACGAACTCAGCTATATGCGGCTCTGCCGCTGCCCAGGCGTCGTCAGTATGGTCGGGATCTGATGTGTTGGAGAACACAATGTAGAGAAGATCGGGAGGCGAGAGCCGCTTTGTGCCCACGACCTCCCAAACGGCCTGACGCAGCGCCAGCGTATCGGCCCCGCAGCCTATTCCAGCGAAGGCCTGCTGCCGATAGAGCTGGTCGGCGCTTGCGGTCGCCTTTGCAAGAACCACGTCAAACACCGGCCGGCCGCCATCTTCGGTCGCCGCGCAGAACGCCTCCCTGCGGAGGTCCGGCAAAAATGGCGCGCCCTTCCCGAGACCGATCTCGGCGCGTGCGGACGCGATCAGTTTCGCGCGCACGGCCGCATCCATCTCTGGCGCAGCGAGGAGGCGCGGAATGTCCGACACCGCCCTAGACTGCTCCGGCTTGGGCCTGCGTATCCGACTCAATTGCGCCAATCGCGAACCAAATACTTTCACGACGAGGCTTCCGAATGAGCCACGCTCGGCCCGCGGAATGAATGGACGGAGGGTGCAAGCGAGATCAACGCCCGCCATCAGGACGTCAAGATCTTCAGCGAGCGCAGCCGCTTTCATGCCCGCGAGCACACTCTCCTCGCTGGCCTCCCCAGCCAGATAGGCGCCTTTGAGGCTGTCTATCGTTGCGATTTGTCCAGGGCCGGCAAACGCTGGAATGCAGCTAGCAGTGTTGCATTCGCCAGCCGGCATGGTGAAGCGATAGACGCGGCTCCGCCTGGTTGGCACGAATGCGCCGCCGACTACGGCAGCTTGTTTTGCGGAACAGCAAGCGGCCCCGCCGCCTAGCGGTGCACCGAGCCTCTGACGAGAAGACCAACTTTCAGATCTTCGGGGCGGCGGCCGAATTCGATCGCATCATTGGCCAGCTTGCCCATGTAGACAAAGGTCAGCATGGCGCCGCCCGGGCCGACTGTCGTGATCTTGTACACGATCAGGTCGTCCTTGACATAGCCCCAATCGATCGGAACCTCGCCGGTCACACCCGCGAGGGTCATGACGCCGCTCACCCGGCCCATGTCGTCGGTGGTCACCGAAATGGTCACGGCCTGATCGCCGGCGGGCTGAGGTCTGTTGAAAACGCCGGTCCATTTGCCGTCGAACGGCGAGGCCGCAAAACAGGCCGGGGCGCCAAGCAACAGGGCGAGACCGATCATCACAGCTTTCATGGCAAACTCCATCCGCGGAGGCCCGGCTTCGTGCCGGCTGTTGGAAGCTTAGGAGGTGGCGTCGCCGCCCGCAACGGGCCCGCAGCCGCCCGCTCGGCTATTCAAGCCAAGCCGCGAACCCGCAGGGGAGCTGAACCTCCCTGACTGTGTACTGACCCCCAAAGAACCGCCGACCGTGGTCCGATTCCGGGTTGCAGGGAATCCTGCCTGCTTTTGGGTTCCGCCAGTTGGGCAGTGGCTCCGGAAGAGCCGGCGACTTGGCGAGTTTTTGTTTCTCGACCGCATCGCCAGGCCAGGATAGCGGGGTTTTTCGGACGCGGCGCGGCGAATTCCAAACCACACCGCAGTGAATTTCCACTGGTGCAGCGAGCGAAGCCTGAGCGAAGAGTTTTGCCACGAAGAACCGAACCTGGCGTCCCGAGTCAGCCGTTCGCCGACTCAAGATTGACTTGATTTCGTTGAAGATCTCCTGATCTTTGGACAGGAGAGAGGGATGGGGAGTCTTCCAACTTTGAATGTTACAGCGGCGGAACGGGCGGAGTTGTCTTCGCTTGCTTCGCGACGCTCCAAGGTGCAGGCTGAGGCTTGGCCGTGATCGGCCCCCACCGAGTGGTCCAAGTCGATTGTTAGTTCATCATCACCTCTGACGCTAGCCGGGGCATGGCCGGCGGAGCGCTTGCGCGACGCGGAGCCGGCCATGCCCCGGCTAGCGTCGGCAAGAACACCTCCGGAGCAGGCG
>CANJIL010000045.1 GCA_947474455.1 Hyphomonadaceae bacterium | reverse complement strand
TGTCAGCTCTTTCTCTTTCAGTGACATCACCATGGACTTGCGCTCAGGCCCCATCAGGACCTTGTCCTTGGCGTCTTCGAATTCGCGCATGCTCACCGAGCGTTTGCCGCGCCGCGCCGCCAGAAGCGCCGCTTCGTTCACGAGGTTCGCGAGGTCCGCACCCGAGAAGCCCGGCGTGCCGCGCGCGATCGTCTTCGGTTCGACGTCCTTCGACAGCGGCACGTTGCGCATGTGAACTTTCAGGATCTTCTCGCGGCCCACGATATCCGGGTTGCCGACAGTGACCTGACGGTCGAAACGGCCCGGACGCAGCAGGGCAGGGTCGAGCACGTCGGGACGGTTGGTCGCCGCGATGATGATGATGCCTTCGTTGGCCTCGAAACCATCCATCTCCACCAGCAGCTGGTTGAGGGTCTGTTCGCGTTCGTCATTGCCGCCGCCGAGACCGGCGCCACGATGACGGCCGACAGCGTCGATCTCATCGATGAAGATGATGCAGGGCGCATTCTTCTTCGCCTGTTCGAACATGTCGCGCACGCGGCTTGCGCCCACGCCCACGAACATCTCAACGAAGTCGGAGCCCGAGATGGTGAAGAAGGGCACGTTGGCTTCACCCGCGACCGCACGCGCGATCAGCGTCTTGCCGGTGCCGGGCGGGCCAACCAGCAGCGCGCCTTTCGGAATCTTGCCGCCGAGGCGCTGGAACTTGGAAGGGTCCTTCAGGAAGTCGACGATCTCCTCGAGTTCTTCCTTGGCCTCGTCCACGCCCGCGACGTCATCGAACGTCACGCGCCCATGACGCTCTGTCAGCAGCCGCGCCTTGGATTTTCCGAAGCTCATCGCTCGTCCGCCGCCGCCCTGCATCTGGCGCATCAGGAAGAACCAGAGGCCGACGATGAATAGCAGGGGAAGCGCCGAGAAGATGTAGCTGAGGATCGTGCCGCCGGACTCCGTATCCTCGAACTTCACGTTGACGCCCTTGGCCGTCAGCTTCTGTCCGAAGTCGAATTCGAGCTGGTCGCGCACCATCACGACCTTCTTGCCACTGACCTCGGCGGTCACCCGATCGCCTTTGATCGAGACGTCCTTGATCGACTGGGTGTCAACCTGCCGCATGAACTCCGAATAGGAGATCTCCCGCGCCCCGGCCGTGCCCGAGGACGAGGTCATCACCGTCACAAGCGCAATGAGCAGGAACAGGACGACGCCAAGAAGCGCCAGGTTGCGCATGTTCATCAGCGACAGCCTTTCATAGGGGTGTTCGGACAGGTCAAGATAGGGGCGATAATGGCTGAAAACGAGTGCTGAACCGTTAAGCGGCTGTCATTTTCCTGCGTCTTTTTCGCCTTTTGGCAGGCCCTGCGCTCAGACATGCAGCGCTTTAGCGACCGGATCTGCCAGCAGAGCATGCGCCCTGTCCCAGGCTGGCGGCGCAGCCTCCTCGGCGCCGCGCCGTGGCGGGGCGGGCAAAAACCCTATCGAAGCGCCCTTTCTGCGAACCCATGCGCCGGCGAGGGTCATGCCGCCCGACATGCCCCCGACCTCGACCAGCCGTCCCGCAAGCCGCTCCAGCGCTTCCCGCCGCGGCGTAATTTCCGCGCCCCCCGCCGCCAGGACCAGCGCCTCCACAAGCCGCAGCTTCGCATCCCCCGTGAGGCCCGCGATCACCGCAAGCGGCAGGATCGTTTCGCTAGCCTCATGCTGACACAGATCAAGCGCCGTCCGCGCGACGCTTAGCGCCGCCACGCGCGCCTCGATCGCCGCTCCCATGATGCGGATGATCCTGTCGCGCCCTTCAGGCTCCAGTCGCGCGACAAGCTGACGTGTCCGAACACGCTCATAACGCTCAGCCTCGTTGGATGGGTCATCAACCCAAGACAAATCCCGCGTCCGCAATTCATCCCGCAGTTCTTCGCGCGCGAACGCCAGCAGCGGCCGGCACAGCTGGAGGCCCCGTCCTTCCGGCCACACCGGCGAAGGCGCCAGCGGCAACGGACCCGCGAGGCCATGCCAGCCCGATCCATGCCGCGCCCGCATCAGGAATGTCTCGATCCGGTCGTTGCGCGTGTGGCCCAGCGCGATCAGCCCGACATCTTGAGCTCGCGCCCAGCCGGCGAGCAGGGCGTGGCGCGCCCGCCGCGCCTCCGCCTGGCCAGGCGACCCGCCTGAACGCCCGAACCGGCTCCATGTCAGGATCACATGCGGAACGCAAAGCTTCTCGCAGATCGCCGCCACGCCTTCCGCCTCAGCCAGCGCTTCCGGCCGCAGGCCATGATCGACCGTCGCGGCCATAACGCTGCGCCCGCGCGCCCGCGCCCAGTCTGTAGCCAGCACCAGCAGGGCAAGCGAATCCGATCCGCCCGAAACGGCCAGCCCTAATGTGGGATGATGCCGGACAAGAAGATCGAACGCCTCGAACGCTCTGTGGCGCAGGCCCTGGGCATCGTCTGTGTTATTCGAGCCTTTGCTCAGTTGGCATTGCCCTTAGCAGCGTCGGCCTAAGCGACTTCCATTATTCGTCCCACGGCCGCTCTGACCGGTCCATGCCGCAACTCAAACCGTGCTCTTGTGTTCAGCGCGAGCGTTGGAAAACACAAAAGTTGGACGACGATCGCTCCTGTGGAGCCTGGCGGTAACGGGATGTCTGGTTCGAACACCTGAGAAATGTACCTGACGTCATCGATCGTGAAGCTCGATCTAGAGCTGCTGCCTACCCCCGGGCCAACCCGGGCAGCTTTCGTGCCGTTCGACGGCGACTTCCGCGTGCACAACCCTTTCGACTAAATAATCAATGAGGGCGCGCCTTGCTCGTCCGGATTCGGCAAGCAGGCTATCCTGCCGGCGACTAGTTGAGCCCGAGAATGTCGCGCTCGTAGATTTCGAGCAGCTGACGCCAGATGTCGAGCGTATCCTCGAAATTGTCTGACGTGACGCCCGCGTCGAGGTTCACGTCCATCTGCAGCTTCACCTGCGCGGCGTCGAAGGTCACGCGCACATAGCGCCAGCGGGCATTGAAGGCATTGGCTGAATCGCCGGTCAGCGTCGCCGGCTTCGCAGCCTGGCTCATGAACTGCACCGAATTGCAGGTCAGGCCCTGCTCGCACTCGTAGAACTGAATCACGTAATCCGAGCGGGCAATGCGCCCCGTGATGACGGGATCCCCCTTGGTGTCGGCGCGCAGCTCAACGCGGTAGCCAGTTTTTTCCATGAAGCGTGCGATGCCCGCCGGGTCGGAAGCATCGAACATGCCCCCGCGCACACGCTCGGCCGAGGGCGGCTGCTGCTGCGCAGCCGCCGTCGAAAACAGCGCCGCCGCCAACACGGCGGCAAGGCCTGCGGCGGACAAGGCAAGGGCGCGGCTCAGCATTCGCACGTCGGCAGGTCCGTGATCTGGTTCAGAGTCCAACCGTTACGGGCAGACCGTTAAGAACACTTGGCATACTGGCGTTCCTGCGCCGCCAGCTGCTTGGCGACGGCAGGCGCCTTGGGAAATTGTTTCCCCATCATCTCCAGCGTCTTGCAGCTGTCGGCCGTCTTGCCCATGCCCCGCATCGCCCGCGCCAGCTTGACCATGCCGGTCGCAGCGTTGGGCGAATTGGGATATTGCTTGATCAGAGCGCCATAGGCGCCGGCCGCTTCCGCGAAATTGTCCTGATAGAGCAGGGATTCGCCGAGATAGTATTGCGCATCCGCCGACTTTGCGCCCTTGGGATACTTGGCCAGATAGGTGGTGAACGCCTGCTGCGAAGCCGGGAAGTCGCCGCCGAGCAGCAGCGCATGGGCGCTGGTGAAGAAGCCTTCTTCATCTTGCGGGAACGATGCGAGATCGACCTGCGGATTGGCGCTGCCGTTAAGATCGATCGCTTGAGCGGTCTGCTGCGCGGGCGGCAATGCGGCGGCGCCTCCGCCACCCGGCGCCGGCGGGGCGACGCTGGCCGCGCCAGCCGCAGGCGCTGCGCCCGAAGAAGCGTCTTCCAGCATCTCGATGCGGTCGCGCAAGGCGAGGATATCGGTCTCCGCCTGCTTGCGGCCGGCATTGGCTTCCTCTGCGATGCGGCGCGCATCGCTCAGTTGCGCGCCAAGCACTTCGGCGCGGTCCGTCGCCTTGCGAAGATCGGTCTCCAACTGCTCAACGCGCGAGCGAAGCTGTTCAACGGCGGGGTCGGGCGCTGCGGTGTAGGGTTGGGAATTGAACACCTGCGCATGGGCGCGAGGCGCGAGCATCAAGGCCGCGGCCAGCAAAGCAAAACCCGCCAGCGTGACCCAGCCATAACGGGTCTCACGGACGGGTGCGGCGATGGCGCGGGCCCTGGGAATTCTTCGGTAAATCTGCGTGCGTTTCATGGCCAAAAAGCTATCCGCCGCCCGCGCCAGAAATGTGGCGAAGCGGGCGGCGGACTGCACTTTTGCGTCAGGTTAGCTGATCGCCTCGACGATGATGTTCGAGTAGGCGTTGCGGTTGCGGGCCCAGGCGGCTTCGTCATGGCCCGGATCCATCGGCTTGTCCTTGCCGAACGAGATCGTCTGAATGCGGGTCGCCGCAATGCCCTGCTGCTGCAGGTACTGCGAGACGGCCTGAGCGCGGCGCTCGCCGAGCGCGATGTTGTAGTCGCGCGTGCCGCGTTCGTCGGCGTGGCCCTGAACCTCAACCCGCGTCGACGGGAATTGCTTCAGCCAGGTGATCTGGGTTGCCAGCGAGCGGCGGTCAGAGTCGTCCAGATTGTACTGGTCGTAGTCGAAATAGACGCGATCAGTCGATTTCGCAGCGAAATCGCCTTTCGAGCCGGCGGCCGGGCCCGTGGGCTGCGGCGGGGTCGGGATCGGAGCGGGTGGCGTCGGCGCGACGCGTGGCGTTTCCGCGACCACCGGCGGAGGGGTTGGCTCCGGAGGCGGATTGGACGCGCAGGCCGTGGCGAGGACCGAGGCTCCAGCGAGAAGGGCAAGACCGAATGACCGCATAATAATAGACTCCTTGTTTCCGGCGCGCCCCCCAAGAGGCGCATATCTAGTTTCCCCCATCATTACCTGCGATTTGCAATGCGTTTGCAAGTGAGACGGACGTCATGAACAACTGCTTACAATATACTTCTGGGTTTTTTGTGGCAAAGGCAGGGCAAGATTGCAATCCTGTAATGGAGTTTACGAGTGAATTCCAGCGCGTTGCAGTCACGCTGCAGCATCCGTTGCAAATCCATCCCCTTCATCTGTCTTCCTCAGCGCCTCGCGGCCGGCGATGGCTGAACCAGACGGCGCCCTACTGCTGGGCAGCCTCGACCTTCAGCAGCGGTCCCCAGGTCGGGTTGGTGGCGTCCCGCGGGGTCGGCATCCGGCGCACGTTGCGGCCTGTGAGATCGACGCTCCACAGCTTCGGTCCCGCGCCGCGCGAGGCGGTTCGCTCGAAGGCTATGACGCGGCCGTTGGGCGACCAGGTCGGGCTCTCGTCCTGATAGCCGTCGGTCAGAATGCGCATACCCGAGCCATCCGTCCGTATTACGCCGATCGAGAACTTGCCGTCGCCCTGGCGGGAGAAGGCGATCCAGTCGCCGCGCGGCGACCACACGGGATCGGTGAAGCGACCCGAGTCGAACGTGATGCGGCACGCCGTCTCGCGTCCTCCCTTAGGGCAGTTCATCTGAGCGCCGTCTTCCCGCATGATGTAGAGTTGCGGCCCGAGTCCACGGTCGGACACGAACACCATCATCTTCCCATCGGGCGAGAATGAGGGCGAGGTGTCGATCGATGCATCGTTTGTCAGTCTACGCTGCGTGCGCCGGGCCAGCTCGATCACATAGATGTCGGAGTTTCCCCCCACCGCGCGGCTCAGCGCGATCGAACGGCCATCCGGCGAGAAGCGTGCTGAATAGTCCAGCGAGTTTGGCCCTTCCGCCAGCACTTCCTGCCGCCCCGTCTCGATATCGTAGAGATAGGTCCTCAGCAGCGTCGCGCCCGGATACTTCGGATCGGGAATGTATGCGCCGTAGAGGATGCGCTGGTCGGTGGGCGAGAAGCGCGGGTTGATCACCGAGGTGAAGCCCGCCAGCAGGAATTCCGCATTCGCACCGTCCTGGTCCATGATCGCGAGACGGCCACGCAGCGGATCCTCGCCCGGCGTCTTCGACACGAACACCATGCGGCTGTCGAAATATCCGCCATCGCCGGTGAGCTGCGAGAAGATGTCGTCGGCTACGCGGTGCGCCAGCCTCCGCCAGTTCAACGGCGTCGCCACTGTGTACTGCCGAGCGAACTGCTGCACCGAGCCATACACGTCATAGAGACGGAACTGCACGGTCATATTGTTGTTGACCGGATTGACGATGACGTTGCCAACCACCAGCGCTTGCGCCGTCACGCCCGCGACCTGCCAGTCAGGATAACGCGGGGCCATGTCGAAGCTTAGGTCGCGCTCGATGAACGCCGCTTTGTCGACCAGCTGGAATACAGCAGAAGAAGCAAGGTCGTTGCGCAGCACTTCAGACAGTTGCGTTGCGATCTCCGCCGCCCCGTTTCCGCTGGCGTTGAAGTCCGGCACGGCAATCCGCATCGGCACATATTCCTCGCCGACAACCGTCACCCGCAGTTGGGCTGCGGCCGGCGCCGCCATTCCCATCATCGCGGCGAGCGCGATCACAAGCAATTTCAGTTGGCGCATCGGGGTCATCCTTACATTTCGGGCGTCACTTTTGGGCGCCGACTTTCGGCACGAACACAAGATCAAGGTAGTACGGAGCGGGCTCAAGCTTGAAATATTCCTCAGGCACCTTCCAGCCAATGGTGTTGCACTTCGAAAGCGCGGTGCGCGCGTGCTGTATGAACACCTGCATCGGCGGATCGTTGAACGGCTCGCGCTCGCGCAGCTCCGGCGGGCGGGCGAATTTGCCGTCGCGCCCGAACCAGACGCGGATCGTCGTCTTGAGGCGCTGCGCGTCCGCCATATCGGAATGGTCCGTCCAGCACCTGTTGTTGATCAGTTGCGCCCGGATGTAGTCGGTCACCGTCACCTGCGTCCTGCGCATCTCGCCTGCGCCCATGCGCGGCTGGGCTTTCTCGGTTGTCGCAGCCCTGCCGGCGGGGGCAGGGGCGGCCTTTGCGTCCTTCTTCACATCGGTCAGCATCGAATCGAGGAAGGAGTTGAGATCCTCTTCCTTCTTCTTCGGCGGCGCGGGAGCGGCCTCGGGCTTCTTCGCCTCGGGCTCTTCCTTCTTGGGCGGCGGCGTCGCCGCGTCGAGATTGACCGTGTCCTCTTCCGGCGGCGGGGGTGGCGCCGCGGACGAGAAGACCTCCTCGTCCTCCGGCGCCGCCGCTTCTTCCTCGACAGTCTTGGCCTCGATCACCGGCGCGATGTCAGTCACATCGCCAATGGTCATCAGTTCGAGCGGGATGACGATCATGTCGGTCGCAGGCTCGGGGTTGAGCGCCTGCTCCTGCGCCGCCCAGAGACCAGCCGCAACCACGCCCGCGTGAGCGACCAGAGAGAAGAACGCGCTTAGCCGCATCTCCCTGATCAGCCTCCCTCAGATAGAATGCGGTTGGCCGCATTCGCGTCCACCGGCAGGCCGGCGTTCTTGAACCCTGCGCGTTGCAGCAGCGCCAGCACGCTGACGACCGCGCCATAAGGCACCGCCTCGTCGCCGCGTACATAGACTCGCTTCTCGAGATTGTTCTCCGCCAGCGCCATCAGCATAGGGGCGAGCTCCTTCAGCGGAATCGGCTCCTTCTCCATACCCACATAGATCTTGCTGTCCTTGTCCACGGTCACGACCAGCGGGCGTTCCTTCTCGGTCTGCAGCTGTTCGGCCGCCGTCTTGGGCAGCGTCACCGCCACGCCCGTCGCCAGCATCGGCGCCGTGATCATGAACACCACCAGTAGCACCAGCATCACATCGACCATCGGCGTGACGTTGATGTCCGCCATCGGCCGGCGTCGTTTGCCGCGTCTGCCGGATTTGCCGCCGATCATCATGGCCATGGTTCAGGCGTCCCGGCGTTCGTTGAGACGGCGCGATAACCGCACCGAAACTTCCGAGGCGAAGTTCCCCATGCGTTCGGAGAACGCGCCGATGTCGGAGGAGAACTTGTTGTAGAAGATCAGCGCCGGAATGGCCGCGAACAACCCGAGAGCCGTCGCGAACAGGGCCTCGGCGATGCCGGGCGCCACGACTGTAAGGTTGGTTTCGCCGCGCGCTGCGATGTCGCGGAACGAGTTCATGATGCCGATCACCGTTCCCAGCAGTCCGATGAACGGCGTGGACGAGGCAATGATCGCCAGCGTCGACAGGCCCGATTCCATCCGCTGGGTTTCGCGGTTTACTGCAACGTCCATCTGCGCACTGGCGCGTTCGATGATCGCCTTGGATTCATCGGGCGAACCTGAGCGGCGTCCCTCGCGCCATTCGCGGGCGCCAGCCGAGAACACCCGCGCCATCGCTTCGGAAGACTTGTCGCTGACCCGGCCGTCCATGTCCTCCATCGGTTGGCCGGACCAGAAGGCGTTCTCGATCCGCTTGGCGCGCGCCTTGGCGCCGCCCACGCTGAACCATTTGTCGATGGCCACGGCCCACGACCAGATCGATGCAAGGGCGAGGATGCCCATCACCACTTTCACAATGATGTCGGCGCGCAGGAACAGCGCGAGCAAGGAGAAATCCTGGGTGGCTGCAATTGGCGCCAGGGCGTTGGGATCCATTAGGGTCTCTCAAATCCTTCGGTTTCAGCCGGAAAGCTTGCGAAAATGCCAGCCGGCGCAAGCCTGATTGCACTGCTTCTGGTTACGAAATTAGGCGACATGAAGGTCAATGCCGGCGATTCCCCGGGGCTTCAGGGGCCATTCCGCGAGGAGGCCTTATATGCATCCCAGTGCGACATTTCGGTTGCTGAAGGCTTACGGGCCCTTCCGTCAGGGTGGATCGCCACCGCAACGATTTCCGCCTCGGTCAGCGTAACGCCATCGCGCGTGATGGTTTGCCTGAAATTCAGGCGCGGACCCTTCATTCCGGTAAAGCTGGTGTGAACGAGCAGGGTGTCGTGGATCCGGGCCGCGCCCTTATAGTCGATGACCATCCGCGTGACCGCAAATGCTCCGTGGTCGGTCCGATCCGGCGGCGTCCCCATCACCCGCAGCATCTCCGACCGCCCGCGCTCGAAGAACCGCAGATAGGTCGCGTGATAGACCACGCCGGTGAAATCCGTGTCCTCGTAATAGACCCGCACCGGCAGCCGATGCTCCCCATCCACGATGCGTCCAACAGAAGGCAGGTCTTCGCTCATAATTCTCGCTTAATCCGCTACCCACCGATTGTCATCCCGCCGCACACATCCTCAGAAAGCGTCGATACCGAAGGTCTCCGCGAACGCTTCGTCACCCGCTAGGGCAGGGGAGGCGTATATGACTTGAAAGGGGCAAGCGATCTGGATTCTGAGGGTTTCTTCCGGATCAGGCGAAGCTCATGGATCGGTTTCGCCTCCAGCCTCGCCCGGGCGGCAAGCACCTTCCTGCGCAGCGCCTAGAACGTGCGTTCGATGGTGAAGCTCGCGTGTCGGGCCGATGCGGTCATCGGAAGCGCCCTCTAGGATTTCGGGAACATGGCGAAGAATGGCTCCGCCTCCGCCAGCACACGCGCAAACGAAGGCCGCGCCATCAGCCGATCGAGATAGCGCTGGGCGCCCGCATGCCGGTCTCCAAACGGCAAGACCTGGTTTGCATAATAGAGCGCTGGCGCTGCTGCGCAGTCGGCCATCGTAAAGGTCAGCCCTGTGGCCCAGCCCCCTTCCGCCATGTCGCGATCGACAAGTGCAAGCGAGATCTCCAGCTCGTTGCGCAGTTTCTCTACGCCAAACGCATCGCTCTTGCCTTCGGGACGCAAACGGTCCCCGACGATGCGCTGCATCTTGTCGTGAACATGCAGATCGTAGAACCGGTCGGACAGGCGAACGCGAAGCGCGAGGGATTTGTCGGCCGGAATCAACTTCGCCGCCGATGGATATTTGTTCGCGAGATACTCGATGATGATGCTCGATTCCGGAAATCCCTTTCCGGCCTCTTCGTCGACAAGAACCGGAAACTTGCCCAGCGGCGTCAGGCGTATGAACTGTTCGCGCGCCTCGGCATCCTGCAGATCGACCAGCTCCGGCTTGAACGGCACGCCGCTTTCGTAAAGCGCGATCAGCACTTTCCAGCAGTACGACGAGAGCGGGTGGTAATAGAGGCGAAGCGTCATCAGTGGGGCTCCATATGGAAGTGGGGCTTCGCGCCTTCGGTGGCGCGCGCCACAGATGGAGGCCCCCGCAAACGTTCGAGATGGCGTGCTACGTTGGGATAATCAGGCGTGAAGGGGATCAGCCTCTGGGCGTCGTGGAGCGCCGGTGTGGCGGCGCAGTCGACCATGGTGAAGGTCCAGCCCGCGGTCCAGGTCCTCGTCGCCATGTCCTTCTCGAGGATAGAAAGCGCGGTCCTGAAATCGTTCATCAAAATCTCGACGCCGATCGCGTCGCGCCTGTCGGCGGGACGCAGCCTGTTGTTGGCGACCTTGCCCAGCACTATGGCGACATAAAGATCGAAGAAGCGATCCAGCGCGCGGACCTTAAGCGCTTTCGCCGGGTCCTTCGGCAGAAAGCTGGCGCCCCGCGGATAGGTCGTCGCCGAGTATTCGATCATGATGCTGGTTTCGTTGATAACCCAGGCGCTGTCGACCAGCGTCGGGATTTTCCCGAAGGGCGATATCTTGAGGTATTCAGCGCGCTTCGCCGGATCCATCTGATCGACCATCACCGGCTCCCACGGGACCCCGCTCCCATAAAGCGGTATCATGACCTTCCAGCAGAACGACGACAGGGGATAAAGATAAAGCTTCAGCGTCATCGGTATGAGTTCTTAGCTCGTTTTCCAGCTTGCCGAACAGTTCAGCGCAGCTCGCCCCTCGGTTCGTGACGTCTTCCGCACCGCCATAGTCTGCGCCCTGTTCAGTATAGACGAGGCGGCATCCGCCTATGCCGTCTACGAAGAACTCGGTCACGGCCGGTGAATGCGAGAGCGGCCTTCCAACCATCGCCGTAGTGTAGGCGACCACGATCCTCTGGTCTTTGAAGATTTCGAGATACCAGGTGTCGTTCGAGAAAATCGCGGGATGGCCGACCGGACGGAATTGGCCATGCTGGTGTCCGCCAATGCGGAAGTCGTGCGTGTCGTTGGCGATCTCCCAGCCTTCGCCGGAATCGAACCAACGATGCATCCGGATCGATGTTGACTGCGGCCGCGTCCGCCCCGCTGAGCCTCAGCCCGGCAAAGGCACGCTCGAGCCGGCGGCGGAATGCGCCGTCCAGCTCCGGATGCCGATAGAGAAGAAGCTTTCGTTCGCCAGCCACTGCGCCCCTGTCATCAGGGAACACTGCCATCGCACAAAGCTGTGCCAAATTCAGTGTGTCGTCGCCGACCAGCGCCGCCAGATCCTGAAGACGCGCGGGCCGTCGACAAGATATCGCCGCCACAGCCGGCCAGGCTCCGACACGAGCCGGTGCAGCCATTCGAGGCGGTTCGCCCGCATCCATCCCGGCGCGCGGTTCCTCTCGCCGACAAGGAATTCCAGCGCGGCCCCGCAGCAGAGGGCGACGCCAACTGCATCTCCCGAAGTCATGGCTTCGTGCGCGATCATTTCCTGCTGCGGCGATCCTACGGCGAGGAACGCGAACGGGGCAGGGTTGTTGCGGATGAACGCGACGCACTGCGCGCGGGCTGCGGGATCATCGTTGAGGCCGTAGGGCGCATCGAACCAGCGCACGTCGGTCAGACCATGACGGCGGCGGATCGCATCCACAATGTCGGATGAGCCGCCGATCACTACGACCGTGTCGTCACGACGGATGTGGCTGCGAAACAGATGCTCCATGATATCAGCGCCCGGCGCTGCGGGCAGGAACATGCGCGAAAGCTCGGCGAGAATTTCGAGGATGCGGCTGTCGCAGAGGTTCAGCCATGCCTCAGCATAGAGCGGCCGCAGCTCCGGCCTTCTATCGAGCCGTACGATGTGGTCGACATTGGGGGTTGCGACATAGGCGAAGGGCGCAAGGCTGCGCGCACGCTCGGCTATGGCGCGCGCTGCTTGGTCGGCCCCGACGGGATCAAAGGCCAGTCCCAGGAACTGGGTGCGAGCAGGGGGGGCGCATCATGCCTCCTGTCTACTCGTTTTGGGTTAGCGGCTCGTTCCCGGGACCTGAAGAATTCGTTTCGCCGCCTGCGCCATCGCGCCCGTAACCGTATTTCCGCAGCAGGCCGCGCATCTGGTGATAACTAAGTCCCAGATGGTCGGCAGCCTTGCGCTGGTGGCCTCGGCAGGCTTCCAGAGCAGCCTCGATCAGGCGTTTTTCCAGGTCGGCGACAGCCGCATTGAGATCAACCGGCAGATCATCGGCTGGCTTTGCGGGGGCGGGTCTTTTCTCGGCCGGGCGGGTCTCAGTTAACACCGTAGCAACGGGCTGCGGACTGATCGGCGTTGAAAGGTCCTTGGGTGGCCGCCACGGCGAGTTGAAAGGATCAAGCAAGTCTGCCGTGATCAGGACGGGCCCGATCGGCGCGCCATTGGCCTGCGCCGCCATGGTGCGGAAGGTGGCCCGCTCGGCGGCGTTGCGCAGTTCCCGAACATTGCCCGGCCAGGAATGCGCGCACATGGCCTCCAACGCACTGCGCGACCAGCCAGGAAAATCGCCCTCCAGTTCGCGCGCGATGCGTTGTCCGAAATGCTCGGCCAGCAGGATGATGTCTTCAGGTCTCGCCCTGAGCGGGGCCAGCGTGATGACGTCGAAGGCGAGGCGGTCGAGCAGGTCAGGGCGGAAGCGCCCCTCGGCGGCGCGCGCTGGCAGATCGACGTTGGTCGCCGCCACGATGCGCACGTCTGTGGTGATCGTGTCCTCGCCGCCAAGTCGCTGGAACTCGCCGTATTCGACCACCCGCAGCAATTTCTCCTGAACCTGCATCGACGCGGTTGCGATCTCGTCGAGGAATAGTGTGCCGCCGTCGGCCTGTTCGAAGCGGCCCTGCCTGCGCTTGGTGGCGCCGGTGAACGCTCCGGCCTCGTGGCCGAATAGTTCGGAATCCAGCAGGTCTTCCGACAGTGCGCCGCAATTCACTTTCACGAAAGGCTTGTCCCAGCGCGGCGAAAGATAGTGCAGGCGCTCGGCGATCAGCTCCTTCCCGGTGCCGCGCTCTCCGATGACCAGGATGGGCCGCTCGACCAAGGCCGACAGCGAAACCTGTTCAAGGCTTTCCAGCCAGGTCGCAGATTGACCGATCAGCTCGGGAGGTGAGGGCAAAGCCATATGGCGAAAATTACCATTCCATAGCGTGGCGCGCCAATCGGTTTGTGGCTGGTTTTACCAATTTGGTCAATTTGAGCGTGAGCAAAACTGATAAATATTAAATAAAACAGGTAGTTAGATGGTTACCAAAAGCTTGGCACGATGGTTGCAATTCAATGGTCCATGCCGGGAAAACACCGGTGACCACAGGAGCACACGATGCGCTACTCCGAGAGCCGCGACCCCTACGAGAGGCCCAGCCCACTGGGACGCTTTGGTAGCTGGCTTACCCGGAGGCCGTTTGAGAGCTGGGGATTCTTCATCGCCGGCTTCATCCTCGCACGCATGTTCTTCTGAACTTCTCTTCATCGGCACACCGAAGAAAAACAAGAAGACCACCCCCCGAGAAGATTAGACGAAAGGTTCTGATATGGGCGTTTTTTCCCGACTGTCCGACATCATCAACTCGAACATCAATTCCATGCTCGATAAGGCGGAGGATCCGGAAAAGATCGCCCGTCTCATCATCCAGGAAATGGAAGACTGCCTCGTCGAGGTCCGCTCCGCCGCCGCGCGGTCGATGGCGGACAAGAAGGAGTACGAGCGTGACATCGTCACCCTCGAACAGACCCGTCTCGACTGGGCGTCGAAAGCAGAGCTCGCCGTGGAAAAGGGGCGCGAAGACCTCGCCCGCGGCGCCCTCTCCGCCAAACAGCGCGCCGAGCGCGAGATCGACAGTCGCCGCCAGGCGCTGAAAGCGATCGACGAAGTCTCGGTCCGCCGCCAGGACGACCTTGAGAAGCTGCAAGCCAAGCTCGACGAAGCGAAGACGAAACATCGCGCACTCGTCGTCCGCCGTGAAGCAGCTGAGCAACGCATCGCGATGCGCTCGCGCATCGAAGTGAACAGGGTCGACGAGGCGATGCGCCGCTACGGCCAGATCGAACGCAAGGTCGATGAGATGGAAGCCTATGCCGACCTCATCAATGTCGGCGACCGCAGCCTGGAAGCTCAGTTCCAGGAACTCGAGGCCGAAGAGTCGATCGAGAAGGAACTTGCCGAGATCAAGCGCCGCCGTGGCGGCGAGCCGGTCCCGGCGCCATCGCCGGTTCGCCGGAAAGCTGAAGGGGAGGGCGCCTGATGGCGACGGAAGCAGTCTTCGGGATGAGCCTGGGGCTTGTCGCGATCATCAGCATCTTCGTGGTGCTGCCATGGATGATCCTCCACTACATCTCGAAGAACCGCTCATCGCGGAATCTGACGGAGGATGACGAAAGGATGCTTGAGGATCTTTGGCGCTCCGCCCGCACAATGGAGCGCCGGATCGAGACCCTCGAACGCCTGCTCGAACCCGACACGGCGCCCGCCCGCCCGCGTCCCACCCAATCCACTCGTGGGGACATCAACTGATGCGCGACGATTACACCTCCTCTCCCAACCCCAAGCGGCTCTACCGCTCACGCGACAAGGTCATCGCCGGCGTCTGCGGCGGCATCGCCGACCGCATGGGCTGGGATCCGACCTTCACCCGCATCGGCGCCGCCGCGCTTCTCTTCTGCGGCGTTGGCTTCCTCGTTCCCGTTTACCTGGTGATCTGGGCCATCACGCCCTACCAGCCCTATCGCCCGCGCAATCTGACGCCAGACGAAGAGCGTTTCTGGACCTCGGTTTCTGACCGCCCCCGCGAGACATTTTCGAACATCCGCTACAAGTTCAAGGACATGGACGACCGGCTCGCGCGGATGGAGCGCGCGGTGACCTCGGAAGAGTGGAAATTGCGCCGCGAATTCCGCGACCTCGAAGGCCGCTGACTGAACGGGCAGCGGGGCGTCCTCCCTACGCCGCCGCCCGCCTCGAAGACGACGATCCAGAGCAAAAGCCCCAGCAAAGAGGGACATCATGGCTCGCGGACTCCAGATCAGACTTGCCTGTGCTGCGGTGTTGCTGGCGACTGGTATGACAGCACTCATCCTTGGCGCCCGCCTTGGCGTTGTGCAGCTCAACGCCGGCGAGATGACGCTCGTGTTCGGCAGCGGCGATGCAGGGTTGACCATGGGCGTCGCTTCGCGAACCTGCCCTCCGCACTGCCACTTCAACGTAGACTGGCGCCCCATGGCGCGATGACAGCCACGGGTCTGTAGGATGGAAAGTGTTGTCGCCGTTGCAGCTCCCTTCGCGATGGTCGTCGCCATGGGCTGGGTCGTCCAGCAGGGCAAGGTCCGCCGGGCCGAATTGTCCCGCAGCTCCTCGCGTGAGGAGGAAGCTGTGATGGGCGCCATGCAGGCACAGATCGACAAGCTGACGGACCGCGTTGCGGTGCTCGAGCGGTTGGTGACGGATGATGACCTGCGGCTGGCGCGCGAGATCGACAGTCTGCGCGGGCGTGATCGTCCGCCGGCTTGAGCAGCAAGTTCCAGCGAGAACGGACATGATCAACGACAAGACCCGGAACAACGAACTTTCGTCCCGCGACCAGACTGGGCCGATGCCTCGCTATCTCGATCGGCAGGAAGCGCGCCTCGCCAAGGAAATCGAACAGCTGCGTCACGCTGAAATCGTGCAGAGATAGGTCGGCGACATGTCGAATATAGGAGTCCTGATTCCGATCCTTGGCATCTTTTGCGGCATCATCGCTATCGTGGGGAACATCTGGGTGCGGTCGCAGCGGTTGAAGCTGGACATCATGCGCGCTCAAAGGGGCGACGCGGCCGCCCAGGGCGAGGCGACGGGCGAACTGCAGCGGCTGAAGGCACGCGTCGCCGTGCTCGAGCGGCTCTTGACGGATGACGACCGCAAACTGGCGAATGAGATCGAGCGGCTGCGGCGAATGGATACTAATCTCCCCGCCTGAGTGCGCGGGCGAGGAAGCGACCGGGATTGAGGTTTGCGGCCACGCTCGCTTCGACGGGCAAGGGTTCGCCGAAGACCTCTGATGCGACCAACTCGGCAAGTAGC
Source organism: Hyphomonadaceae bacterium (assembly GCA_947474455.1). Taxonomy (GTDB): domain Bacteria; phylum Pseudomonadota; class Alphaproteobacteria; order Caulobacterales; family Hyphomonadaceae; genus UBA7672. The sequence goes on along the minus strand of CANJIL010000045.1, from coordinate 8,846 downwards.
GGCGCCCAAAGAAAGCCGCGCGAGCCGAGGCCGCCGATAAGGCGGGACGGAGGACTGCGAAGCGCCGGCGTGCCGTCTGGCGCCTTTTCTTTTTGCGGCGGAGCGCCGGCGAACGGGAGGCGGTCGGGGGTGGTGGCGCGGATGGCGGCGCGCGAGGTGAGATCGTGCGGCGCGATGTCGGGGCGCAGGCGGGCGAGGATTTCGAGATTGTGGGTGCGGCCGGCGTCGGAGATCTGCGGCTCGTCATTGGCGGCTTCGAAGGTTGCGCCGAAGACGAGCAGGCCGAAGGCTTCGACGGCGTAGCCGCCATCCGCGATTGCGCTTGGTGGTCCCGTTGCGGGCATGGACTCAAGTTGGCCGAGGCGGCCGGTGAGAGGCGGCGCAAGCTCTGCGAGGGCGGCGAGACCCATGCCGGCGCACACCACAACAAGATCGGCGTCGATACTGGCGAGTGAGTCTACGGACGTGTTGAAGCGCTGTGTTGCGCCTTCAAGGAGCGTCGCAAGCGCTGCTTTAGGGCGGATGGCGATGGCCCCGATGTGACGAAGGCCCTGCTTGAATGGCTGCAGGAGCGAGTCGTCGAGCGGAGGGTCGGCCAGAAGTCTGTCGAAGCGCAGTTCCTCTTTCTTACCGCGGGGAAGATGGATCGCGTCGAGCTGTTGGGCGGCGGCAGGGCCGAGTTCCGGATAGAGGCGGCGGGCGTAGAGCCATGCTGCGAGAAGTGCGCGGGCTGCCGCGCCATCGGCGGCGTCGAGACGTGGCATGACGAGCGCAAGCGGGTTGCCGCTCCCGCCCGCGCCGGGCGCCTCGGCGCGGTCGATCACGGTAACCTCGCATCCGCGCCGCAGGAATGCGTGTGCGGCGCAGGCGCCGGCGATCCCCGCGCCGATGATTGTGACGCGCTTTGGCGGCGTTGGCGGCGCGGCGCGCTGAACGGTGAGGCGCGCCTCAAGTCGTTCCTTCTTGCGGCCGTGACCGGGCTTCTTGGCGACAGCAAATCCTGCAGCCCCGAGATTGCGGCGGACGTCGCCCGCGACGGTGTAGGTCGCGGCGCGCGCGTCGGGCGCAGAGAGGCGCGCGACATGGCCAAGTGTTTCTGCCGACCACATTGCGGGGTTCTTCGAAGGCGCGAAGCCATCGAGGAGCCATGCGTCGACCTTCGCCTGCGCCTGGGGAATAGCGTCGGCGATGTCGTCGATGGCCAGTGTCAGCGTGATGTCGTCGGGCAGATGGATGCGCTGGACGCCGCGGGCGCGGTCGGGCCATCGGGCGAGCAGTTTGTGCGAGAGTTCGCCTAGCTCGGGCCAGCTGGCATGTATTCTCGCCGCATCACTCCTGTCGATCAAAGCGCCTTCGAATGACAGGACGTCGAGACGGGCGGATGGCGACGGGCGGTGGCGGCGCCAGAGATCCCAGAGCGCAAGCAGGTTGAGACCGGTTCCGAAACCGAGTTCGCCGACCGTGAAATGCTCGAGGCCGCTCCAGGCTTCGGGCAGGCCACAGCCTGTCAGGAAGACGGTGCGCTTTTCGGAGAGGCCGTCGCCGGAAAAGTAGACGTCGTCGTGGTCGCGCGAATGTGGCGCTTCAACGCGCCAATCGAGATCGGGCAGGGGTGGGAGACGCGGCATGCGGGTGTCTATCACGCGTGTCGGCAGAGGGTAGTGCATAGGCACAGGCTCGCTCTCGGACCGGCGCGCGCGCGTCATGCACCGTGGCCAGCTCCAGTGCTAGCCTTGTGGGCAGGCGAATACGCGTGAAGCGCCCCCCGTCACTGACGGTTTGTCCCGGTTCGGCCGCACGAGGCTTTGTTTCAGCCATCCAGGCGTCTTGATGCCCGGCGTCTTTGCGTCCTGTCCGTTCACCCGGTTCAGCGTGTTCAAGGGTCATCCGCGATAACCCCTGGCCCTCCGGTTTCGCAGCCCCTGAGCTATTCCAGCGCCGTTCGTTTCGCCCTGAAGGGCGTTACCTGCAGCTGACAAGCTCAACTGATGCTTTCGCGGCCTCAAACACCCCCGCGCGTCCTGACGCGTCGATGGCCCCGCCAGCCATCGCCCCGACATCCCGAGTTTCGGAGGGCTCCGTGACCTCCGTCAGGCCAGGGCGCGAGGAGTATCGTTCGAGGACGAGAAGGTGAGTGTTGGTGTTGACGTCTATCCCCCAAGGGCGCGGTTGCGGGAAACGCTGTGGCGCAGCGGGTTGGGGGATGGCTGTCCAACAGTGGAGCCGCCAAACTCTACGGGGCAGCGCGCCTGTCGAACCATGGGCGCGCGAACAGACATGCGTTTTCGTATTTGAGCTGCCGTTTAGGCTTGCACGCAAGCTCAGCAGCCCGGCGCCTTGGCGGGTTGGCCGGTGTTGAGGGCGGCGTTCACGAGCGGGGTCCAGAGGGCGTAGCCTTCTGGGGTCATGTGCAGATTGTCCGCGACGAAAATGTCTTTTGGCGTGCCGTCGGGCTTCATCATCGCGGGCACGACATCTATGAAGGCGAGGTCGTCGCGGGCGTCGGCAAGCGCCTTCACCTTCACATTCAGTTCCGCCTGTCTCCCGAGTTGCTCGATGCGGGATTTCGAGGGCTTGGCGGCGATGAACCAGACGGGCGTGGCGCCCAGCGCCTTCTCCTTGAGGCGCATGAAGTGGATGAAGTCTGCATAGACCGCATCCGGCGTGCGGCCAGCGTTGATGTCGTTGTCGCCAGCGTAGAAGACGATCTCCTTGGGACGATAGGTCGCGACGATGCGATCGAAATAGTGATCAACCTCCCACACAGTGGAGCCGCCGAAGCCGCGATTGATAACGGTGCGGCCGGGGAAGTCTTCGGCCAGAGTGCGCCAGAAGCGGATCGAGGACGAGCCCACGAACAGGGTGGCGCATTTCGTTGGCGGTGCAGCCTTGTCCGCTGTCTCGAAGGCGGCGATCGCATCGGCGAAGCCCGCGACGCGCGGGGGCGGAGTCTGGGCGACGTCTGGGAGCCCTGCATTTGTGGTGGCGCAGGCGCTGGCGGCCAGCAAGGCGAAGGCGGCGACAAGGCGCTTCATGGCGTTTTTTCCCCGGAGTCCTTTTCCGGGAGCGTTGGCGCGCGTGAAGGCGCCCGTCAATGGGAGCGAGATCCTGGGGAGCCAGATTGGAGGCTAGATCCGGTTGCGGCGGACTTCGCTGTTGATCGCGGCAGTGAGCCCGCTGATCACGGCGTCGGCCCGGTCGAGGTGCGGGGCGGCTTCGCCAAAACGCGCGGCGAGTTTCGAGCGTTCAGCCATCGCGTTGGAGAGTTCGCTCGCCAGCGCAGTGATGAGATCATGGCGCGTCGAGACGACGTCGTCCGCGAAGGCAAGCTCACGCAGCGCATTTTCGTTGGCGAGGGCTTCGAATAGGCCGGGGTCGGCCGCATCGTGGGTCGCCTGCTGTTCAATTCGGTCGCGAATGGCCCTGGCGAGGCGGACTTCTGTCGTCTGCGGGCTGGCGGTCGCAACCGCGGCTACCGGGGCAGGCAGCGTTTCGGGCAGCACGGCGCAGGCCGTCACAGCCAGGAGGCCAAGGCAGTAGATGAATCTGGACGTGGAAGCCCGCATTGCGCCCTAAGCCTTGGATTGGCCAATCCGTTTCCGTGCGGCATTAGCTGAATCCGTTGTCACATTCCAGACGTAAATGGTCCGGCGGCGGATTGATCGCAGCATTTAGATGGGGATGCCACTTTCGCGGCGCCAGCCCGGGCAAATTCCCGTTCTTTAGCTGGCGCGGCGATGGAACGTTGCGTTGTTCACAGTCTCAATACTTCGCCTTGAGGTTGAGAACGAAGGTCTGCGGGTGGACCGGGTGGAAGTGTAAGTCTTCCAGGGGAGCGGATTCGGCCAGCAGCTGGCTCTCGTAGAAATAGACCATGTCGTAGCCATCGCCATCGAGCAGGTTGAGGGCTTCGAAGCCGATCTCGAAATTGCCGAAGTCCTTGGAGATGCCGGCGTTGACCAGCGTGGTGGACGGCGAGCGGACGGAGTTGTCCTCGATCAGCGGGCCGGGCCCGAGATAGCGGACGCGGAGCGAGCCTTCCCATCCATCGCCGGGCAGCCAGGTGACGCCGGCTGCGGCGACGCCCTCGACCGTGTTGGGAATGCGGTCGAAGTTGGAGGGCGCATCCTTGAATCGCGAGTGGGAGAAAGCGTAGGAAGCGTCGAAGGCGAGCCAGTCGACCGGGTTCCAGAACGCGGCGACCTCCAGGCCATAGCGTTGTGTCGGGTCGGAGGGCTCGGAGATGCCGGCGTCGCCGACATAGATAAGCTCGCTGTCGAAATCGAGCATGAAGAGGGCGGCGGAGAGGTTGAACGTTTTGTTCGGCTCCCAGCGCACGCCCATTTCGCCACCGCGGCTTTCAGCGAACAGCGTGGCGGGGTCGACCGGATCGCCTGTCTGAGGGTCCAGCCTCTGGACAACGCCAACGATGTTGTTGGAGTGGAAGCCGATGCCGGCGCCGGCATAGACCTCAAGGTCGTCGCCGATCGTGTAGGCGATGTTGACCTTCGGGCTGTACTGGACGCCGGACTTCGTGCCGGCGTTTGCGGGGAGGAGGCCCGCGACCTGGCCGTCGATATAGTCGGCGCGCAGGCCCAGAGTGGTGCGCAGGCGGTCTGTCCAGTGCATTGTCACTTCGCCCCAGATGTCGAGGGCCATGACGTCGACCTTGTCATTGGCGATGACTGAATTGCGGGCACGGGCGGTGGTGCGATAGAGGGCGGCAGGGTCGATCCAGTCCATGTGTATGTCGCTGCCGAAGCGGCCTTCCGTGCGGACGCCGAAGAGGTCGAACTCGCGATCCATCTTCGCGCGCAGGCCGACTGCATTGCGGCGTTCGACCTGCTCGACCTGGTCGCCGAGGGCCGGGTCGGTGAAGTACGTGAAGTTGTGGAAGAGGTTCAACTCGGAGCGCTGGTAGTAGCCTATGATGCTGGCATGATCCCATTCGAAGCCGGCCGAGCCGATATAGCGCCGGCTGCGGCCGCCATTGGTGGGGTCGATGAAGCCGAAGCGGCTGATTGCACCATCCTCGACGGCCCGCAGCGGGATCTGGTCGGTGGCGACCCAGTCGTTCTGGTAACCGATGAAGCCGAGGCGGAGCGTCGCGTCGCCAAGCGGCTGGCTGTACTTCAGGTAGACCGTGCTCTTGTCGAGTTCGGCTGGCAGGTCGAACGAGCCGTCGCCGCCTTCTTGCGCTAAGGCCGCCAGCAGCGTGCCCTCGCCGATATCGAATGAGCCGGCGGCGGTGACGCGGTATTCGCCTTCCGCATCGAGGCGAAGGTTGACGTAGTTGTCGGGGAGCTTGTCATAGAGGACGAACGAAGCCGAGCCGGCCGCGGTGTAGTCGCCGTTTTCGGCGTATTGGATGCCCTTCTTGAATTCGACGCGCTCGACCAGGTCGGCCATCAGGAGGTTGAGGTCGAGATAGCCGCTCATGTGCGGGTGCGAGCGCTGGTTGATCGGCACGCCATCGATGAAGCCGCCGAAGTCGGTGCCGTGATCGAGGTTGAAGCCGCGCATGAAGTACTGATTGGCCTTGCCGCCCGAGGAGTGCTCGGTGGCGATCATGCCGGGGATGACTTCCGCCAGCTCGGCGGCGCGACTGATCGGGCGGGTCGAGAGGTCCTTGTAGCCGACGACGCCTTCGGAGGCGGACGTGGCCTTTCCGATCTGTTCCTCGGCGCGGCCGAAGATGACGACCGTGTCGTTGCCAGGACCAGCAGGCGGCTGGTCGGCGGAGGGGCCTGTGACGGGCGCGGCCTGCGCTGGGCCGGACGCCTGGGCGAACGCAGGAAGCCCTGACAGGAGCGCGAGCGCCGCAGCGCCCCCCATCAAGGTGCCGGTCCAGGTCGTCATTCGGAAAACTCCTCCAAGTCACGTCCCGGGGCGATTTGCCGATACTCTTTGTTCAACGGCTGTTGGGGCGCTTGTGGCGGAGCTGCCAAGCGAGGTGCAGGTAAATTACCGTAACACCGTAGCGTGTTACGGGCGTTACGGCGGCGTTACAGAACGTACTGGAAGGGTTTTGCGGCCGTGGCGAGGTTGCCGCAGCTGTCAATTCCCGCGTCTGGGTGGACGCTCAGCCTACTTCTGCGGGTCTCTCGATCCGCCCTTCAAGGCGAACACCCGGTCACAGTATTTGCACTCGACATAGTCGTTCTCGGACATGTCATACCAGACCTTGGGGTGACCCAGCGCGCCGCCGCCATCGCAGGCGACCTTCAACGTGGTGACAACCACGAGTTCGGGGTTGTTCATGTACCAGCTTCCGCCTTCTGGTGCTGCAGGCGGGTTTTTTCCGGTCGTCGACGCCATTTCTTCCTCATATCGGCCCAGCCGGTTTGCGGGCAGCTGGATTGCGCCCTACCTATGAGCGGCTCGCGCTGCCCGTCAATGTGGCGCCTGTATCATTGATAGAAGGTGGTCCGTCTTGACCGATTCGGTGTCTGTGCTTCCCGACCTGGCCATCGAGGCGACCGGGCTGACCAAGACCTATGCAGCCTCCAAGAAGATGCCGGCCAAGCAGGCGCTCAAGGGTGTGGATCTGGCCGTGCCGCGCGGCTCGATCTTCGGGCTGCTGGGGCCGAACGGGGCGGGGAAGTCGACCTTCATCAACATCCTCGCAGGGCTGGTGAACAAGACGTCCGGCAACGTGAGCATCTGGGGGATCGACGCCGACAAGAAGCCGCGCGAGGCGCGGGCGGCGCTGGGCGTCGTTCCGCAAGAGATCAACATGGACCCCTTCTTCACCCCACGTGAGACGCTGGAGCTGATGGCCGGCTTCTATGGCGTGCCGGCGGCCGAGCGGCGGACGGACGAGATTCTCGATGCGCTGGGACTTGGCGAGAAGAAGCACGCCTATGTGCGGCAGCTGTCAGGCGGCATGAAGCGGCGTCTGATGGTGGCCAAGGCGATGGTGCACGCCCCACCCATCCTGATCCTCGACGAGCCGACGGCGGGGGTCGACGTCGAGCTGCGGCGGTCGCTGTGGGAGTATGTGCGCAAGCTGAATGCCCAAGGCGTGACCGTTGTGCTGACGACGCACTATCTCGAGGAAGCGCAGGAGATGTGCGACCAGATCGCCATCATCAACCATGGCGCCGTGACGGCGTGCGAGCCGACGCCCAAGCTGTTGCGGCGGCTGAACTACAAGACGCTGGTGGTGCGGCCGGAGACGCCGCTTGACGCGGCGCCGGCGGCGTTTGCGGGCATGGATGCGATCATCCGCAAGGACGGGCAGCTGGCGATCACCTACAAGGCTGACGCGACGACGATTGAGCAGCTTCTGGCGAAGCTGCGCGAGTCCGGCGTGAAAATCGGCGACCTCGCCACCGAGGAGCCGGACCTCGAGGACGTGTTCCTAGCGCTAACGAGCGGGTGATCTCCGCGCACGCCATCGCGGGGTGACCGCGACGTCTGCAGCGACAGCTCACCTTTGGGGCGCAGACGCTGGCCCGGTTCGGATTTCTGCGCCTAGGATAGCCAGCCATTGCGCGGGAGGACATTGTGCGACCTGCTTCGGGACTGTTTGTGCGGAGGACAGCGTTTTGCGCGCCGGCCGAGGCGCAGAAGGCTATTGCCCCGGCGAAGCCATCCGGGCAGGCGGCGCCGGCCGTACCAGTGACGCCGATGCCCGAAGTTCCGGCAGGGCAGTGGGACGACAGCATTCTCAAGGAAGCCAAGACGCAGAGCTATGACGGGCAGAAGTATGCCGCGATCGAGTTCGAGCGGCTGCAGGCGCATGTCGACTCCATCTGCCATTATGACAAGGCGGCCAGCATCCTCGGCAAGCCGATCGCGACGATTGAAGGCTTTCGCCAGAACATGGGCTGGCCAGCCCTGGTTGATGGACGGTAGGTCGACGTCGTCAAGCCGCTCAACGAGAACAAGCATCTCGACAAGATGCTGATGCCGTTCGTGTTGGTCGACGTGACGAAGTTCCTGGATGACGTGCGCAACGATCTCTACTTCAAGACGTGTGGCGGGTTGAACTTCAAGGTCTGTTCTGTCGCGATCTATGGCCGGTTTCGCTACGTCGAGGGCAAGACCATTCCTGACGTCGGCGCCGACATGTTGATCGGCGACAAGAAGCGCATCTTCGAGGTGGAGCACTAACGCAAGATGGGCATTGTCGATTATGGAGACGCGGTCAGCACGATGACGCTGGACAGTTTCTACAACGGACTGGCGGCGGCTGGGACAAAGGGCGGCCACTGAGTACGCGCTGACAGCGTTGAGAGATCGGCGTGCAGCATGATCTTGCACAGGTGAATGCCTGGCGGGGTCGCCAGCTGGTTGAAGATCCCGTCAACGCGGATTTCGTGAACGCGCCCGATCATCGGTCGATGCTGATGTAGCGGATCAGGCCGCCGAGGGCGTTCTGGATGATCTCTTCCTTCTCGTTGATCATGAGTTCGCAGACGGCTTCGGTGTCGTCGACGGACTTCTGTATCGCGCTGAACCAGAGGCAGGCGTAGAGGGCTGTGCGGCGCTCCCACATGTTCTTCGATTTGGCGGGCTTGCGCAGGATCGAGCGCGGCCTGTCGGCGAGGTGCTGGCCGATGCAGGCTTGGCGGCAAGTTCGACGGGATCCCAGTCATTGATGCGGTCATGCCGGCGGAGACAGAGATTGTAGAGTTCCTTGCAGCGCGCTTTGGTGGTTTTCTTCAGCATAGCCTGCTGGCCCATGCAGACGCCGATGAGCGTGTCGCCGTGGGCGTACTGGCCTTCGACCGATTTGAAATAGCGCTGGATCTTTCGCAGTTCGTCGTCGGACTTGAGGATTTTCAGCTTCACGGTGAAGGCTTTCGCAGTGAGGCCGCTGACGCTGACCGCTTTGATCG
>CANJIL010000044.1 GCA_947474455.1 Hyphomonadaceae bacterium | reverse complement strand
ATTTTCGCATGTCCGTCGGATGATCCGTGCAGGTACATGCTGGACATGGGCGCGATGCCTGCTTCCGAGACGTCGATCCGTGGATGAATCTCACCCACGACATCGATGACCGCGTCTTTTCCGGGCCGGAGCACGAAGCGAAAGGTCGCAGCGACCGATCGCGAGTCCGCCAGCGCCACGAAGGTCAGGGTGCGATCGGCATTTTCAGGTTCGACGATCCAGAAATCGGTGAAGCGCGGGAATTCCTCGCCGGCCGCTGATCCCGTGCCAATAGCGAGCGCACGGGCGGACACACCGTAGACCTGGCCCTCGCTGACAGCCCGGAAATAGGTCGCGCCCTGAAAGACCGCGAACTCATAACCGATACCGGCCTGACCCGGCTTGCTGATGGCGCGCCAGCCAGACACGCCGAGAGCGACGCGCTCATCGTCGGTCGCTCCCGGGTAGTCGACGAAATCGATGAAGTTCGACGATGTGTGAGGTGTTGTCTCGCCGGTGCGGCTTACAAAATGGATATTGATCTCTTCGCGGTAATAAAAGCCGCGAGGCAGGGGCAGCACGCCGAAGGCATTGCCCGTCTCGCCCCAAACCGTTGTCTCGGGACGCGGGCGGAGCTTGCGATATCCGTCGTAATTGAGGTTTTCAAAGGGGTTTGGAAGATCGGTGCGCGGCGCCTGATAGGCTGTGGCTGCAAGCCTGGCGGCGCGCGCTGATGCATCCTTGAAGAGCTGATCGGCAATGCTCGCTTGCGTCGGGGTCTGCGGAGATTCGTCTATGGCAAAAGCGAGCGGCGCGGCGAAGGTCGCCATCGTCGCTCCGATCAAAAGCCGGGAGGCGATTGCCTTCCAGACAGCCAACATCGACGCACCCCTTATGCAGCTCGACACTTTCCGGTCGCGCTGCGCAGGCTGCCCGTCCGTTGCGCTCTCCCAATCGCGCCGTCCTTGCCCCAACGGCGTCGTATCTGTTGGTGTTATCTAATCTAGTTCGCGGAAGGCGCCTCAACGACATGCAGAAAACACCGCCTTCTTTCTGAGATTTAATCGTAGCGTCATCGCGTGCGTGCTGCGAGCGAGCGCTGGCGCCTCGCGATCAGGCGAAAACAAAAAGTCGCATCGTGCGCCTTTCAATTTCTTAATCGCGCGTCGCGCTCTTTATGAGCAATCACGAGATGCGCTGAGGCGGCGAACCGCTGATTCGATAGACCGAAGCGAGCCGTTCGGCGGTGAGCACATCTGCAGGTAAACCATCGGCAATGATCCGACCTGCGTTCATCAGCACAAGGCGATCCATGAAACGCGCAACGAGCGTGAGATCATGAATCACCGCGAGAACGCCGGCGCCATTGTGGGCGCGCTCGCGCAGGATCTCCATCACGTGGAGCTGATGATACGGGTCGAGCGCCGCGATCGGCTCGTCGACCAGCAGAAGCGGCGACTCCACAGCAAGCGCGCGGGCTAGCAGGATGCGTGTGCGCTCGCCGCCCGACAGCACGGCGACCGGCCGATCCACCAAACCATGGCCGTCAACTGCGTCCAGTGCGCGATCAACCGCCGCGCGGTCTTCGGGCGCGGGGCCGCCGAAGCCTGATTGATGCGGATAGCGTCCAAGCATCACGATGTCATAGGCGGGCAGGCGCCATTCGACCCGGCGTTCCTGCGGCAGAAAAGCCACTGCGTTTGCGCGCTTTAGCGGCGGCATGGCGAGGAAATCTCCGCCATCGAGCAGGATCTGGCCTGCGGATATTGCGCGTATGCCCAGCATGGCGCGCAGCAGCGTCGACTTGCCGGCCCCATTCGGCCCGATCAGGCCGACAAGCTCGCCGCCGGACACGTGCAGGGAAGCATTTTCGACCAGTTTTCTGTCGCCAACGGTGACGGATACGCTTCTTGCTTCGAGCTTCACGATTCAAGCTCCGTGCGGGCCCGGAAGATGAGCCAGAGAAAGAAGGGAGCGCCCACAAGTGCGGTAAGGACGCCGAGCTTGAGCTCCGGTCCGAACATCAACAGGCGAACGAGAATGTCCGCAGCGAGGAGCAACGCCCCTCCGCCCAGCGCGCTTGCGAGCAGGAGACGGCTCGGCGTGTGGCCCACAAGTGGGCGCAGCAGATGGGGCACAACGAGACCGATGAAACCGATGCCGCCGGTGACGGCGGCGCCGGCGCCAACGCAGATGGCTGTGCCCGCGACAACAAGCGTGCGTGTGCGACCGAGATCCACGCCAAGGCTCGCGGCCGCCTCTTCGCCGAGACTGAGCGCATCGAGCGAGCGGGCGGATGCGCCCAGGATCGCCCATCCCAGCAAGATCAGTGGCCCCGCGAGCAGCACATGATCCATGCTGCGGTCGGTGACCGAGCCCATCAGCCAGAACATGATCTCAGCGGCGGCATAGGGATTTGGCGAGAGGTTGAGCGCGAGCGACATCAAGGCTGCGCAAAGGCTGGACACAGCGACGCCAGCCAGCACGAGCGTCAGCACGCCGCCGCGCCGGGCGAGACCGTGCAGAAGCAGCGCGCACAGCAGCGCGCCGGCAATGCCCATCAGAGGCAGGGCCAGCGGCATCTGGACCGATACACCGGTATAGAGCGCCAGCACCGCGCCGAGAGAAGCCGCCGGCGACACGCCGACGACGCCCGGGTCGGCAAGCGGATTTCGGAGCAATCCCTGAAGCGCAGCGCCAGCCACGCCCAGCGACATGCCGACGAGCATCGCGAGCGCGGTGCGCGGCAGACGCACCTCCCGCATGATCATCCAGGCCGTATCGGCCTCGCCATGCGTCATCATGCTGAAAAGCTCGAACGTTCCTGCGGTTGCGGGACCGACGACCATCGAGACAAAGGCCAGCCCGCCGACCAGCGCAGCAAGACCGGCAATCAGCAGAGAATAGGGGATCAGAGGTTTCATCCGCCCACCTTCGCAGCGGCCGCCTTGCGCGCGGCGACAAGAAGCTCGACGGCGCCGAGAGCGCTGGGCGCGCCGCAGGTGGTGTAGCGCTCCGGTATCGTGATCTGCGGCGTGGCTTCGACCATGGCGCGCAGCGCCGGGTGGCGCAGCGCCATCGTCGATATGGAGGGGGGGCTCGTCCAGGGCGTTGCGGTAGAGATCAGCGCCGGACGAACCGACAGAACCTGCTCCAGCGTCACGTTGCGAAAACCATCGAAGCCGAGCGCCTGGCCCAGCGTGCGATACCCTCCAGCGTTGACGATATGCGTGTAGAGCGTGTTTTCACCTGAGATGAAATTGTTGACGCCGATATCTGCGAACACCGGCTTCTCGCCAGGCGGAATCTGCGCTTGCAGGGCGGCGAGCCGGGCGTCGAACTCGGCGATCATCTGTTCGGCGCGCGCGCTCTCGCCCACGGCTTCGCCAATGGTGCGGATGTTGGCGCGCATGTCATCCAGAGTGTTCTCGGGATCGATCGTGACGGTATGCATGCCGAGCTGGCGCAGAAGGTTGACGGCCGTGGCGGCGGTGAACCGGCCTGCCAGCACCAGATCCGGCTTTTGCATGAGGATCTCCTCCGCAAGCCCGTGATTGATCTTCAGTTTCGACGCGATGCCATCGAGGCCCAACGGCGCGTTGACAGACTGCTGCGAGAGATAGGTGACCGAGGCGATGCGCGAGGGATCGACGAGCCGCATGAGCAGTTCATCGGTGCACAGGTTCATCGACACGATGCGTTGCGGACGCGTCTGCGCGGCCGCAACGGCTTGGAAGATCATGATGCCGAAAAGCAGGGTAAAGAGTGGGCCGAGCGCCACACGGGCGCGTCGCGCGAATGGCCGGCCCATGTGACGCTCTGGTTTCATCGCGCGTTTTCCTCGCGGAACCGGATGCCGATGTAGAGCGCCTGCGGGGGGGCCCTGAACCCTATCACTTCTTCATACTCCTCATCGGTCAGGTTCTCCACGCGGCCATAGAGTTCGATCGCGTCACTGACCTGCCAGGACGCACCGAGGCGAACCAGCGTGTAGGGATCGACCGCGGTGTTCAGGAATGTGCCGAAGTCCGTATCCATCATCTCGCCGTTGTAGGTCACGCCGAGATTGAGCTGCAGTGGGCCGCCAGCGATGCGCCAGCTCGCATCCAGCGCGCCTTGGTTTTCCGGGCGGCGAATCTCGATGCCGGCTGGTTCAGTGGCGTCGAGGTTGGTCCACGAAGCGATGATGTCTATGTCGTCGGTCGGATGGATGCTGAAGCTCGCCTCCCAGCCGGATCGATTGGACTCGGTGGTGCGGTTCGCGGGCGTGGACAGATAACTGGGCGGGGGGCCGAAGGCGGTGTAGATTTCGTTCTCGAGTGTCGCTTCGAAGTAAGTGAGATCGACAATTACCATGCCGTCGAACAGCGTCTGTTCGACGCCGACGTCCCATTCCTTCGACTCTTCGGGGGCTAGATCGGGATTGCCAACGAATGTCCCGGGATTGAAGCCGAACTGTTCGAAGAAGGTCGGATTGGTGACGCCTGCGCCAAAACTGGCGTGCGGCCGCGTTCCGGTTCCGGGAACGATCCAGGAGCCTGCGACGCTATATGTATCCGCATCGTCGAAACTGTCGTTGTCGTCGTGCCTTACGGTCGCCAGCAGATAGACTTGCTGGGCGAACTCGCCACGATACTGCGCCCCGACGCCAGTCAACTCACGCGAATCATCGCGCGCCGTGAACGGATTGTCGTAGCTCTCCTTCTTGTTCTCGATGAAACCCGTGACAAAATTCAGCAAGCTCGGACCGCCGAACTTATACGTGGATTGCAGCGTGAACTTGGTTCGCGTCGCATCGGCGCCACTGAGAGACAACGGGTCGTCAAGATCGCCCGCAGTTGGAACCTGTCCGGGCAACAGGAAGGGGAAGTTGCTCGACGTTGTGCGGCGCTTTTCGTCAACGTAGGACGCCGCGCCCGTCGTCTCCCACTTGCCCTCCATGAGGCCTAGCGTCGCCGAAGCGCCTGCAAGGAATTGCTTGTGGCGCGTGTCGCTGGCATCGTCATAGGTCTGGCCGGGAATGGGATCGTTATAGGCCTGCCCATCAAGGTCGGAGTTCTTGTTTAGGTAACGCACAACCCCATCGACGCGGAACGCATTGTTGAAGGCCTTGCCGCCACGCAGATAGACGGTGGCGATGCTGTTGCCTTCCTTGTCTCCCGGACGGCCGCCCAACCCTGCCGCCGGCACGCCTTCCGCCGTTGCGTCGCGCGAGATGTCGTAACCATCGCTGGTCAGGGCGTGGAAACCGATGGACGCATAGTCATCGCCATTGCCCAAGCCTGTATTGCCTTGCAGCTGGTAAGTGTTGAACGACCCGCCTTCCGCGCTGACGCCGACATAGCGCCCGTCAATACCGCGGCGCGAGATTAAATTGACCACGCCCGCGAGCGCGTTCGAGCCGTAGAGCCCGGATTGCGGCCCGCGAAGCACTTCGATCCGCGCGAGATCGCCCGTCAGCAGCGTCGAGAAATCGGTCTCGCCCTGATCCGGGCTCGAGACGTCGATCCCGTCGAGCAGGACCAGCGTGTGGTTACCCTCAGCGCCGCGCGTGCGGATCTGCGTCAATGATCCGGGCGCGCCGCCCTGGCTGACGGCAAGGCCGGGGACCTGACGCATCACATCAGGAACATAGCTGTAACCTTGATGTTCAATCAGTTCGCCGCCGATCACGGTCAGCGTCTGTCCCAGCTTTTCGTATTCGATCGGCGTCGCCGAACCGGTCACGACAACAATATCGCGCTCAGGATCATCAGTCTGGGCGAGGGCGGATGGCGCAAGCGAGGCGCAAGCGGCCAGGACGATCCAGGATGTTTTCAGTTGCAGTCTCATAATGACGTCTCCAATTTGGAGACCGTCCATCGATACGGCGTCGCCGCCGCGCCGAAGCACGGTCCAAGGACGTCGCCAACCGGAATACTCCGTTCGCGCGGCCCATCCCCGGACCGTCGAAAGACGACTGCGGCAGGCAGGTCTCCTGGCTCGCGGGTCGTTGCTTGGCGCACCGCCTTCCCGGTTTGGCCCTTGCGGGACAGCCCAGTGGCTGATGGTGCGCGGCTCGCCGCTTACAGTTGCGGGGGCAGCCCGGGCCTTGACCCGGTTCCCTTTCAAATCCTCTTTCGAGGAACCTGACGCAGGTGGATGAATACAACCGCCCTAAGCGGGAGCAAGCTTTTTGACGTTTCCCGTAAGAGTTGTGGGACGGCGTGGATTCTGCATCCCCGTCGCGAATGGGCGCTCAGGCTCTACAACAGGAAGACGTTAAGACGCCCGGTCGCGCCGCGGCGGCCCCGGAGCGATTCCTGGTTCTGGACGGTTTGCGGGGCATCGCCGCCTTTGCGGTCATTCTGGACCACGTGCCATCCGGACAGTTGGGCGCTCTGGTTCCGAACCGGACGCTTTCGGTGGACTTCTTCTTCATTCTGAGCGGCTTCGTGCTGGCGCATGCCTATGGCGCGAAGCTCGAAGGTGGATGGTCACCATGGGCCTTTATGCGTATGCGGCTGATCCGCCTCTATCCGCTCTACATTTTGGGAACGATGATCGGCGTGCTTGCCCTGCTGGGGCGCCAATGGCCGGGCTGGACCCACTTTCTCTACGCTTTGATCCCTGCGATCCTGTTTCTTCCGGCGCCTCCAAACTCGGCGATCAGCGGGGGAAGCCTTTACCCATACAACGGCCCGGCCTGGTCGCTGTTCTTCGAACTCATCGCCAACCTCGTGTTCGCGATGATTGTCCGGTTCCTGAACTGGCGGGTCTTTGCGGTCATTCTGCCGGTCGGCGCCGCTCTGACCATCATTACGATATTCAATCATCCCGACGCCCGGGGCCCAGGCTGGATGTGGACGCATCTGGACGCCGGTCTGGCGCGCGTGGTGTTCGATTTCTTTGCAGGCGTTGCGATCTATCGGTTGCGCTCCGTCATCGCACTGCCGGCAATTCCCTGGTGGGCAGCCGCAGTTACGTTCCTTGTGGCGATCGCCGTTCCGGTCGCGGCTGAATGGGCCCCCGCCTACGACGCGTTTGCCACGATCGTGCTGATGCCTCTGCTGGTCGCGCTGGCGTCGGGCGCCAAGGTAAACGGCGTCGTGGCCCGGATCTGCGGGGTTCTGGGACTGTTGTCCTATGGTGTTTACATCCTGCATGTTCCGATACTGCAGCTGCTGTCGCCAGGGCTTCTGGCCATTGGCATTCCGCCCTGGGGCAATGCGCTGGGCGCCATCCTTATTGCTCTGGCAGCGGGGGCCGCCGCCGCCATCCTGCATTCGCTTTACGACCAGCCTGTCCGCCGCTGGCTTGCGCGAGTGCTCCCCGGCGGCGCGAAGCGCCCGGAAGTCGCACATTCCGCCGGGTGAACAGGGTTAACGCGCCAAGCGCCGGATGGCATGGCGTTTGCTCGCGCGATGGGAGAAGGCCCGCCCCTGCCGCGGCGGTCCACTGACGGGACCTTCAGGTGAAGCAGACGCTCAAGCGGATTGTCCGGTCAGCCGGGTTTGAACGCCATCACATAGCCATTGCGCGCATGTGTTGCGAACGGCACCTGCTGGCAGCCGTCGGCCGTTCGCGCAAGCGCTGGATCGGCCGGATCCTCTGCTACCATTCCATCGGTCAGGAGGAGTGGGGGGTTAACGACGTCACTCCCTCCCAGTTCCGCCGTCATATCGAACTGGCGCTCGCCGCCGGCTATCGCTTCGTCTCCGCCGCCGAATTGGCGCGAACAGGCGGTGGTCCCAAGGATCTCGCCATCACTTTCGACGACGGGCTGCGCAGCGTCCTCACTGAGGCGGCGCCCATCCTCAAGGAATATGGGTTGCCGTGGACCTTCTTCCCGGTTTCCGAATGGAGCGACAATCGCCACCAGTTCGGCGACAATTGCATCCTCAGTTGGCGCGACATCGAAACCCTGCTTGCCGGCGGCGCCGAGATGGGCAGCCATTCGGCGACCCATCCTGACTTCGGCCGGATCGATCTCAACCAGATGGTCGACGAACTGGCGGGCTCGCGCGATCTGTTCCAGCGCCGGCTCGGATTCGCCCCGGAAACCTTCGCCATCCCGCTTGGGCAGTCGATGAACTGGAAGCGTGAATCGATGAAGGCGGCAAACGACGCAGGATATTCGGTGATCTATGCGCAGGCCGAGGACACGCGGCCGCAGGGCACGGTCCCGCGCACCTTCGTCACGAAGTTCGACGGCGATCGCATCTTCAAGTCGCTGCTCAAAGGCAAGTTTGATCGCTGGGAGGAGTGGGTCTGACACCATCGGCGCCGCTTCCCCGGGTCGTCTCAGTCGTTGTGGGCACCCACAACCGGCCAGACACGCTGCGCGCGGCCCTGGCCAGCATTCGTGCGCTGGAAGGGCCCGACCTCACATTCCAGATCCTCGTCGGCGACAACGGCGCCACGCCGGAAACTCCCGGCGTGGTCGCTGAATTCGGCGGCATCTACGGCAAGACGGACGTCTGTGGCTGCGCAGCGGCCCGCAACATCGCCATGGCCAGAATCACAGGTGAATTCGTCGCCTTCCTCGATGACGACGATGTCTGGCTGCCGTGCAATATCCGGCCGCACATTGCGATGCTGGATGCCCATCCCGAGTTCGAGGCGATTTTCGGACAGGTCACTTTCACGGACACAAAGCTGCGTCCTTGGGCGGTGCAATGGCCGGTGACGCCGCCAGCGGACAATGACTTCTTTAGGATGATGATGAGCGGGTATTTCCCGCAGGTTGGCGCGACCGTCGTGCGGGCGCGCGCCGTTCAGAAATACGGACTGATGGACGAGAAGCTGATCGGCGACTCCGACTGGGATTGGCAGCTCCGCATCGCCAGGGACTACAAGATCGGCTTTGTGGACCAGTCCATGATCCTCTTCCGCAGCCGTCCGCCCGGCGCCGCCGACACGCTGCAGTGGATCCGGTTTGGCTACACGCGCCGGATCTTCCTGCGCCACGCTCTGCCCGGCTGGCGTCGCCTCGGCTCGCCCGTCGCCATGCTGCGCTCCTATCTCGGCGCTGTTGAAGTCTATCGCGTCTACTTCGAGGAGGCGGCTGTCGATCGCGCCAGCAAGGGCGACCGCCGCGGCGCACGTGGCGCGATCATGCGTGGCTTCCTGATCAACCCGGTCCGCACCCTGCGCGGCACGCTGAAGAAGGGCCGTGCACGCGACGCCTTCTTCTCGGCTCTGCCCGGCGCTGCCCAGCGCACGGCCTAGTCTAGGCCGCTTCACGGTTCACGACGTCAAAATGATCTCTTCGCCCGAGGGGCATGATAACGCTCAAGAAAAATTCGCCCATCCGTTGGATGACCAGTGCAGCACCGGCCGGATCACCCAGATTCTCGACGACCGAGATTGGCCCAAAGCAGCCGCTGCGGAGCCAGGACTCGGCGGGCCTCGATACAGGCGGCGTTCTGCTTCCATGCACATGTCGCCTTAGTTATCGAGCACGATGTTCTGCTGGTCTTTCATCTCTCGGGACTTGGCGTTGTAGTCAGAGTCTCCCGTCTCGCGGTTAAGGTCTGAGTACAGGGTTTCCAGCTTGCGCAAGCCAGCCAGCGCCTGCTGGTAATACCCGCGAGCTTCGTGGTCTTCGCCCCGATCGAACCATCGCTGGGCCGCTTCCAGGCTGTTGTTTAATGATTGCGTCTCGCTGTTGATCGTCACCGACGATGGCGTTGCGTTATGCGTAGGGATTGTTCGCGGGCGCGCTCGGAGCCGAAGCCTGTGCAGCGGCGGCTGCCGCAGCCGCCTGCTTGGCCTTTGCTTCATCTTCCTCGACCTTGGCGGTGGCGATCACCATACCGCAGTTGAGGCTGCCCAACCTCTGGGCCAGCTTGTGCGAGAGTTGGTTTGCTGCGGCTGCAAGCGGATCGCTGGCGCCCATCGAGACAGCTTTCGTGATGGAATCGTCCACAGTTCGGTAGGCTTCGAGAACATTTTTGGCCAGCAGGAAGTTCATCGCGTAGCAGGCATCGTCCGCAGCATCCACAACAGCCGACCGGTTCTTGTCATCCGCATTGTTGTAGGCGAGATGACACAGGAAAACGGTGTGTTCGAACGCCTTGCGCGTTGGCGCCGCGCCGCCGCCTGGGGGGCCACGAGATCACCCGTCTTGGTGATGGTTGCCGCCAGCTGGTCGTACAGGCCGAGCAGTTTGGGGCCCCAGTAGGTGACCGTCTTCTCTGCGCAGCCGGCCGCTTCTTGAAGGTGCAGCCGCGTGGATACGATGCCTTCCGACTTGTGCCGTTTGGCGATCTCCGCATTTACCGGCTCGGTGTGGGCGAAATCGATCCCGGAGAATCTCACGCGGTTGCACGTGAAGATCTCTTCGTTCTGCATCCAGGCGATCAGGGCTTGGCACAGATTGCCCGCGCCTTCGGCAAAGTGCTCGTCTGCAGAGATACCCTCGGTGGTGCGCGTATCGAACGTCGTGTCGGTGATCCCCATCGTCGCAAACGCCTTCGCGCGATCAGATGGGGACTTGTCGATGTAGGGCCTCATCCGGGTGATGGACGGATGGTTATGTTCAACTAGCTCGAGACGGCCTGCTCGTTATTGGTCTGGGCCCAGGATAGCGCCGCGGACAGGCCGCCGCCGAACAGCGCGAGGCCGATGCAGGCGCGCGCAAGCCAACGATTGAGCACGATGGCCTCTGACCCCGTCCGGAAAGCCGGTTACGGCAAACGACCGGTTTCAGGGGCCCCGATCAACTTGTGGCCCTGGAACCAAGCGCCTGTCAATTTCGGCGCTGCAGCTTGCATGCTCATTTTGGCTACGGGCGTCGATCCGCTGCGTCAGGCCCTTTCGTCAGGGGCGGGTTGAGCAGCCATACCAGTGGTCGCCCCATGAAGGAGCATGGCGCACCTCGCCGCTGAACATCGCTTTCGCTTCGGCGAGCAGCACGGCTTCCGAGGCGTTGGGCGGACGGACGGAGCCGCCGAATTCGATGCCGAGGATTGTGTCGGTCGCATCGTAGCAGACGCCGCTCCAGTGCGCGCCTTCGCCGCTGAAGTGGAAGGCGATGCGCAAGGGCTCGCGAGAGTCGATCCGGCAGGGCGTTGTGCAGCCGCCACCCTGGTGGACAGTCTCCACTTCCATCGCGAGCGACGCACGAAGCTCATCGAAACGAAGACGTTCGGCAAGACCTTCGCCCAGAAAGGTCGCAAGAATGGCAATGACGACCGGCGCGATCATCAGCGAGCGCCAGCGGCCTCGAGGCAGGGCGGCAGCAACCATCGCGGCGAGGACCAGCGTGGCGGCGGAAATTAGAGTCACCGCCATGAAGGGGCGCTGCATCCGCCAGAAGTCGCCGCCCGATAGCCACATCGTCCAGAGTAGAGCCAGCCCGGCCAAGCCGACAAGGCCAGGCGCGAGCCGGCGCAGACGGGGTGTTCCGAATGGGTGTGGCAATCTTGGCTCCAATAGCGACAGGCGCGGCATACTGGATTTTGGCCGTGCTGGAACTCTCGCCACTGTCGCAAATGTCGGCTTTGGGCGATAGACAGTCGGGGGCCAACACAGCTTTGGCGATTGCGGTGTTCAACGGGAAAGCAGTGATGAAGCCTTACGACGTAGCGTCTGGCCACCACCCGAACAGCGATCCATGCTGGAACGGGTCCTGAGGGAAGCGGGTGCCGCCGCGCACCGCCCTGATCATGCGGCCGCCGATCAGCGCTTTGACCTGATAACCCCAATAGCCTTTCAAGCGCCAGAGGTCGGGAAAGATGGATTGCGCATAGTCGAGGCAGGCGCGGCCGCCCTCGACATCGCCGCGTTCGATCGCGAGCCCGCCCAGCCAGCAGACTTGAGCGGCGATGCGTTTGGTCATCGCGGCGATCCATGCGGGGTAGGCTTCGATATGCTGGCCCCACTGCTTGTGGATGAACTTCACCGTTTCGAGCTGTTCGCGCATGTCGCCGAACGGTCGCTTGATATAGGCCTTCGACATGTTGCCGCTGTGCCAGCGATAATAGGCTTGGGGCGCGTTGATGACGGCGATTGAGGAGCGCGTGGCGAAACGCATCCACATCTCGACGTCGCAGGTATGCGGAAAGGTCGGGTTGTAGCCGCCGAGCTGGTGCTGCAGGTCAGTGCGAACGACGGCCGTGGGGGAAGCCACCTGGTTGCCATGCTCGCTGAAGCGCCGGAGGAAATCGGGGCCGGTCACCTTCCTGTATTCGAATTCAGCGCGGTCGGAGACGAGGTGCTGGCCATCCGTGTCGCCAACCACCATGGCCATTCCATAGACCATGCCGACGTCCGGATTGGCCTCGAGGACAGCCGTTGACCGGGCGAGGGAGCCCGGAGTCAGGGAGTCGTCAGCCGACAGCAGAACGGTATAGGGCGCGCGTGCCCATTCGATTACACCCCGGTTAGCTGTGCCGACGAGGCCTAGATTCTTTTCGTTGCGCGTGTAGGAAACGCGAGGATCGGCCGCCACGAGCTGGGCGGCGACTTCCGCCGTGTTGTCCGGCGAACAGTCGTCCACAATGAGAACGCGAACATTCACGCCCTCCTGCGAAAGGATGCTGTCAACGCAACCTTTGAGGTAATTGGCGTAATTGTAACAAGGAACCGCCACGTCAACCGACGGCTTGGTGCTGTTCGACATGCGTCAGCTCCGAGGGATTGATGCGCCAGTCGCCCGCGTTATGGAAGACACCATAGGCGTTCGCCTGGTAGACCGGATGCGTTGTATGGAAAGCGGCGCCGATCTGCGAGGAAATCTGTACGCCGCGTTCGCGGACCGCAATGGTCGTGAAGTACATGTCCGACACCAGGGTGAGCGGCGGCGTGCACATCTCGATGACGCCCTGGCCGGAGACTTCCTGCAGGTTGATGTTGTCGGAAAGCGTGCTGAACGTGCAGCAGTGGACTTCGTCCGAGCGGTTGATGCCGATACGAATGTCGGGGTTCTGGATGGGCCGCGAAGTTTCGTAATGGATGCGCACCCTCATGCGCTCGCCGAAGTCAAACACGGTCTTCTCGACGCCATTCTCGCCCGTCAGTGAGATGTCAGTAATGGCGATCGGCGGCGCGCCCTGCGCATTCTTGTCAATCCAGTGGCTGACGGCGAGGCGGCTGTCGCTCTCATAGATGCGCAGCCCTTGGTCGGTCGGGCCGTCGTACACGACCTCGCCCTTGCGCAGGTAGATTACCCGCGGGCACATGGTCTTGATCGAAAACATGTTGTGCGAAACGAAAAGGATCGTCGAGCCGCGCTTTTCCAGTGACCTGGCGAAGTCGATGCACTTCTTCTGGAACGACAGGTCGCCCACCGCCAGCACTTCGTCGAGCAGCAGGATGTCTGGGTCCAGGTGGGCGGCGACTGCGAAGGCGAGACGCACGTACATGCCCGAGGAATAGTGCTTCACAGGCGTGTCGATGAACTTCGCGATCTCGGAGAACTCAACAATCTTGTCGAACTTGGCGGTAACTTCAGCGCGGCTCATGCCCAGGATCGAGCCGTAGAGGAACACGTTCTCGCGGCCTGTGAGTTCGCGGTGGAAGCCGGTGCCGACTTCGAGGAGGGCGCCGAGGCGGCCGGTGACCTGAGCCTTGCCTTCGGTCGGCGTCACGATCTGCGACAGGACTTTCAGCAGCGTCGACTTGCCCGCGCCGTTGAGGCCGATGATGCCGACGTTCTCGCCGCGTTTGATCTCGAAGCTGGCGTTGCGTAGCGCCCAGAACTCACCTTTCGGCTTCTGCTTGCGCAGGGTAAGGCCGCGCACGGCGGCCTCCAGAGCATCCCGCAGCGAATTATGCTGCGAGCCATTCGCGCCGAGCTTGTAGCGCTTGCCGAGGCCTTCAGCCTTGATGGCGATATTGCCGGCCATCAGATTAGGTCCGCGAAACTGCGTTCGGTCTTTTTGAAGAAGACGAGCCCGCCAAACAACATCATCATCATCAGGACGCCGCCCACGCTCATAGCGGTTAGGTCAGGGCGCCCCTGGCCTGTCACCGCCCAGCGGAAGCCTTCGATGACGCCGACCATGGGGTTGAGCGAGTACGCCCATTTCCATTCGTCGGGAACCATCGTGAAGGAGTAGACGACCGGCGAAGCGTACATCCAGATCTGCAGCAGGAAGGGCAGCGTATGCTTCACATCGCGGAAGCGCACGTTGATTGGACCCAGCCACAGCGACACTGAAAGCGCGAGAAGGCCAGCGATTATTGACAGCGGGATGACCGCCAGGATGTTCCAGGTCAGAGCAACGCCGTAGATGAACATGATCACCAGGAGCACGCCAAAGCCGATCAGGAGGTCAACCAGCGGAGCGACTACGCCCGAGAGCAGGATGAGCAGGCGGGGGAAATAGACCTTTCGCACGAGTTCGGCCTCGGTCACGAGGCCTGTGCCGCCGCGGCGGACGCCCTCGGCAAAGTAGTTCCAAGGCAGGACCGCTGCGAACGCAAAGACCGGATAGGGGATGTTGTTCGGCGTCGGGAGCTTGGCGACCATGCCGAAGACGATCGTGAAGATCAATACAGCGAACAGCGGCTGAACCACGGCCCAGACTACGCCCAGCGCCGCCTGCTTGTAGAGAACCGCAACGTCGCGCTTGACCAGCGTGGCCAGCAGGCCGCGATAGCGCCAGACCTGATTGAACTGGAAGTCGAACAGTCCACGGCTCGGCCGGATAAACGTCACCTGCTCGCTCGTGCGCTCGCGCTCGGCTTCGATGATCGCGTTCTCGTTGCTGACGGCTATGACGGCCATTTCGGCTCGGTCGCGTTCTTGAGCGTTGTGGCGACAAGGTCGAGGTCGGCGTCAGTCATCTGCGGATAGAGCGGCAGAACGATTGTGCGGTCCTGGCAGCCTTCGGAGTGCGGCAGCGGGGCATGCTGGCGGTTCTTGTAGCCATCCTCGCGGTGCGAGCACATGATGCCGCGGCGCGTGGCAATGCCGGCGTCCAGCATGGCTTGCATGACGGCGCGCTGGTCAGCGTAGTCAGGCAGGCGCACGGCGAACGATTGCCAGTTGGAGCGTGCGTAGGAGGGCTCCTGCGGCAGGCCAATCCACTGGGCCGGCGCAAGCAGTTCCTTGTAGCTGTCGGCGATCTCGCGGCGGCGGGCCACGATGCCCGGCAGGCGGCGCAGCTGTTCGCGACCGACGGCGGCCTGAATGTCGGTCATGCGGTAATTGTAGCCGAGCACGGGGTGCGTCTCGAAGATCACCTGGTTGGAGCCGTGGCGCACGGTGTCGGGAACCGACATACCGTGCTGGCGCAACAGCTTGAACTTGGCGTTCCAGTCGGCATGTGGCGTGGTCAGCATGCCGCCATCGCCTGTCGACATGATCTTGCGGGGATGGAAGGAGAACACGGCGACATCGCCACGGACGCGGCCGATCTTTTCCCACTGGCCTTCCCACAGATATTCGGCGCCGACGGCACAAGCGGCATCCTCGATCACCGGCAGGCCATGCTTGCGTGCAATGGCCACGATGGAAGCGAGGTCCGCTGGCATGCCCATCTGGTGGACAAGCAGGACGGCTTTGGTTTTCGACGTGATCGCAGCTTCGATCAGCGCGGGATCCATGTTGTGGGTCGCGGGATCGACGTCGACGAACACGGGCTCGGCGCCGCAATAGCGCACCGAGTTGGCTGTCGCGATGTAGGAGTGCGAGACGGTGATGACTTCATCGCCCCGGCCGACGCCGGCGGCGAGGAGGGCGAGGTGAAGGCCGGTGGTGCAGTTGGAGACGGCCGTTGCATGCTCGGCGCCGACGAACTCGGCGAATTCCTTCTCGAACGCAGCGACTTCCGGACCCTGCGTGATCCATCCCGACAGGATGACGCGCGAAGCGGCGTCCGCCTCGCGCTGATCCATTACAGGTTTGATGATCGGGATCATTGTGTGTCTTCCTGTGGGCGCCCGGTACGAGGGTATCGGCGAAACCAGAAATATTTGGTGCAACCGGGCACGATGGCTGAATTAGCGTTCCCGCACAGTTCAAATGTCGTGCCGCGCCTCAGCAAATGGCGCAACGGCGGCTTAGTGGCCAAACGCTCGGCGGCGTACAAAGAGCAACATGTTCAGGGCTTCGCGCTCCGGGCCGGCAGGTCTCCCTGTCGCCAACCACAGAGCAAGAGTTACACAGAAATAGCTGACCGCTCCGGTAAGGATCATGAACGGCAACTGCAATATCTCGGGGCTGCCAGCGCCCAAGGTGCTCACTACCCCGACACTCGCCGCCATAGCCAGGGTTGCCAGCAAGGCCCGCCAATTTGAAATGATCTGAGTAGCAGCACTTACTCCTGCCAACCGTTGCGCAAGAAAGACGTCGATCGCAATTCCGATTGCGCCGCTGACGCATCGCGCTAGCAAGAGGCCGAGCAATCCGCCCGAAAACAAGCCGGCAAAGATCAGCGGGTAACGCACCGCTATATTAACGACATCGCGTATGAACAGCAGGCGTGTTCGGCCAAGACCCATCGCGAGGGGGGTCACAGGCATGGAAAAAGCGTGGGCGGCGAAAATTGCGCTGAGGAACTGCGCCACAAGGGACGCCGACGTCCATTGCGGTCCCAGAACCAGATTTATCATCGGGCCAGCCACCAGCGCGAACCCGACGCCGACGGGCAGCGCCGTGGCTACGAGTAGGCGTTGCGAGCGAAGAAAGGCCTGACGAAGACGCACAGGATCGTCCTGCAAACGTGAAAATGCGGGAAACAGCACGTTTGCGATCGGCGCCGTTGACTCACGCACCGGCAGCGACGCGAGATTGTCGCCGACAGTATATTGCCCGAGAGGTCCATTTCCCATTATCGCGCCGAGAGCCAGTTGGTCTCCCCGCCAGTTGATGGCGTTAAGCCCCGAACTGAGAGCCATCCAGCTTGAGAACGAGAAGAGATTTCGCCAATGAGTGAGTGAGAAGCGCGGTGCATACGGGATGATGACGTATGACATGATCACGCCGGCCACTTGCGAGGCGAGCGAGCCAATCACCAGCGCCCAGAAGCTGTGGAACATGACAGCAATGGCGACCGCGACTATTAGCCCGGTAAACTTGTTGATGAACTCGGTGAGGATTTCCTGATGGAAAGAAAGTTTGCGTCGGTAATCGACAAGCTTGGGATTCATGAGGCCGCTTACTAGGGCTGACGCGCCCAGCAGGAGGCAAATTCCGACAAGCCGCTCTTCCCCATAAGCGGCGGCGATGGGAAAGGCCGCGACAGCCAACGCGAAAGCGATCACCGCCGACCGAAGAACGCCAAGCGTCCATGCTGTGTCGTAGTGCTCTCGCTGTGGAGACTTGTGTTGGATCAGCGCCGAGCTGAGCGACAGCTCAGTAGCCGCTCCGATGATTGAGTAGATAACCGTTGCAATGGCGACTAAACCAAAGTCGGCCGGGGTCAAAAGTCGCGCAAGAACAAGCGTACTTGCAAGGCCCATCAGGTTCGAGACGATGCGCCCACCCGCGGTCCATATCACGCCGATAGTCAGCCGTTTGCGGACGCCATCCAACTTGAGTCCTCCCGGCGGTTGGCCTGCAACGCGAACTGCTCTCGCGCGCGTTGCAGGAATTGGCCGCAATGATCAGCCACACGAACAGTGTGGAGCGTCAGCTGAAACGGGTTAGCGTTCCGTCCGCATCCAGGGGTCTTCTTGATTCTGTTCCGTTTGAGTGTTTCCGGTCGGCTCTGCGATCGGCCCCACAGTGTCCTGATCTCCGCAACCAGGGCGCGCAACAACAAAGCAGCATTCGCGGGCATGTTGTTCATTGCCTGGTGTCCGCCGCCAGCTCGCGGGCCCGCTCAAGCGCTTCCTGAGGCGTGTCCGCCCAGTGGACTGTGCTGAAACCGCGGCTGGAGTATTCGTAGACCGCTCGGTTCTTGCCAAAACGATCAGGTAGAAGAACGCTGTGCTGTGAGCGAAGTGCTGCGAGGATGTGAGGATGCATACGGTCTGTCACCAGCACCTTGCCGGTATCCAACCGCCGGTTGCCGCTGGCCAGTACATAGCGCGTGAACCGATTGTAGCTGTCGACGATCTGGGCGTTGGCGATCGGCCCTAGAAATGGCGCCACCTTGCGCAGGCGTGAAAACACGCGGCTTGGAAACATGGCCCGCTTGGCCACGAGGTCATTGTGCGTCCAGTCGAATACTTCAACGTTCCTGGGCGCCGAGCCGCCTGAGCTTTCGAGGTCATCCCGGGCAAGCCAGATGACGTCGTGAACCGGCGATGCGATTCTTGGTTGCGGCGACAAGCGCAGTGCCGAGTCGTGGACGGTCACGATATTGACCCTCTCAGGGAACACATCCAGTGCCGATGCCGCGCTGACTGGATCTCGCGCCATAAGGACGACGTCGCGGTGGTCGCCGAAGATTGTGCCTGCCTCGCGCCGGTCGTCGTCGTCAACGAACAGCATTGTCGATGGCAGCGAAAGAAGCCGGTTGTTCGGGCAGGCCGCGGCGACAATACGTTTGATCTCCGCATGTCTCGGCCACAGGCGCGAAATGGTAACGCCGCCGAGAAACACGATCACCCCATCACCGACCGCGCGAACCATGGCGTCGAGGTCGAAGCTCCAGCTGTGCGCAGCATAGGCGATGCGGGCATCGCGCCGTTTCAGATAGTCAACGGCAGCCGCCCACATCATGTGGTTGCCGACGTTGAAGTCGAGGGGGAACTGCAGAAGCGCTACCGGGCGTCCCGCCGGAATATATCGATCGAAGCAGGCGTCCACCGTCTGTGTCCGCCGAGCAAGCAATGCCGCGTCCGGCGCCGTAAGTCCGGTGCTCGTCATTTGGCCAACTTCCCTTCTGCGCTGCTCGACGAGGCCGCCGTCTACTGGAACCTGTCCTTGTTGGCTTCCCACCACCGGACGAAACGGCGAACGCCTTCCTCAAGACTGACTTGAGCCTTAAAGCCCAGTAAGCGCTCTGCCTTCTCGGTGGAAGAAAGGCGGCGCGAAACCGCGTTTACCTTGCGCTCGGGGCCGTATTCCGGAACCATATCAGCGGGCGCGCCCATGACTTTCATCGTCGTGGTGGCGAGCTCGTTGAGCGAGGTCTCGACGCCCGAAGCGATGTGGAAGACCTCGTCGGTGGCGTCGGATTTGAGGCCGAGCACGTTCGCGCGGGCCAGATCCTCGATGTAGATGAAATCCATCGACGTCTTGCCGTCGCCCAGCACCAGCGGAGGAATGCCCTGGCTGATGCGCTGCACCCAGCGCACGAGCACTTCGGTGTACTTGCCTTCGACGTCCATGCGCGGGCCGTAAACGTTGAAGTAGCGCATCGCGACGTAGTTCAGCCCGTACATGTCGTTGTACGAGCGCAAAAGGCCTTCGAGCATGATCTTTGAAGCGCCATACCAGGTGCGGTTGTTGTAGGGGTGGTGGTCTTCCTTGGTCGGGAAGGTGTCGGCAAGGCCGAGGATCGAGGCGGACGAGGCGGCGAGTACCTTCCTCACGCCGGCCTTGTGGGCCGCGTCGATGACGTTGAACGTGCCGTCGTTCATGACTTCCATCGCTTCGCGCGGATCGGCGGCGCAGGCGGTGATGCGGATGGCGGCCATGTGGATGACCGCGTCCATGCCTTCGGTGACTTTGTAGACCAGGTCCTTGTCGCGGATGTCGCCCTGGATCAGCTTTACGCGCTCGTCCTTGAGCGCGTTCTCGAGGTTCCGCGTCGTGCCGCGGGACATGTTGTCGAGGATCACGATCTCGGCCGGCCTCTCGTTCATGAGCAGCTGGTCGATCGTGGTGGATCCGATGAGGCCCGCGCCTCCGGTCACCAGGATTTTTGAACCTTCGATCTTCATCGTAACGTCATCCGTATGGTCGGTGGCGCGGTCACTGCGCCGCAGAGTTAAGCCCGCCGCTGCAAGCGGCGGGCCCTGTCGTCAAAGTGTTACGCCGCTTGCAGCTCGGTCTGCCTGGCCAGAGCCGCGACAGCAGTCACGACTTCTTCCTGCTGAACCGCAGTCAGTTCCGGAAACATCGGGATCGACATCGTCTCGGTGGCGATCTTCTCGGAGTGCGGGAACTGGCCCTGTTTGTATCCGAGGAAGTCGAACGCTTTCAGGGTGTGCAGCGGGAACGGATAGTGGATGCCCGTCTGAATGCCTTGTCTGCCGAGTTCTTCCATCCAGCGCGCCCGGTCGGTCGTGCGGATCTGGTAGATGTGGTAGACGTGGCGGCGGTTCGACAGCTCAACCGGCGTGACGACGCCCGTGCCGGCGAACATCTCGTTGTACCTCTTGGCCGCCTCGCGGCGCATTTCGGTCCACTTTTCGATGTACCTCAGCTTCACGCGCAGCACGGCGCCCTGGATGCCTTCCAGGCGCATGTTGTAGCCGATGATGTCGTGATGATACTTCTTCTCCGCCCCCCAATCGCGCAGCATGCGGAGCTTGCGGTTGATCTCGGCGTGCGGTGTGACGGTCATGCCGCCTTCGCCGGCCGCGCCCATGTTCTTGCCCGGGTAGAACGAGAAGCCGGCCGCGTCGCCGATCGAGCCGGCGCGGCGGCCATTGTATTCGGCGCCGTGAGCCTGGGCTGCGTCTTCGAGCACGAAAAGGCCGTGCTTCTTAGCGATCGCCATGATCGGGTCCATGTCGGCCATCTGGCCGTAAAGGTGGACCGGGACGATGGCCTTTGTTCGCGGCGTGATCGCAGCTTCGATCAGGGTCGGGTCCATCGTAAAGGTGACCGGATCGATGTCCACGAACACTGGCTTGGCGCCCGTGTAGTGGATGGCCGAGGCCGAAGCAATGAACGTGAAGGGGACCGTGATCACTTCGTCGCCCGGGCCGATGCCGGCCGCGAGCAGAGCAAGGTGCAGGGCGGACGTCCCATTATTGACGCCGGCAGCATAGGTCTGCTGGGCGTAAACGGCGAAGTCCTTCTCGAGCTGGGCCACTTCCGGCCCGAGTGTAAAGGCGCACGATTCCATCGTGCCGAGCAGAGCGGCGTCGATTTCCGCCTTGATCGAATGATACTGCGCTTTCAGATCGACAAACGGGACGCCCATGGTGGCCTGACTCACTTGCTCGTTTTGCGGGGGAGGTGGATGGTTTCGCCGCGGCCCCGCATGGACGCCGTGGCGGCTTCAATCAATTCGACCATCCGGAAGCCGAACTCACCGTTCGAAATCGGGGTCTTGTTGTTGCGAATGCAGTCTACAAAGTGCTTGCCCTCGACGAGCAGCGCTTCGGAGCCGTCGACTTTCGGCGCCCACATGTCGCCAGCGCGGTAGCCGACACGCATTTCGTGGATCTTTGCCGGGTCATC
Source organism: Hyphomonadaceae bacterium (assembly GCA_947474455.1). GTDB lineage: Bacteria > Pseudomonadota > Alphaproteobacteria > Caulobacterales > Hyphomonadaceae > UBA7672. The sequence goes on along the minus strand of CANJIL010000044.1, from coordinate 4,305 downwards.
TGTGAAGCTTACGCCCTTGTCGTAGATTTTCAGTTTCTCGGACGGCTGAAGTTCGTCGAAAGTGATCATCTTGTTCGTGCCGCCGATGAGGATCGTGCGCACTTTCACCGGGGCCAGCCACGAAACGTTAACGTGGGCGATGAAGCCGGTTTCGTAGAACAGCGTGATGAAGGCGAGGTTTTCCGGCGTACCCGGGTAGTGGTTGATGCCCGAAGCCGACACTGCGATGGGGTGCTGGTCGAACACGTAGTCCAGGATCGAGAAGTCGTGGACGGCGAGGTCCGCGATCACGTTAACGTCGCGCTGGAACAGGCCCAGGTTGATACGGGTCGAGTCATAGTAGAGCGTCTTGCCAAGATCGCCGTTCTGGACCATCTCGCGCATCTTCCGCACCGGGCCGGTGTAGACGAAAGTGTGATCGACATGGAGCGTCAGTCCGCGCTTGGCGGCTTCTTCGACCAGCGCGCGCGCCTGCATCGACGTCTCGGTCATCGGCTTTTCGAGCCAGACGTGCTTGCCGGCCTTGAGAGCGGCCATGGCGAGCGAGAAGTGGGTGGAGACAGGGGTCGCGATGGCGACGGCGTCGATTTCCGGGTCACGGATCATCGCTTGCACGTCGGTCGTAACATTCGTGGCCGGATAGCGCTTCTTGACGACTTCCAGCGCTTTCGGGTTGAGGTCGGCAACCGTGTGGACGCGGGCGTCCGTCAGTTCCGCGAAGTTGCGAACCAGGTTCGGCCCCCAGTATCCGTAACCGATGACGCCGATGTTGAGGATGTCGCGCTTCGTCTCGACGCGCGGGCCCGACAGGATCTCCACGGCCGGACCGCTCTCGGCGATCACCTTCTTGCGGGATTTCACCGTTTTCGTTTCATTGCTGGCGGTCATTAGCCCACAACCTCTTCTGCAACGCTGTTCACTGTTTGGGATTTCTTGGCCGTGGCCATTGTGCGGACGTCGCCGACGACTTTCGCCGGGCAACCGGCGACGACCGCGTAAGCGGGAACGTCCTTGGTAACCGTCGCGCCGGCCGCGATGAGCGCACCTTCGCCGATGGTGACGCCGCAGACGATGGTGGCGCCCGAACCGATCGAGACCTGGCGCTTCACTGTGGTGTATTCGAGCGTCCAATCCGCATCCGACTGGGGCGAACCGTCCGGGTTCGTCGCCCGCGGGAAGCGGTCATTGGTGAACATCACGCCGTGGCCGATGAAGCACTCATCCTCGATCGTCACGCCTTCGCAGACGAAGGTATGTGATGAGATCTTGCAACGTTCGCCAATGAACGCGCCTTTCTGGATCTCGACGAATGCGCCGATACGCGAGCCATTACCGACCTCGCACCCGTAAAGGTTCACAAGTGTCGGGTGGAAGATGGTTACCTTCCCGTGCAGCTTCACGCTGTCCGAAATTGGCATTTGATCGTCTCCACGCACCGCTTTGCCGTGATGGTCAGCAAGGAAAGGGCCGGGCTCGCCCAAATCCGCTGAGGTGCAGCGCCGCAATTCTCGCGCCACGCGATCGGATTTTATGGTTAACCGCCCTTAAGCCCCGGCTGGGCCATGGCACAGATGTTTCGCCTGATGTGCGAAAGCGAGACGCAGCGCGCGCCCTCTCCGGGAAAGGCGCAGCAGTAGTGAGGTTGATCGTGAAGGTGAGGCCGGGGCTACTGAACCCGCTCGGCCGTATATCCCATCGGCTTCAACATCTCGAGCACACTATCCTTGCCCACAAGATGGGCGGCGCCGACCGCCACGAGGAATGTCCCCGTCTCGGATTTCATTAGCTTGTCGATCTCGGGCGCCCAGTTGGCGTTTCGGTGTTTCAACAGGGCATTGTACAGTTCCGGAATGGCGTCGAGGTCGTCAACAATGAGCAACTGGTTGAGCGCATCGACATCCCCGGACTTCCACGCGTTGATGAGGTCGCCCAGTTCCTTGCCAGCGCCATCGATCTCGGCGAGACCGCTGATCAGGAAGCGGACCTGAATCTCCTCTGCCAGGGTGGCGAAAGCCGCCAGTTGTTCTTCAAGCGTCTCGAGGAAGCGAATGTCTTTGCCGGCCCCCTGTGCGGCCGGTCGCAGCACGCTTTCAACACCCGATGACACATCATAGCCCGCCCTCCGCACCACGGCCTCGCTGATGACGATGCCAGCATACCAGGGGCGCATGGATTCGACGGCAACCAGCGGCAGGTCGAGCTTGATCAGCGCTGCTTTCAACCGTTCGAAGTCCTGCTTCGACAAACGATCAGAGAGCCGCTCGGCGGGATCGTACATGCCAAGCCGCTGCAGGATCTCCCGGAACACCTCGGGATCCACATCGGTGTCGGTTTCGAAATAGACGGCATTGGCCTCGTTCAGAGCCTTGTCCACAGCCGGCGAATGCCAGGTGAGGGTAGGGGGAAGAACGTGGACCGTCCCGAAGAGGTAGACAGTCGTGCCCACGTCGGCGACCTTCCAGATCGCCGGCTTTGGAGCGGCGTCGGTCGCCGCCGGAGGTGAAGGTCGGGAGCTGTTCTCTCCACACCCGGCAAGCGCAAACACGGCAAGGGCGGCAGCCTTCCAGATCTTCATCACGCCTTCCATAAATGCCGCCCGGCAGGGCGCGACCAGTCCCAGGTCACACATAGGGCGCGCGCTTTCACGCTGCCAATCTGCTGTAACATAGGGATAATGGCGCACCCGACACGATTCGAACGTGTGACCTTTGCCTTCGGAGGGCAACACTCTATCCAGCTGAGCTACGGGTGCGCAGCACCCCCTCATGTATCAGGGGGCCCAAAAAGGCAAGGTTAGGAGGCTGTCAGCCCCAGCTGCGCCCTGAGCCTTGCAATGTCTTCCAGCCAGGGCGCCGGGCTCGAATCGCTCGGCATGCGCCAGTCCCCACGCGGCGAGAGGGCGCCGCCGGAGGTTACTTTCGGTCCGTTCGGAACGGCCGAACGCTTGAACTGGCTGGTCTGGAAAAAGCGTTTCGCGAACACCTCCAGCCATTTCACGATGATGGGCAGCTCGTAGGCGACACGGTCTTTTTCGGCCGTGTGCCCCGGCCAGGCGCCGGATTTTGCATCCGCCCAGGCAGCGTGCGCGAGGAAGGCGATGCGGGTCGGAGATGAGCCCCAGCGGATCGTCTGATTCAGGAAGAAATCGTGCAGATGGTACGGGCCGATCGTGTCTTCGGTCGACTGAATTCTGCCGTCAGCGCCCGCCGGAACAAGCTCGGGCGAGATTTCCTGGTCAAGGATGGCGCGCATGACTTCGGCGGCCCCGTCCGAATAGTGCCCGCTCGCGGCGCTCCAGCGGATCAGATGCTGGACCAGCGTCTTTGCGACCGAAGCATTGACGTTGTAGTGGCTCATATGGTCACCGACGCCATACGTGCACCAGCCGAGCGCCAGTTCGGAAAGGTCTCCAGTGCCGACAACCAGTCCGCCTTCCTTGTTTGCGAGACGGAAGAGATAGTCAGTGCGCAGGCCTGCTTGCACATTCTCGAACGTGACATCGTAAGTTTTCTTCCCCTTGGCAAAGGGATGATCCAGGTCGGCGAGCATCCGGTTCGCCATCGGTTTGATGTCGATCTCGCGGGCGTCTATATCCAGTTCCTTCATCAGGGCGTGGGCCTTGGACTTTGTGCCTTCCGACGTGGCGAAGCCGGGCATCGTCACGCCAACGATGTCAGAACGCCTGCGGCCCATGAGATCGAACGCCCGCGCCGTGACAAGCAGGGCCTGCGTTGAATCGAGCCCGCCCGAGACGCCGATGACGGCTTTCTTCACGCCCGAGGATTCAAGTCGGCGGCGCAGTCCCTGAACCTGAATATTGTAGGCTTCGAAGCAGTCCTGATCGAGCAGCGCATCGTCGTCTGGCACAAAGGGAAACCGGTCGATCTTGCGTGACAGCGGCAGTTCGGAATCCCGCTCGGGCGCCGCGACGAAACTGATGCGGCGGCGACGCAGGTTGCTCATATGGTTGCGGCCTGCATCGCGGAACGTGCCGTTGCGGATCCGGTCCTGCTGAATGCGCGCAACATCGATATCGGCGAGAAGAAGCGCAGATTCGTCTGCAAACCGGTCAGATTCAGCGATCTTGCTGCCGAGCTCATAGACCGCAAGCTGGCCATCCCACGCCGTATCGGTTGTGGATTCGCCGTAACCGGCCGCCGAGTAGATGTAGCCGCAAGCTGCGCGCGCCGATTGCGACAGGCAGAGCATGTCGCGCTCTGCCGCCTTGCCGATAGTGATGTTCGAGGCTGAAAGATTGGCGATGACGGTCGCGCCGGCGAGAGCTGCATAGGTCGATGGCGGGAT
>CANJIL010000043.1 GCA_947474455.1 Hyphomonadaceae bacterium | reverse complement strand
CTGCGAGTTCAATCGGTCGACGCAACAGTCTCGTTAAATCGCTCCGCCGGGGTTTGGAAGTCCAGCGTTTTCCGCGGTCGTTCGTTGAGCTGCCGCGCTACCTTGTTCAACTCGGCCTGGGAGAACGGCGCGAGATCAAGGCCTTTGGGGAAGTACTGGCGCAACAAGCCGTTGGTGTTTTCGTTTGAGCCGCGCTGCCAGGGGCTTTGCGGATCGCAGAAGTAGACGGCGATGTCGGTTTCCATTGTGAAGCGCTGATGCTCGGCGAGTTCGCTGCCGCGGTCCCAGGTCAGCGATTTGTAGAGTTCGTTGGGGAGTCGGCGCGCTTGCTTGATCAGGGCGTCGACCACGGTCTTTGATGTTCTGTTGGGCACCTTGGCGAGCATCACATAGCGTGAATGCCGTTCGACCAAAGTGACGATATGGCTGTTGTTTGCTCCGCAGAGCAGATCACCTTCCCAATGACCTGGCACCGCCCGATCTTCAACTGATGCAGGTCGCTCTCGGATGGAAACGGCGTTGAGGATATGGCCCAACTTCTGGGTCGCATGCCGCGAGCGACGGATTGGACGCCGGGCGCGCAGATGCTGAATCAGCTCCTTTTTCAAGACGCCACGGGCCTGAATATAAAGGCTACGATAGATCGTCTCGTGAGACACTTGGGCTGCCTCATTCCCAGGCTGGGTTAGCTTCAGCCACCCCGCGATCTGCTCGGGCGACCAGTTCTGTTTGAGCTTTGCAGCAACAGCTTGCCGCAGTTGACCATAGATCGACAACTTACACCGCTTCGGGCGCCGAGCCGTTCTCCAGGCGCGCTTGTCGGCAACTTCGGCACGGTAGCGCCGGGAACCGCCATTGCGACAGATCTCTCGAGTGATCGTCGATGGCGAACGCCCCAAAGCCCGCGCTATTGAACGAGCCGACTGACCTGCAACAACGCCTCGCGAGATCTCTTCGCGTTCCGCCAAGGTCAATGAGCGCGCCGATCGTCGCTGGGGCGGCGGTCTGATGCCGCCCGTGGGCATCATAAGAGCGAAAATGCTGGAATGCCTCCTACCCAGTGCGCGGCTGATCTCTATCAGCCCATCGCCCCGCTTCCAGCGTTCCCAGATCTCGGCGCTCTCCGCCGCAGTATAGTACTTCCGCTTCATGGCCATCGCTCCGCGTCCTCAAAATAAGGTACGTGTTGCGTCGATCAGTTGAACTCACCGAGCGACCCCGCCATTGGTAAGATCGCGATGACCGCTGCGTTGAGGGGCCCAATCCGGACACTCGCGAACGGGATCGGATCATTAATCAGAACTGAAGTCTGGCGGCACTTGTTCGAGTTGCGCGCGGTCCAAAGACGAAGGGCGCCGGTTGTTCGACGCCCTTGCCACCTCAGCACGTGTCCGCGGGGTCGCCGGGCTGAGGTCCATGATGCTTCCGGGCGTTCGCCAAACGAGTCCATGGCCATCTCGCTGACGGCCCTCTTACCTGAGCATCCGGCATCGCTCAATGCACAAGGCTGCCTTCGCGTTCATGGGCCTTGGGCATGGTACAACCGGGCGCGCGCTCTTCGCGTGCAATCACCTCTTAGAATGGAGGACCCGTCCCTTCTGTCATGCATGGCACCAGCGACGCCCAGACTTGGTCGTTCGCATTCGACTGAATCGAAGCGATTAGAACGCCGCTCTGGTCCTGCTCGTAGCTGCATCATCCAGATGCATGCCCGACGGTTCGTCTAGACTCCGAAGCCGATTGATGGCGGCTTGCAGACCTGTCCCGCAGACTAGGCGGTCCCCCCAGACTTCATGGAGCGGCACAAGAACGAACAGACGTTCGAACAGCCCGGCATGTGGCAGGCTGAGACGCTCGCTCGCAATCCGGACGCCTTCGATGTTCAGAAGGTCGATGTCGATTTCGCGCGGTCCCCAACGAAGTCGTGGCCTGCGGCCAAGTTCACGTTCGATGTCCTGACAGACATCCAGTAACGCCTCAGGCGACAGGGAAGTTTCCACCAGCGCCACTGCGTTTAGAAAGGCGGGTTGATCAACGATTCCCCATGGTGGCGTCGCGTAGATGCTGGAGACCCTCGTTACGGTAACATCGGGGTGCTGATCGAGCGCCTTCAGCGCTGCGATTATGCTGCCGCATCGGTCGCCAAGATTGGCGCCGAGGCCAAGTGCGACTTCAGTCATGTCGCCTCTTCTGGACTTCTACGCCCACATGATCGATCGCGTGGCGAACGGGCGCGGATGGCTTGCGGATCTGGACACGCACGGACTGCACCAGAGGAAACCCGACCAGAATTTCATCCGCCACCTGACGCGCGAACGATTCGATCAGGTTGAAGGTCGTTTTGGCGGAGAGCTGCGCAACAAGATCGCACAGGGCGCCATAGCAGACCGTATCTTCCATTCGATCCGCAGCTGGTTCGGGACGCACAACATTGCAATCGATATCAATGTAGAACTTCTGCCCCAACGACTGTTCCGCCTTGGCGGCGCCGTGAAAGCCATAGACGCAGAGGTTGGAGACAAATACGCGTTCAATCACCTGCAGTCTCCTATTGCGCCGTGAACGGTGATGGCGTCGCGGTGGGCTGCGACGTCGTGCACTCGCAGGATGGTTGCGCCCGACTGCAGCGCAGCAAGGTTGGCGGCGATGGTTCCGGCGAGGCGCTGATCCACGGTCCTGTTTAGAAGCCGACCGATGAATGACTTGCGGGAGACGCCGACAAGAATTGGGAGCTTGTAGTCCTGAAGCACGTCGAGACGCCCCAGCGCTATGAAATTCTGCTCGTAGGTTTTTGCGAAGCCAAGACCAGGATCAAGTATCAGGTGATCGCGCGGTATTCCAGCGTCGGCCGCGGCTTTCAGCGCTCGATCAAAGAAGCCCCTCATGTCGTCAACGAGATTGATCACCTCGTCAGCAGTGCCACGATTGTACGTTACCACGAGCGCACATTCAGTCTCCGCGACAACTGACGCCATACCGGCGTCGCGCGTCATGCCCCACACATCGTTTACAATCACCGCGCCAGCGCTAGCGGCCGCGTGTGCTACGCCCGCCTTGTAGGTGTCGACGGACACGGGCGCACTGGTAGCTTCGCAGATTGCAGATATGACGCGCTCTATCCTGCCCAGTTCAACGGCTTCCGAGACGAGTTCCGCGCCGGGCCGCGTGGACTCGCCGCCGACATCAACAATGTCCGCGCCATCAGCGGACATCTCTAGCACCCGCGCCAGTGCAGCCTGAGGATCGACCGCCTGGCCTCCGTCGGAGAACGAATCCGGCGTAACGTTTACGATTCCCATGAGCAGCGGTCCGCAGGCGGCGCGCGACAAGACAGCGTCACGTATTTCCCTCAGCCGATGCTGCACATTTCGCTCCCAGTCCGGGGGTTAGAACCCAATCTGCCTGAAGCGCTCTGATTTCGTGGTCCACGCGCAGCGTTAGAATCCGACGGCCATGAGCCTCTGTTTCTTGTCGCATGTTCTTTGCTGACGGGCAAATTCCGCCGGCGAAAGTCCGTTGAGAGCCATGTGAGGACGACTCTCGTTGTAGTCCCGTCTCCAGGCCTCGGCATGTCTCTTCGCCTCGGCAATCGACGCGAACCAGTTCAGGTTCAGGCATTCGTCTCGGAACGAGCCGTTGAAGGACTCGATGTGCGCGTTGTCGGTCGGAGTTCCCGGCCGCGAGAAATCCATGCGCACCTTGTGATGGTAAGCCCAGAGATCGACGATCTGTCCGGTGAACTCGGCGCCATTGTCCACGAACATTGCTGACGGCGCGCCACGCTGGCGCACCAGGCAATTCAGAACCGTCGCCACGTCTTCGCCGCGCAGGCGCTCGCCGACCTCGATCGCCAGCGCTTCGCGCGTGAACACATCGATCACTGTCAGGAAGCGTATCTTGCCGCCATCGCCAAGCTGGTCGGCCATGAAGTCCATGCTTCAGGCCTGGTTCGGCCGGGGGGGCTGACAACGCGCTTCGCGATGCGCTGCCATCTTGCGCCGGCGCGGCCGTTTGGCTCGTGTTCGACTTGCCCCTTGCACCTTGGTGCAAATCCGGTGCACCGCAGTCGGAAACACCCGGAAATTGGCGGAACGTCCGTCGAACAAATGGGTGCAAACAACTGCACCCAACTGCCTGATACTGCTCGAAAAACGCATGAAAATCAACGCTCACCGCTTCTGCATTGCCCCGATGATGGACTGGACCGACCGGAATTGCCGGGCGTTCCATCGCCATCTGTCGCAGCATGCGCTGCTCTATACTGAGATGGTCACGGCCGACGCCGTGCTGCATGGGCAGCGTGATCGCCTGCTGAGTTTCGATCCAATCGAGCAGCCCGTGGCGTTGCAGCTCGGCGGATCGGAGCCCGGGAAGCTGGCCGAGGCCGCCCGCATCGGTGCAGCTTATGGCTATAGCGAAATCAACCTCAATGTCGGCTGCCCGTCAGAACGGGTGCAGTCCGGTGCGTTCGGCGCCTGCCTGATGCGGGAGCCGGAGCTTGTCGCCGATTGCCTCTCGGCCATGCGCGAAGCCGTTAACGTACCCATCACAGTAAAGCACCGTCTCGGCGTCGACGATGACCAACCGCGCGATCGCCTTTTCTCTTTCATCGGTCTTCTCGCGAAGGCCGGCACGACAACTTTCATCGTCCATGCCCGCATGGCGTGGCTGAAGGGACTCAGCCCGAAGGAGAACCGCGAACTGCCGCCACTCGACTATCAGATCGTCGCCGACCTCAAGTGCGCCCGGCCCGATCTCGAAATCATCCTCAATGGTGGCCTTACCGATCTCGAAACGGCGCAGCGCGAACTCGCCCGCCTCGATGGTGTCATGGTTGGCCGCGCCGCCTATCACGAGCCGGCGCTGCTGCTCTCTGTCGACGCCCGCATGTTCGGCGACACGAAGCCCATTCGCACCGCCGATGAAGCTGCGCGCGACTTCCGCCCATGGATCCTGCAGCGCTTGACCGAAGGTGCCGTCCTGCACTCCATCACCCGCCACATGCTCGGCTTGTTCGCGGGCAGAGCAGGCGCAAAGCAATGGCGGCGCGTGCTGTCAGAAAAGGCGCCTGGCGCGCGTGGAGTAGCTGCGATCGCGATCTACGATGAGGCGCTAAGCGCTGTAACTGCTCGAGCCGAAATGCTCGCGCGAGGGTGATACGACCAAGAGGAGCAGGCGATTGCCTGTGTCACTTTCGAGAATGGACAGATTGCCTGGAACGGCGAGAACCTCGATGAGGCGGAGTCGGCAAGGCGAGCGGCTTGCTAACTGGTCCTGACCTCTACCACCCGCAATCTCAATCGATATACCAATCAACAGTGCATCGAGCACCGATTTCCTGGCGGGATGGAAGCGGGTCGTGCGCCCAAGCAAGACCAGGAAAAAGAGCTTGGACAAAACCCTCCGCAAGTGCGCCGACGGAACGTACTAGCGCGACCTACTCGTGAATGATGATCGCGTTCGTTGTGACGTCCCAGCCTTCGAGCCGGTTGAGGAAGCTCATGCCGAGCAGGGAGTATTCAAGATCGTCATCCATCACCACGGCCGACACGTTCTTGACTGTGACGCCGTCGATGACGATCTCGTCGATGATCGTGACGGCTGCCCTCACGCGGCCGGCGGCAGTGCGCACGTCCGTGTCGCGCTGGAGATTGTCGGTGTTGATGCCGATGCGGCGCGCGTCGCGCTTCGTCAGGGCCACCAGGCTCGCGCCCGTATCGACCAGGAATTTCACCGGTGTCTTGTTCACACGCGCCGTGGTCCAGTAGTGGCCGTCGGCCTCCTTGCGGAGCGACGCCGTGCGGATCTGGTGCGCGCTGATCTTGGGAAGCTCCGCCTCGGCTTCAGCTTCCTCGGCCACCGCTGGATTTGCTTCCAGCCGCGGGTTCATGGTGTCCCGGAGGGCCACCAGCCCGAGGGCTGCGGCGCCAAACAGCGCCAGCGCTGGAAACAAGGCCTGTCTCACCGGAACCTGACTCCCCGGGGTGTCGTCAATTGTCGTTCCTAGCAGATAATCCGCTAGCAAAGAACAAAAGGATTGCAGGGACCTTCGCGCTTATCCCAGTTTTCCGGCCGATTTCAGCGCGGCGATACGTTTCGGTAACATTGCCATCACCGCATCCCGTTCCGCATCGCACAACCGCGCCCAACGTGCGATTTCGGTAAGCGTCCGGCCACAGCCCAGACAATTGCCCGTCTGGCCGTCCACGACGCAGACCTTCACGCAGGGGGTCTTGATGGGTTGATGCATGGCGGCGTTTCTACCGCCTTCCCAGCAAGAAGGCAGTCTTCCGTTACGTCACCCAGACCCAGGGTCGTAGGGATTGGGCGCTTGACGTACCTGGCGTAAACCGGAGCATCCACTCTGAAACTGGGCAGCTGCACGCCGTTGACGCTACGGCAATCCTCCCGCCACGGAGACTGTCATGGACCTAAATTTCTTGCCGGAAGACATCGGCTTCAGACAGGAAGTCCGCACTTTTTTGGAGAATGAGTACCCGGCCGAACTCCGCGCCAAGGTCTCCCGCGAGGAATACACGAAGGAGGAGTTCCTCCTCTGGCAGCGCATCCTCTACAAGCGCGGCTGGGGCGCCCCGGCCTGGCCGAAGCAATATGGCGGCACGGGCTGGACGGCCACCCAGCGCTACATCTTCCAGGAAGAATGCGCCTGCGCCGAAACGATACCGATTCCCCCGTTTGGCATGAGCATGCTGGCGCCCGTGCTCATGGCTTTCGCGAATGATGAGCAGAAAGCGCACTACCTCCCGCGCATCCTCAACGGCACGGACTTCTGGTGCCAGGGCTATTCCGAACCCGGCGCCGGCTCCGACCTCGCCAGCCTCAAGACGAAGGCCGAACGCCTCGGCGACCAGTACATCATCAACGGCCAGAAGACCTGGACCACGCTCGGCCACTTCGCGGACTGGATCTTCGTTCTCTGCCGAACCAATCCTGCCTCCCGCAAGCCGCAGGAAGGCATCTCCTTCATCCTCGTCGACATGAAGACGCCGGGCGTCGAAGTCCGCCCGATCATCACGATGGAAGGCGGCCATGAGGTCAACGAGACCTGGTTCACTGACGTGAAGGTCCCCGTGGCCAATCTCGTCGGCAAGGAAAACGAAGGCTGGACCTACGCCAAATACCTGCTCGCTCATGAGCGCACCGGCATCGCCGGCGTCGCCCGTTCCAAGAAGGGGATCGAACGCCTGCGCGAGATCGCCTCGGCCGAACTCGACCGCGGCGAGCCCATCATCCGCAATCCGGATTTCGCCAGGAAGATCTCCGAACTCGAGATTGATCTCACCGCGCTTGAATACACCGAACTCCGCACGCTCGCGCGCGAGAGCGAAGGCAAGGGCCCCGGTCCTGAAAGCTCGATCCTGAAGATCAAGGGCACGGAAATCCAGCAGCGCCTAACCGAACTCACACTCGAAGCCGTCGGAGCCTACGGCGCGCCGGACTTCCGCGGCTTCCCGCGCGAAGGCGACAACCAGCTGCCCGTCGGCCCCGGCTACGCGCATCTCGCCGCGCCCGCCTACGCCAACATGCGCAAAACCTCGATCTATGGCGGCTCAAACGAGATCCAGCACAACATCATCGCCAAGATGGTCCTCGGCCTTTGAAGCTGCTCTGAAAGGAGCCGGAAGGAGTTTCTCCCATGAACTTCAGCTTCACATCCGAACAGGACATGCTGCGCCACAGTGTCGCCCGCCTCGTCCGCGAGCATTATGACTTCGAGACCCGCCGCAAGGTCGCAAGATCAGACGCAGGATGGCGTCCCGAAATGTGGGCGCAGTTCGCCGAGCTCGGCCTTCTCGGCGCACCATTCTCCGAAGAGGAGGGCGGTTTCGGCGGCGGCCCGATCGAGGCGATGATTATCTCGGAAGAATTCGGCAAAGGCCTCGTCATCGAGCCCTATCTGCAGACCGTCATCATCGGCGGCAACTTTCTCCGCCATGGCGGCACGGCAGAGCAGAAGGAAGAGCATATCCCCAGGTTCATCGGCGGCGAGACGATATTCGCCTTCGCCGCTTACGAGCCCAAGAGCCGCTACGATCTCAGCGACGTCTCCACCACCGCAATGAAAGTCGGCGCCGGCTATACGCTGAACGGCCAGAAGTCCGTCGTCCTCGGCGCCCCCTTCGCCACGCACCTGATCGTCACCGTCCGCACATCTTGCGGCCAGCGCGACAGGGCAGGCGTCACCGTCTTCCTCGTGCCGAAGAACGCCAAGGGCGTCGCCACGCGCGATTATCCTACGGTGGATGGTCTGCGCGCTTCCGAAATCTATTTCGAAAATGTCGCGGTCGACGCCGCCGCCATTGTCGGTGAAGTCGAAAACGGCCTGCCACTGGTCGAAAAAGTCATCGACTACGCCATCGCCGCCCTATGCGCCGAAGCCGTCGGCTGCTTCAAGGTTCTGAACGAAGCCACGATCGCCTACGCCAAACAGCGCAAGCAGTTCGGCCGCCCCATCGCCGATTTCCAAGTCCTGCAACACCGCATGGTCGACATGTTCATGGCGGCCGAGCAGGCGATCTCCATGACCTACATGGTCACGCTCAAGCTCGAGGAATCCGACAAGGCCCGCAAGCTTGCCGCCTCCGGCGCCAAGGTCCAGATCGGCAAGGCTGGCCGCCTCATCAGCCAGGAAGCCGTCCAGATCCACGGCGGCATGGGCATGACCGACGAACTCAATGTCGGCCACTTTTTCAAGCGCATCACCATGATCGAATCCCAGTTCGGCAACACTGACTGGCACCTGCGCCGCTACACCGAGCTGTCGAACGGGTAGGGCGTCGCCCAAGTCATAATCCCTTGGTATGGCAGCGGAGCCTGCCTCCGTTAGATTTGCGCCATCCGCGGGGTAACGCGCGGGCGAGGCGGAGATGACAGAGGCGTCGAGCCAGACCAAGCCCCGGGTGTTTTTGTCCTGTTCACGCGGAGATACGGCCCTCGTCGACGAAATCGTCATCTCGATTGAAGGCTACGGCTTCGATATCGTCATCGACAGCGCCGACCTCTTTCCGGGCGAGCCGTGGGAACCGCGTCTTCACCGCATGATCACGGAGGCGGACAGCACGGTCTGCGTCGTCTCGCAAAACTAGACATCCTCCGACCGGCGCAAAAAAAGGGGGGCGATCGCGCTCGGGCAAGGCCGGCGCGTGATCCCTGCGGTGATCTATCCGGTCGATCCCCCACTCTGCCGCCCGATCAGGCGCGTCTCCAGTTCGTCCTCGCCCAGGCAGGCCGCTATGCCTGCGGCGGCGTCGATCGGATTGAAACGCTGAGGACCGATATTGGATGGGTCCGCGAGCAGTCGCGCCTGCTCAATAAAGCAGATGAAGGGGACTCACAGAAGCATCCTCCGGCATTGTTCCTGCGCGATGTCGCGCTCACGCGAGCGGTTGAGCGGGCCAACGGTCCCAAGTCTCGCAATCGTCTTATCCTCCCAGGCGTATCCGACTATGTCGAAGCCAGTCGCGGCGCAAAGAACATGGAAGAGAAGAGCGCCCATTTAAGGCAAAAAGCCTTCTGCGGACTAATCCCCGGCTTGCCACGGTCTGCTTCGCCGCCGCCGACATAGCGCTCATCAGTGTGGGCGCTTCAGGCTACCTGATCTACGGCAAGCTTCAACAGACATCGAATGATCCGGAAGAAGCCAACAACGTGCTCGATCTAACCGAAGCGCGGAACGACATGCCGGCGTTTGAGCTGCAACCCATGTCTCCCGACGCTGAGACAGCCGTCTCGGGAGCTCCGCGTTCCGAACCGCTCAGCACCGAGCCTTCCGGCGAACTGCCCGCGACAACTACCGACGTGCCTAGCGATCAGGCCCCGCCGCTTCCACCGACCCCGGAGTCTGTTCCCGGTCCTGCAGCCCTTCGTCAACTGATCCTCGGTATTAATGGCGTTGATCGCAGAATGCGCCTTCGAGCGGGGCAGCAGGTTGCCGATCTGGTGCGCGGATCCAACACTGGTCCGCTCCTAGGCGCGCTGATCCGGGAAATCGGGCTTCCGAGGCCGGACGTCTCTCCGCCCCCGGTCGTGTGAGTGTGCTCTTCATGCTCAAAACGTATGACAGGTCGCAATCCTCCCCGCTGGCGTCGAACTTTGCACGGACGCGCTGAAAAATCGAAGAGCGCGCCGCCATGCCCGCTAATCCCAAGCGGATTGGGGCGCAGACTCAAGGATGCATCGCAAGTCTGAAGAACAATATCGCCGGCGGCGTGGGCGGTAGTTGTGGGGACTGAGGCGGGATGACAGGGGTGGCGGCGTTCGTTACAGCCTAGGCCTAACACTCCGCCATCCGGCCAAGACGGGACCCGCCCATGATCACGCTTGAGAAAAACGGCCCCATCGCGATCCTGACGCTGAACCGTCCGGACGCCATGAACGCGCTGGGCGAGCCGGGTGATGGCGAGAAGGTGCGCGATGTCTGCGCCCAGATCAATTCCGACAGGGCGATCCGCTGCGCGATCATCACCGGCTCGGGCAGGGGCTTCTCGGCCGGCGGCAACGTCAAGGCGATGCGCGAACGCGTCGGCTCCTTCGCCGGCAGCCCGGCCGAGGTCCGCGAGAACTATCGCAATGGTGTCCACATGATCGTGCGCGCCCTCTACAATCTCGAAGTCCCCCTCATCGCCGCTGTGAACGGCGCTGCGGTTGGCCTTGGCTGTGACGTCGCCTGCATGGCCGATATCCGTATCTCATCAGATAACGCTCGCTACGGCGTCACCTTCCTCAAGCTCGGCCTTATCCCCGGCGACGGGGGCGCATGGCTTCTGCCGCGCGTCATCGGCATGAGCCGGGCCTGCGAGCTCCTGTTCACCGGCAATATAATCGATGCCAAGACCGCCGAAGAATGGGGCCTCGTCTCGAAAGTCGTCCCAGGCGACAAGCTGATGGAAGAGGCGATGGCGCTCGCCACGCAGATCGCAAAGCAACCGCCGCACTCCCTCCGCGTCGCCAAACAGCTCCTGCACCAGGGAGCGCAAGCCAGCTATGACACGATCATGGAGATGTCAGCCGCCGCCCAGGGCCTGATGCACCACACCAAAGACCACGACGAAGGCGTCGCTGCTGTCCTCGAAAAGCGCGAGGCCGTCTTCAAGGGGGAGTGATCGCTCAATGTTCTGCGGTGCCCGTTTTCGGGCGGAACCGATGAAATAAGCTGATTCCGCGATTCCTGACCGCCTATAGCCGATGTCTTCCGGCTTGAGCCTCCTGTTCGCCCTGATAGGGTTCCCTTGCTTGGGGGCGCGCGTGCATTGAGGTTGTTGATGCGAATTCCGTTCGTTGTTGGCGCTGTCCTCCTTGCTGGAGAGCTTGCTGCGGGTTCCGCTGCATTGGCGGACGAGGGGATGTGGACATTCGACAGTTTCCCCTCCGCCCGGGTGAAAGAGCTCTACGGCTTTGCCCCCGACCAAGCCTGGCTCGACCGGGTGCGCAAAGCGTCAGTCCGCCTCGATGTCGGCTGCTCGGGATCGGTGGTGTCGAAGGACGGTCTCGTGATGACCAATCATCACTGCGTCACCGACTGCGAGAGAGACCTTTCAAGTCTGGGGCATGACTATGTCCAAAACGGCTTCCTCGCCGCCGCTCGCAAGGACGAGAAGATCTGCCCCGGCGCCGGAGCCTCGATTCTCCAGGCGGTGACTGATGTCAGCGCCCGTGTGAAACGCGCGGCTGCTGGTCCGGAGCGGCAGGCGGAAATCGCGAGCATTGAACAGGAAGCCTGCGGCGAAAGCCGGGAGAAGCTTTGCGAAGTGGTGAACCTCTATCGCGGCGGCCAATATCAGCTCCACATTTACGACCGATATGAAGACGTGCGGCTTGTCTTCGCACCCGAAATGCAGGCTGCATTCTTCGGCGGCGATCCGGACAATTTCAACTTTCCCCGCTTTGCGCTCGATATGGCGCTGGTGCGTCTCTACCGCGATGGCAAACTCGTCACGTTTTCTGATTCGCTGAAACTGAGCCCCGTCGGGCCGAAGGAAGGCGACCTCATCTTCGCGTCAGGCCATCCCGGCACGACCGAAAGACTGCTGACCAACGCCCAGCTCGAATTCCAACGCGACCATTTCCTGCCCTGGCGCATCGAATACCTGTCGCAGATCCGCGGTGGGATGATCGCTGAATCCAACAAGGGCGAGGAAGAAGCGCGCCAGATCAGTGAAGCGCTCGATAACGTCGAGAACTCGCTGAAGGTGTTCAAGGGTCAGCGCGGCGCCCTCGTCGAGCCATCTTTCTTCGCCGTGAAGACAAGCGAAGAGAAAAGGCTACTCGACGCCTTAATGTCGAGAGCCGATCTACGCGGCAAGTACGGCGATCCATTCACGGACATTGCGAGGCTCGTCGCAGCTCAGAAACAGACCTACCTGCCGTATCAGATGCTCGAAGTGCGCTATGGAGCCGGCTCTGTGATCCTGAGCGATGCGCGGACGCTTGTGCGCGCAGCGACTGAGCGACCGAAGCCCGATGGCGAGCGTCTGCCGGAGTTCACGAACGGCCGCCTGCCGGCGGTGGAGCATGCGGTGGAGGCGGAGGTCCCCGTGCATCCGGTGCTCGAGAAGCTTGAGATTGCGTTCTGGCTCGAAAAGACGCGCGAATATCTTGGCGCGGATAATCCCGCCGTGAAGGCGCTGTTCGGCTCGCGCACCTCCCAGCAGATCGCAAACGAGATCGTCACCTCAAGCCAGGTCGGCGATCGCGCCTTCCGCAAACGGTTGTGGGATAATCCCGAACAGGTCGCCCAATCCAACGACCCAGCCCTCGGGCTTGTCCGGAAAGCCGACGCGGCCGCCCGTGCGGCGCGGGCGAAGTATGAATCGACGGTTTCTCTGCCGACCAGTGTGGCCGCGGAGAAGATTGCTGGACTGCGCTTCGATGTGCAGGGCAAGGACGCCTATCCGGACGCAACATTCACGTTGCGTCTGTCTTACGGCGTTGTGAAAGGGTGGGTCGACCCACAGCATGGCGAGGTGAAGCCGTTCACTTACGCCTCCGGTTTGTGGGATCGCGCGACAGGCGCGTTTCCGTTTAATCTCGGCGTTAAATGGGTCGACGGGCAGAACAGGATCGCGCCTACCACGCAGTTCAATTTTGTGTCGACAAACGACATTGTCGGAGGCAGCTCGGGCTCTCCCGCGCTCGACAAGGATGGCCGGATCATCGGCCTAGTGTTCGACGGCAACATTCATTCGACAGGTGGCGCGTTTGGCTTCGATCCGGCGCTCAACCGTACTGTTTCGGTATCAAGCCAGATGATCCTCGAAGCGCTGCGGCGGATCTACGGCGCCAACTCGCTGGCCGACGAACTTCTCAAGTAGCCTATCCAAAGGCGGGGCATGAGCATGGAATGGGGCTGGGACAACGCCCGGGCCGTCATCGGCCTGGTCGTGATTACCGGAATTGCCTGGCTCCTGTCCGAGAACAGGAAACGCTTTCCATGGAAGATCGTGGTCGGCGCCGTCGCGATGATGTACGCCTTCACCTTGCTGCTGTTCGGCGTCCCCATCGTTCGTGCCGGGCTCGACAGCGTGAATGGCGGCATCAACGTTCTCGTCGCCGCGACGCGCGAGGGCACGGCCTTCGTGTTCGGGCCAGTGATCGGCGATCAGGCCAAGTGGGAGCAACTCGTTGGCTCGCCCGGCCCGATCTTCATCTTTCAGCTGTTGCCGCTGATCATCGTGATAGGATCACTTTCCGCGATTCTCTGGCACTGGGGCATTCTCAAAGTCATCACCAATGGTTTTGCGTTTGTTTTCCAGCGCACCATGGGCATGGGCGGTCCGACCAGCCTGTCGGTCGCAGCCAACATCTTTATGGGGCAAACCGAAGCTCCTCTGCTGATCAAGCCTTATCTGAAGGTCATGACGCGATCCGAACTGTTGATCGTAATGGCGACCGGCTTCGCCACGATCGCCGGTTCGGTCCTGGTAGTCTATGTCACACTGCTGCGCGACACGCTGCCCGCGGTCGCGGCCCATCTCATTACAGTCTCGATCATCGCGTCCCCCGCGGCTGTGGCGCTATCGATGGTGATGATCCCAGAGACGGAAGTGACTTCGAAATCATCCGGCGGGACCGACTTCAAGTATCACTCCACGATGGACGCCTTCGCTACAGGCGCAACGGATGGCATAGCGATCATTTGGAACATCGCAACGATGCTGATCGCAGCGCTGGCGCTAGTCTACATCGCCAACGCCATGCTGGGGGCCATCCCCATCAGGATCAACTGGAACGGCGCCGAACAGCGTCTCAGCCTAGACATGCTGCTCGGCTGGCTGTTTGCGCCGCTGATGTACGTAGCCGGCGTGCCGCTGGAGGAAGCTGCCCGGGCCGGCACCTTCGTTGGGCAGAAGACGGTGTTCACCGAGTTCGTTGCATTCATCAATCTGGGCGCGCTGCCTGCCGACGCCATTACAGAGCGGACGCGCACGATCGTCACCTACGCTATCTGCGGCTTCGCCAACTTCGGTTCGATGGGAATCCTGATTGGCGGCCTGTCGATCATGGCGCCTGAACGGCGACCGGACTTCCTGTCGCTCGCCTGGAAGACGCTTTACGCTGGCACCCTTGCCACCATCATGGCCGCGGCCGTGGTCGCGTCGCTGCCTTATGCTTTGTTCAAATCGGCGGACCATCCCGTCGTTCCGGCCCCGGTCGGGACCCAAATTAGCCAATAGCAGGGCTGTGAACGCCGGAATTTCTTGCAAGGCTCCCGCAAGTCGTTAATTCGCCCGGTCAAACGCGCATGCGGCAATCTATTCCACGGCGCCGGCACGGTATTGCCGGCGCAGCGCTTGCGAAATCCTGCCGACGTCGCTTATCTCGCGTCGCAACAGTCGGGGCTACATGATGAAAGATATCGTCGCGGCGCTGGAGAAGAAGCGCGAGTCTGCCCGCCTAGGCGGCGGACAGAAGCGGATCGACAGCCAGCACGCCAAGGGCAAACTGACCGCACGCGAACGGATCGCACTCCTGCTCGACGAAGGCTCCTTCGAGGAATGGGACATGTTCGTGGAGCATCGCTCGCACGATTTCGGCATGCAGGAAAACCGCATCCCGGGCGACGGCGTCGTCACGGGCTGGGGCACCATCAACGGTCGCGTCGTCTATGTGTTCTCGAAGGACTTCACGGTGTTCGGCGGCTCCCTGTCGCGAGCCCATGCCGAGAAGATCGTCAAGGTCCAGCAGGCTGCCGTGAGGAATGGCGCGCCGGTGATTGGCCTCTTCGACGCAGGCGGCGCCCGCATTCAGGAAGGCGTCGAGGCGCTCGGCGGCTACGCCGACATTTTCCTTGAGAACGTGCTGTCCTCGGGCGTCATCCCGCAGATCAGCGTCATCATGGGCCCATGCGCGGGCGGCGACGTCTACTCGCCGGCGATGACGGACTTCATCTTCATGGTGAAGGACACATCCTACATGTACGTGACCGGTCCCGATGTTGTGAAGACCGTCACCAACGAGATCGTTTCCCACGAAGACCTTGGCGGCGCGCGCGTGCACGCGGCGAAGTCGGGCGTGGCCGATGGGGCGTTCGAGAACGACATCGAGGCGCTCGCCCAGATGCGCCGCCTGGTCGGTTTCCTGCCGCTGTCCAACCGCGAGAAACCGCCGAGCGTTCCGACGTTCGACGACCCTGAGCGTGCCGAGCCTTCGCTTGACACGCTGGTTCCTGCGAACCCGAACACGCCGTACGACATGAAGGAGCTGATCCAGAAGGTCGCCGACGAGGGCGACTTCTTTGAGATCGGTAAGGACTTCGGCAAGAACATCCTGACGGGCTTCGGCCGCATGGAAGGCACAACGGTCGGCTTCGTGGCCAACCAGCCTATGAGCCTTGCCGGCGTGCTCGATATCGATTCTTCCCGGAAAGCCGCGCGTTTCGTGCGTTTCTGCGATTGCTTCAACATCCCGATCGTGACGTTCGTCGATGTTCCGGGTTTCATGCCTGGCACCAAGCAGGAATACGGCGGCCTCATCAAGCACGGCGCGAAACTGCTGTTCGCCTATGCCGAGGCCACCGTTCCAAAGGTGACGGTCATCACGCGCAAGGCCTATGGCGGCGCCTATGACGTCATGAGTTCGAAGCACCTGCGCGGCGACGTAAACTTTGCTTGGCCAACCGCCGAGATCGCGGTGATGGGCGCCAAGGGCGCCGTCGAGATCATCTTCCGCGCTGACATCGGCGATTCAGAGAAGATCGCGGCCCGCACCAAGGAATATCAGGACGCCTTCGCCAACCCGTATGTTGCGGCCTCGCGCGGCTTCATTGACGACGTGATCATGCCGCACAATACGCGCAAGCGGATTGTTCGCGCGCTTCGGACGCTGAAGACGAAGAAGCTCGAGAATCCGGCGAAGAAGCACGACAACATTCCACTGTAGGGCTGTTGTAGTCGCGCGCGTTGGTCAATCCGGTGAAGGCATGTCGTTGAGGAGATCATCGACCGCCTCGGCCAGTTCCGGGTTGGACGAGAGCGGGATCATGAGCGACGCCATGCTCATGCCCATCGACATGAACTGGGGCAGGGCGGAGCCCATCGCGACGTCGCGCTGGTCTTCGCTCATGGCGCCTAGGGCGGCTGCGGGGCCGGCCATTTCGGCATAGATCGGCGCGAGCTGGACCTTGGCGGCGTTGACCGCGGCGACATCCTTCACGCTCGAGAGAATCGCGACGGTTTTGTTCGCGCCGGCGAGCCACGCGGAAGCGGCGGGATGGACCTGACCGCTCGCCATATCGCTCCGGTGATTGCTTGCAGCTTGGCGCGGTCTTCTGCGCTCATGTTCGGATCCACGACGCTGGCCATCGCTCCGGCCTGCGCCATTGCTGCCGCCATGGCGTTGGGGTCGATCTGCGCACCGTTCGGTCCGGTCTGGCCAAGGGCGCTGGCCATGCCCTTGGCGAACTCCTGCATTGCCTCAGCCTGCTGCTCGGCGGCGATCTGTTCCGGCGTCTTTTGCGGTTGGCACGCGGACGCAAGTACGGCGATGGCGATGAGGCTGATTGTGCGGATCATGAGCGTCTCCCCTAGCGAAGCGGCAATCTGAGCCCATGCTTCATGCCATGCAAGCAAGGAATGCCGCGAAGCGGCAAACCAATCGCTGCAGGGTGAGGTAATCGTGTCTACCGGTGAACGTGCACATGCCCGTCATGAGCCTTCTTGGGCTTCATTCCGAACAGGCCAGCGAACCAGGCAGTTATTTCGCGACGGACTTGCCACCAGTGGCGTAGCTCGGGCGTGTTGGGGGCGTCGTCCTCGCAACGTGGCATCTGGACGTCGTTCATCCTCGGCTTGAGGCCGCGGATCAGGTCTTCCTCGATCTTGCGACGCTCGTCTTCCGTGGCGACGCGCATCACATGGCGTTCTGTGGCGCCGAGAATCCACCAGGCCGTGCCCCATTTCTCATGGCCGACCAGACGACCACGCAAGTTCGCGGCCTTCCCCACGTAAAGAGCCTGCAGGAAAAAGCCGAAGCGGCGGCGCACAAAGACATAGATGCCCCCAGAATCATTGGGGATGCCGTGCTTGGTTAGCGCGCATTTAAAAGTGTAGGTCCTGCCGGATTCGCCGGACCAGCCGTGTCTGCCAAAAAACATCATGGACACCGCCCTGAGCCTAACCTGCGTTGCGACGGATTCTTCGGTCGCCACGGTTAATGGGAGCTGAAAATCGAGTCGCTCGCGCGGCGGCGCCCTTGCTGCGGCCGCTAACGCTTTACTCGCGGGACAGTTTGGCAGATTGCCTTGACCGGAAGGGCCTTTTAGTCACTTTGCCTTCAAATTCTCAGGGCTGCCGGGGTAACTGATGTTTTCCAAGATTCTGATCGCCAATCGTGGGGAAATCGCTTGCCGGGTGATAAAGACGGCGCGTCGGATGGGCGTGAAGACGGTGGTCGTCTATTCGGACGCTGACGCCGGATCGATGGCTGTCGACATGGCCGACGAGGCGATCCACATCGGCGGCTCGCCTGCGGCGCAGAGCTATCTGGTCCAAGACAAGATCGTCGCCGCCGTCAGGCAGTCGGGCGCAGAGGCCGTCCATCCGGGCTTCGGCTTCCTTTCCGAAAATGCCGGCTTCGCCAAACGGCTGCAGGATGAGAAGATCGTATTCATCGGCCCGAACCCGCATGCCATCGAAGCGATGGGCGACAAGATCACGTCCAAAAAGTTCGCGGCCGCGGCGGGCGTCAACACGGTGCCGGGCCATATGGGCCTGATCGCGGATGCGAAAGAAGCGGTGAAGATCGCCGACTCGATCGGCTATCCCGTGATGATCAAGGCTTCAGCCGGCGGCGGCGGCAAGGGCTTGCGTATCGCCTGGAATTCGCCAGAGGCCAAGGAGGGTTTCGAGGGCGCGCGCGCCGAAGCCATTTCGTCCTTCGGCGATGATCGCATCTTCATCGAGAAGTTCGTGGACCAGCCGCGCCACATTGAGATCCAGGTGCTCGGCGACAAGCACGGCAACATCATCTACCTGAACGAGCGTGAGTGCTCGATCCAGCGCCGCAACCAGAAAGTCTTCGAAGAAGCGCCATCGCCCTTCCTCACGCCCGAGACCCGCAAGGCGATGGGCGAACAAGCTGTCGCGTTGTCGAAAGCCGTGCAGTACGATAGCGCTGGCACCGTCGAGTTCATTGTTGATGGCAACCGCAACTTCTACTTCCTCGAAATGAACACGCGTCTGCAGGTCGAGCACCCTGTGACTGAGCTGATCACCGGCTACGATCTCGTCGAACAGATGCTGCGCGTCGCCGCCGGCGAGAAGCTGGCGATCAAGCAGAAAGATGTCGGCATCAAGGGCTGGGCGCTCGAAAGCCGCATCTATGCCGAAGACCCCTATCGCGGCTTCCTGCCGTCGATCGGTCGCCTCAAGCGCATGAAATTCCCGGCTGAAGGAAAGCTGGATGAAGGCACGGTCCGTATCGATACCGGCGTTCGCGAAGGCGACGAGATTTCGATGTTCTACGATCCGATGATCGCCAAGCTCATCACGCACGGGAAGGACCGCGCCGCCGCCATCGCCACGCACACCAAGGCGCTCGAACGACTGGAGATAAGGGGGATCCAGGACAACTCGCCATTTCTTGCGGCGGTGCTTGAACAGAAGCGCTTCCAGTCGGGCGATATCACGACGGGCTACATCAAGGAAGAGTTCCCGAACGGCTTCTCCGGCGCTGAAGCGTCGCCTGAGGTCGAGAAGGTTATCGTCGCCGCCGCGACTTACGCCAACGTTCTCATGCGGACGCGCATGGCGGGGATTTCAGGGCGGATCGAACCCGCTCGTCCGCAGCGCAAGGACTGGGTCGCCCTGATCGCTCGCAAACAGATCCCGGTGAACATCAAGTACCAGCAGGGTGAAGCCGAGATCGAGTTCGTCGGCGGCAAGATGCACGCGATTTCGACGAACTGGCTGCCCGGCATGGGTATGATGGAGCTGGTGTTCGACAACCAGACCTACGCGCTCTCGATCGCAACGGCGGAAGAAGGCTTCGTCATTCGCCGACTTGGCGTCGAAGCGCATGTCAAAGTGTGCACGCCGTTCCAGGCCGATCTGCATTCGCGTCTGCCGGAGAAGCAGAAGCCTGACACATCCAAGCTGATCATGAGCCCGATGCCGGGCCTCGTCGTTTCCGTGGCGGTGAAAGTCGGTCAGGAAGTGAAGTCGGGCGAAGCGGTTTGCGTCGTCGAAGCGATGAAGATGCAGAACATCATCCGCGCGGAAGCCGATGGCGTCGTGAAGACGGTCAGCGCTAATGCAGGAGCAAGCGTCGCAGCGGACGAAATCCTCGTCGAGCTTGTCTGAACCTGTGAACTGAGGCCCGTGACAGCAGATGATCTCAAGCTAATGCGTGGATGGTGCCATTGTCCCGGTTCTGCGTGTCCTGGATCTGGAAGACCATCAGGAAGATGATGGCGGTCGAGTGTTGATCACCGACTGCTGCGTATCCGAGAATCCGAACAGCGGGACGCTGCGGCAGACACCACATTCGCAAACTTCGTGAACAGCTTGCTCATCAAGCACGAAAGCGCCGGGACCTGATTGAGGTTCCCGTCGCGGCGCAGCCATGGCATGCCAAGCTGGATGAACTTATCCGCGCCGTGGTCGACGCCGACAACGAATATGTGGGCGCCGAGCACATGATCGACAACGAGGTCAAGGCGGTGTTCGAGAAGGTTGAGAAGAGCAAACAGTGCCTGCACGAAGAGCCGAAGCTCCGCGCAGACCCAGCCAAATCGACGAAGCCGGCAAAGACTTCAAGCCGGCAATTGAGCGGGGCAAGTAAGAAGACGCCGGGCAAGGCCAGCGCCTGATTGTTTAGCGCTCGAAGCCCCGCATTTTCACCTAACGCTGGACTTCCAAAAGCGCTGGCGGCAAATCCCTGACATGGCCATTTACGTCGATGCTGACGCCTGTCCGGTGAAGGATGAGATCTACAAGGTCGCCCGCCGCCTCGGGTTGGACGTTCATGTCGTGGCGAATTCTTTTATACGCACGCCTATGGAGCCCCGGATAAAGTTCGTTCTCGTCGACGCGGGGCCGGACCTCGCGGACGACTGGATTGCCGAGCGTGCAGCCGTTGGCGACGTTGTGGTGACAAACGATATTCCGCTTGCCGGTCGCGTGCTGGAGAAGGGCGCGGAAGCAATCTCACCAACGGCAAAGATTTTCACTTCGGACATGATCGGCTCAGCCCTGGCGACACGCGGGCTAATGGAGCACTTGCGGTCGTTCGGCGAGATCACATCGGGACCGAAACCATATTCGCAGAAGGATCGCTCGGCCTTTCTTTCCGCGCTGGATACCGCGATAAATCGCGCGAAACGGAAAGCAGGTTAGCAAGCCGGATCAAGCGCGGCGGCGCTGTCGCGAGCACGATGTCCAGATCGCCCGGAGGGTTTCGGCATGCGGGCTATCGGCAAGGCGCTCTGGTACATCGAAAGTCATTTCGACGAGCCGTTAACGCTCGACGAAATCGCCAGCGTATCTAGCTTTTCACGATTTCATCTCTCTCGCACCTTCGCCGCCGTCGTGGGGCAAACGGTTCTCGCCTATGCGCGCGGCCGGCGGCCGACCTGGGCGGCGCGGCAGGTTGCCGATGGCGCGCCCGACATTCTGCAACTGGCGCTCAATGTCGGCTACGGTTCGCACGCAGCGTTCACGCGCGCCTTCCGCGAACAGTTCGGTCTGACGCCGGACGAAGTGCGTTCTCGCCGTTCGCTCGATCATCTCAAACTCGTGGGGCCTGTTCGAATGCCCGAGCAACCTTCCGCCGCCATCGCGCCCGATCATTTCGTGAAGACCAGCACGATGCTGTTCGCAGGCCTGCGCAGATATTGCCGCTTCGATGATCGCGCCGGCATCCCGGCGATCTGGCAAGGCTTCGGACCCATGATCGGCACGATTCCGGATGAAGTTCGTGGTTCAGCCTATGGTCTGGTGACGTGCCCCCGAAATCTTGGACCGTTTTGAGCTAGAGTTTTTCGCCGTATTTTCCCTGGCTGGGAGGAGCGAGGCGATGAAGGCATCGAAGTTCACGGACGCGCAGAAGGCGTTCGTCATCAAGCAGGGTGAAGAGGGCGTTCCGGTGGCGGAGGTCTGCCGGAAGGCGGGGATCAGCCATGCGACCTACTTCGCATGGAAGAAGAAGTATGCGGGTCTGATGCCGTCAGAGATGCGTCGGCTGAAGCAGCTTGAGGAAGAGAACAGCCGGCTGAGAAGCGGATTGTCGCCGACCTCTCGCTCGACAAGGAGATGCTGCAGGATATCGTCCGCCGAAAGCTGTGAGGCCTGGTCGCAAGCGTCAGCTCGTCGACGAGGCGCGTACAGAGTGGAAGGTGTCGATCCGACGCGCCTGCGAGGTCGTCGGCGCTGTGAGATCGACCTACCACTACGGTTCTGTGCGACCCGACCAGGCCAGTCTCAGAAAACGCATTCGGGAGATCGCGGAAGCGCGTGTGCGCTTCGGCTATCGGCGGATTCACGTGTTGCTCTGTCGCGAGGGATGGCGCGTGAACGAGAAACGGATCTACCGCCTCTATCGCGAGGAACGCCTGCAACTGCGCAAGAAAACGCCAAGACGGCGGGTGAAGGCGGCGCTGCGCGATGACCGCGCACCGCCTTCACGCGCCAACGAAGTCTGGTCGATGGACTTCGTGCATGATCAGCTGGCGACAGGACGGAAGATGCGGGTGCTGACTGTCGTGGACGCGTTCTCACGATACGCTCCAGTGCTCGATGCCCGCTTTGCCTACCGAGGAGAGGATGTCGTGCGAACGCTCGACCAGACTTGCCGGCGCACCGTCTATCCCAAGCGCATCCGCGTCGATCAGGGTTCGGAGTTCATCTCGCGCGATCTCGATCTCTGGGCCTACCAGCATGACATCACGCTCGACTTCTCGCGCCCAGGCAAGCCAACCGACAACGCGTTCATCGAAAGCTTCAATGGCAAGTTCCGGGCGGAATGTCTGAACGCACACTGGTTCCTGGGGCTCGAAGACGCCCGTGAAAAGCTGGAGGCTTGGCGTAGAGACTACAACGAGCTACGACCGCACAGCGCGATTGGGAACAAAACCCCGGCTGCGTTGCACTACGCTCCTGGCGCCACCAGCCCGCCGGGCTCGAAACGGGTCGAAAACTCTGCGCCCGGATGGTCCAAAGTTGGGTAGCACCTCAGCCCGGATCAGGGGGCTGGGTCATCTGGTCCTCGCGCCAGCAGACCAGGACGACGACCGCGGGTTCGACTATTTCGCGGCCGTGCGCGTGAAAAGTCTGGAGGATTTGCCAGAAGATCTTTCCGGCGAAAGAGACGGCGGACGCGAGTGGGCCATCTTCAAGTATGCCGGCCATGTATCGGGCATCGGCACGACATGTTGCGCAGCGGGCGATTGGTTGGTGCAATCAGACCGCGCCCCAAAGTCGGGGTCGATGGCCATGATCGAACACTATGGTGCACCGTTCGATTCGCGGACGGGCTTGGGCGGATGCGAAGTGTGGCTTCCCGTACAGAGTTAGCCTCGGGCGCTGGTACATATCAAAATTCAGCGTGCTGACCAATTTGGCTGCAATTTCAGGTGAAATGTAGTGTCAACATTGCAGACAGGACAGCGTGTTGCCCTATCGCCCCGTTTGCGAGCAAAAAGCAGGCCTGCCGATGGGTTCATCGTGCGTCCATATGGGCAACGCAAAAAAAACCGTGTAACGCGGGATCGTAATGCGGGGCGACCGCGTTTATGCCTCGGTGCCGGTCTCCGGACACCGGGGAGTGCCTTTGGACAAGGGGATACGGTAAATGAAAAAAGCACTTTTGTGCGCCACCGCGGCCGCCACCATGGTGTCGGGTGGCGCAATCGCTCATGCTCAAGAAGGATGGTACGGCGTCGGAAAGATCGGCGCTGCTTTTGATGGTATTCAGGATGTTGACGCCGAACAGGGCAGCAACAGCGGCCAGATCGATGCGAATCTGAGACCGAAAGTCAGCCCGGTTTTCGGTCTGGGCTTGGGTTACGGCTTCGGCGGCGGCTTCCGCGCCGAACTGGTCGGCAACTATCGCAACGCCAAAATGCTGGTTCCGTCTACGTTCCTCGGCGTGCAGCCGCCCGCGACTCTCGGGCCGGAAGGCGCCGGTTCGACTCGCGTCACCACGATCATGGCGAACCTCATCAAAGACTTCAATTTTGGCGGCAACGTGATGCCCTACATCGGCGTTGGCGCCGGCGGAGCTCGCGTGGATAGCCATGTCTCGTCACTGTACTCGACACCGAGCGGCCTGCAGGCCAATGGCTTTGACGACACGGACTCGACCTTCGCGTGGAATGCGCTGGCGGGTATCGGCGTCAAGGTTTCGGAACAGCTCACGGTCGATATCGGATATACTTACACGGCCACCGGTTCAGGGAGCCCGCCGCCAGTCACCAACGCGAACGATGTCTCTTTTGTCGGTGTTGACGGCGACTACAGTGGCCGTTGGGACGAGCATGCCCTGATGGTGGGGTTCCGCTGGCAGTTTGCTGCTCCCCCGCCGCCGCCACCGCCGCCGCCTCCCCCGCCTCCTCCTCCGCCCCCGCCCCCGCCGCCCCCGCCCCCGCCCCCGCCGCCCCCGCCGCCGCCTCCTTCCGCGGAGACTCAGGCTGCCCAGGCGTGCGCCTCGCAGCCGGCGCCGTTTGTGGTCTACTTCGAGTGGGATCGCTCTGACCTCACCACGGTGAACCGCGATACGATCACTGCTGCGGTCAACCGGGCGAAGACCGGCGGATGCTCCATCACGCTCTCGAACGTCGAAGGCCACACCGACTCATCGGGCGGGGCCGCCTACAACGATCGTCTCTCGGCTCGCCGCGCGGACGTCGTGAAGCAGGCCCTGATTGCAGCGGGCGTTTCGGAAGCGTCGATCCGCACGGAAGCCCGCGGCGAATCGGATCCGGCTGAGCCGCGTCCTGATGGCGCTCGCGAGCCTCTGAACCGTCGCGCGGAAGTGCAGATCACGATCGGCCGCTAAACGCAGCCATTCGTTCCGAACTACGAGCAGCCCGATCGAGAGACCGGGCTGTTTTCGTTCGTGCGCGTGGATGAGCGATGGAGTGCGTTGCTGCGCTGGTTACGAGGCGGCGGGAGTTCTTGATTCCATTTTGGAATAGGGTGTGGTGACCCGCTGCGCAGCGTCTTCTTCCTCAAGGCCGCCTCCGGCTGCCTTCCACAGCTCTTGAACATTTCCGCATTGTGGAATGCGTCGCACACATATTCCGGCGATGCCGGCGCTATGAACATCGACGCAAAGGCCGGCGGGTGCTGGTGCGAACTGTGGAGCGGCGGGGAAGTCGAACACGGCCGCGTTGTGATGGTCAGACCAAAGGAAGCGATACGGTTTGACACGGCCTTGGGGCCGCTGCAGGAGATGGGCGTCGTGGGCGCGCTGACGTTTACCGTGTCCGACGGGTCGTCGCCAGCACGGACTGCCATCACGGTCGACTTCAAAGCGAGCGGCTCTCCGCTGTCCGGTCTGGACAAGCTGGCGCCAGTTGTTGACCGCGTCATTTCCGAGCAGTTCAAGCGCTTCGCAAGCGGCGAGTAAGTTCAACAAAACGGGCGCCTCGAAAGGCGCCCGTTTCATGTTTAACTGAAGCGGTATCAGCCCTGAACAACCGGGCGCAGGGTGACCACCACACGCCGGTTCTGTGCGCGCTTTGCTTCAGTGTCGTCAGGAGAGACAAGCGGCTGGCTCTCGCCGAGGCCGCCGCTCGCCATGCGTTGCGCAAGCACGCCTTTGCCCTGAAGGTACATCCGCACAGCTTCGGCGCGACGATACGACAGGTCGAGGTTCATCTGCGCGTCGCCTTCGGTCGAGGCGTGGCCGACGATGTCGATCGTGGTTTTCGGATAGAGGTTCAGCGACTCCGCAACCTTGTCGAGCACCGGAATGAAGGACGCATCCAGCGACGCCGAGCCTTTCGAGAAGGTGACGTCCGACGGCATCACGAGAACGATATTGTCGCCCTGACGCTGCAGGCCGATGCCGCTCGCGGCGACCTTACGGCGCATGTCTTCTTCCTGACCATCCATGTAGCGGCCAACGCCCGCGCCAGCGAGCGCGCCTACAGCGGCACCAACTGCAACATTGCGTCCATCATTTCCGCCGGCAAACAAACCGCCGAGGCCGCCCACGATCGCGCCAATTCCGGCCCCGGTTGCCGTTCTGCCATAAATGCTTTGCCCCGTGACCGGGTCAGTGGCGCAGGCGCCCAGAGCGAGTGCAGCCACCGCGAATGCTAAAATACGCTTCATCGAAATCTCCCTTTATATCCGAATCGACAAGCAAGCCGGTTCGCGCTGATTATTCAGCGACGATAAGGTCATAAGCGCGGTTTCTTCCAACTGACCTGCTCGGTTTCTTCGGACCAGCGCTAGTTTGAGTAGGCGGCCAGTTCTGCCTTCTGTGTTTGCCCGTGTCCGAGCGGTTGAGCGACGGAGCGGAGCGCGGAGGCCCCACGTACCGCAGCGGTCCGCTCCGTCGCGGTCACGG